>JAKFYK010000017.1 GCA_021730905.1 Betaproteobacteria bacterium | reverse complement strand
CGGGATAGCCAATCGTGTTTCGTCGCCAAACCCCGCGATATTTCCAGTAAACCAATTCGAATTTCGCTGCGGCACGTCGACCATACTAAATTCAAGCACGCTGAATTTCAGTTTTCACACGGCCTCGGTCGATAGCGGACAATTCAGACCATCCGAGCGGATGAGCCAACGTTACGTTTAGCAACGAACCGCGCTGCAATTGATTGTGCGGTAGTTGGCGGTATGGCAAGCGTGTTACAACGCATTTCAGCTTGCGGCTTACTGGCTGTGCTCCAATCCGAGGGTGCGTATCAGCCTGGACCACATCTGCGCTTCCACCTTGATCAGGGATGCAAACGCCTCGGGCGTATTCGGTGAGGGATCCGCGCCAAGGCTGGCCATGCGCTCACGGTATTCCGGCACGGCGAGATGGCGCCCTACTTCCCTCGACACCTTGTTGATGATTTCCGCAGGCGTTCCAGATGGCGCCAGCAAACCATTCCAGCCGGCGAACGCGACGCCCGGATAGCCGGACTCTACCAGCGTAGGCACTGCTGGAAATGCCGCCGAGCGCTTGGTGCCGCACGTCGCCAGTATGCGTATCTTGCCGCTGGCGATGTGTGGTGCCACGCCTTGCGTGGTGACGAACATCAGCGAGATGTGCCCGCTCATCAGATCGGTCTGCGCCGGCGTCGTGCCTTTGTAGGGAACGTGCAGCAATTTGACACCGCTGGCCGCCGCGAACAATTCCGCGCCGAGATGGGTGGTATTGCCAAGCCCGGCGGAACCGTAGGTCAGTTGATTTGGACGCGCTTTCGCCAGCGTTACCAGTTCTTTGACCGAGGCAACCGGTAACGTGGGCGTGACGATCAGCCCGAAGGTGTTGGCAAAAATTTGTGTAACCGGCGCCAGGTCGCGCAGCGGATCAAACGGCAGATTTTTGTAAACGAATGGATTGATCACGATCGCGCTGCCCACGCCCAGCAGCATGGTATAGCCATCAGGCTTGGATTTCGCCACCAGATCTCCGCCGATAATGCCGTTGGCGCCGGCGCGATTTTCAACGACGACTTGCTGGCCCCACGACTCAGTGAGTTTTTGCGCGATGGCGCGTGCCGTGAGATCGGGGCCGGAGGCCGGCGCCTGCGCGACAACGATGCGGATGGGGCGTACCGGGTAATCCTGCGCTGCCACGCCGGCGGACATCGACGCCACGGAAAATGCAGCAAACGCACGAAGCAATGAAGGCATATCAAATTCCCGAAACGGACATTTTCATCAAAGTGATTCCACACTGCGCAGCTTGTAGATCAGCAAACCGCGATGTTACTCTAGCCAGCAATATCGGTCGGCCTCTCCAAAAATTTCAATAAAAACGGTCTGTCTGTCGAGCCCAACGGAGATAAATAAGATGAAAATCTGGTTTCAAACCTTCAGCCCCAGTTCCACGGTTGATGCAAAGTGGCGCTATTTCGATGAGCAGTGCCACAGGCACCTTGCGCGCGTGGCGCGCCCGGACACCGAGATTCACGTCGCGGCAGTGGAGATGCGCGGGCCGAAAATGATTTTCTCTGACTACGTCCAGTACATGCACATCGGGCAGGTCATCGAGAACGCGATACAGGCAGAGCGCGATGGGTTTGATGCATTCGTCCTCGCGGGCCTGCGCGATCTGGGTCATTCTGAGCTGCGCGAGGCAGTGGATATTCCGGTGGTATTTGCCGGCGAGGCTTCGTACCACTTTGCCAGCTTGGTCGCGCGCAAGTGGGCCGTCATTGCCTACGATGAATGGTCGGTCTTCACCACCCGGGCCATCGTCGAACGCTACGGCATGGGGCACCTTTGTCTGCCGGGGGCGCATATGGGTCATCTGGGCTACACCATGACGGATTTGCTCACGCTGTTCGAAAAAAATCCCCAGCCGTTCATCGATGAATTCAAGACCGCCGCACGAGTGGCAATCGACCAGGGCGCGGAAATGCTGATCACGGATTTCGCCGCGACCAGCATTTTCCTGCAGGAACACGATATAAAGCATGTCGACGGCGTGCCCGTTCTGGACACGCACGCGGCGCTGATCAAGACAGCCGAAATGCAGGTGGATTTCAGGCGACTTGGAATCCCCAAGGCCAGCAGGGGGCCTCGATTCATCGCGACCAGGCAGGACATACTGGCCGCGCGCAAAGTGTACGGGTTTGAGTAGAACAACCAAGGACGGAAACAACAACAGGAGAGTACGTAACATGAATCTCGATCTGAAAGGCAAATCGGTACTGGTCACCGGCGGCAACCGCGGCGTGGGCCTCGGCATCGCACTGGCATTCGCGGAAGAAGGTGCGAATGTCGCCATCTGCGGCCGCGACAAGGCGGCACTCGCGGAGGCGGAAGCGAAGATCGCGGCAAAAGGCGTCAAGGCAAAAGCCGTTGCGGTCGATCTTTTCACCGCCGAGGGGTGTACGGGCGCAGTGCAGGCAGCGGTCGATGCCTTCGGCGGACTCGACATACTGGTCAACAACGCATCGACGGCAGTGAGCGGCAATATCGAAACGCTCGACGACGACGGGCTGATGGAACGCCTGCAGGGCAAGACGCTCGCCTACATGCGCTGCTGCCGCGCCGCACTGCCGCACCTGCGGAAATCAGGGCGCGGCCGCGTCATCTGCATCGGCGGCACCGCCGCGCGCACTGCCAACGCCACCGCGCTGCCCAGCGCGCTCGGCAATTCGTCGATCATCGCCTTCGTCAAGCAATTCAGCCTTACGGTCGCATCGCAGGGCATCACGGCGAATACCGTGCATCCGCCGTTCACCAAGACCGATCGCTATCCGAAGCGCCTTGCCGCGCGGGCGAAACAACTTGGCGTGAGCGAGGCAGAAGCCGAGAAGAGCTTCGTCAAGCAGTTCCCCATAGGCCGCTTGATCGAGCCGAAGGATATCGCGCCGATGGTGCTCTTCCTCGCCTCGCCGCATGCATCGGCGATCACGGGCCAGAGCATAGCCGTCGACGGCGGCTCGACGCCCGGCACGTATTACTAGCCGGCTCGGCAGGGCGGGAGGCGTCAATCCCACATCGAACCGCGAGATCAGAAGGCTTGGAGTTGCAACTGGCCGACGGCGGACAATTCAGACCATCTGAGCGGATGCGCCAACGTTACGTTTAACAACGAGCCTCAAGCCCTCGCGGCAAAATAACTTCGTAGCAACTACTTCTTCTTGGCGGCGGGCTCTGTTTTTTCCGGAACTACATCCCATTTGCCGCGAACATCCATGGAAAGTATGCAGTCGGTCCCGGCTTCGCACTTGGTCATATGTTTTCCCTTGCCCTTGAATGAGAAGTACGACCCTGCCGGAAGTCTATTTTCTTTGCCGTCAACGGTAAGCACGAGCGTACCGGCGACTACCGTCCCGGAATGGTCGGACGAATGATGGTGCAAGGGTGCCGCGAAACCGCCTGCGAACTTGAGCATGGAATGATGCGCTCCCTTGGCGGGATCGCCATCAAGGACCGCCATTTTTACGCCCGGAAAATTGGGCACATCGCTCCACTTAACATCGCTGGCGGGAACCAGCATGGTGTTGCCGCTCTTTTTCATGTCTGCGGCGTGCGGTGCAAATGTGGCGAGAACCAGCGTCATTGTGAATGCTCCTGCGATGATTTTTTTCATCTGAAACTCCTTTTCACGGTTGGATTGCGTTGGGTCTTTAGAGCCTGTTTCATAGTGCCAGTGGCGAACTGCTGATGCGCAGACGCCGAAAATATAGTCTATCTGAGTCGATGTTTCCTTACGCTTATGCCAGTGGGTTGCAAGAGCAACCAACTTAAAAGTGCCGTGACCAAGTTGTGCCTGCAATTGCACACTGCCACTGCTGCATACGCGCGGGCAGCTCGCGAGGAATAGCGCCGCAAATCCGAACCCAAGTGAGTGTTTATAAGTATTTGTTTTTATTGACTATTTGTTCTATCTGTTGCGATACCAAGGCGCAGGTGTTTCCTGTGAGGCCGATACGCCTGTGGTGCAGGTGCCGTCCGGTGGCAACAACGACGTCCTGCCGCGCTACAGGGGCCCGCGACTGCTGTCCGGATTTAACGGGAGGAAGGCGTGCTTGCCGACTCCATCACGCAGTCGAAACTCGCTTCGTCGTTGATGTCGCCGGTGCTTTTGTATTTTGCCACCTGCGGAAACGGGCAAAGCGGCCGCGTAAGCGGCGCTTTTCCGCCGCTTACGCGCGACGCGATGATCCGCGCAGGCTTTTCTCCCTGCTCGACCCATTTTGTAATCGCAGTCATTTTGTCGAAGGTGTCGGGGCCGGGCCCTCCGCGGCAGTGGAGCACGCCCGGCATCATGAACAAGGTCATGGCGTTTTTTGCTGCCTCGCCCACCGTCGATACAACATTGTTGTAATAGATAATGGTGTTTTCGGCGGGCACTTGCGGATCGGCCCAGCCGTGCCACATCAGCAATTTGCCGCCACGATCAAAAAACGGCTTGAGATTGAAGTTGTCGGAGGCGAGCAGGCCGTTATCCATTTTGGCCGCGCGCTCGATGTCGCCGGCGATGGTGTCGAGGCGAAACTCCCACGTCGTATTCTTGAGGTGAAAGTTACGAACGCGTGCAAGCGAGTTGGGCAGCGGCTTGGGGCTGCCCAGCGTCGCCCACCATAACTCGCTGCCCGGATGCAGATGCGGCTCCAGCAGCACCCTGCCCGTCTTGCTGTCGCGAAACGGCGAGGTCATCACCTTGGCAGACTCAACCTGCGCTGCGGTCAGGCACGAATGACCATCGTCGCCCTTGCACAGCAGTGACGCGTAATCAAACTTGCAGGCGCGCGGGTTTTCGATCAGGCCATCTTTTGCGCCGTCCTGCGCATCGCAGGCCTGCATCACCGCTGCGTGAATCATCGGGTATTTACTGTCGGGTATGCGGCTGCCGGGCGCGCGATTGACAAACAGATTCACGCCGATGCGGCCGGCATCCAGACGCGCCTGATTCCATGACGGCGCGCCGGCAACGATGCCCTGAAAATCGTCCGGGTAGCGTTGCGCGCTGGTGATGCCGTGGCGTCCGCCGCCGGAGCACGAGTTGTAGTAAGACCACGCGGGCGGTTTACCGTAGAAACTTGCGATGACGGCCTTGCCCGCCACCGCCATTTCGTGTGTCGAGCGGTACGCAAAATCCAGCAGCTTCTCGGGATGCCCGGGCATGAAGTCGGCATTGCCGCCGACGTGGCCGGTATCGGTGCCGGACGTGGCGTATCCTGCAGCCAGCGCCTCCGCCATCACGGGCACGGGTATGACGCCCGCGAGACCGCCGTCGCCGACGGCCTGAAACCTGCCGTTCCAGCCCGACAGCGGCAGCCAGATTTCAATCCGGATATCAGAGTCGCTGCTTGGCCGCGCCGAAACCATGACACGGCAAAACGCGGGCAGCCGCTCCAGCAGTTGTCGCGTTTGCTTCGCGCTCGCGGCAGGCAAACCTTCGGGCGCGTATGCGCCCGCTGCCACACTTTGCACGCCCGTCACGCTTGCGTCGCGCAGCGACAGCCGTTGCAAATCCCCGCACGGCGCGGCGGCGTCAACGGGCGCGTGACGCAGACCTATCAGCATCAAAACCCCGATTGCGAATATCCTGTAGTTCATGATTTCTCCAGGTTTTTTAAGACGGCTCTTCTCTCAGCCGGGATGCGTAGCTGCGCATCCCGGAACCGATGTGGCCGACTGTTCCGCCGTATCCGGCCCGCCTATCCCTTTTGCCCCGCCAGCACGGCTTTGACCGCCGGGCGTTCGTTCATGCGCTTGAAGTGATCGTGCACCTTGGGAAATTTCGCGATGTCCACCTTGTCGCCCGCGAGCCAGCCGCTGATGGTGTAGAGATACGGATCGCAGATGCTGTAGGCATTCCCCATTACCCACGGGCCTTTCAGATAGTCGTTCTCGATCAGGGTGTAGCAGTCGGCCATGTTCTGCGGCACTTTCGCCGCCATCGTAGCTTGCGCTGCGGCATCGTCCGACCAGCGCGCGCCGCGCCGCCCGTGCGCGTGCGCCGGATGCACGGTGGAACACAAATAGCTGTTGAAAGCCTGCGCCGCCGCAAACTCGAACGGATCAGCGGGCGCCAGCTTCGCCTGCGGATAGGTCTGCGCGATCCACGCCAGGATCGCCGGGGTTTCGGTGATGATGCCGCGCTCGGTAATCAGCGCGGGCACGCGGCCTTTCGGATTCACTTTCAGGTATTCGGGCTTGCGTTGATCGCCCTGCGAGAAATCGAGTTTCACGGTTTCGTATTTCGCGCCGGCTTCTTCGAGCGCGATGTGGGATGCCAGCGCGCAGGTGCCGCTCGCCCAGTACAGTTTCGTCATGGCAGTTCTCCTTGGTTAGAACCTTTCTCATAATCAAACACACTTGACCTACGCTTCGAGCGCTACCGTCCCTTGAACACCGGCTTGCGCTTTTCCTTGAAGGCGGCGACCGCTTCGAGGTGATCCTCGGTCTGCGAGCAGCGCGCCTGGTTGAAGGCTTCATGGTCGCAGGTAACCGCGAAGCTCTCAGTCTCGGCGGCAAACAGGTTGCGCTTGACGGCTGCCACCGCGACCGGCGGCATATCGGCAATGCGGCGCGCAATCTCCATCGTGGCGCTACGCAGATCGGCGTCTTCCGCCACGCGATTGACGATGCCGATCTTCAGCGCTTCTTCCGCACCAACCATGTCGGGCAGCAGGAACAGTTCGCGCGCCTTGGCAGTGCCCACCAGGCGCGTCAGCGTCCAGGTGCCGCCCCAGTCGCCGGAGAGGCCCATCTTCAGGAATGCGGTGGTGAAGCGCGCCGACTTGCTGGCGATGCGCAGGTCGCAGGCCAGCGACAGGCTCATGCCCGCGCCGGCGGCCACGCCGTTGATCATGCCGATGATGACCTTGGGGTGCTTGTGCATCGCCATTGGGATGGTGTTGGAGAACTGGATGCCGCGCGCCCGCGCCTCATAGCCACGCGCCGCGTGCTCGCCCATGCCCTTGACATCGCCACCCGAGCAGAATGCGCGCCCTGCCCCGGTGATGACGATACAGCGCACATTGCTGTCGTCGGCGTAGCGAGCCATGGCAGAGAGCAACCCGTTGCGAATTTCCATCGACAGCGCGTTCAGCGCATCGGGACGATTCAGGGTGAGGACGGCTACGCCGTCTTCGATCGATTCCAGCAGGTCTGCCATCGGTTACTCCATAGATTGGGTAAGGGGAATTTCAAATACTTGTTTGGATAGCGAATGCGCCATCAAACAACACCCTCCTGCTTCAAGCGCTTCACGTCCGCGGGCACTACGCCACACAACTCGCCCAGCACGCTCTCGGTGTGCTCGCCGAGCATGGGTGGACGGGTGATGCTGGCGGGCGAATCGGAAAGCTTCAGCGGGCAGCCTATCGTCGTGAATTTGCCACGCGGCGGATAATCCATTTCGAGAATCATGTCGCGCGCCTTCAGGTGCGGGTCGGCGAGCACCTCGCTGGTGTCCTGGCAAGCGCCAGCCGGAACACCGGCATCGCCCATCAGCTTCATCACCTCGTGCTTGGTGCGGGTGGAAGTCCACTCGGTGACGATGGCGTCGAGCGCGGCGCGGTTGGTCCAGCGATCGTTCGCCGTTTTGAACAGCGCGTTCTGTTCCAGTTCGGGCCGCCCGAGCACCTTGCATACCGCGGGCCACATCTGCGGCGGCGCAAAGATATATGCCCAGTCGTTGGCGCCGCCGGGCGCGCACGGGTAGGCCGTGCCCGGCACCGTCTTGCCAAGCTGGTTGCCGGTGCGCACGGGCACGCCGGTGCGCTGGTGCTCGCGCAGGCTGATGCGAATCAGGTTCAACACGGATTCCTGCATCGAGACTTCGACATGCTGGCCGCGCCCAGTGGCGTGGCGCTGGTTGATCGCGGCGAGTATGGCGATGGCCATATGCATGCCAGTGCCGCTGTCGCCGATCGAAGGCCAGTTATAGGTCGGCGGTCCGTCCGCAAAGCCGGTGATGCACATGGCGCCGCCCATTGCCTGCGCGATCGGCTCGAAGCTTTTCATGTGCGCGTGCGGGCCATAGGTGCCGAAGCCCTTGATGGTGGCGTAGATCAGGCGCGGGTTGATTTTCTGCAGATCTTTCCAGCCGAGGCCCATGCGATCCAGCGCGCCGGGCCCGAAGTTCTCGATCAGCACATCGGATTGCGCGATGATCTTCCTGAAATGCGTCTTGGCTTCGTCGGTCTTCAGGTTCAGCGTCAGGCTACGCTTGTTGGAATTGAACGCAAGGAAGAAAAGCTCATCGTTGTTCTGTGCGCGCGCAATGTCGCCGCCTTTCGGCTCTTCGAGCTTGATCACATCGGCGCCCAGAAATCCCAGCATCTGCGCGCACGCGGGCCCCGCCTGATTGTGCGTCATGTCGATGACGCGCAGACCTGCGAGGGCCAGACTCATACCGCACCCTTTGCGCGCAGCGCTGCGATCGCCGCCTGATCGTAGCCAAGGCTGTTGAGCACCTCGTCGGTATGCTCGCCGGGTTCGGGCGTGTGCTTGAGCTTTTCCGGCTGCGGATAACGGCTCATGTGGATCGGCTGGCCGACCACTTTTTGCGGTCCGTATTTCGGGTGGTCTATCGGCGTTGCGATACCGAGATGCTGCACTTGCGGATCGGCGAACACCTTGTCGATGGTATTGATCGGGCCACACGGCACGCCGGCCTTGTCCATGGCCTCGACCCAGTACGCGTTGGGATGCCGGCGGACGACATCGACCATCAGCGCATTGAGCGCCTTGCGGTTCTTCGAGCGCGCCGCCGGTGTGGCGTAATCGGCATGCGTCAGCGTGTCGGCCATGCCCGCCGCTTCGCAGAAACGCTTCCATACCTTGTCGCCCGCGGCCGCGATGTTGATGTAGCCGTCGGCGGTCTGGAACATGCCGGTGCCGGTGCCGGTCGGATGATTGTTGCCCTCCTGCCCGGGAACGTCGCCTTGAATCAGGTAGCGCGCCGCCTGAAAATCAAGCATGTAGATCTGCGCCTCGATCAACGAGGTAAATACCCATTGGCCTTCGCCGGTGCGCTCGCGATCAAGCAGAGCAAGGACAATCCCGTTGGCGAGCAGCAGGCCGGACGAGGTGTCGTTGATAGCGATGCCGACGCGCACCGGGCCGCCGCCGGCGTGGCCAGTGATCGACATCAGCCCGCCCATGCCCTGCGCAATCTGGTCGACACCCGGCCGGCCCTCGTACGGACCGTCCTGCCCGAAGCCGGAAATGCTGCCGTAGACGATGCGCGGGTTGATCTTCTTCACCGACTCGTAGTCGACGCCGAGCTTGTGCTTGACCGTGGAGCGGAAGTTTTCCACCACCACGTCGGCGGTCTTCGCCAGGTCAAAAAAGATCTTTTTGCCTTCCGGCGACTTGAGGTTGAGCGTCAGGCTGCGCTTGTTGCGGTGCAGATTCTGAAAGTCCGGTCCGTTGCGCCGGCTGCCCGTGGCATCGACATCAGGACCGCCGGGCTCTTCGATCTTGATTACGTCGGCACCCCAGTCGGCGAGCTGGCGCACCGCCGTCGGTCCGGCGCGATGCGCGGTGAGGTCGAGCACTTTAAAACCGTTTAGCGGCAGTGGGCGGGTTGTCATACGCGTTTTCTCTCCTGTCTTTAGGCGCGGAAGTGTAGCATTGCAGGCATCAACGCAAAGCATCGCATTCCTTTTCGGAGGAGGTGTATCCATGCGAGTCATCGTCAGAAGATGGGCTGGTTGGCTCACGCCCGCCGTGTTCGCGTGCAACGGCGCGGCGGTCGCGCAGGATAAAGCGGCCGGATCCGAATCGTCCGATCCGCATCATCGTGGCGGTAGCGCCCGGCGCAGGCGGCGATGCGATGGTGCGCATTGCAGGCCGGATTTTGCCTGATCGTTTGGGCCAGAATGACGTCATCGACAACCGATCGGGTGGCGATGGCGTGATTGCGACGGAATTAGTCGCCCGCTCTGCGCCTGACGGGTACACGCTGCTCAGCCAGGGCGAAACCGTACTGCTGCAGGGTGCGATGAAGCGCGTGCCCTTCGACGTGCTCACGGCATTTGATCCTGTCGTCGCGACTTCGGCGCAACCTTATATCCTGCTCACCGGCCCGACGTTGCCGGTGAAGTCGGTGAAGGAGCTGGTAGCCTTTTCGGCCACACAAACCGTGAGCTACTCGGGAGGCGCGGGGCTGGGCGGCACGGTCCATCTGGGCATGGAATGGTGGGCACAGCTATCCGGCGCGAAATTGCTGTTTGTCCCCTATAAGGGCAGCGCCTGCCATCGTCGGCGCCATGGGTGACGAGATTCATCTGGCGGGCGCCAGTGCGATTGCCGCAAGCGGTGCGATCAGAAGCGGCAAACTGCGCGGCCTGGCGACGCTGGGTTTGACGCGCATAGCAGCGTTGCCGTACCTGCCGACAGTTGCCGAGCAGGGTTATCCCGGTTTCAAGATCACCAATCGCTACGCACTGTATGCCCCGGCGGGAATGCCACGCCCGATCCTCGCAGCGATCAATCGCGTGGTGACCGAAGGCATGCATACGCCGCAGATGGCGCAACGGCTCGCCGCCGACGGCAGTCGACCCGCCGAGCGCATGACGCCGGAGGAACTCCGGGTATCAATGAAACGCGAATATGCCGAGATCGAGCAACAGGTGAAGCGGCTGAATATCAAGATTCAGTAGGACTGGTCGCCGCCAACGCACCTGTTGTTGCTCTCACATTAATGCGTGCCGCGATCCCCTGCGAGTTCCTGCGGCCGCATCAGGCGAAACGCTATTAGCGCCAGCAGCATCAGCACCGCCACCAGCCCGAACGACACGCCCCACGCCGTGCGCGACATGCCGCCGGCGAGATCGAGTGTGTAGCCGATCATCAAGGGGCCAACAAAACCCCCGCTGTAGCCCAGCATCGAATGCACCGCCAGCGTCGCGCCGCGGCGCGAGGGCTCCGCGGTGCCTGCCGCGCCCGCCGTCAGCGATGATGAATCCAGCCACACCACAAAACCATAAACCAGCAGCAGCGCCACCGCCAGCGCATACGACAACGTGCCGAGAAAGCCGATGCTGCCGCTCACCGCCACCGAGGCCAGCATCGCCAGCGTGATCAGCTTCATCCTGCCCCAGCGGATGGCGGCTTCGTTGCCGAACACGCTGGCAAAGGTGCCGATCACGCCCAGCGCGGTCAGCACATACGTGGGTGAGAAGAGCGCGTGCGTGCCCGTACTCACCGCCACATACGCCAGAAACGCCACGCCCCAGCCGCGCAGCGCGTTCATCTCCAGCGTGTGGATGCAATAGGCAATCGCATAGGCCATCGCCGAGCGGTTGCGGAACACCGGCCTGAAATCAAACAGCGCCTGTCCGTCCACCGCACGCGGCAACGGCGTCGTGCGGCGCGGCACCAGCAGCGCCACGATCAGCCACGCCATAATCGCCGTCGCTGCGGCCACGACAAATGCCGACTGCCAGCCAAACGCGTTGCTCAACAAATCGGCGCACGCAAACGACACCCCGCCGGATATGCCGATGCTCGCGGCGTGCCCGGCGGTAGCGCGCGACATCAGTGTTTTGTCCACCTGATCGGACAGCAGCTTCAAGCCGGTCATGTAGGTGCCAGCCCAGCCGACGCCCGCCAACCCGCGCAGCGCGAGCGCCGACCAGAAGCCTTCCGCCACCAGACCGAACAGCAGATGCGCGATGATCGTGCAACCGACGCCGAACAGATAAACATACCGCGCATCGATACGATCGGTGAGCGTGACGAGGATGGGCACCGCCAGCAGGTAAGTGCCGTAGAACATCGCGGTGATCCAGCCCGCCTCGCTGTTGCTCAGCCCCCACAGCGGCATCATACCGGGCAGCAGCGCCGGCCAGAAATAAGCGCCGAGCTGTACCAGCACCTGCGCTGCGCACACCACGGCGACCAGACGCGCGCCGGAGAGGCGCGGAATCATGGGCCGCCACCGGCCTGCGCAAAAATCTCGCGCAGCCGCGCGCGGTCGCTGGTGTGCCCCAGCGCCACCATCAACAGGATGCGCGCCTTGATGCCGCTGAGATACCCTGATGAAATCGCGCCCTTGTCGATCAGGCTTTGCCACGATCCCTTGTAGCCCTTGCCCGGATGCGGCGCGCCCGACGGCAGGCGCAGGCCGGCGATCACGGGTATGCCCGCCTCCAGCGCTGCACACGCGCCTTCGTAAAACGGCACATTGACATTGCCGCCGCCGGTGCCTTCAATCACGATGCCATCCACGCGTTCGCGCACGCAGGCGCGAAATAACAAATCGCTGGAGCCCTGCGCCATTTTGATGATGTGCACGTTCGCCTTGAGGTGATCGGCATCGAGGTGGATGCGCCGCTGCGGCAACGCCAGAAACGTCACGTTGCGCCCGGACACCCGGCCCACCGCGCCACCGTCGCGCGAACCAAAGCAGGTGAGTGTTTCGGGATTGATTTTTACGACATCACGAGCGGCGTGAATCTCGCCGCCCACGCAAACGAGCACGCCGCGGCCGGGCGCGTCCGCATGCACGGCCACCCGCGTCGAGTACAACAGGTTGCGCGGGCCGTCCGGATCTTTTTCATCGAAATTGCGCTGGGCGCCGGTGATGACGACTGGCTTGTCAACGCCGAGCGTGAGATCCATCAGATAAGCCGTCTCTTCCAGCGTGGCCGTGCCGTGGGTGACGACGACGCCGGTCACCGCATCGTCCTGCAACACCTTGCGCAACGTATCGCGCAGCGCGAACGCGGTGGGCGTATCCATCAGCGCGCTGTTGATGTTGGAATGCTCGATCACGCGGATGTCGGCAACGTCTGCAAGTTCGGGCACGGCGGCGACCAGATCCTGCGCGGAAGCAGCAGAAGTGTGCCCGCCGAGCTTGGCATCAAATTTTGACGCGATGGTGCCGCCGGTTCCCACGACGCACACGAGCGGCTTTTTCATTGTTATCTCCGCGATGTTACGCGTGGCGGGGGCAATCACTCACCGGCTCAAAACGGCCTTCGGTTACGCAGCCGTGCTTCAATTTAGTTGGCGCGCACGCCCGCTTCTTTCACCACCTTGGCCCAGGTTTTGACATCGGAGGCGATCTGGGTGGCCAGTTCCTTGGGGGTGCTGCCGGCGGGCTCGGCCCCCATGTCGGCGAGCTGAGCCTGCACATCGGGCCTTTTGAAAATCCTGATCATCTCGGCATTGAGCTTGTTGATGATGGGCTCAGGCACTTTGAGCGGCGCGATCATGCCGTACCATTCGCGCATTTCCAGCCCCGCCGGCAACGGCACGCCAGCTTCTGCGATGGTCGGCACGTTGGGCAACGCTGCCGAGCGCTTGACACTGGTGACGACAACCGGCTTCAGGCGCTTGGCCTGAATCAGGGGCATTGCCGAGGGCACTGACGCGAACGCGAAGGTCACCTCGCCGGTGGCAACCGCCACCAGCGCGGGGCCGCCACCCTTGAACGGCACATGAACCATGGTGGTGCCCGTCAGGCGCTTGAACACCTCGCCGGCAAGATGGTGCAGCGAGCCGTTGCCCGACGAGGCGTTGGACACTTGGCCCGGCTTGTCCTTGGCCAGCTTGATCAGATCGGGCAGCGTGTTGATCGGAGAAGACGTCGGCACGACGATGGCGTTGGTGACCCACGCCAGCAGTGAAATCGCGGCAAAGCCGGTGGCCGTGTCGTAGGGCAGCTTGTCGTAGGTACTGGCACTGACGGTGAATGGCCCGCTCGGCACCATCATCAGGGTATAACCATCCGGCGCTGCTTTGGACACCATGTCGGCAGCGACGGTACCGCCGGCGCCGCCGCGGTTATCGACCACCACCGATTGCCCCCAAGACGAGGCAAGATGCCCGCTCAATATCCGCGCGAGGATGTCGGTAGCGCCGCCGGGCGGAAATCCAACCACGACGCGGATAGGCCGCTGCGGATAATTCGCCGCTGCGCCCTGCGCAAAGACAGTGGCGGTGATGCTGAGTCCGGCGCCGGCAAGCGCCAGCGCAGCGATGGTCGTCGTTTTCATTGTTCTGCTCCTTTGCGCCGGACCATACCGGCGAGTTGTCATGAATGTTACCCCCGCGCGCGTGGGGTCGCAATTTGGCGGTGATGCGGCAGCATGCCGCGCAGTGAAAGTTGGCCACGCGACGCGTCAGTTCATCTCGCTCGCCTGGATCCGCGTCCTTACAGAGACAGCGGGCACGTTATCCATTGGTGCAATCAGCCGCATAGTATTATTGCCGTGGCGGCGCCGCTGCGCCGTGATGTGGAATCAGCGCACTGTCCCGAACACAGGTTTGTCGATTGCACCGGGCAGCACTACTCGCGGTAACATGTTAACTGTCGACGGAAAATCTCCTGTTGTCATCCCCGCCTGCGCGTGGATGACAAGTTTAGTTTGACTCACTCAAAACCCTAAATGAAACCAAAATCCACCATCGAGCATCATGCCAACGTCGTCATCATCGGCTTCGGCGCCGCCGGCGGCTGCGCGGCGATAGCGGCACACGACGCAGGCGTCGAGACCATCATCATTGAAAAGCAGCCGGAGGCAAAGCATTATTCCAACTCGCGCATGAGCGGCGGCGGCTTTCACAGCCCCAGCACCGAGGGCGATTTCGAATCGATCAAGGCGTACGCCAAAGCCATGTTCAGCGGCGAAAACCTGCCGCACAAGCTCGAAGGCGAACAGCCGGAATTCTCCGACGACCTGGCCCACGCGTGGGCGACGTATGCGCCGCAGAATCAGGCGTTCATGCAGGGACTCGACCCGCAGTTCAAGACTTTCAGCAGCGCCGGCGCGGCGTTTCCCGAGTTTCCGGGCGCCGACCGTGCGGGTTACGCGTGCTTGAGAAGCACCTACATGAGTTCCACCTACGATGCGGCGCTCGCAGGCATCACCAAGGATGCGGCCAAACCGCTGAAAGAATCCGGCGAGGCGTTTCACACCTGCCTGCTCACGGGCGTGCAGTCACGAAGCATTCCGATTCATTACAGCACCGCTGCGCAAAGCCTGCGTGTGAACGACGATGGCGTGGTGACCGGCGTCGAGGCCGAGCGAGACGGTCAGCGCGTCATCTATCACGCGCGCCGCGCGGTGATCATCACCTGCGGCGGCTACGAGTACAACGTGCGCATGCGCAAGGCGTTCCTCGACGGCCCGGGCAAGGAAGGCTGGGCGTTCTACGGTACGCCCGCCAATACCGGCGACGGCATCCGCATGGCGCTCAAGATCGGCGCAGCG
The DNA here is from genome assembly GCA_021730905.1 of Betaproteobacteria bacterium. Taxonomy (GTDB): domain Bacteria; phylum Pseudomonadota; class Gammaproteobacteria; order Burkholderiales; family SG8-41; genus UBA5216. Next base: position 110,698 of record JAKFYK010000017.1, on the reverse strand, counting down.
CTCTCCAAAATCGGCAGCGTCGCCGGGCGCGTGATTTGTGCGATACCGGAACGGCGCAATGGCCTGAAGATCGGGCTCAACACCTCCAGCGTAGGCAAACCCAACGAAATCGTGGTCGATAATCTGGGGCGGCGCTATGCGGCGGAACGCCGCATCACGAAAGACCCCAGCCGCTACATTTTTTACAAGGAAGCGCTGCAATTCGACACGGTGACACTGAGCTATCCGCGCATTCCGTCGTGGATGATTTTTGATTCAATGTTGTTCGAAAGCGGCCCACTCGTGGGCACGGCGGCGGCGGCCTACAACGACATCGACTGGGACAAGGGCAACCTCAACGCCCTGCGCAATGGCTGGATTTTGCAGGGTGCGACGATTGCAGAGCTGGCAGAGAAGATTCGCGCGCATCCCGACAATCGCGAGATGATGGACGCCGGGGCATTGACACAGCAAGTCGAAACCTGGAACCGCTATTGCGCAGCAGGCAACGACCCTGATTTCAACGCCGAGCCCGACACCATGGGGCCGGTGAATAAGCCGCCGTTCTTTGCGATTCCGCTGTACCCGGGCGGACCCAACACCAAGGGCGGCTTGCGTTCAAACGCGCGGCGCGAAGTGCTGGATTGGGACGACAAGCCGATTGCGCGCCTGTATGCGGCCGGTGAAATCAATTCGGTGTTCCAGTTTGTCTATCAGGGTGGCGGCAATCTCGCGGAATGCATCGTGTTCGGCCGTATCGCGGGTGCTAACGCAGCAGCGGAAACACCGCTGGCGCAAACACACGAACAGCCGTCAGTAAATGTGCGGGTGGCGGACAAGGTTTAAGCGAAGTTACCGAAAGATCAAGGAGAAAACCATGCGTCCCATGTTGTTTAGCACGGTGTTTTTTGCTGCCGTAACAATGGCGGTGTCGCCACTCGCCACCCATGTTGCATTTGGTCAAACCGCTTACCCAACCAAAAACATCCGCGTGATCGTGCCGTCCCCAACCGGCGGACCAAGCGACATCGTAGCGCGCCTGCTCGGCGACAAGCTCACGCAATCGCTCGGCAAACAGGTGGTGGTGGACAACCGCACCGGCGCGTCGCAGATCATCGGCTCGCATATCGTTGCAAAGGCCGAGCCCGACGGCTATACGCTGTTGCAGGCGGCGGCCAACATGTCGATCAATCCGATCATGGTACCGGATCTGCCATTCGACCCTGTCAAGGATTTCGCGCCGGTGTCGATGACGCATATCACGCCTTACGTATTTGCCGTAAGCGGGCAGTCGTCGATCCGATCGGTGCAGGATCTGTTGAAGTTCATCAGGAGCAATCCCGGCAAAATCACCTACGGCGTCACCGGGCCGGGCAGCCCGCATCAACTGGCCACGCTGACGATGATGCAGATCGCCGGCGGGCTGACGGGCATGACGGAAGTGCAGTACAAAGGCAGCACGCCCGCGCATCCCGATCTGATCGCAAACCGCATCACGTTCATGATCGATCCGCTTGCCGCCGCGTCGCCACACATCAGGGCGGGACTGCTGCGCGCGCTCGCGGTCAGCACGCCGCAGCGCAACCCCTCGTTTCCGGACGTTCCCTCTGCAGCCGAGGCCGGCCTGCCGGGCTACGACTTCGCGAGCTGGGGCGGCATATTCGCGCCCGCCGGCACGCCGCGCGCGGTGGTGCTGAAGCTCAATGCCGAAATCGGCGCAGCACTCGCAATGCCGGACATTCGCAAGCGCTTCGGCGATATGGGGCTGGTGACGAAGCACAGCACGCCCGAGGCCTTCGGACAGTTCTTGATATCGGAAATTGCGCGCTGGCGCGCGTTGCTGGCGAAGAAACCCTGAGAGTGCCCGCTCACTCGCTCTCCCCGTCAACGGCAGAGGGAATCCTGTCGGTCAGGTGCGCGTTGTAAGCCGGCTTGCGATTTGTCACGGGCTTTGCAAGAGCGCCAAAACAAGCAAAGCCAAGACCGGGGCCGGCCTTTTCCTGCACTGTTGTCGCACCCGGCAATTCGCCCGCTTTTTATGCGAAACTAACGGTCCACGGTCGCCACGATAACGCCGGCCGGTCACAGTGAACCACCGTTAAATCAGCTTTCCCAAGTCATTTTTCACTTCAGGGGTAACCAGCAATGAATGCAACGACTCCGCGTCGCGGCCCGCTCGCCCGTTTTCGGGTAATCGATCTGACGCGCGTGCGCTCCGGCCCCACGTGCGTGCGCCAGCTTGCCGATTGGGGCGCGGATGTGATCAAGATCGAATCGCCGCCGGGGCTTAACCTGCCCGACGCGTGGGGCGGTTCGCGCCTCGGCGCGGATTTTCAGAACCTGCATCGCAACAAGCGCGCCTTTACGCTCAATCTGAAGGACGCCGACGGCCTGAAAATTTTCAATCAACTGGTCGAGCGCTCGGATGTGGTGGCGGAGAACTACCGTCCCGATGTGAAATTCCGTCTCGGCATCGATTACGAGTCGCTGAAAAAAGTTAACAAGAAAATCATCCTCGCCAGCATTTCGGGCTTCGGCCAGGACGGTCCTTACGCCAAGCGCCCGGGCTTTGATCAGGTGACGCAGGGCATGGGCGGGCTGATGGCGATTACCGGCGAGCCGGGGCGCGGGCCGATGCGCGCGGGCTGCGCGGTGTCGGATTCGGCGGCAGGGCTGTATTGCGCGCTGGGCATACTGACCGCGCTGCTGGAGCGCGAGCAATCGGGTGAAGGCCAGTGGGTGGAAGTGTCGCTGCTCAACGCGATGATCGCGCTGCTGGATTTCCAGGCGGCGCGCTGGACCATCGATCACGAGGTGCCGGAACAGGCGGGCAACGATCATCCAACGTCGATCCCCACCGGCGTGTTCCAGACTGCTGACGGCTACATGAACATCGCTGCCGGCGGCAACGAAATGTACGCACGGTTGTGCAAGGCGCTCGGCATCGAACACCTGATCGACAAGCCCGAATACAAGGACAGCAAGGCGCGCTCAAAAAACCGCGCGGCGCTCAACAAGGAATTGCAGGACGCGATGATCAAGCACAGCAGTGCGCACTGGTCGGCGCGCTTCGAGGAAGGCGGCGTGGCGGGCGGGCCGATTTACAAAATGAATGAAGTGTTCGCCGACCCGCAGGTGCAGCACAACCAGATGTCGTCGCCGATCCACCATCCGCAACTCGGCGACATCGGGCTGGTGAATCAGCCGGTGCGGCTGTCGCGCACACCGAATGAGATCCGCACCGTCACGCCCGAGTGCGGCGCGCATACCGATGAGATTCTGCGCGAGCTGGGTTATCAGGACGGGCAGATTGCGGATTTGAAGAAGCGCTTCGTGGTGTAATCAGAGATTGTTGTTAAGTACCTGTTTATAAACACTATTTTATAAGGACATCATCATGGCCAAAGGCTACTGGATCAACGTGTTTCGTGCCATCAAAGACCCGGCGAAAGTCGAGGCATATCGCAATCTTGCGGGGCCGGCAATGCAGGCTGCGGGCGCCAAATTTCTGGTGCGTGGCATGCCCGCCAAGACGTACGAACTGGGACAGATGGAGCGCGTGGTGGTGATCGAATTCGACAGCGTAGAAAAAGCGATTGCCACGCACGACAGTCCCGGCTATCAGGCCGCACTGAAAGCGCTGGGCGATGGCGCGGATCGCGATTTGCGCATAGTCGAGGGCGTTTAATACCGTGCGTGTCGCGCTACGACGCGCCGCGTCTTGTCCGATAACAGCATGTTGTTGCGCCCGGCGCGTATAGTGGGCATCAAAGGAAACCCATGATGACCGATCAGGCCTACGTTGCCGCCCATCAGAAACTATCGAACCAGTACAACGACAATCAGTCGAGCATGGAAGAGTATCTGTCGGGCATCGAAAAACTGAAAGTGCAGTACCTCAAAGGCAGAACCAGTTCCGTGCTGCCCGTGGTGCCGTAGCGGCGCGCGCGCGAACAAGCGCTGCGAACCGTCATTGATGCTTGCGCGTGAGTCCCGGACCTAATGCAGCGTCCGGGCGATTTATCGATTCGGGCGCCTGACATGTCCACAACAACCCCCGAGTATCGCAGGGCGCGCCTGCTGACGGGGCCGGTACTGCCCACGCTGGTCGCCCTAGCCGCACCTAACGTGTTGCTCGCGCTGATGCAGGCGCTGGTGAGTTTTGCAGATGCGTGGTTTATCGGCAGGCTGGGAACTGAAGGCCTCGCCGGCGTCGCACTGGTATTTCCGATTGTTATTCTGATGCAGATGATGTCGGCCGGTGCGATGGGCGGCGGCGTATCTTCCGCCATTGCACGGGCGCTGGGTGCAAGCGACGGGCTGCGCGCGGAAAGGCTGGCGTTGCACGCCACGGTGATTGCCCTCGCATTCGGCCTGTTGTTCACGGCAGTGATGATGTTGGCCGGCCCCGCGCTGTATCGTTTGCTGGGTGGCAGTGGTGCGGCGCTGGATCATGCGATGGCGTATTCGAACATCGTGTTCGGCGGCGCGATGACGGTGTGGCTGTGCAATACCCTCGCCAGCGTCGTTCGCGGCACCGGCAATATGGCCGTGCCCGCGATTATTTTGAGCGTCACCGCGCTGCTGCAAATTCCATTGTGCGGCGCGCTGGTACTCGGATGGGGACCATTTCCACGGCTCGGCATTGCGGGTGCTGCCATCGCCTATGTTTGCTCGTTTGGCGCGGGCGCGCTGTGTTTCGCGGGTTACATATTGGCCGGGCGCACGGGGCTTAACGTCAGACGCGGCGGCATGAGCTTCAGCGCGCGGCTGTTCGCGGACATCCTGAAAGTGGGATTGTTGTCGTCATTCAATGCAGTGCAAACCATCGCAGCAGCGGTCATCGTTACCGGGCTGGTCGGCACGTTTGGCACGGCAGCACTCGCCGGCTACGGTTTGGGGGTGCGCCTGGAACTGCTGCAAATACCGGTGGTATTTGCCATAGGCTCGGCACTGGTGGTGATGGTAGGCACGTGTATCGGCGCCGGTGACGTGAAACGCGCGCGGCACATCGCGTGGTCGGGTGCCGGGCTGGCGGCGGGCTTGACCGGCAGCGTGGGACTGGTGGTGGCGTTGTGGCCGGGCGTGTGGGCGGGACTATTCAGCGCCGACCCCGCGGTGCTGGATGCCGCATACACTTATCTGCGCATCGCTGGCGGTTGCTATGCGTTCTTCGGCGCGGGCATTGCGTTGTATTTCGCTTCGCAGGGTGCGGGCAGAATGCTGTGGCCGGTGCTGGCGGGAAGTGCGCGGTTTGTGATCGCGGTCGCCGGCGGTCTGATTGTGCTGCGTTATTTCAATGGCACGCTGGCAGGCTTGTTCGCGATGATCGGCTTCGCCATGATTGCGTACGGCGCGGGCACAGTGGCGGCAGTCAAATGGGGCGTGTGGAAGTAGCGATGGTGAGCCACCCATCTATCGTGACTGTATTTTTTTGCATATCTTAATAGGCCAACCATGGACATGAATCTCAAAGGCCGCATCGCCTTCGTCACCGGCGCCAGCCGCGGCATCGGGCGTGCCATTGCGACAGCGCTCGCGGCGGAAGGCGTGAGCATCGGCTTGTTTGGCCGTGACGTTCCGCGCTGCAATGCGGTAGCGCAGGAGTTGCGCGCACGGTATCCGGATATTCGCGCGACCGTGATCGAGCTTGATCTCTCCGCACCCAAGGCGATCAAGCCCGCGGTTGAGAAAGCGATCACCGGGCTGGGCGGCGTGGATATACTCGTCAACTGCGCGGGAGGTGCTTATCGCGGCAGGCTCGAAGAAATTCCCGACGAGTTGTGGGAAAGCTACTTCGCGATCAAGCCGCTGGGGCTGATTCGCATGACGCGCGAGGCGATTCCGTATCTGCGCAAATCGAGTCAAGGGCGCGTGATCAACATCTCGGGCACGCGCGGGCGCGAGCCGCACGGTGTGCAGGTGATGTCGGGCCCGATCAATCTCGGCACGCTCTCCATCACCAAGGCAATGGCCAACGAGTTTGGCAAGGACGGCATCACCGTCAATGCCATTTGCCCCGGCTCAACGGACACCGGCCGCTGGACCGAACTGGTCAACATCGCCGCGCGCGAACGCGGCGTGTCGTACGAGCAAGCGGAAAAAACGCTCACCGCCGACGTGCCGATGGGCCGCGTGGTGAAGCCCGAAGATGTCGCTGATCTGGCAGTGTTTCTGGCTTCCGCGCGCGCGGGGATGATCTCCGGCTGCGCCGTGAATGTGGACGGCGGGCGCACACGCGGGATATAGGATTTGATCTATCGTGACCATGGCGTCGCTGGCGACGAAGCTTTAAACTCCCGTCATTCCCGACTCATCATGCAAGGAGCAAAGCATGCCCGCAGCAAACTATTTGCCCGACGTTCTTGAAACCACCGAAGCCGAGCGCGTCGCCAGCGGTTTTATTTTCACCGAAGGCCCGCTGTGGCATCCGGACAATTTCTGGTATTTCGTGGATATCCGGCCCAACAAGCTTTACCGCATAACTCTGGGGCAAAAAGCTGAACTGGTGCGCAACACCGAGGGCGGCAACGGCACCACGTTTGATTTGCAGGGCCGCCTGATCCTGTGCGAGGGCGATGGACGCAAAGTCACGCGCATGGACGCGGACGGCAAAGTGACAACGCTGGTGGATAACTACAAGGGCGGGCGTTTCAATCGCCCCAACGATGTGGTGTGCCACTCGAACGGCAGCATTTATTTCACCGATCCTGACAAGCGCCGTGCTTATCATGAACGCGAGATTCCGGGCCGTGCCGGCGACAACAATCTGTGGGATGGCGCGTGCGTGTATCGCTTGGCACCCGATGGCACTTTAAGCATCCTCGCAAATTGTGAATATCCGAACGGTCTGGCCTTGTCGCCCGACGAGCGTACCCTGTACGTCGCCAACACGCGCTCGTCAAAATATATACACGCGATCAAGCTCGATGCCGCCGGCAACATGGTCGGGCGCAGCATTTTCGCCGATCTGAACGAAGGCGCCGAGCCGGGCATCCCTGACGGCGTGAAAGTTGACAGTATCGGCCGCGTGTATTGCACCGGGCCCGGCGGCATCTGGGTGATGGCGCCGGACGGCAAGCGAGTGGGCATCATCAAGTGGCCCGAGCAGGCGGTGAATTTCGCTTTCGGCGGGCAGGACATGCGCACGCTGCTGTGCTGCGCGCACACGTCGGTGTACACGCTGCGCGTGAAAGTGCCGGGTAATCCGCATCCCTGGTACAAGGCGCGCGGGCGTTAACCGTGCGCAAGTTTTAGAGGAACAGATGACCCGATTCGTAACGGCGGCCGCGTTGCTGCTGATGATCGGCGCCGCGAACGCGCAGACTTTCCCGGTGAAGCAGATACGCCTGGTCGCGCCGTTCGCGCCGGGGGGTTCGACCGACATCCTTGCGCGCATGGTCGCGCAGAAGCTGACCGAGGCCTGGGGTCAGCAGGTAAATGTCGAGAACCGCGCGGGCGGCGGCTCGGTGATCGGCACCGACATCGTCGCCAAGTCCGCGCCGGACGGCTACACGCTGGTGATGACGTCCACCAGTACCGCCACCGCGCCCAGCTTGCTACGCAAGCTGCCTTACGACACGCTGCGCGACCTGGCGCCGGTGATCCAGCTGGTGTCCACGCCCAACGCATTGGTGGTTCATCCTTCGCTACCGGTGCAATCGGTACGCGAGCTGATCGCGCTGGCGCGGGCGCGGCCCGAGCAGATCGCCTACGGCTCCGGCGGCAACGGCACCTCTACCCACCTCGGCGGCGAGATCCTGGCGCAGATGGCCGGCGTGCGCATGACGCATGTGCCGTACAAGGGCGCGGCGCCGTCGATCACGGCGCTGATGAGCGGCGAGGTGTCGTGGCTGTTCGGCGCAATCCTGCCCACGCTTCCACTCATCAAAGCCGGTCGCTTGCGCGCAATCGCCGTGAGCGGCGCGAAGCGCACGCCTGCGTTGCCGGGCGTACCGCCGGTCGGCGACACCCTCGCTGGCTTCGACACCAGCCCGTGGACCGGCGTCGCCGCGCCCGGCGCGACGCCGAAGGAGATCATCGTGCGCCTCAACCAGGAGATCGCGCGCGGCTATTCGGCGCCCGACGTGCGCGAGCGTCTGCTGCGCGAAGGCAACGACGTGGTGCTCAACACACCCGAGCAATTCGACGCTTTCTTTCGCGGAGAAATGGAAAAGTGGGCGAAGGTGATCAAGACAGCGGGAATCGCTATCCACTGACCACTGACACTGCGACTACCGGCTCCACGCATGACCGACACAATCGTACTTCACCAGGGAGTCAATGATGCAAACACTACTGCCGAGCGTACTTACCGGAGGTGCCCTGTTCTTTGCGCTGAGTCTCCCGGGTCACGCGCAGCCCCAGGAAAAAATATTGATCGACGGCTCCACCGGCGTCACGCCGCTGGTGGCTGCGCTGGCCAAGGCTTATCTAACGCAGAACACCGCCGCGAGCATCGACATCGGCAAGGGGCTGGGAACGAAAGCACGCATTCAGGCGCTGAACGAAGGCAAGATCGATATCGCAATGGCGAGCCACGGCCTTAACGTCGCGCAGATCGAAAAGCAGGGCATGGTGGTCCACGAGATCGCAAAAGTAGCGGTGGTATTCGGCGTGAACGCCGATGTTTTGGTAACCACGCTTACCAACACCCTGATATGCGATATCTACACGGGCAAAGTAACAAACTGGAAGCAACTTGGCGGCGCCGATTTGGCGATCGTGCCGATGACGCGGCCCGACTCCGAAGTCGATACCGAAGTCGTGAGGGAAAAAATTGCCTGCCTCACTAAACTTCAAATGCCAGCGACGGTAAAGGTCATGCCCAAAGCCGGCGAAATGGCGCAAGCGCTCGCCGCAACCGCCGGTGCCTTCGGCATGACGACCATGACAGTGGTCGAGCAAAGTCAGGGGCGAATCAAAGCGGTAACGCTGCAGGGCATTGCGCCGACAGCGGAAAACGTTCAGCACCAGACCTACAAACTCACGCGCGACTCGTTTCTTGTCGTCAAAGCGCCGCCTTCACCCGCGGTCAGCCGCTTTCTGGATTTTGTGCGCAGCGCCGCCGGAGTACAGACGATTTCCGCGAACGGCGCCGTTCCGGTAGTCAAGCATCACTGAAACAAGTAAAGCGCAGCAGCGGCGCGATCGTCACGTGCGCGGCACACCGAAAATCGATGAAATCCGCATTGAAATCATAACTATTTGTTTTTATTGACATTATTTTGATGCTGGCGGTACTGGCACAGAGGCTTGACACTGCCGCGCAGCGGCGCAAAATCCGCAGGCTTGAAGGCCGTTCGGCCATCATCAATTCAGGGGAGATCAAAAAATGAAACGCTTGTCTGTCATTACAGCAGGACTGCTGGCCGTGGCCTTGACTGTGGCTGGATGCGCGACCAAATCCGACCCGGCATGGATCACATTGCTCGAAGGCGAGAACGGCATGGAAAACTTCAATCGTGTCGGCAGTTCCAACTGGACCGCAACCGATGGCGCCATTCAGGCCGACAAGCGCGGCAAGGAAACCGGTTTCCTCGTCAGCAAGGATTTGTACACGAATTTTCAGTTGCGCGTGGAATTCTGGTCCAGCCCCGATGCCAACAGCGGCATCTTCATGCGTTGCCAGAATCCGAAAGTGATCACCGACAAGAGCTGCTACGAGGCGAACATTTTCGATACCCGGCCCGATCCTTCGTTTGGCACCGGCGGCATCGTGCACTTTGCCAAGGTGCTGCAGGAACTGAAGGCCGGCGGCCAGTGGAACACTTTCGACATTACGGCGTACGACTCGAAAATCACCGTGATGCTGAACGGCGTCAAAACCGCCGAGCTCGACCACAAGCAATTTGCCATCGGGCCGATCGCGCTGCAACATGGCGCGGGTGTTATCAAGTTCCGCAAGGTGCAGGTCAGGAAACTTTGGTTCGGCACTGAAGAGCGGCGCGGCTGGCCGTTTTAGCCGCACGCAAAAGTATGGACTTGCAGGCGCGCTCCTGCGTGCATATTGCAAGGTCAACCGCCATTGACCGATAGCACGGGTTCCAGCGCGCCGCACGGCGGCGCGCTGGACATCAACGAGGTATTCCGCGGCGGCGGGCGTTCGCCGGAGTTTCTCGACCGGATCAACAAGGCCTGCATCGTCATGCTGGCTGAAGCCAACATCGTGCCGCATGCGGTGGCCGCGCGCATTGCCAACGGCATCGCGCAGGTGATTGAGCAAGCGCGTACATCCGCACCCCGCCGCTCGGCGGATTATCTTGATTACGAACCGCGACTCACCGCGGTAGTGGGGCCGGATGCCTCGCGGCTGCACAGCGGACGCAGCCGTCAGGACATCGCCTCCACCATCGCGCGCATGAATCTGCGTGATGGATTACTGCAGGAAATCGAAGCGCTGGTCATCGCGCGCGAAAAAGCACTGGCACTGGCAGCGCAGCACACCGAAACCATCATCCCCGCCTACACCCACGGCGTACAGGCGCAGCCCACCACCTTCGCCCATTATCTGCACGCGCTGGCAGCAGCGCTGGCACGCGAAACCGAACGGCTGCGGCAGGCGTATCAGCGCATCAACCGCAATCCGCTGGGCGCGGCAGCACTGGCAACATCAAGTTTTCCGATAGACCGCAAGCGCCTGGCTGTGCTGCTGGGTTTCGATGGGCTGCTTGAAAACGCCTACGATGCGAATCACCTGGCGCCGGTGGACAGCGCGCTGGATGTGGCCAGCGCACTGGCGATCGCCGCCGTGCAGATCGGGCAATTCGCACAGGACATGCACACGCAGTACGCCGATCCGGTGCCGTGGTTTTTGCTGGCAACGGGTGAACTGACCGGCGTCTCCAGCATCATGCCGCAGAAACGCAATCCCGCCGCGCTGGAACAATTGCGCGCGCAGGCGAGCATCATGCTCGGCGAAATGCAGACGGTGTCTCTGATTTCGCACAACAACCGCACCGGCATGTTCGACTACCGCATGTACGACCCGGTGCCGTGCGCGCGGCCCTTGCAGGTATTCAAGCTGTTGCAGCAGGTGATCGGCGGCATCGTGGTCAACAAGGAGCGCGCACTGGCAGAGGTCAAAGCCGATTATTCAACGACCACCGAGATTGCCGACGCGCTGATGCAAAAGGCCGACGTGCCGTTTCGCATCGGCCACCACTTTGCCTCGAAGCTCACCGACTACGGCCGCGGCAACAGACTCAAGCTGCACGACATTCCGTATACGGAAGCCGCGCGCATTTATCGGGATCAAACGCAGCAGGCGCTGCCGCTGACCGAGGCCGTGTTTCGCGAAGTGATCAGCGCCGAATACATGGTGTTCGGGCGCAAAGGCATCGGCGGGCCGCAACTCAACGAAGTGAACCGCATGCTGGCCGAAGAACGCGCGAACGTCACAGCAGATTTTGCGTGGCTGCAAAACAGCACCGACACTCTCGCACGCACCGACGCGGCGCTGGAGCAGGCGTTTATGGCGCTGGCCGGAAAATAATGCCCGTGCTGGTTGTCACTAATAACTATTTGTTTTTATTGATTTTTATTTAACCCTTTCCGGCTCTTCCGGCAACAGCAGCACAATCGCCGCTTTCAGCGCGGCGATGCCGGCCATGATCCACAGCGCGTTGGAAAAGCCAATTTGCTTCACCATCGGCCCGAGTATCCACACCGCCGCCGAACTGAAGCCGAAAGCCACAGTGAGCCGCATGCCCGCCACGCGCGAGCGCAGCCTGTCATCGACGTAGCGCACAATCATCGCGTCGGTAAACGGAATTGAGCCGAACACGAACACCATCACCGCCAGCAACGCAGCGAACAGCCACCAGTCCTGCGTGTGCGCGGCGATGATCAACAGCGGCACCTGTATCACCGATATCCACAGCTGCAGCGGCTTGAATGACATACGGTCGATCAGGCGGCCGACCACCAGTTGCGCCAGCGACGCAATGGCGTAGATGGTGGCGAGCATGACGCCGAGCAGCGCCGGGTCTTCGACCACACCGCGAAAGCCTTCTGATAACAACTGCGCGTTGCCGTTGGTGGTGAAATTAAACAATACGGTACTCACCGCCGCGGCGGCAGTCATTACCGCGAACGCGCGCATAAGCATGGCGGGCGTCAACGTGACTTGCGCCTTGCCGCCCTTGCGCTTGGATGGTGATTCGCTTTCCTTGGGACAGGTGATGGCGAAAACAATGCCGCACGCAATGGCAATAATGCCGGGAACGACAAACGCGGCGCGCCAGCCGATCCACTTCACCAGAAACCCGGTCACCAGCGCAGCAACAGCGATACCCAGGTTTCCCGCCAGTCCATTGAGGCCGATCACCGCGCCGGGATTTGGAACATTTTGCACCAGCATCGGAATGCCCACCGGATGGTAAATCGCCGCGAACGCGCCGAGCAGCGTGAGCGCCGCCGCAAGCTGCCACGCGTTTTGCGTGAGCGCCACCAGCAGCGCCGCCACGCCCATGCCGATGAAAAAAATAATCATCATGATGCGGCGGCCCCATAAGTCGCCCAAGCGCCCCGCCGGCAGCGAGCCGAGTCCAAACAGCGCGAAAGCACCCACGCTGTAGGGCATCAGATCCGTCCAATTGTTGAACCCGAACTCGACCGCGATCGCAGCCACCGCCGTCGCAAAGATCAGCAGGAACATGTGATCGATGGCGTGGGCGACGTTTAGCAGCAGATTGACGATACGGGGAAATCCGTTCGCGGGTGTCATGGTTACAGTTGCGGTTTCAGTTTGTGTGGTCATGGTGTTTGTGCTTTCTTTCGCTACAATAGCCGTGGTTTCGACGTTACACAACCCACTGACTCAATGTGGACGCGTATTTTCAGCGCGTCATCGAACGAAATGAATCCGAAATATCGCATTGTATTAATGACGGCCCTGGCCGCATCGAGCGGGCTCGCCGCGTGCGTGTTTGCGCAGCAACCCTATCCCAGCAAACCGATACGCATGCTCATACCTTCGCCGCCCGGTGGCGGCACCGACATACTGGGGCGTCTGCTGCAGCCGGGCATGGTGGATTTATGGTCACAGCCAGTGGTCGTCGATAATCGCGGTGGTGCCAGCGGTCAGATCGCGGCAGCGGCCGTTGCCAAGGCGACGCCCGATGGTTACACACTGCTTTTTACCTATGGCGGCGTGCTCACCACCGGCTTGCCACTCTACGGCAAACTGCCCTACGACCCGATGCGCGATTTCGCGCCGGTGGCGATGATGGCGCACGTGCCGGGCGTGCTGGTGACGCATCCGTCTTTCCCGGCGAAGACCATCGCGGAACTGATCAAGCTCGCCAAAGCCAAGCCCGGTGCGCTGACGCATGGCACATCGAGCATCGGCTCCAGCTCACATATGAACATGGCGCTGTTCAAGCAGTTAGCGGGTATAGATATGTTGCAAGTGTCGTATCCGGGCGACGCGCCCGCGCTGGTCGCGCTGTTGGGCGGGCACGTGCCGTTCGCATTCAATCACGTGGTAGCGGCGCTGCCACATATACAATCGGGCAAGTTGCGGGCGATGGCAGTCGCCACCGCGCAGCGCGTGCCCAATTTGCCGGAGGTGCCGACAGTGGCCGAGAGCGGCTTACCCGGCTACGAGAGTCTGCTTTTTTATGGACTGATGGCGCCCGCGAAAACGCCGCCGGCCGTGATTGCCAAGTTGCATGAGGCAGTGAAGCAGATCAAGCAGGCGGCAACAGTCAAACAGCGGCTCACCTCGATGGGCGCGGTCCCGTTCGACATGACACCCGAAGAAATGGGCGTTTTCCTGCAGCGCGAACTCGATAAATGGACCAAGGTCATTCGGGCTGGCGGTATCAAACCTGAATAAAGAATACCCGCAATAACCCTGCCATCACAAAGGATCAACATGGATATCGGCACGTTTCTGCTCATGCAATCGCCTTCCGCGAGTCCGTCTCAGGAGATTTACGCGCGCGGCGTCGAGCAGGCGCAGGCCGCCGAAGCACTGGGCTACCGCAATGTGTGGCTGGGCGAGCATCACTTCTCGACCTACGGTTACCTGTCGCGCCCGGCGCAGTTCGCCACTCACATCGCAGCAAAAACCACGCGGCTTCGTGTAGGTACCGCGGTCATCGTGGTACCGCTGCACCACCCGCTGCTGGTGGCCGAGGAAATCGCCACGCTCGATCTGCTCTCCGGCGGGCGGCTCGATGTCGGCTTCGGACGCGGTTATCAGAACTACGAGTTCGAACGCTTTGGTCTCGAACTCGACGCCGCGCGCCACCGCTGGGATGAATCGCTCGATATCATCCTCAACTCGTTCAAGGGCAAGGCCTTCAGCTACGACGGCAAGCACTACAAGCTGCCCGACACCATGGTGTTTCCGCAGCCGCAACAAACGCCGCATCCGCCGATCTGGATCGTCGCGCAAAGCCCGTACGCGCTGGAGGCAGCGGTGAAGCGCGGCTTTAACGTGCTAACCGGCGGCTTCGGCGTCACGGTGGAACACCTCGGCGCATTCGGCAAAATGTTCGAAGACGTGGTAGCCAAAGTAAATCCGCCGACCAAGCCGCGGGTCGGCGTGCAGCGCGCCATCTACGTCGCGGAAAGCGACGCCGACGCGCGCGACGCCGCCGAACACGCGCGCTGGAATATGCGCGTCACCATGAGCCTGCGCAACCATTACGAGCAGGTGGAAAACGGCAAAGCCCTCCCCATCGTGGCCCAATCCGAGCCCGACCTCGACGACCTGATCGAGCGCTATCTGGTCATAGGCTCGCCGGAAACCTGCATCCGCCAGATCAAGCGCTTGCAATCGCTGATGGGCATTACACATTTCAATTGCAGCTTCTGGTTCGGCGACATGGATCAAAAGCGTGTGCTGCGCTCGATGGAACGCTTCGCCAAAGAGGTGATGCCGGCACTCGCCTGAGGGTTGCAGGAGGATCGAATTGAACATCGGTTACCGCGCATTGCTGTGCCTGTCGCTCGCCGCACCAGCCGCATTCGCGCAAACGCCGCCGGAAACCTACACGCCCGTCGCCGGCCAGCCGGGCAAAGATGTCGTCTGGATACCCACGCCCGACGCCACACTTGAGAAAATGCTCGACATGGCGCAGGTCACGCCGCGCGACTTCGTCATTGATCTCGGTTCAGGCGACGGCCGCATGGTGATCGCGTCGGCGAAGCGCGGCGCGCGGGCGCACGGGGTTGAATACAACCCGGATCTGGTCGCGTTGTCGAGACGCGCCGCTGCCGCTGCGGGCGTGGCGGACAAAGCCACGTTCTCGCAAGGCGACATGTTCGAAGCCGACATTTCGCAAGCGACCGTGCTACCACTGTTTTTGCTGCCCAGTCATCTGAGCACCCTCGCGCCCAAATTTTTGCGGCTGAAGGC
Source organism: Betaproteobacteria bacterium (assembly GCA_021730905.1). Lineage (GTDB taxonomy): Bacteria > Pseudomonadota > Gammaproteobacteria > Burkholderiales > SG8-41 > UBA5216. Next base: position 95,349 of record JAKFYK010000017.1, on the reverse strand, counting down.
GGGCGCGCGCATCGTGTCGAACACGTACGAAATCGGCGGCGGCTGGGAGCCCGACGCGAGCGTACGCACTGAACCCTGCGCCAGTTGGTGTATCGCCCACCTGTATGTCGTTCCCGTGCAGGCGACCGGCGCATGGCGGTTGGCGGACGGCACATGGCTGACGCTGGAGCAAAGCTACCAAAAATTGTACGGGACTTACCAGATCGACAACGTTGCCGTGTCTATTGAAAACGGCCGGCTGCGCGGCGAAGAAATCAGCTTTACCGTAAACAGCGTCGCCTACACCGGACGCATCAGCGGCAACACCATGGCGGGCGTCGCCAAGGGGCGCGTGACGCGCCACTGGAGCGCCACGCTGGCACGCGACTGACCGCGAAAGCAGGCCACAGCCGGATTAGAATGCACGCAAACCCACACTACAAAAGGTAATCACTATGACCCTGAAACGCATGGCGATAGAAATCGGCATGGGCACGGATATTCGCGGTGCGGATTACACCAAGGCAGCGGTGCGCGCGCTGCGCGATGCGCTGTGGCACAACTCGCTCAACGTCGCCGATGCGCTGGGCAAACCGACGGACTCCATGGTCGTCGAGGTGCTGATCGGCGTGCCGAAACCGGACCTTGTGGATAAGGCCGAAGTACTGAAAGTACTGCCACACGGCACCGGCACGGTAAAAGTATTTGAAGGCGGTCTGGAAATTTTTAACGACGCGGGCACCAGTTCGACTGTGCTTGCGCATGCCGCGGCCATCGTCCGCCTCGATATCTAAGGAGCTGCCATGCCACTCAAACGCGTCATACTCGAAATGGGCGCCGGAAACGATTTGCACGGCGGTGATTACACCAAGGCGGCGCTGCGCGCGGTGCAGGATGCTTTGCATCATTCGTCGCTGGCGTTTATACGATCGCTCGGTCTGAATTCAAAAGAGATGCAGGTCGAAGTCACCATCGGCGTGCAACAGCCTGAGAAAGTCGATGCCGCGGCGGTGAAAGCCAGCTTGCCGCATGGGCAGGTGACTGTGAAAGTCGTGAAAGGCGGTCTTAATGTACCCGAAGAAGGTTCACATGACATGGCAGTGATCGCCAGCGCAGCCGTCACCGTGCGCTTCGAGTTGCCGTAAATAACTGGAGTCATTAAATGAAAGCGATACAAATGACCGAAACCGGCGCTCCCGAAGTGCTGAAGTACGTCGAACTCCCCACGCCCAGGCCCGGCCCTGGCGAGGTACTGGTCAAGGCACACGCCATCGGCGTATGCATGCCGGAAACCTATGTGCGCCGAGGCGTGTATGCCTGGATGCCCAAACTGCCGCTCATTCCCGGCATTGAAATGAGCGGCACCGTAGTCGAGGCCGGCAGCGGCTGCAGCAAATTGCGCGTCGGCCAAAAAGTGTTCGTGTGCGCGCGCGAGTTCAAGGAGCGCGCCAACTGTTACGCTGAGTACATCGCGGGGCCGGAAAATCTGATCTACGCCGTGCCCGATGGCGTTGATCTCGATCAGGCCGCAGGCCTTGCCAACTATCAGGTAGCGTGGCACGCGCTGAACTCCGCGCTGAAAGGCTTTCAGTACGATTCTGTGCTGGTGACCGCAGCCGCCGGCGGCGTGGGTACCGCCCTGGTCCAGTTGGCCAACGCCTATGGCAAACGCGTCATCGGCGTCACCAGTTCCGCCGAGCGCGCGGCATTCGTGCGCGCACAAGGTGCGGATGAGGTGATCGACCGCAAGCACGGCAATGTTGTTGAGCAAACGTTAAAGCTGACCAATGGCCGTGGCGTCGATCTGATTGTCGATTGTGTGGGCGGCCCGCACATGACAAAACTCTTCGAGTGCCTCGACCGCTTCGGCATGCTGTTGCTCTACGGCCGCATCGAGGGACCGCCCACCGGCAACATCCACGACGCGATCCACAAGGCGCCGTGGCGCAGCGCGGCGTTCCGCTATTTCACCATGCACACCCTGGATGACTGGCCGGAACTTCGCGCAAAGTGCACGCATGATCTGCTGCGCCTCATGAGCGAAGGCAAATTCAAGGTGCCAATTTACGAACGCGTGCCGCTGGCTGAAGCGCCGCGCGCCCATCACTTGTTCGAATCGGGACAAGTCATGGGCAAACTCATTATGAAGCCGTGACGGCATCGGGAGTGCGGCGGTCTCCGCGGGTCCTGGTGGCGGCATTGGCAGCATTCATTGTGCCCGTTGCCGGAATTGCGCAGCCTTATCCAGTAAAGGCAGTGCGGCTGGTAGTGCCGTTTCCGCCGGGCGCGAGCAATGATGTCATTTCCCGTCTTATCGGGCAGAGGCTCGCGGAAAATCTGCGCCAGCCGATGGTGATCGACAACCGCGGCGGCGCAGGCGGTGCGCTCGGGGCGGAAATCGTGGCCAAAGCGCCCGCCGACGGTTATACCCTGCTGGCGACCTCAACCTCCTACACCACCAACGCAGCGGTACAGATGCGGCCCACCTACGATCCGCTGACCGACATCGTTGGCGTCGCCATGATCGGCAAAGCACCGATGCTGGTAACCGTGCATCCCGCGCTGCCAGTGAAATCGATCAACGAGCTTATCGCGCATGCCACCGCGCATCCCGGCAAGATCAACTACGCGTCATCGGGCAACGGTTCGACGGTGCATTTTGTAACCGAGGTGTTCAAGAGCGAAGCGCGCATCGCGATGACGCATGTGCCCTACAAGGGGCTCGGACCCGCGCTAAACGATCTGATAGCCGGACAAACGCAGTTGTTGATCGCCAGCCTGCCGTCGGTGATGCCGCAGGTCAAAGCGAACCGGCTGCGCGCGATCGCGGTCACCAGCGCTAAACGATCCGCGTTTGTCCCGGAGTTGCCGACCGTCGATGAATCCGGACTACGCGGATTTACTTCGGAATTGTGGTGGGGCCTGCTGGCGCCGGTGCGCACGCCCGGCAGCATCGTCGAACAACTGAACAACGAAATTGACCGTGTACTGGCGAGCGATGATGTGAAGCAACGCCTCGCGTTTGAAGGCGCGATGCCTGCGCCTTTGCGTGCGAAGGAATTCACCGCGCAATTGCATGAAGAAATTGCACGCTGGCGTCGCGTCGCCAAAACTATCGGAATAAAAATTGAATGAAATCAAATACTTACAATAATATAGCATTTTGCCTGACACTGCTTGCCACGGGCACTATAACGACAATAGCTTACGCGCAAACTTACCCCGCAAAATCCATCCGCTGGATCGTGCCGTTTCCGCCGGGCGGCGGCACCGACTTCGTGGTACGCACGCTGGCGCAAAAATTGAGCGAAGCGCTCGGTCAGCAAATCGTCGCGGACAATCGCCCCGGGTCCAGCGGCACCATCGGACTTGATGTCATGGCCAAGGCGCCACCCGACGGCTACACCATTGCTTTGGGACAGACGGGCAACGTTGCGCTGGCGCCGGCGTTTTATCCCAAGCTGCCTTACGACCCTCGGCGCGACTTCGCGCCCGTTACGCGGGTGTCGATGGCGCCGTTCATGCTGGTGGCACATCCTTCGCTACCGGCGAAAAATGTGCGTGAATTGATCGCACTGGCGAAAACGCGGCCCGATGAAATCGCGTTCGGCTCGTCGGGCAACGGTTCGTTGAGCCACCTCGCGGGCGAAATCATCAAGATATCGGGCGGCGTGCGCATGCTGCACGTGCCGTACAAAGGCGTTGCGCTCGCCGCCAGCGATTTGTTCAGCGGACGCATCTCGCTGTACGTCAGTCCGCTGCAGAATCTGGCAGGGTGGATTCAGGCCGGACGCGTCAAGCCCATCGGTCTCACGCGCGCGCAGCGCTCAAACGCTTTTCCCGACGTGCCGACGATAGCTGAATCAGGCGTGCCCGGTTATGACGTCACCAACTGGTATGGAGTACTGGCGCCCGCGAAAACACCGGCAGCCGCCGTCACGCGTTTGAACAGCGAGCTGGTGCGCATCCTGCGCATGCCCGACGTACAGGCGCGCTTTCGCGACGAAGGCGGCGAAGTCGCGCCCGGCACGCCGGAAGAATTGTCGGCCTTTGTCAACAGCGAAATCCAGCGCTGGGGAAAAGTCGTGCACGACGCCGGAGTGCGGGTGGAATAATCTCGTCGAGAGTTACTGCTGCACACTCACGCCGGCAGCTTTGACCAATTCGCTGATGCGCTTGGTCTGGTCGGCGCGGAACGCATCGAGCTCGGCGCGCGTGCTGCCGACGATCTCGATGCCCAGTCCCTTAAGTTGTTCGCCGAACGCGGGTTCCTTTGCTGCCTTCACCGCTTCAGCGCTTACCTTGGTCAGTATGTCCTGCGCTGTACCGGTGGGCGCAACCAGGCTGTACCAGCCGAACATGCCATAGCCGGGCACGGTCTCGGCAATCGCCGGCACATCCGGCAGCAGCACAGCGCGTTTGGGCGTGGTAACACCCAACGCCCTGACACGCCCGGCTTGCACCATCGGTAGCACCGCAGGCAGCACGCCATAAGTGAGATGCACTTCGCGCGCCACGGTGTCCGCGACCGCCTGACCAATGCCTTTGTACGGCACGTGCAGCATGCTGGTATTTGTCATTCGCGTGAACATGATGCCGCACAGATGCTCGGATGCGCCGGTGCCCGCCGAACCGAAGCGCAGGTTCGGATTTGATTTTTTGGCGAGATCAATTAACTCGCTGATTGATTTGGCTGGCACTTGCGGATTAATCACCAGCACAAACGGCACCGTTCCGATCAGACTGATCGAAGCAAAATCGCGCGCGAGATTAACCTTGTGATTGGTGTAAACGTTGGTGGCCACCAGCAATTGCGAAGTCAGCATCATCCAGGTGTAACCGTCCGCCGCCGAGCGCGTGACAATATCCGCGCTCAAAATACCGGCGACGCCGGGACGCGGATCAACGACGATGCGCTGACCCCATACGCCATACAAGCGATCGGCCATCATGCGCGCGATGATGTCCGGGCCGGAGCCTGCTGCGCTGCCGAGTACGAGGCGTATGGGTTTATCGGGCCAGGCGGATTGCGCGGCTTGCGCCCCCGAAACCGCCGCCATCAGCGCAAGCAAAGCGCCTATTGAAATTTGTCTAAGCGTGGTCATCGAATGACTCCTCCAGTCTGTTTTCTTGATTATATAGGCGCCACGCCGCACGGAGCCATCAAAAACTTGAGGCCACGAACCGTATCTTATTGTTTTTGAATGATAAATGCCGTATCATGCGCGCCTCTCGCGTTCCGGCTCTTGTTGCCGGACACACACCGGTACCAGTATGAGCATCGACAAGGAAGTCTCCCGCCGCCGCACCTTCGCCATCATTTCGCATCCGGATGCGGGCAAGACCACGCTCACGGAAAAGCTGCTGCTCTACGCCGGCGCGATTCATATCGCCGGCAGTGTCAAATCGCGCAAGGCCTCGCGTTACGCCACATCCGACTGGATGGAAATCGAAAAGCAGCGTGGCATTTCGGTGGCGAGCTCGGTGATGCAGATGGAGTACGGCGATTGCGTGATCAACCTGCTCGATACGCCCGGCCATCGCGATTTTTCCGAAGACACTTACCGTGTGCTCACCGCCGTGGATGCGGCGCTGATGGTAATCGACGCCGCCAACGGCATTGAGCCGCAGACGCTGCGTCTGCTTCAGGTGTGCCGCCAGCAAAACACGCCGGTGATCACCTTCGTCAACAAGATGGATCGCGAGGTACGCGAGCCGATGGATCTCGTCGATGAAATCGAGCGCACGCTGGGCATGCCGGTGGTGCCCTGCACCTGGCCGGTGGGCATGGGCAAGCAATTCAAAGGCGTGTTCGATCTGCGGCACGACAGCATGCGCGTGTTTCAGGCGGGTGAAGACCGCGTCGGCGAGAATGACGGCGAAACCATACAGGGCATCGACAACCCGCAGGCAGGCGTGCGCTTTGGCGACATCTTCGCGCACGCGCGCCAGGAAATGGCGCTGGTGCAGGGCGTGTCGCCGACTTTTGACCGCGATGCGTTTCTCGACGGCAAACAGACGCCATTGTTTTTCGGCTCGGCCATCAACAATTTCGGCGTAAGGGAAGTACTGGATGCGCTGGTGGCATTCGCGCCGCCGCCGCACGCGCGGCGCGCAATTCAGCGCGTGGTAGAGCCGATGGAAATGAAATTCACCGGCGTGGTATTCAAAATCCAGGCCAACATGGATCCCGGTCACCGCGACCGCGTGGCGTTCATCCGCATCTGCTCCGGCCGTTTCGAGCGCAATATGCGCCTGAAAAACTGCCGCACCGGAAAATTCTTCCGTCCCAGCAGCGTGGTGTCCTTTTTGTCACAGCGCCGCGAGCAGGTCGAAGACGCCTACGCCGGCGACATCATCGGCATTCCCAATCACGGCGTTCTGCAACTCGGCGATACCCTCACCGAAGGCGAGGATTTACAGTTCACCGGCCTGCCGTTTTTCGCGCCCGAGCTGTTTCAGACGGTAGAAATAGCCGACCCGCTGCGCAGCAAACAGTTGCGCACCGGCCTGGCACAACTCGGCGAGGAAGGCGCGATTCAGGTATTCAAACCGGTAGCGGGCGGCATGCTGCTGCTGGGCGCCGTGGGGCAATTGCAATTTGAAGTGGTGGCGCATCGCCTGAAGCACGAGTACGGCTGCGAAGCGCGGTTGGCGCCCGCGCGCTACAACAGCGCGCGCTGGGTGACCGCGGATGACCCGAAAGAAATGAAGCGCTTTATCGACGCCAACGCTCACCGCATTGCGCATGACGCAGTGGATGCGCCGACCTTTCTCGCCGCGCACGATGCCGAGATCAAAGTGGCGCACGAGCACTGGCCCAACATCCGCTTTCACGCTCTACGCGAGCATGCAGGCCTGGTGTTTCACTCCAACACCGGTAGCTGAACTTTACTCGGCGCGCACGCCGGCGCGCTTCACCACCGCGGCCCAACGCTCGACATCGGACACCATCAAGCGCGCGAAATCCTCGGCACTGGTTGAACGCGCCTCAACGCCCTGACTCAGCAATCGTTCGCGAATTTCCGCCAGTGCCAGCACTGCGACGATCTCCGTGTTGAGCCGGCGTACTATCTCCGGCGGAATTTTCGCCGGCCCGACAAAACCGTACCACAAGCTCGCCTCATAGCCGCGCACACCCGCTTCTGCCACGGTCGGAATATCAGGCAATGCAGGCGAGCGTTCGGCGCCTGTCGTCGCCAGTGCGCGCAGTCTTCCGCTGCGCACCTGCGGTATCACGGACAGGCTGGTGCCGAAGGTCATGGACACCTGCCCGCCGATAAGATCCGTGACGGCGATGGCCATGCCCTTGTACGGTACGTGTATCGTCATAGTTCCCGTCAGACTGTCAAACAGCGCGCCGGCGAGGTGCCCCGATGACCCCACGCCGGCCGAGCCATACGTTAACTGGCCGGGACGCGCTTTGGCCAACGCAATCAGTTCCTTGACGTTCTTTGCCGGCAACGAAGGATGCACCGCGAATACCAGCGGACTCGATCCTGCGAGTGAAATCGGCGTGAAATCGTTGATGACATGGTACGGCAATTTTTTGTAGAGACTCGCATTGACCGTGTGGCTGCTCGGAATCAGGACGAGGGTGTAACCGTCCGGTGCAGCACGCGCCGCCAGTTCGGTACCGACGATGCCGTTTGCGCCAGCGCGGGTGTCAATAACGATCGGCTGCTTCAAATTCTCGGTAAGCTTTGGCGCGAGCGTACGCAGGAAGGCGTCGTTGCCGCCACCCGCGGCAAACGGCGAGATAATACGTATCGGTTTGGCCGGAAAAATCGCTTGGGCCGTGCACTTCACGTGCCAGCCGGTTAAAGCCAGTACCGCGGAAAAATACCTCTGCCATTTCATCATCGGTTCACACGAATTAACGCAAGCGAGTCGCGTTCCATCCGCTGCCAACCATGGCGTCCGCACTGACGCGCCCGGCGTAGGCCGTGCCGCCGATGGTAAAGCTGATTTCTTCACCCAGCAGGCGGCCATTTTCCACCGCAGTACTGACGCCGTTCAGGTTGAACGTGCCGCTGAACATCTGAAACTTCTGTTCAAGTTCAAGTTCGCCTTTTTGCAAACGCCAGCGGCCGGACACCTGCGCGGGTACGATGTACAGCAGCCACGAGCACCAGCTGCCGCAGTCGCCTTCGGCTCTGCCGGATTCATCGGGATCCCAGCCGCTGACGGCGAACTGGTTGGCAACGATGCGCGAACCCGGCTTCAGCGCGAGAAACTTGGGCGCAAGCTTGTTCAGATTCTCGGGCAGCAGGAACAGCGCCATCACCGTCGCCTGCGAAATATCGGCCTCGTACATGTCGCCCTGCACGAACTGGGCTTTGTCGGCCACGCCCTCCTTTTCCGCGATGCGCCTCGAGAGTTCCACCATGTCGGGATTGAATTCGACGCCCACCGCGCGCGCGCCGCGTTTGGCGGCTGCGATGATGTTGCGGCCATCGCCCGAACCGAGATCCATCACAACATCCTGCGGCGTCACGCGCGCAACATCGAGCATCTTCTCGACCAGCACTGCCGGCGTCGGCACCCACACCACATCCCTGCCTGCCTGCCCCACCACGGGCTCGAAGGGTTTATCACCCTCAGCAGCCAACGCGCCGCCCATCAGTGCGGCAAAAAACAACATCAGGATAAATCGCAACACGCGGTGCACGGTACTCAACGGAATCTCCATGATTTAGAACGACGCGAAATGAACTTGGGGTTTTGCGGATAGAGCGGTAGCATAGCGCAAACTGCCGTCCGCTCCCACACCCTCGACATCATGAAAAAAGACACCCTGCTGGGCCACCTCGGACGCAACCCGTCGCAACATCACGGCACGATCAACATGCCGGTTTTTCGCGCATCCACCATTGTTTTCCCCGATCTTGAAACCTACGGCTCGCGCCCCGCCGACGATTACAAGACGCCGCGCTACGGCATCCATGGCACGCCCACCACGTGGGCGCTCGAAGAAGCGGTGGCGAAAATGGAAGGGGGCTATAACGCTGTGGCATTGTGTTCCGGACTCGCGGCCATCGCTGCAGCGCTGTGCGCCTTCGTCAAGACGGGCGATCACTTGCTGGTAACCGATTCCGCCTACGGGCCGACACGCACCTTCTGCGACAGGCAACTGGCGGGCTTCGGCGTGCAAGTGGAATACTATGATCCGTTGATCGGCGCCGACATAAAAAACTTAATAAAAACAAATACTAAGGCTATATTCTGTGAGGCGCCTGGTTCCTTGAGTTTCGAGATGCAGGACATCCCCGCCATCGCGCGAGAAGCACATGCACGCAATATCCCGGTGCTCGCCGACACCACGTGGGGCACACCGTATTTTTTCCGCTCGTTCGAGCACGGCGTCGATGTATCAATTCACGCCGGCACCAAATACATCGTCGGCCATTCGGACGTGATGCTCGGCATGATCGTCACCAACGAACGCTACTGGCTGCCAGTGCGCAAAACCGTGGCCGAGTACGGCTACTGCTCCAGCGCCGACGATTGCTATCTGGCGCTGCGCGGTTTTCGCACGATAGGCGTGCGCATGAAGCAGCAGATGGCGAATGCAATCAAGGTCGCCCGCTGGTTGCAACAACGGCCGGAAGTGAAACGCGTGTTGTACCCCGCCCTGGAAAGCGACCCCGGTCACGCCATCTGGAAACGCGACTTCGAAGGTGCGGCATCGTTGTTCGCATTCGCGCTGCATCCCGTGAGCAGAAAACAGATCGCAGCTTTCGTCAATGCGCTAAAACTTTTTGGCATCGGCTCCAGTTGGGGCGGCTACGAATCACTGGTCACGGCACCCAACATCGCGCCATTGCGCACCGCGACAAAATGGAACACCGATAATCCCATGATACGTTTTCACATCGGGCTGGAAGACCCGGATGACCTGATTGCGGATGTCGAACAGGCGTTCGTCAGAATGACAAACGCCGCTTGATCACTGCTATTTGATTTTTACGGGACTCCCGCTCTCCTCCGAAGCAACGATCGCCTCGATTACGGCGATGCCGTTGACCGCCTGCTCCGGCGGCACCATGTAAGCCTGCTTTGCCGCCACGGCATCGGCAAACGCTTCGAGCTCGGCACGTTCCTTGTCCACCGCCGGCAACATGATGTGCTGCGGATTACCGTCGAGACCGCGCGTAATGAGCTCGTTATCACCGCGCATTTCGATCCAGCCGTCGGTGCCGAACGCATGCACGCGCCACAGCTCGCCAGTGACAAAGATCGTCGCGAAATAGCCGGTGATGCCGTTTTTAAACTTGAGCAGCATCGACGTGGTGTCGTCCATGTCAATGCCTTCGGGGTGCCTGCGCCGGTCGCTGTGCGCATAGACTTCGCTCACCAGCCCGCCGATGTTGATCATGGAATCGAGTGTGTGTATACCGCGCGGCGACATACCGCCGGCGGGAGATTCCGCGCGCGTCGAGCGCCAGTAGCCGGGTTTCAACTTGTAGCCCGACGGCCCCGAATGCTGGCCTTCGATGTGCAGCAGGTCGCCGATCTCGCCCGCGAGGATGCGGCGCTTCATTTCGACAAACGCCGGCGCATAGCGGCGGTTGAAGCCCAGCCCCAGCGTCACGCCCGCGACTTTGATGGCATCCACCGCCTGCTGCGCGGTAGCGGCAGTCAGGGTAATCGGTTTTTCGGCAAACACGTGTTTGCCGGCGCGCGCGGCTTCGACGATATGCTGACAATGCATGGAGTGCGGCGTGGCTATCAACACCGCATCCACTTTAGGATCACGCAACACGTCAGCATAACTGCTGCTGAGCGCGATGCCGTATTTGTCTGCGCTCGCACGATGCGCCGCTGGATCGCGCGTGATGCCACAAACGAATTTGATTTTGTCGCTTTTGCCCTGCACCGACTCGATCAGGCGCGAGCCCCAGTTCCCCATGCCGTAAATCGCCACGTTCAGCATCTTGCTCTCCCGGTTTTCATTTCGCGGATTGTTACCGATGATCGCGCCGAATACAATGGCTGCATGGCATTGCGTGCCATAACCGAAGCGGTGAACCCATGGATATGCTGATTGTCTTTTCACTGATTATGCTGAACGGCCTGCTCGCCATGTCGGAGGTTGCGCTGCTCACCGCGCGCCGATCGCGGCTGGAAACCCTTTCCAACAGTGGGGACACGCTGGCCGCAGCCGCGATAAAACTGAGCGCCGACCCCACGCGTTTTTTATCGACCATCCAGATTGGCATCACGTCCATCGGCCTGCTGAACGGCATTTTTGGCGAAGCCGTATTTGCCGCCCCGTTGTCGGCATGGTTTCAATCGTTCGGGTTTGAATCTCACGTCAGCAGCATTGCCGCGACCACCGTGGTGGTGGTCTCCATCACCTACGCGTCTATCGTGGTCGGTGAATTGGTGCCCAAGCGTCTCGGCCAACACAACGCGGAGTCGATCGCGAGGCTGGTGGCGTGGCCGATGCGTGTACTGGCAACTATTTCCGCGCCTTTCGTCCACCTGCTGGCGAAATCCACCAATGCCATCCTCAAACCGCTGCTGCGCCTGCTCGGCATACGTACCCAGGAGGATGGTCCGCAAGCATTGTCGGTCGAGGAACTGCGCACTATCGTGCTCGAGTCGTCAAACATACTGCCCAAGAAACATGGAACGATACTGCTCAATCTATTCGAACTGGAAGCCATTACGGTAGACGACGTCATGGTGCCGCGCAACCAGATCGAAGCCATCAATTTATCCGCGCCGATTGAGGAAATCACCCAACAACTGGTCACATCGCACCACCGGCGCGTGGTGGCGTACGTGGAGCACCTGGGCGAAATCGCCGGCACGCTCAGGATCAGGCATGCGTTGAACCTCATGCATCACGATGAATTGACCCACGAATCATTGCGCAAACTGGCGCGCGAACCCTTTTTTGTGCTGTCGGGCACGCCGCTGTTCACGCAGTTGCAGAATTTTCAGGAAGGCCGGGATCGGCTGGGTCTGATCGTGGACGAGTACGGCGAGTTGCAGGGTCTGGTAACGCTGGAAGACATTCTGGAAGAGATTATAGGCGAGTTCACCACCAATTCACCGATGCGCACGGGCGGCTACTCGAAGCAGGACGATGGCAGCTACCTCATTGAAGGCAGCACGCTGCTGCGCGATCTGAATCGCAAGCTGGGATTCCAGTTTCCGCTGGATGGCCCCAAGACGGTCAATGGCCTGCTGCTGGAACATTTTCAGGATATCCCGGAGCCCAACACCAGCATCCGGATTGCAGGTCATCCGCTGGAAATCGTACAAACACAGGACAGGGTGGTAAAGGTGGTAAGAGCCACGCCTCCGGACAAGGCACAACAGCCGGCCGAAAATAGCCTAGATGCGCAGTAATAGTCTTTACAAATGGGCGTAACAGGGGCATTATTAAGAGGTTACGCTAACTCATTGGTTAGATTGAGCAAATAAGGGGGTTCAATGGCAACTGCAGCGGCAGTAAGAAAAGGCGCGGTAGTCCAGGAATTCAACTTCAACTGGATCGGCAAGGACAAGGGTGGCAAGACCATCCGCGGCGAAATGCGTGCCACCGGGGAGGCTCAGGTCAACGCCACATTGCGCCGTCAGGGCATCCGGGTGGATTCCGTCAAGAAGCAGCGCATGGGGCGCGGCGGGAGAGTCAGCGACAAGGACGTCACGCTGTTCACGCGCCAGTTGGCGACCATGATGAAATCCGGGGTACCGCTGCTGCAGGCATTTGACATTGTCGGCAAAGGCCACGCCAATCCAGCCGTTGCCCGGCTGATCATGGAGATCAAGAACGATGTCGAGACCGGGTCAAGCCTGAAGCAGTCTTTCGAGAAGCATCCGCTGTACTTCGATGCCCTGTTCTGCAACCTGGTCGGCGCGGGCGAGCAAGCGGGTATTCTGGACAGCCTGCTTGACCGGCTGGCGACGTACAAGGAAAAAATTCTCGCCATCAAGAGCAAGATCAAGTCCGCCCTGTTCTATCCGCTGTCGATTATCGTGGTCGCTTTCGTCATTACGGCCATCATCATGATCTTCGTGATTCCGGCGTTCAAGCAGGTGTTCTCCAGCTTCGGTGCCGACCTGCCGGCGCCGACCCTGGTCGTGATGGCCATTTCGGAATATTTCGTGCAATACTGGTGGGCGATTTTCGGCGGCCTCGGTTTTGGCGGATGGTTCTTTTTCTATACGTGGAAACGTTCGGAAAAAATGCAGATCATCATGGACCGTGTCACGCTGCGCATTCCCGTGTTTGGCGATTTGATCCGGAAATCTTCGATAGCACGATGGACGCGCACGCTATCGACCATGTTCGCCGCCGGCGTACCGCTGGTCGAAGCGCTGGAATCAGTGGCAGGCGCTTCAGGCAATCACGAGTACTACACTGCCACCAAGAAAATCCAGAGTGAGGTCGCTACCGGATCCAGTCTGACGGCCGCGATGCAAAACACCGCGGTGTTCCCAAGCATGGTGATCCAGATGACATCCATCGGCGAGGAATCCGGCTCGCTTGACGCCATGCTGTCAAAGGTTGCGGACTTTTTCGAGGCGGAAGTCGACGATGCCGTGGAGGCATTGTCAAGCCTGATGGAGCCCATGATCATGGTGGTTTTAGGCACATTGATTGGCGGCATGGTTATCGCCATGTATCTTCCCATCTTCAAGTTGGGATCGGTTGTCTAGAAACATTCGGCAACGCCCACCATCCGCGCCACAGAGAACTCAGCCGGGGTTGGGTGGGCTATTTCCCGATGCATATCTGCGCTGCCGTGCGCGTGAGACCTAGCTGTTGAGCCTGTTTTCAGACCCGTCCCTGTTTTTGTACTTTGCCATCGTTTTAGGACTGGCTGTAGGCAGTTTTCTGAACGTCGTTATCCATCGTCTGCCGAAGATGATGGAACAGCAGTGGCGCTCGGAATGCGCGGAACTGGACGGAAAAGAGGCGCCCGCCGGCGAACGCTACAACCTGGTGATGCCGCGCTCGCGCTGCCCTTCTTGTGCACAGCCGATCACGGCACTGCAAAACATCCCTGTCATCAGCTATCTCGTGCTGGGCGGAAAATGTGCAGGATGCAAAGCGCGAATTTCCCCGCGTTACCCCTTTGTTGAAATGCTGTCCGGCGCACTCGCGGGCTACGCAGCGTGGCGATTTGGCCCCACGCTGGCGGGGCTGGGCGCCATCGTTTTCGTATGGGCGATGATCGCGCTGACGTTCATCGACCTCGACACTTTTTATCTTCCGGACGATATTACGCTGCCGTTGCTATGGGCGGGGCTGTTATTCAATCTCGGTAACGCGCACGTTGATTTGCAATCTGCGGTCATCGGCGCTGCTGCCGGCTATCTGGCGCTATGGTCCGTGTTCTGGCTTTTCAAACTGGCCACCGGCAAGGAAGGCATGGGATACGGTGACTTCAAGCTTCTCGCCGCGATCGGCGCCTGGCTCGGCTGGCAAATGTTGCCGCTGGTCATACTGCTGTCCTCCCTGGTAGGCGCGGTCATCGGCATAGGCCTAATGATCTTCGCCCGTCACGGCCGCGAAACACCCATACCGTTTGGTCCCTACCTGGCTATCGCTGGTGTTATCGCGTTATTTCATGGTCAAGTCATCAACCGCCAGTACCTCAATCTGCTCTGAACCGTCATGCCGTTTTGCGTCGGCCTGACAGGCGGCATAGGATCGGGGAAATCCTTCGCCGCGCGCCTGTTTCAGGCCCTGGGCGCGGGCGTAGTGGATGTCGATGATATTTCACACGCACTCACCCGACCGGGGGGCGCGGCCATTCAGGAGATCATCCGTCAGTTCGGCCGGGATTTTATTGCCGCCGACGGCAGCCTTGATCGCGCGCGGATGCGCGAACTGGTATTCAAGGATCCGCAGGCAAAGGACAGGCTGGAGGCCATTTTGCATCCATTGATCGGCCAACAGGCACGCGATCAGGTTGCCCATGCCAGAGAACCCTACGTATTGCTGGTGGTGCCTCTGCTGCTGGAGAAAAACGCTTACCACGAACTGGTTCAACGGATCGCCGTGGTGGACTGTTCCGAGCAAATGCAAATTGAACGCACCATGCGCCGTAGCAGCATCTCCGAATCCGCCGTGCGTGCCATCATGGCGTCGCAGCTAGCAAGAGCGGATCGGCTGGCAAAAGCCGACGATATTTTGCACAACGATGGCGGCGAGGAAGCATTGCGCCAGCAGGTAACACGGCTGCACCTGCACTACCTCAGCCTGGCGCTGGGGGCCGGACAGCAAGGCAGGCTTACATGAGAAAACACGCATAAACCCTTTATTTTTTTCGTGTTTTGGTGAATACTTAGCCGCATTCTCATCCCTCACGGTCCGGGCGTCTTGTGATCAGTTACGAGTATCCGCTGAGCGAGCGCGTGCGCACATTGCTGCGCTTCGAGGATCTATACGAACGGGTCGAGTATTTTCTTGCCAAGTCCGATGCCGTCGAACATCACGCGGCGCTGGTGTCGACATTCGAAATACTCGAGGTTGCCAGCCGCGCCGATCTCAAATCCGATCTTCTGCAGGAACTCGAACGCCAGAAACACACGCTGGAATCGCTGCGCGACAATCCGGAAATCTCAGAGGCAGCGCTCGATGACATTCTGTGGAAAATCGATCAGGCTTCATCCCGGCTGTTCCAGACGTCAGGCAAAGTCGGGCAGGAACTGCGCGAGAACGACTGGCTGATGAGCATCAAGCAGCGCACCAGTATTCCGGGAGGCGTGTGCGAGTTCGATCTGCCGTCTTATCACTTCTGGTTGCAGCAGAACAGCGAACAACGGCGTCATGATCTCAACCAATGGCTGGCGCCCTTTCAACCGATACGCGAAGCCATTGTCATCGTGCTGCGCCTGCTGCGTGAAAGCGGCAAGAACACGACGCTGGTCGCGTACCAAGGCGTCTATCAACAGATGATGGCAGGGCGGGTCGCGCAAATGCTGCGCATACGCCTGTCGCGCAATTACCAATGCGTGCCGGAAATCAGCGCCAACAAGTACGCACTCAACATCCGCTTCACCAGCCACGAAGGCGGTCAGCGCCCCAAAGCGGTCGAGACGGATGTCGAATTTGATCTTACATTCTGCAATCTGTAACCGTATGACGCAGCGGATGGTTAGTTGCCCGCGGTGTGCCGCCAAGGTCGTGTGGAGCAGCACGAACCCGTGGCGGCCCTTTTGCTCGGAACACTGCAAGATGATGGACCTCGGCGCATGGGCAAGCGAAAGCTATCGCATTCCGGTGGTCGAATACGACGATATCGCGGAAGAAGATATCCCGACGGACAGCCCGCCGCTGAATTAGCGCCACGCCCCGCGCAACATGGCGATACCATGGGCGCCTGCCTGCCGCGCGTTTTCCAGGTCTTGCGGCTGCATACCGCCCAGCGCGTATACCGGGATTGACGAGTCCTGAGTGCATAGCGCGAACCCATCCCATCCCAAAACCGGCATGCCCGGATGCGTTGGGGTCGGCATCACCGGCCCTACCACCACGAAATCCGCACCCAGGCGGGTTGCCATCTCGACCTCAGCGCGGTCATGGCAGGACGCTGCCACCCACGTACAGGCAGGGCGCTCCGCGAAAGAACGCAGCATGGCCGACGTGAGGTGCACTCCATCCGCTCCCGTATCGCGTGCAAGGCGCACATCGCCGTTGATCAACACACGCGCGCCGTGGCGATGGGACAAGGCCACCACATCCGCCGCGAACCGCCGCAGGTCATCGACAGGCAGGTGTTTCTCGCGCACCTGTATCAGCTTTAACCCTTGCCCGAGTGCTGCGGCAAGCCTGTGCTTGAAGGCATCGACACCCAGCGTTTCGGCTTGGGTAATGCCGTAGACCTCTGGCAAATCCAGTGCGCGCAGGATCGGCCCGTTCGCCGGCAGTATGGGCGCAACATCCAGACTGCCGGCGGTCTGCCATGCAAAGCGCTGCCCTTCACGCCCGCAGGGTTCACCACGCCAGCCATAAATGCGGAAGAAACGCAGCCTCACCGAGGCATGCGGGTACTCAAAGTCGCGCGTAAGCCACGGGTATACGGTCTCCACTTCGATGCCGAGTTCCTCAAGCAGTTCGCGCCGCATGGCCGCCGCCGCCGATTCTCCGGGTTCGACCTTCCCGCCGGGGAATTCCCAATAGCCTTCAAAAGCCTTGCCGGCCGGACGCTGCGCGAGCAGAAAGCGACCCGCGGCATCGTGTATCACCGCGGCGGCAACTTCGATGCGGCGGCGCGCCTCCGAAGGCATCACGGAAAGATTTACTTTTTGCGCGCGAGGCGCGTGCGTCCCGCCCAGTCCCGCGCAAACTGCCAGGCGACGCGTCCGCTGCGCGAACCGCGCTGCAACGACCACTGCAGCGCCGCCTGCTGGACTTGCGACGAATGCGTATCAGCAACCTTGAAGTGGGCAAGCCACACCGCAACGATGTTCAGATATTCGTCCTGATCGAACGGGTAGAACGACACCCACAAACCGAATCGCTCCGACAGCGAAACTTTTTCCTCGGAGGTTTCTCCGGGGTGTATTTCTTCGCCAACGTGCTTGTACTCGAGATTTTCCTGCATGAACTCAGGCATCAGATGCCGACGGTTTGACGTGGCATAAATCAGGCAATTTTCGGAAGCAGCGGCCACCGACCCATCCAGCACCACCTTGAGCGCCTTGTAGCCGGGTTCGTCCGCCTCGAACGAGAGGTCGTCGCAATACAGCATAAAACGCTCGGGCCGATTGCAGATGAGATCGACGATTTCCGGCAAATCAATCAGATCGTGCTTCTCGACTTCGATGATCCGCAATCCGCGCGGCGCGTACTTGGTGAGCAACGCCTTGATCAGCGATGATTTACCGGTACCCCGCGCACCGGTAAGCAGCACATTGTTGGCGGGAAAACCCTCGACGAACTGCCGCGTGTTTTGCTCGACCAGCGTCTTCTGATCGTCGATGCCGCGCAGGTCTTTCAATTGAATACGGTGGACCTGGCCCACCGGCTGAATCGCGCCGCGGCCGTTTTGCCCATGGTTCTTTCTCCAGCGAAACGCAACCGACGCCTTCCAGTCCGTGGGCACTGCAGCGCGCGGCAGCAACTGTTCCAGGCGTTCGACCAACGCTACAGCGCGCGCGAGTAACTTTCTGGTATCGGCCATTACTGTAAATATTTGTTTTTAAACATAATTTAACTACGGTAATCGGCATTGATACTGACGTAGTCGTGCGACAAATCACACGTCCACACTGTCGCCGATGCGGCGCCTCGATTCAATACCACGCGCACCGTGATTTCAGCCTGCCTCATCACGCGCTGGCCATCCGCCTCCTGATAGCCCGGAGAACGTCCGCCGTTCTTCGCCACCAGCACGTCGTCCAGATACAAATCGATATTGTTCGCATCGAGATCGTCGATGCCTGCATATCCTACCGCAGCCAGAATGCGGCCCAGGTTGGGATCGGAAGCAAAGAATGCCGTCTTGGTCAACGGCGAATGCGCAATCGCAAACGCAACCTTGCGGCATTCCACTTCGCTTTTTCCACCATCGATTCGCACCGTGATGAATTTGGTCGCACCTTCGCCGTCACGGATAATCGCCTGAGCGAGTTCCGTCGCAACAGCGGTCACCGCATCGCGAAACGCCGCATATTCCGCGCCGTCGGCACTGGTAATTTCCGTCATTGCCGCTTTGCCGGTCGCGATCAGGACAAAGGAATCGTTGGTGGATGTATCGCCATCCACCGTGATGCAGTTGAACGAACGCTGCGCGGCATAGGCAACTGCACGCTTGACCAGCGGCAGGCTGACGCGCGCGTCCGTCGTTATGTAACCCAGCATGGTCGCCATATTCGGATGTATCATCCCGGCGCCCTTGGCAATCCCTGTGACGGTGATGCTCGCATCACCCACACCGAATCGGCGCGACGCCGCCTTGGGCACGGTATCGGTGGTCATGATGGCTTCCGCGGCCCGCGCCCAGTTCGCGGGCTTCAAATCAGCCAGGCAGAGTGGCAAGCCGGCGATAATTCTCTCGACAGGCAACGGCTCCATGATCACGCCGGTAGAAAACGGCAATACCTGCGCCGACGCACAACTGATGAGTTTCGCCAACGCTGCGCACGTCTCGCGTGCGTGTTTGAGCCCATCGTTGCCGGTGCCGGCATTTGCACAACCGGTATTCACTACCAGCGCACGTATCGATTTACCGGGATCCAGTGCGCTGAGGTTCTGCCGCGCAACCACCACCGGAGCGGCACAGAACCGATTCTGGGTGAATACTCCCGCGACGCGCGCGCCATCGTCCACGCGCATCACCAGCAAGTCCTTGCGTCCGGACTTGCGAATATTCGCCTCGGCGATGCCGAGCGCAATGCCGCTTACCGGCAGCAGCGCATCAGGATCGGGAGCGGACAGATTGACGGGCATGCGGTTTCAGTCACAACAAGAATCAAATCAGCTTGCCGTGACACTGCTTGTATTTTTTCCCCGAGCCGCACGGACATGGATCGTTGCGGCCAATTTTTTCGCCGGGACGAACGAAAGGCTGGGGCTTTTGCTCCTCGCTGACCGCCGCCGTAGCCGTAGCCGGTTCGGCCTCGTCCGCTGTGGCCTCGCTGAAATCGGCATGCTGGTATTGCACGTTTTGAGGCGCCTCGCGCTCCTCGACTGCCTGCAATTCCTCGGCGCTGCGTATACGCACTGTCATCAACGTCTTGGTGACTTCAGCCTTTATCGCATCCAGCAGCATCGAAAACAGTTCGAAAGCCTCGCGCTTGTATTCCTGCGTGGGATTTTTCTGCGCATACGACCGCAGGTGTATGCCTTGACGCAGATGGTCCAGCATCGACAAATGCTCGCGCCAGTGGGTATCTATGCTCTGCAGCATCAGTCCGCGCTCGTACTGACGCATGGCCTGTGCATCGACCACTGACACCTTGTCGTTGTAGGATTTGTGCGCGGATTCGACAATGCGCGCACGCAACGCGTCTTCTTCCAGGCCAGCTTCGTCCTTCAACCACTGCTGGATCGGCAGTTTGAGCGTGAGTTCCGCATCGAGCGTTCGCTCCAGACCCGTGACATCCCACTGTTCTTCCAGACTGTCCGGCGGGATATGCTGCGCGGCATAACCGCTGACCACGTCCGCGCGCATCGCGGCAATGGTCTCGGACATATCCTCGGCATCCAGCAACTCGTTGCGCTGCTGGTAGATCACCTTGCGCTGATCGTTGGCAACATCATCGTATTCCAGCAAGTGCTTGCGTATGTCGAAATTGCGTGCCTCGACCTTGCGCTGCGCGTTCTCGATCGAGCGATTGATCATGCCGGCTTCGATAGGTTCGCCTTCCGGCACCTTGAGGCGCTGCATGATTGCCTTGACACGGTCACCGGCGAATATGCGCATCAGTGGATCGTCAAGCGACAGATAAAAACGGCTGGAACCCGGATCGCCCTGGCGTCCCGAACGGCCACGCAACTGGTTGTCGATACGGCGCGACTCGTGCCGCTCGGTGCCGATAATATGCACGCCGCCCAGCGCCACCACCTGATTGTGCAGCACCTGCCAATCGTGCTGCATTTCTTCCATGCGTTTGCGCCGCGTGGCATCGTCGAGCGACGGGTCAGCACGCAGCGCTTCCGTTTCGCGATGAATACTGCCGCCCAGCACGATATCCGTGCCGCGTCCGGCCATGTTGGTGGCGATCGTCACCACCTTCGACCGGCCCGCCTGCGCGACAATCTCGGCCTCGCGCGCATGCTGCTTGGCGTTGAGCACGTTGTGCGGCACGCCTTCCTTCTGCAGCATCGACGCCAGCAACTCCGAACTCTCAATTGACGTGGTTCCCACCAGCACCGGCTGGCCGCGTTTATAGCAATCCTGGATGTCGGCAATCACCGCCTTGTATTTTTCCGGCGTGGACTGGTACACCAGGTCGTTCATGTCCTTGCGGATCATCGGGTGATGCGTCGGGATAATCACCGTTTCCAGCCCGTAGATTTGCTGGAATTCATACGCCTCGGTATCCGCCGTGCCGGTCATGCCAGCCAATTTCTTGTACATGCGGAAATAATTCTGGAAGGTAATCGTCGCCAGCGTCTGATTTTCCTTCTGGATCTCGACGCCTTCCTTGGCCTCCACCGCCTGATGCAAACCCTCCGACCAGCGCCGCCCCGGCATCAGGCGCCCAGTGAACTCATCGACAATGATGATCTCGCCGTTCTGCACCACGTACTGCTGCTCGTTGTGATACAGCGTATGCGCGCGCAACCCGGCGTTCAGGTGATGCATGAGATTGATATTCGCGGCATCGTACAGACTGCTGTTTTCGGCCAGCATCCCGGCTTTCGTCAGCAATTCTTCCGCGTGCTGATGCCCGTCTTCGGACAGCATCACCTGGTGTGCCTTTTCATCCACCCAGTAATCGCCCTCGCCCTTTTCCTCTTTCTGGCGCACGAGCTTGGGTACCACGGTGTTCATCTTCACGTAAAGATCAGTGGTGTCCTCGGCCTGACCCGAAATAATCAGCGGCGTGCGCGCTTCGTCGATCAGGATCGAGTCCACTTCGTCCACGATGGCATAGCTCAGAACGCGCTGCACTTTTTCCGAGTTCTGATACACCATGTTGTCGCGCAGGTAATCGAAGCCGAATTCGTTGTTGGTGCCGTAAGTAATGTCCGCCGCGTACGCCTCCTGCTTTAACGCGTGCTCCATCTGCGACAGGTTCACACCGACCGTGAGGCCAAGGAAACGGTAGATCGTTCCCATCCAGTCCGCATCGCGTTTGGCCAGGTAATCGTTGACCGTAACTATATGCACACCGAGTCCGGCCAGCGCATTGAGATAGGCGGGCAATGTCGCCACCAGCGTTTTGCCTTCACCGGTGCGCATCTCGGAAATCTTGCCGTTATGCAAGGCGATGCCGCCCAGCATCTGCACATCGAAATGGCGCATGCCGAGGGTGCGCATGGACGCTTCCCGTACTACCGCAAACGCTTCCGGTAGGATTTCGTCGAGGATCTCGCGGCATTCGCGGTCGCGCGCCTGCGCCATCGCAGCCGACCCGCGCGCGGCGCCGTCGCCGGCTTCCAGTTTCGCCAGATGCACGCGGATCCGTTCACGGAACTCAGCGGTTTTGCCGCGCAGCGCCTCATCGGAAAGCTTCGAAATTTCCGCTTCAAGCGCATTGATCGCCACGACGCGGCGGCGGTACTGCTTGAGCAACCGGTCGTTGCGGCTGCCGAATATTTTTTTCAGAATTCCAGTAACCATGAACTGCTTCAAACTCCCGAGCAAATAAAAAGGGGCGGGGAAATCCCCACCCCTCGCGCTAAATCACGTACTCTCACGTAGCCGTATTCAATTTCAGCCCGGCAACTGCAGGAACTGGGCAGGATTCACGGCGATTCCACGCTGCCGGACCTCAAAGTGCAAATGCGTGCCGGTCGCCCGGCCACTACGTCCTACCTCCGCGATTTTCGCACCGCGCAAAATCATATCGCCCACTTTGACATGCAGTTTCGATGCATGCGCGTAGCGCGAAACCAATTCATTGCCGTGATCGATTTCCACCATATTACCATAGGCCGCGTGGTACTCCGCGTAGACCACGATGCCGCCGGCGGCAGCCAGTATGGGGGTGCCTTCACCGCCCGCGAAATCGATGCCTTCATGATAGGAGTGCTGGCCGGAAAATGGATCGATACGCCAGCCAAAATTGGAATTGTAGCCGCCCCCCAGCACCGGCAGCATGGTTGGTATCAGCTTCTTTTTGGCGCTTTCCAGCGTCAGCAGCGACTCCAGCACCCCAAGTGTGTCGCCGCGATCATCCACTCTCTGCGTGAGGCGCTCAATCTGCTGCGCAAGTTCAGACAGCGTAAAGTCGCGATTCGGCACCGTGGAAGGCGCGCCGCCGCGTCCCGGCGGTTCGCCGAACAAAAAATCCTGCGGCTTGAACCCGGCAAGCTTGGCCAGCCGTTCACCCAAAGTATCGAG
Organism: Betaproteobacteria bacterium; assembly: GCA_021730905.1. GTDB lineage: Bacteria > Pseudomonadota > Gammaproteobacteria > Burkholderiales > SG8-41 > UBA5216. Next base: position 72,385 of record JAKFYK010000017.1, on the reverse strand, counting down.
CCGCAGCAGTTGCGCCTGCATCTGGCCCAGACGCTGTGCCATCGCGTTCAGGTTGTCTTGGAGATAGGATTCGGTCTGGCTCTGCTGCGCTTGCTGCATCGACCCCACCATACTCTGCAAATAGGGCAGAAAATGCAGTTCAGAGGCATAACGCAGCATCAGGTAGTTCAGCGCACCGGCCAAGGCAAACACCGTAACCACCACTCCCATGGCCATGCTGGCGAGCTGGCGCGCACCGATATTTATGGTTCTGGCCTTCGCAAGGTGCTCGGAAACGAGAATAATGTTCAACGTCTACCTCCACGCTGCCACGCATGCCGCTACGTGACATCCGCAATCTGCTGGGCGCATCGGGCGAACTCGCTGCGCTCCTCGACAAAACGCAACGCCTGCAGGCGCTGCAACGGGCTTATGTTGACTGCACCCCGGTCGAACTCGCCGAACTGACCAAGGCGAGCCGTGTGGGTTACCTCAAAGCAGGGACGCTTTATCTATTAGCCGACAATGCTTCCGTTGCCGCGAAACTCCGGCAACTGGCGCCGCGCCTACTACCCTTCTTCCGAAAAGTTGAAGCGCAGGTTACTGGAATTCGTGTGGACGTGCAACCAAAATCCCCGCCTCATGCATCGTCTGAGCGCTTGAAGAAAAGGGAGATTCCTGTTGATTACATTGAGAAATTAGACGATATATCGAAAACGATCGTCAATCCCGATCTAAAGTTGGCGGTTACCAACCTGGTGCGCAATCGCTCTAAAAAGTCTTAGCGCTATACCCCGCGAAATAGCGCGCGCCGAAGCATGCACGCGCTGCAAACGCTAGCGGATAGCGGAAATCAGGCGACCTGCGGCTGCCAGAATACGAAGCGCGGCGCTTCTTCCGCCTTGAGGAAACTGCAATACTCCCACGCCTGTTGATCCTCCAGCAGCGCGCGCAGAAGCTGGTTATTAAGCGCGTGACCGGACTTGAATCCGCTGAATGCGCCGATCAGCGGGTGGCCCAGCAAATAGAGATCACCAATCGCATCCAGCGCCTTGTGTTTGACGAACTCGTCGTCATATCGCAGCCCATCGCTGTTCAGGATGCGGTACTCATCCATTACGATCGCGTTGTCCAGACTTCCACCCAGCGCGAGGCCTTGAGAACGCATCGACTCCACATCCTGCATGAAACCGAAGGTACGCGCGCGGCTCACTTCCTTGATATACGAAGTGGACGAAAAATCAATACCCACCGTCTGCCGTGTACGCTCGAACACCGGATGGTTGAATTCGATCGCGAGGTCGATCTTGAACCCGTTATAAGGTTCCAACCGCACCCATTTATCCCCCTCTTGAACCTCGACTGTCTTGAGAATGCGGATAAACCGCTTGGCGGCATTCTGCTCCTCGATGCCCGCCGATTGCAGCAGGAACACAAACGGCCCCGCGCTGCCATCCATGATCGGCACTTCCGGCGCGGAAAGGTCGATATAGGCATTGTCCACGCCCAACCCTGCCAGCGCCGACATCAGATGCTCAACGGTGCCGATCGACGCGCCATCCTTCTGCAGGCACGACGCCAGGCGCGTATCGCCCACCGCGTAGGGCGTCGCCTTGATCTCAACCACCTGCGGCAAATCGATGCGGCGGAACACGATGCCAGTGTCAACCGCAGCCGGGCGTAGCGTCATATACACCTTTTCACCGGTGTGCAGTCCTACCCCTGTCGCACTGATCACATTTTTTAGTGTGCGTTGCCGAATCACAGTAAGCTCAAAACAAAAAATTTACTTTATATTCAAATAGATATGAATTATAGCATGTGTCAGCCAACGGTTCCAAGTAGTAATTGCCGTTGTGTTACTTGGCACGCTACAAAACTACGAAAAACCGGCAGAGCGCGACTAAACGCGCCCTGCCGAGCAAAATCGACCGCCAGCCGCCACTACAACCCCGCGATATGGCTAATCCGCCTGCTTGCGCAAAAATGCCGGGATATCCAGCATTTCCACGCCCGACTGACGCATGGCCTCGATGGTCGCGTCGCGATTGCGGCGGCGAATCACCGCCGGCTGCTCGAGCTCGTCGTAGTTGACTTCCATCGGCTGGTTGTCGGTGCCGGTTTTCTGCGCCACCACTTGCAGTGGCTTCATTTGCTGGCGGCTCATCGGCTTGCCCAGCCCGGTGGCGACGATGGTTACGCGCAGGTTGTCTTCGAGTCCTTCGTCGTAGACGGTGCCGACGATGACAGTCGCAGAATCCGCCGCGAACGCCTTGATGGTTTCCATCACGTCATACATTTCCTGCAACTGGAAGCTCGCCTTACTGGCTGAAATGTTGACGAGTACGCCGCGCGCATCCGAGATATTGATGTCTTCCAGCAGCGGACACGCCACGGCCTGCTCGGCCGCCGCGCGCGCGCGATCGGGACCCGCCGCCTTGGCCGAACCCATCATCGCCATGCCCATTTCCGCCATCACCGTGCGCACGTCGGCAAAGTCGACGTTGATCATGCCAGGGCAACTGATAATTTCCGCGATCCCCGCCACCGCGCCGTGCAACACATCGTTGGCGGCCTTGAACGCCTCGTCGAGCGTGATGGTGGATCCCAGCACCTGCATCAGCTTGTCGTTGGGAATCACAATCAGCGAATCGACATGCTGCGCGAGTGCATCCAAGCCTTCCTGCGCGATGCGCTGGCGCTTGCCTTCGAAGGCAAACGGCTTAGTCACCACCGCGACAGTGAGTACGCCCAGTTCCTTGGCGATCTCGGCCACCACCGGTGCCGCGCCCGTGCCGGTGCCGCCGCCCATGCCCGCGGTTAAGAACAGCATATCGGCGCCGCTGATCAGTTCCGCGATGCGTTCGCGGTCTTCGATCGCGGCCTGACGTCCCATTTCCGGATTGGCACCCGCGCCGAGGCCCTTGGTCACAGTGGTACCCATCTGCAACTGCACCTTGGCCTGATTGCGTTTGAGCGCCTGTGCGTCGGTGTTGGCGCAGATGAACTCCACGCCGCTCACGCCCTGCGCGATCATGTGGTCCACGGCGTTGCCGCCGCAGCCACCCACGCCAATGACCTTGATTACAGCTTCCTGCGATTGCGCATCGATTAGCTCTATCATTTTGTGCCTCCGTTTTTGTGGTGATACAAATAATCATTTAAAAACATATACTTACATCGACAAAATAATCCTGCCTAAAAGTTTCCCTTAAACCAGGCCTTCATGCGATCCAGCAGTTGCTGAAACGCACCGGTTTGCGTGCGCGCGATTTCCTGCAGCCGGTGCTGTTGCATGCCTTCAATCAAAAGTCCCATTGCCGTCGAATAGCGCGGGTGCCGCACCACTTCTGCCAGTCCGCCGTTGTACGAGGGCTGGCCGACGCGCACTGGCATATGAAATATTTCTTCGCCGAGTTCCACCATGCCCTGCATCATGCTGGAGCCGCCGGTAAGCACGATGCCCGACGACAGCAGTTCTTCGTAGCCGCTGCGACGCAGTTCCGACTGCACCAGCGAATACAGTTCCTCGACACGCGGTTCGATCACTTCGGCCAGCGTCTTGCGCGACAACTGCTTCGGTCCGCGATCCCCCACGCCGGGCACTTCGATCATTTCCTGCGGATCGGCCAGTTGCGACAGCGCACAGCCGTGCTTCATCTTGATGTCGTCGGCGTCCTTGGTCGGCGTGCGCAGCGCCATCGCGATGTCGCTGGTAATTTGGTCGCCGGCAATCGGGATCACCGCGGTGTGGCGGATCGCACCGTGGGTGAACACCGCCATGTCAGTGGTGCCTCCGCCGATATCGATCAGGCACACACCGAGATCCTTTTCGTCGTCCGACACCACCGCAGTGGCGGAAGCCAGCGGCTGCAGCACCAGATCGCGCACTTCAAGTCCGCAGCGGCGCACACACTTGATGATGTTTTGCGCCGCCGACACCGCGCCAGTGACAATGTGCACCTTGACCTCAAGGCGCACGCCCGACATACCCAGCGGCTCGCGCACATCCTCCTGCCCGTCTATGATGAATTCCTGGTTGAGAATGTGCAGAATCTGCTGATCGTTCGGAATCTGCACTGCCTTGGCAGTTTCGATCACGCGGTCGATATCGAATTGCGCAACCTCCTTGTCTTTGATCGCCACCATGCCCTGCGAATTGAAGCTGCGCACGTGACTGCCGGCGATGCCCGTCAGCACTTCATGTATTTTGCAGTCGGCCATCAGCTCGGCTTCCTCAAGCGCTCGCTGTATCGCGGATACCGTGGTTTCGATATTGACCACCACGCCCTTCTTCAGCCCGCGCGACGGATGCGTGCCCATGCCGATAATTTCAAACCCATTGCCAGTACCATCAGGTCTCATCTCGGCGACGATGGCGACAATTTTCGACGTGCCGATGTCGAGGCCAACGATGACCGATTTATTTTCCTTGGCACGGCTCATCGGCGGTTCACCTCAAGCCCCTGGACGCAGCGTGCGCTGACGCGCCGCTTCGCCCTTGGTGGCTGCATGGGCAGCAGCAAGTTCGGGAACACGCGCCGCGAAACCATTGGCGTAACGCAAATCCACGTAGTCGATGTGCCGCTCCAGCGGAACCAGCGTGCGCTGGTATGCCGACAGAAACCGCGACAGCCGGCGCTCTGCGTGCTCGCGGCCGATTTCCAGCGTCATGCCGTCGTCGAGCTGTACCCGCCAGGCGCGGCGTTGCGATAGCTGCACCTGCACCGGCTGGCGACCGATAGCTGCAAACGCGCGCCGCAACGACTCATACTGCAGCGCAACCTCCTTCGACGTGCCTGCGGGTCCCACGAATACCGGCAGGTTCGCGTCATACGCCGCTTCGAACACCTCGCCCTGTTGATTCACCAATGCCACATTGCCCCAGCGCGCCAGCGGCCGGTGCACCTCTATCGCCACATCGATGCGGGCGGGCCAACTGCGGCGTATATCCACCTTGCGCACCCAAGGCAGCTTCTCGAAAGAACTGCGTACGCGTGCGAGATCCAGCGTGAAGAACGTACCGCGAATGTCACGTTGCGCAATCGCCTCGACTTGCTCCAGCGTAATGTGCGCCGTGGAACCGCCCACACGCAATTCACGCATGGCGAACACGGGTTGAACGATGGCGAAGCGGATCATGCTGTAAAGCACGATCAGCCCCGCAGCCGCCACCAGCAGGTCCGACGCGCGATTGAGCGCGGCCGCGTTATCCCACATGGGCCGTCTCCAGTATGCGCACCACCAGATCATCGAATGACATGCCGCGCGCGCGCGCCGCAATCGGCACCAAACTGTGATCGGTCATGCCGGGAATGGTGTTGACTTCGAGAAACCATGGGCGGTTATCCGCATCGAGCATCACATCCAGCCGGCCCCAGCCCTGGCAGCCGACAATGCGGAATGCCGCCAGTGCCTGCTGCTGTATGCGCACCTCAAGATCGGCCGGCAGACCGCTCGGGCAGTGATACTTCGTCTCGTTGCCAAAATACTTGTTGTGATAATCGTAATTGCCTTGCGGCGCTTCGATACGAACCAACGGCAGCGCTTCGTTACCGAGGATCGCCGCAGTAATCTCACGGCCAGCAATAAACTGTTCCGCAATCACCGTGTCGTCGAGTTTGGCCGCAAGTTCGTATGCAACATCTAATTTTTCGATGGAATCAACCTTGGTGATGCCGATACTTGATCCTTCGTGGGCCGGTTTGACCATCAGCGGCAGTCCCAAACGCGCTACGACATCGGCGGCTTTCGAATCTGCCGTCAGCAATTCATACACCGGCGTCGGAATACCCGACGCCAGCCACGCGAGCTTGGTGCGCCATTTGTCCATCGCCAGCGCGCTCGCCATCACGCCACTGCCGGTATAGGGAATGCCCAGATATTCCAGTGCGCCCTGCACCGTGCCGTCTTCGCCAAAGCGACCGTGCAGGGCAATGAATACGCGTTGAAAACGCTGTGCCACCAGTTGCTCAAAGCCCTGCTCGCGCGGATCAAAGGCGTGGGCAACGATGCCCTTGCGCTTCAATGCGGCGAGCACCATGGACCCGCTCTTGAGCGAAATTTCACGCTCGGCAGAGCGACCGCCCATTAGCACCGCTACCTTTCCGACGTTATTCACGTAACGGGCCCTCGTATGCAGCTTCGCCTGGGCGGCCCGGCGCGATTCCGCGGTCGCATCGCCAACTGCGTTGGGGCGCGTTGCTGGGCGGAAGAGGGGCCCCTTTGGGGATCTGACCCCGCAAACGCGCACAGGATCGGTCGCTTGAACACGCGCTCCCGATCGGCTGCACGTTCGCATCCCGCAAGCGGGTCCCTGTTCCGCGTTGCGCCGATCCCTGCTCAACGCTCCACCGCGCCCCGCCCATCGGCACTATGACTTCGCCGAAGCTGCTCATGCGCACTCCCCGATGATGCGCACTTCACGCTCCAGATCGATACCAAACTTTTTACGCACAGTGTTTTGCGCGAGGTCAATCAGCGCCTCGATATCTGCCGCGCTCGCGCCGCCCGTATTGACGATGAAGTTGGCATGCTTGCGTGAGATTTCAGCGCCGCCGACGCGCGTGCCTTTCAATGCGCATGCTTCGATCAGACGCGCCGCGTGATCATGCGGCGGATTGCGAAATACCGACCCCGCATTCGGCTGTTGCAGCGGCTGGCTGGCAATACGCTTTGATAGTAACTCTTTGATTTTATTAAGAGATTTTTCTTTGCTTTTACCGTCGGCACCGCGCGGCACCTGAAATATCGCTGCGACGAACGCTTCGTCGGCAGGACCGGCAACGCTGCGATAGCCGATCGTGAATTCGCTGGCAGCGCGCTGCCGGATCGCGCCCTGCCGATCGATGGTGCGCACGGATGAAACGATGTTCCAGGTCTCGCCGCCGTAGCATCCCGCATTCATCGCCAGCGCGCCGCCGACCGTGCCGGGGATACCGGCGAGAAATTCCGCCCCCTCCGCGCCATGCAGCGCGGCAAACCGTGCAACCTTCGGACTGGCAATGCCCGCCTCGGCGTAAATCGCTATGTTATTTTCCTCCGCACTCAGCAAACTGATTTTCCGCAACGCCCAATGCGTAAACACGACGGTGGCCCGCACGCCGCCGTCGCGAACCAAGAGGTTACTGCCAAGTCCGACAAAGTACAAGGGCTCCGTACTCATTTCAGTATCCGCAACCGTACGCAAAAACGCAGCGAGGTCATCCATATCGGCAGGCCAATACGCGCGCGTGGCCGCGCCTCCCGCGCGCCAGCTGACATGCTTTGCCATCGACTCCGGCTGTCTGAGTTCTCCGCGCAGTCCCTGCAATCGCATTGCCTCTGTCATGTTCATCGCCTGGGCTTACCCTTTGCCCTGCGCTATCGATGCCACCGCTGCTGCCACACCGCCGATGGAGCCCGCGCCCATGGTCAGCACCACGTCACCCTCGCGCACCGCACCCAAAATCGCTGCCGGCAGCTCGCCTACACTTTCGGCGAATAGCGGTTCTACTTTGCCCTGCACGCGAAGCGCGCGCACCAGCGCCCGTCCATCGGCGGCGACTATTGGCGCTTCGCCTGCCGGATATACGTCAGTCAGCACCAGCGCATCGACAGTCGACAGCACTTTCACGAAATCCTCGAAACAGTCGCGCGTGCGGGTGTAGCGATGGGGCTGAAAAGCCAGCATCAGCCGCCGGCCGGGGAAAGCGCCGCGCACTGCCGCCACCGTCGCAGCCATTTCCACCGGGTGATGGCCATAGTCGTCGATCAGCGTAAAGTACCCGCCGCCGGCCAGTACAATCTCGCCATGCCGCTGGAAGCGCCGTCCCACGCCCTTGAATTCGGCCAGCGCCTTGACGATGCGCTCATCGGGCACGCCCACTTCCATGCCGACCGCAATCGCCGCCAGTGCATTAAGCACGTTATGCATCCCGGGTAAATTAAGTGTCACCGCCAAATCTGCGGCCGGGCTGCCGTTCGCTACGCGCACCGCGCGAAAGCGCATTTGCCCGTCGCTGTGGTGGATGTCAACTGCCCGGATTTGCGATTCTGGTGCTAGGCCGTAGGTAGTGATCGGCTTGGAAATTTTCGGAATAATTTCCCGAATATTGGCGTCGTCCTGGCACAACACCGCCATGCCATAGAACGGCAGCCGATGCACGAAATCGACGAACGCCTGCTTCAATTTATCCATGGAGTGCTCGTAGGTCTCCATGTGATCTGCGTCGATGTTGGTCACCACGGCGAGCACCGGCTGCAAGTGCAGGAATGATGCGTCCGATTCGTCGGCTTCGACGACGATGAATTCACCTGCGCCGAGGCGCGCGTGGGAACCTGCGCTGTTAAGCCGCCCGCCGATCACGAAGGTCGGATCAAGGCCACCTTCCGCCAGCACGCTGGCAACGAGGCTTGTAGTAGTGGTTTTACCGTGCGTGCCGGCAATAGCGATGCCTTGCTTCAGGCGCATCAGCTCGGCCAGCATCAGTGCACGCGGCACCACCGGCACATGTTTTTCACGCGCGGCGACCACTTCCGGGTTGTCGGCCTTTACCGCTGTGGAAACGACCACTGCGTCTGCCCCAGCAATTTGTCCCGCTGCGTGCCCCTTGAATACCTTCGCGCCCAGCGCCGCGAGGCGCTGTGTCGTGGAATTTGAAGACAGATCGGAGCCGCTGATCTCGTAACCGAGATTCAACAGCACCTCGGCGATGCCGCTCATGCCGGCGCCGCCGATGCCGACAAAGTGGATACGCTTGACCTTGTGCTTCATGCACTCACCGTCAGACATGCGGTATCGGCCGCAGGCACCACTCGCGGACGCTCGCATCCCATCGCAAAAACCAGCGACACGGCAATTTGCCTTGCTCGCATCCCTGAAAACGCGGCCTCTGCTCGGTGGCTCATGCCGCCAACTCCATACAAACCTGCGCGACTGCCTGCGTCGCATCCGGCTTTGCTGCCTCTCGCGCCGCTTGCGCCATCGCCAGCAGTTTGTCGCGCGCGAACCCTTGCAACAGTTGCGCCAATTTTTCAGGGGTAAATTCCGATTGCGGCACCAACACCGCTGCACCGCGTTCAGCGAGAAAGCGCGCGTTGTGTGTCTGATGATCATCCACCGCAGACGGCAACGGTACCAGCAGCGACGCCACACCCGCTGCGGCGATCTCGGCGATGGTGGACGCACCCGCGCGGCAAATCACCAGATCGGCCTGCGCGTAGCGCACCGCTATGTCATCAATGAACGGCAACGTTTCCGCTTGCGCGCCTGCGGCTGCATAAGCGGTGCGCAAGGCATCCGTATGCGCGGCACCAGATTGATGCACGACCTGGGGGCGCTCCGATTCAGGGATCAAAGCCAGCGCCTTCGGCAACGTGGCATTCAGCACTGCCGCACCCTGACTGCCGCCCAACACCAATACTTGCAATCGCTTCCCACGCGAGTTGTAGCGTGCGGCCGGCAAATCGATTGCGCCGATATCTGCACGCACAGGGTTGCCGACCCATAACACCAAGCGCTTGTTCTTAAAAGCACTTGGAAATGCCACTAGAACCTTGTCGGCGAGCGGTCCGAGCACCCGATTGGTCAATCCCGCCACCGAATTCTGTTCGTGGATCACCAGCGGGCGATTCAGCAGCGACGCCATCATGCCGCCGGGAAACGCCACATAGCCGCCCATGCCCAGTACCACATCGGGCCGATGCACGAATATCGCGCGCGCGCTTTGCCAAAACGCGATCAGCAAGTTGAACGGCAGCATCGCCGCACGCAACAACCCCTTGCCGCGCAGCCCGGAAAACCGTATCCACGCCATGACATAGCCCTGCGGCGGCACAATGCGCGCCTCCATACCGGCCTTTGAACCCAGCCACACAATCGTCCAGCCCTTTTCGCGCAAATATTCCGCTACCGAAATAGCCGGGTAGATATGCCCGCCGGTGCCGCCCGCCATGATCATCAGGGTACGGCTCATACTTTAAATCCGCGTGTGATCTGGCGGCCTTCCCAATCGATGCGCAACAAAATCGCCAGTGCCACGCACGTCGCCGCGATGGCGCTGCCGCCGAACGACAACAGCGGCAGTGTCAGTCCCTTGGTCGGCAGCACGCCCATGTTCACGCCCATATTGATGATGGCCTGCACGCCAATCCACAAACCGATGCCCTGCGCTACCAGCGCGGCGAAATAGCGCTCCTGCATGGCCGCGCGGCGGCCGATGGCAAATGCGCGCTGCACGATCCACGCAAACATGATGACAATCGCCAGCACGCCGACAAAGCCGAGTTCCTCGGCAATCACCGCCAGCAGAAAATCCGTATGTGCTTCGGGCAGGTAAAACAGCTTTTCCACGCTGCCGCCGAGTCCGACGCCGAACCACTCTCCGCGCCCGAACGCAATCAGCGCGTGCGACAATTGGTAACCCTTGCCGTAGGGATCAGCCCACGGATCCATAAAACCGATCACGCGCTGCATGCGATACGGCGAAAACATGATGAGCATCAGAAACGCGCTCAGCAGCATCACGATCAATCCAGCGAACAGTTTCCAGTTCATGCCGCCGAGAAACAAAATACCCATCGCGATAACCGTGATCACCGCGAACGCGCCGAAATCGGGTTCCTTCAGCAACAGCGCGCCCGCCACGAACATCACCGCGAACATCGGCAGAAAACCCTTGCGCAGGCTGTGCATGAACGCCGCCTTGCGCACCGTGTAGTCGGCGGCATACAGCACCGCGAACACTTTCATCAGTTCCGAGGGCTGCAGATTGAACACCACCAGCGGCAACCAGCGCCGCGCGCCGTTGACTTCGCGTCCGATGCCGGGTACCAGCACCAGCGCGAGCAGTACAAGACCAACGACGAACAAATAGGGCGCCGCCTGCTGCCAAAACCGGATAGGGAACTGAAACGCAATCACGCCCATCACCAAGCTCAACGCCACAAACGCAGCATGGCGCATGAGATAGTAGGTTTGCTGATTACCGGTAGCGCGCCCCGCTTCGGCAATGGCAATGGACGCCGAATACACCATCACCATGCCCAGTCCGAGCAGCAACACCGTGAGCCACACCACGATGCGATCGAATTCCGCAGCGGAAGCCTGCTGCCTGACATCGGCGTAAAACATGTCAGGGCGCCCGCCCCGCAAGTTGGCGCACCACCTCGACAAACACTTCGGCGCGATGCACATAGTTGCGGAACATGTCGTAGCTGGCGCAGGCGGGCGAGAGCAATACTGCGTCGCCGGCCCGTGCCGCGCCGTAAGCCGCGGCAACGGCCTCGGTCATATCACCTGCTCGCAACAGCGGAACCCCGGTTGCTTCCAGCGCACGTGCAATTCGCGGTGCATCACGGCCGATCAACACCACTGCTCGCGCGCGCGCAGCCACTGCGGCGGTAAGCGGTGAAAAATCCTGCCCCTTGCCATCACCGCCCGCGATCAGCACCACCGACTGTTGCATGCCATTTAGCGCAGCAACCGTCGCTCCGACATTGGTGCCTTTGGAATCGTCAAAGAAATCAATTCCGCTGATTTCGTGGATTTTCTCGACGCGGTGCGGCAAGCCTTTGAACGCGCGCAGCGCACGCACCAGTGCCTCGTCCGGTACGCCTATCGCATGGCACAGCGCGCCCGCGGCCAGCGCATTCGCGGCATTGTGCATGCCGGTCAGCGGCAAATCGGCGACCGGCATCAGAACGTCACTACCGCGCGCGAGGTGCTGCACTCCATTTGCGATACTCACACCCCATTCGATGGTGGATTGCGGCTGGGAAAGACCAAACGTGACTTGTTCGCGCTCTGCTTGCACCATCGCCATGCTTTGTGCATCGTCGCGATTCAGCACCTGCAAACCGTGGCCTGCGAAAATACGCGCCTTGGCCACGGCATAGTCCGTAAAACAATCGTAGCGATCCATGTGGTCTTCGCTAAGATTGAGCATGGCCGCGGCGTCCGGCTCCAGACTGGCTGTCGTTTCGAGTTGAAAGCTCGACAGTTCCAGTACAAAAGCATCGGGCATGCGCCGCCCGTTTTCGATGTCGGTCATCACGTCGAGCACCGGCAAGCCGATATTGCCCGCAACGACGGTATCCAGCCCCGCGCTCGCGCACATGTCGCCGCACATCGCGGTGACTGTGCTCTTGCCGTTGGATCCGGTAATCGCGATCACGCGCGCCGTCGTTTCAAACTCGCGCAACGCACGCGCAAAGAGTTCCACATCGCCGAACACCGGCACGCCGCGCCTGGCTGCGAAAGCCAGTTCGCCGCTGCGCGGATCGATGCCGGGACTGACAGCGATCCTGTCGGCTCTGTCAAAGTCTTCGCGCTGGAAGGTCCCGGTACGCAATCGCACCTGCGGCAATTCGCGCGCAAGTTGCAAGGCGCCCGGTGGCGCGTCGCGGGTATCCGCGACAGAGACAACAGCACCCTGCTGCGCCAGCCAGCGTGTCATCGACAAACCCGTGTCCCCAAGACCCAGCACCAGAATCCTCTTTCCTTTTAACGCCAATGCCATCTAACGCAGCTTCAACGTTGACAGCCCAACGAGTACCAGCATCATCGTAATAATCCAGAAGCGAACGACCACCTGATTTTCCTTCCAGCCCTTTAGTTCGTAGTGATGATGCAGCGGCGCCATGCGAAACACGCGTCTGCCCGTCAACTTGAAGGAAGCCACCTGGATCATCACCGACAGGGTTTCAACCACGAACACGCCGCCCATGACGAACAGCACGATTTCCTGACGCACGATCACGGCAATGGTGCCCAGCGCCGCGCCCAGGGCGAGCGCGCCGACGTCGCCCATGAACACCTCTGCCGGATAGGCGTTGAACCACAAAAACGCCAGTCCCGCGCCGGCAATGGCGGCACAAATCACCATCAACTCACCCGCGCCGGGAATGTACGGAAACGCGAGGTACTTCGCGAACACTGCATTGCCTGCAACGTAGGCGAATATGCCCAGCGCGCTGCCAACCATGACCGTCGGCATGATGGCAAGACCGTCCAGCCCGTCGGTCAGATTCACGGCATTGCTGGTACCCACGATCACGCAATAAGTCATCGCAACAAAACCCACCACGCCCAGCGGATAGGCCACTTCCTTGAAAAACGGCACGATAAACTGGGTTTGCGCTGGCAGCTTGGTGGAGAATGCAATGTAGCAAGCGACGGTGATGCCGATCACGGATTGCCAGAAAAATTTCGCGCGCGCCGACAATCCTTTGGGATTGCCATGCACGACTTTGCGGTAATCATCGACCCAGCCGACCGCGCCGAAACCCAGCGTCACCAGCAGCACGATCCACACGAAACGGTTCTCCAGGTCCGCCCACAACAGGGTAGTGATGGTGATCGATACCAGTATCAACGCGCCGCCCATGGTGGGCGTGCCTGCCTTGATCAGATGTGTCTGCGGGCCATCGTCACGCACCGATTGCCCGATCTTGTAAGCCGTGAGCTTGCGGATCATCGATGGACCCACCACAAACGAAATGACCAGTGCCGTAAGACAAGCCAGTACCGCGCGCAAGGTAATGTAATTAAACACATTGAATACACGGATGTCCTTGGCAAGCCACTGCGCCAGTTCTAGCAACATGCGCAAACTCCATTCGCGTTCCAAGCCCAAGGGGCCGGTTGTGAAAGAGAAAAGCCGCGCGGGGTCATGATGTCTGCGCCTCTTGCTCGACAGTAAACGCCTTTACTACGCGCTCCATTTGCATGAAACGCGACCCTTTGACCAGCACCGTCATGTCGGGGGCAAGGATGTTTTCGACGTCGGCCAGCAGTTCTTCAATACGCGGAAAATGCCGCGCCCCAGCGCCGAAACCGGCCACCGTATTCACCGATAGCTCACCCAACGCAACCAGGTGCTCGATGCCTGCGGCGCGCGCGTATTCGCCGGTCTCGACGTGGTACGCCGCCGCACGCTCACCCAATTCGCCCATGTCGCCCAGCACCAGCAGACGCCGGCCGGGAACGCGCGCCAGCACGTCGATGGCCGCGTGCATCGATTCCGGATTGGCGTTATAGGTGTCGTCGATCAACGTGGCGCCCGCATGCGCCGGCATGCGTTGCAAACGTCCTTTGACCCCGGCATATTTGTACAAACCCGACGCCATCGCCGCGAGCGGTACGTCGAGCGCATGCGCCACCGCACATGCTGCCAGTGCGTTACGCACGTTGTGCAAACCCGGCGCATGGATGGTTACCCCCATATCGCCAGCAGGCGTTTTAACTTGCATTTCGCTGTAAAGCACATGCAGTTCGTAACGTGCGCTGATATCGGCAAGCTGGTCGATACCAAAAGATAAGTATTTATTTTTATTGCATAATTTGTTCCACAATGCAGCGTGTGGATCATCCGCGTTGATGACCGCGATGCCGGTCGCCGACAGGCCTTCAAAGATTTCTCCTTTGGCGCGTGCAATAGCCTCTTCACTGCCCAAATACTCGATATGCGCGCGGCCCGCATTGTTGATGAGCGCCACATCGGGGCGAGCAAGCCGGCTCAGGCGACTGATTTCACCGGCATGATTCATGCCCATCTCGATCACGGCGCAGCGATGTTCTGCGCGCAATTCCAGCAACGTCAGCGGCACGCCGATTTCGTTGTTGAGATTGCCGCGCGTGGCCAGCACTGTGCCATTGGCAATGTCGCGCAAGATTGACGCCAGCATTTCTTTTACCGTGGTTTTGCCGCTGCTGCCAGTGAGCGCAACCAACGGCCCGGTAAAGCGGCTGCGCCAGGCATACGCGAGTTGTGTCAGCCCCGTGTGCGTGTTGTTCACTGAGATCATGGGCAACGGGTGCGGCAGCGACGCCGTTGCTTGCACCGCGCCTTCCACATCCACCATTGCCGCCACCGCACCCGCAGCGTGCGCCGCGGCGATGTACTGATGTCCATCGAAATGCTGGCCACGCAGTGCGATGAACAACTCGCCTGGCCGTACCTTGCGGCTGTCCGTCCCCACCGAGGTAAACACCGGATTGCCGCCGAGATGCTCGACGCCGAGCGCAAACGCAGCTTCGGAGACACTCATCATGCGTCCATCCTTCGCAATGCCGCACGCACCACCTGCGCATCGCTGTATGGGTAACGCACGCCGCGAATCTCCTGGTACGGCTCATGTCCCTTGCCGGCAACCACCACGATATCGCCGCGCGCCGAAGTAAGTATGGCTTCGCGTACCGCGCGCGCGCGGTCTTCGATCACCACACAATCGCGGGACGCACCTTCAAGTATGTCCGCGATGATCGCCATCGGCCGCTCGCTGCGCGGATTGTCGCTGGTGACGATCACCCGGTCGGCGCCGCGCGTCGCGATGCGCCCCATCATCGCGCGCTTGCCGCGATCACGGTCGCCGCCGCAGCCGAACACGCAGGTCATTCTTGATCGGCGCTCGCTTTTTTCGGCGCCGCCTATTTCACGCAGCGCCAGCAAAATTTTTTCCAGCGCGTCCGGCGTGTGCGCATAGTCAATCACGACCATCGGTGCCGCGCCGCCACCGTAGCGTTCGGCACGGCCCGGCACAGGGCCGAGGTCGGCAAGCGCGCGCACCGCGATTTGCAAGTTTGTGTTGCTCGCCAACAATACCGCCAGCGTGCCCAGCAGGTTCGACGCGTTGAATCGCCCAAGAACATTGCTGCGCACATGCGCTGCGCCCCAAGGCGTGACAACATCAAACGACACTCCGTTTAGGCTTAGTCGCAGATTGCGACCTTGCACGCGCGGCAAGCGGTGGCTCGCCGCGCCGGGCCGATTAAAACCGTAGCCCAGCTTGCAACTGCGCCGTGGCTGACGCGCAAGCTCCGCGCCAAAACGGTCATCAAGATTGAACACCGACCATTTCAGCGTTTCCCACTCGAACAACCGCGCTTTCGCCCGGCGGTAATTCGCCAGGGTGCCGTGATAATCCAGATGATCGCGCGTGAGATTGGTAAACAGGGCCACGTCGAATTCGACACCAGCGACACGCCCTTGTTCGAGGCCATGCGAAGAAACTTCCATCGCCACTGCGCTGGCTCCTTCGCGATTCCAGTCGCGCAATTTACCGTGCAGCCACGCTGCATCCGGCGTGGTGTTGACACCCGTTTCCAATTCACCCGGAAATCCGCTGCCCAGTGTGCCCGCCAGCGCGCAGCGACGGTCGAGCCGGTTGAAGGCCTGTGCGATCCATTGACTGCACGAGGTCTTGCCGTTGGTGCCGGTGACACCCATCATCCACAGGCGCGAACTGGGCCGGCCGTAAACATAACTGGCAATAGTGCCAATTTTGTGGCGCAATTGTGGCACCGCGATCTGCCGTGCATGCCATGAAGATTTCCATTTGAAGCCCGATGCGTCCCACAACACTGATGAAGCGCCGGCATGAACCGCTTGCGCGATGAAGTCGCGCCCGTCGCGCGTTTCGCCGCGATAAGCAACAAAGGTATCTCCCGCGCGCACGGCGCGACTGTCGCTCACCAGGCGCCGGATGCCCAGCGCATCGATCGCACGGCTATCGATCCCCGCCACTGCGTTCAAACTTCTTCCTTGATCTCGGGCACAGCCGCAGGCGGCAGCACCAGTTTTTCCATCGGCGCGTCGGGCGGCACCGCCATCAGCCGCAGCGCGCCACCCACCACTTCACTGAACACGGGCGCTGCGACCGCGCCGCCATAGTGCTGTCCAGCGCTCGGTTCATCGATCATCACCGCGACGATCAAGCGCGGATTGGATACCGGCGCAAATCCCACGAACGACGCCACATAGCGATTCATTGCGTAGCCGCGCCCTTCAATCTTGTGTGCGGTTCCTGTCTTGCCCGCCACACGGTAACCCTCGACCCGGGCCTTGGGCGCGGTACCCCCGGGCTGCACCGCCATCTCAAGCATCTTGCGCACCGTCTGCGCGGTCTCCACTGAAATCACTCTTAATGATTCCGCCGGCGCGGCACGTTTGATCAGGGCCGGTGCTTTCAGTTCGCCGTCGGACGCAAATATCATGTACGCCCGCGCCAACTGCAACAAAGACACCGAGATGCCGTGCCCGTAGGACATCGTCGCCTGCTCGATGGGCTTCCATTTTTCGTGCGCACGCAAACGGCCCGACACTTCGCCGGGAAAGCCCGATTGGGGCGGCATGCCAAACCCCACGCGGTTAAACACGCGCCACAGCGTTTCGGATGGCAGTCCGAGCGCCAGTTTCGCCGCGCCCACGTTCGAGGATTTCTGTATCACCTGCGCCACCGTCAGTGCGCCGGAGGGATGCGCGTCATGGATGGTCGCCTTGCCAATGGTGAGTTGGCCGGGAGCGGTCTGGATCACCGATTCCGCGGTCACCGTGCCGGCCTCCAGCGCCGTAGCGGCGGTAAACGGCTTCAAGGTTGATCCGGGCTCGAACAAATCGGTTACCGCGCGATTGCGCGCGCGCGAGGCATCATGGTTACCGCGATTGTTCGGGTTATACGTGGGCAAGTTCGCCATCGCCAGCACTTCGCCGGTAACCGCATCGAGCACCACGATGCCGCCGGCCTTGGCGCGATGTTCCGCAATGGCTTTCTTCAGTTCACGAAATGCGAGGTACTGGATTTTTGCGTCAATAGATAACATTAGCCGCTCGCCATGCCGGGGCGCGCGGATACTGTCCATGTCTTCGACGATGCGGCCCATGCGGTCCTTGATCACCCTGCGGAAACCGGACTTGCCGCGAAGTTGCTCTTCAAAAGCCAGTTCCAGCGCCTCCTGCCCCTTGTCATCCACATTGGTAAACCCAATGATGTGCGCCATCACCTCGCCCGCCGGGTAGTAGCGCCGGTACTCGCGTTGCAGAAAAACCCCCGGAATATTGAGTTCGACCACTTTCGCGGCCTGCTCCGGCGGCAACTGGCGCTTCAGGTAAACGAACTCGCGGCGCGTATCTTCGAACTTGCGCTGCAAGTCATTCACATCGGTCTGCAACAGCTTGGCCAGATTTTTAACCTGCTCCGGCGTGATATCGATATCCGCGGGACTGGCCGCCACCGACTCCACCGGTGTTGATATCGCCAGCGGTTCGTTATTGCGATCCACGATCATGCCGCGCGTAGCGGTGATTTCGATGGCACGCGAATAGCGGGATTCGCCCTTGGCCTGAAGGAAATCGTTGTTGAGGCCCTGCAAATACACCGCGCGTCCGGTCAGCATCGCAAAAGCCAGCAGCAAGCCCACCAGCAACATCGCCGAACGCCATCCCGGCAGTTGCGGTACCTCGCGCAGATGCGCGGTACTGTTCACTTCGGTTCGCCGGTTTGCGCGGACGGCACGATCTGGGTGCGTGCCGCAGAAGGCGCACGCATGCGCAACTGCTGGATCGCGATCTTTTCTATGCGTGCATGCATCGCCCAGGTACTCTGTTCCAGTTGCAACTGGCCCCACTCCACTTCATAACGCTTTTCCAGTTCCTGTTCCTGCTGCAATTCCACGTACAACTTTCGCGCTTTGTGCTGCGAGGTCACCAACGCCAGCGCGCAGGCAATCAACACCGCGAGCAGCACCAGATTGAGGCGGGCGATCACGCTGGCTGTCTTCCCATATTTGCCGCCTTATTTTCTTTCCGCCACGCGCAACGTCGCGCTGCGCGCACGCGGATTGCGCGCAGTCTCGTCGTCGCGCGGTCGTTGCGCCTTGCCAATTAAACGCATCAGCGGCCGTGGCATTTCATGCGAGCGCACCGGCAGCCGCTCCGGCAGACGCTCACCTGCGGCCGCGCTGCGCATAAAGCGCTTGACGATGCGATCTTCCAGCGAGTGAAAACTGATCACCGCCAGGCGTCCGCCGGGGTTCAGCAATTCCACGCACTGGGGCAACACTAGCGACAATTCCTCGAGTTCCTGATTGAGGTGAATCCGTAGAGCTTGAAACGTGCGCGTCGCAGGGTCCTGGCGTGGCTCCCGCGACGGGACGGCGTGCGCCACGAGCGCGGCAAGTTGTCGTGTGCGGTCGATAGGCCCGACCGCTCGAGCCGCAATAATCGCTGCTGCAATCTGTTTAGCAAACCGCTCTTCGCCATGATTTTTTATGACCTCCCGGATTTCAGACTCTTCAGCTGTTGACAGCCATTGCGCCGCGGTGATGCCACGGCTCGTATCCATACGCATGTCGAGCGGCGCGTCGAACCTGAAACTGAAACCACGCGCCGCATCGTCCAACTGCGGAGAGGACACGCCCAGATCGAGCAATATCCCATCCACCTTTTCTACACCCGCCCTCGCCAGCAGCGCGCGCATCTCGCCAAACCATCCGTGCAGCAAAGTGAAGCGCTTGTCATTGATCGCCGCACCCGCCTTGATCGCATCCGCATCACGATCCAACCCAATCAGCTTTCCACCACTACCCAGCAACGCCAAAATTCGCCTGCTGTGTCCGCCACGACCGAATGTGCCGTCCACATAAATTCCGTCCGCACGCACCTTCAAACCTTCCACCGCCTGCTCCAGCATTACTGCCTGGTGCTCATCCATGCTCACAAGGAGAAACCCTCCAGCTCCGGCGGCATCCCACCCGGCGCAAGTCCGCCCGGCGCATCCATGCGGCTGTCCCATTGCTCCTGATTCCACACCTCGAATTTTTTGCCCTGCCCCACCAGCACCACCGCTTTTTCCAGTTGCGCGTACTGACGCAGGGCGGGCGACACCAGTACGCGGCCAGCGGCATCCATCTCGGTATCGACGGCAAAGCCGATCAGCCGGCGCTGCAATTCACGCACGCGCGGATCAAGATTGGACAACCCTTCGAGTTTTTGCTGGATGACTTCCCATTCAGGCAACGGGTACATCAGCAAGCAGCGGTCCGCGTCCGCCGTAATCACCAGATGGCCGCGGCAACGCTCAAGCAGCACATCGCGATGCCGCGCCGGTACGGCGAGCCTGCCTTTGCTGTCCAGATTGAGTTGCGCAATGCCGCGAAACACCGGTTTCCTCCGCGTAAGGTGGGTACTCACTAACTAACTATGGGCAAGCGACTCGTTCATCGCTATTTCCCACTTTTTACCACTTTTTCCCACTATAGGCGAGGTACGGATTCCGGGTCAAGCAAAATGCCTAATTTCTTTTTGTGGACAATGACTTATGCCTTATTTGACTGCGCTATAGAATACTGTGTTACAGATATAAAATTCAATAAAAACATATAGATAAATATGTATTAGAAAGTAATACATTAAATTCGTACGGTGAGTGTACGAAAACGCTGGAAATTGCGGTACGTTGCGGTACCGCAACATAAATCAGCAAATCAACGTCAACGCGTGACTGGAAAGTGGCATTGCGCCCATTCCCAAGCCGCTGCTCCAGAAAAACGAGCGGCTGCCTGGACTTCCTGCGATGGAAGGAAAAGTGAAGTCGGCCGGTAAGCCGGGTTCTGTATGGGGCTTGCGCCCTGACAGCCATTCCTCTGGGCCGTGAATTACTCCACGGCTCTAGCCACCTACCCGCAAGCTCGGCGAGCCGCGTCGTCGCTTGCCTATTTGGTGTTGCTCCGGGTGGAGGTTGCCGCGTTTCACCCCGCCTGCCCCGCCCTTTCGAACGGAAACAAACGGACTCGTCTCTGTGGCCCTGTTCCTCGCCTTCACCGCAAGCTTGCGCCCGCGGCTTATAACGGACGGGTGTTACCCGCCACCCTGCTCTGCGGAGCCCGGACTTTCCTCTATGCTCGGCACCGGTGCCTTACGACGCCGGGTTTCATCCGCGCACAGCGACTGTCTGGCCAACTTCGCGGGCGATGGTAGCACGCAGCTACGCTTGCGCTGACCGCAATTCGGGCACGCGGCGATAAAGTTTACGCAGCGTGTCGCGCGCGGATGGGCTTTGCCCATGACGTCCAATTCAATGGGCTACTGCAGCCGCCACGGCACCTCCCCCCCTGCGCGAAAGGGCGTCAGGCGGTCAGCACCATAGACCACATCGACCGGCACACGCCACGATTCACGCACCAGCGTAATCGTGGCGCGATTGCGCGGCAGGCCATAAAAATCGGCACCAAAATGACTGGCGAATCCTTCAAGTTTATCGAGTGCGCCGGCAGCCTCGAACGCTTCGGCGTAAAGCTCAATGCCCGCGTGCGCGGTATAGCAACCCGCGCAGCCGCAGTCGGCTTCCTTGGTGTGCGTCGCGTGCGGCGCGCTGTCGGTGCCGAGAAAAAATTTCGGGCTGCCGCTGATCGCGGCTGCCACCAGCACCTCGCGATGCACTTCGCGCTTTAACACCGGCAAACAGTAATTGTGCGGACGCATGCCGCCCGCAAACAACGCATTGCGATTGAGCAAAAGATGATGTGCCGTAATCGTCGCCGCGATATTGGGTGGTGCGCCCATCACAAATTTTGCGGCTTCGCGCGTGGTGATGTGTTCGACCACGATTTTCAGACGCGGATAGCGCGCGATCAGCGGCGCCAGCACACGCTCCACAAACACCCGCTCGCGATCGAAGATGTCCACCGCGGTGTCGGTGACTTCACCATGCACCAGCAATGGCAGACCGGTTTCCTGCATCGCTTCCAGCACCGCCGCGCAGCGCGCAAGATCGGTCACACCGGAATCGGAGTTAGTGGTCGCTCCGGCAGGATAATACTTGATTGCTTTTATGCTATCTATTTGTTTTGATTGAATAATTTCTTCAGGCCGTGTATTGTCGGTGAGATACAGCGTCATCAGCGGCTCAAAGCGCGCGCCAGGGTCCCCATGGGGTAGCGCATCGAGTATGCGCTTTCGATACGCCAGCGCCAGCGCCGCCGTGGTCACCGGCGGTCTGAGATTAGGCATCACAATCGCGCGCGCAAAACGTTGCGCCGTATCGGGCAGCACTGCGCGCAGATAGTCGCCGTCGCGCAGATGCAAGTGCCAATCGTCGGGACGGGTGAGGGTGAGCGTTTTCACTATCGGGGATGGTACTCGTTGATGCGCGAAATGTGAATCGTGATCAACGTCTCCGGCTCACGTCGTTTCGTTTCCGTCTTTCAATTCAAGCGCCCGCTGATATAGGATATTTCGATGGCCGCCGGTAATCTTCGCCGCCAGTGCCACCGCCTGTTTCAGCGGCAATTCGTCGAGCAGCACCGCGAGCGTTTTTTCGGCATCAACCGCCTCGTTACCTGACGCAGCCGCACCCTCGATCACCAGTACAAATTCGCCTTTGTTGCGATGCTCATTCGCACCGAGCCACGCGACCGCCCCGCCCAGCGCGCAAACGTGTGTTTCCTCGAACAGCTTGGTCAGTTCGCGCGCAATCAGGATGCGCCGCTCAGCGCCCATCATGGCAGCGAGATCAACCACACACGCCATCACGCGATGCGGTGCTTCATACAGTACCAGCGAGTACGGTAACGAAGTCAGCGGCGCCAGTTCCGTGCGCCGCGCGCTGCCGCGCGCCGGCAAAAAACCATAGAACAGGAAATGCGACGACAAAAATCCGCTCACCGATACCGCTGCTGCTGCCGCATTAGCGCCCGGAATCGGGCTAACGATGTAACCGGCTTCACGCGCCAGACCCACCAGCCGTGCGCCGGGATCGGAGATCGCCGGTGTGCCCGCGTCGCTCACCAGCGCAACACTTTCTCCGCTGGCGAGGATGTCCAACACCTCTCGCGCGGCGCGTTCTTCGTTGTGCGCATGCAGCGCGATCAGCCGCGACGAGATGCCGCGATGATCCAGCAAGTGCCGTGTGACGCGGGTGTCTTCCGCTGCAATCGCGCCAACGCTACCCAATATTTCAACGGCGCGCGCGCTGATATCGGCCAGATTCCCTATCGGCGTGGCAACTACATATAATGTCGCATGCGCGGCGCGTTTCGACGGATCATGGTCATGACTTGCAGATGCATTCATTGGCGGGCATTGTTGCTGATGACGTCCGCACTACTATACGGCGGCCTGTGGTTGATAGCCAGCAATCCGGCGCGCGCGCAATCCACTGTACCGGGCGTACCGGCGGTGGATGCGCCGCACGTCGCATTGTTGTTGCCCGTTGACTCCAGCACTTTTCGACGACATGCCGAAGCACTGCGCGACGGCTTTCTGGCGGCGTCCAAAGCCGAAGGGCGGCGCACGCTGCTGATTCGCGTGTATGCCGTGGGCGACAATCCCAAACAGGCCGGCGCGATGTACCAGCAGGCGGTGCAAACCGGCGCGCGCCTGGTGGTCGGCCCGCTGATCCGCTCGGCTGTCACTGCCATTGCCGCCGGTGACGTCAGCGTGCCCACGCTCGCGCTCAATGCGCCTGATGGCAATGTGCCGAATCGCCCCCATCTGCATGTGCTGAGTCTTCAGATCGAAATGGAAGCGCGCCAGGTGGCGCGTCTCGCGTATCGCGACGGACGGCGCGCGGCGTACACCGTCACCAGCGACAGCCCGCTGTTGAAGCGCCTGCAGTCGGCGTTCACCGATGAATTCACCAAACTCGGCGGCAAGCTTATCGCCGAATTTGCTTATAACACCAGCCCGGCGGAACTCACGCGGCTCAAACAGGCGGCGGAATTGCGCGTGGCAGACATGGTGCTTTTGGCGCTCGATGTGCGGCAGGCGCGCGCGGTGCGCGCCTATCTCGAGCCCCTCAGCGTATATGCGTCCTCGCAAATCTATACCGGCGATGCCGGGCCGGCGGCAGGCATCGATCTCGCGGGCGTCACGTTTCTCGACATGCCATGGCTGCTGCAACGCGACCATTCCGCGGTAATGATTTATCCGCGCCAGGATTTTAGCGGCGACGCTGATCTTGAACGGCTCTACGCGCTGGGCATCGACGCCTGGCGCATCGGTCAGGCGCTGCTGGCGCGACAAACCGATCTCTCGCTCGATGGGGTCACCGGCAAACTCACCTTGGGACGCGACCGGCATTTCGTGCGTGAACTGGTCAGCGCGCGCATCGGCGCCAATTTACCGCCCGTGTCTGTCGGCCCGGGCATGCCCGGACCAGCCACAACACCGCCCGCCGCGCCACCGAAACCGTGAACAATCGCGGCAGGGACGCCGAAACACGCGCGGCGAAGTTCCTCGAAGATCAGGGCCTGCACATTGTCGCCCGCAACTACCGCAGCCGCTTTGGTGAAATCGACCTCATCGCGCGTGACGGAACGACACTGGTGTTCGTTGAAGTGCGCGCGCGCGGCAGCAATACCTTCGGCGGCGCGGCAGCAAGCATTACCGCCGCCAAACGCGGGAAACTCGTGCGTACCGCCCTGCAGTATCTCGCCACGCAGGGCCGCACGCCGCCGTGCCGTTTTGACGCCGTGCTGCAGGGGGGCAGGGCAAGCCCGATTGAATGGGTACGCGACGCTTTCGGCACGTAACAGCAGTGCGGCGCGGGGTAGTACTACCGCCGCGGCTGATGGCTGTACAAATGCCCCATATGAAGGCAAAATAGCGTCATGGACCTGGTCAGCCGGATCGGCGAGATATTTTCCGAGAGCGCGCATTTGAAACTGGAATGCATGGATGCGCTCGCCGGCCCGATCGCCACTGCCTCGCAGTTGATGGTCGATTGCCTCAAAGCCGACGGTAAAATACTCGCCTGCGGCAACGGCGGTTCAGCCGCTGATGCGCAACATTTTTCGTCCGAGTTGTTGAACCGCTTTGAAAAGGAACGCCCGGGCCTCGCCGGCCTCGCGCTGACCACCGATAGCTCAACGCTGACCTCGATCGCCAACGACTACGACTACGAACAGATTTTTTCCAAGCAAGTGCGCGCACTGGGCCATGCCGGCGACGTGCTGCTGGCGATTTCGACCAGCGGCAATTCGAAAAATGTCATCGCGGCAATCAACGCCGCGCACGAATGTTCGCTGAACGTGGTGGCGCTCACCGGCCGCAATGGCGGCAAGATCGGGGAACTCATGGCCGCGAAAGACGTCCATATCTGCGTGCCGGCGCAAAGTACGGCGCGCATACAGGAAGTGCACCTGCTCACGCTGCATTGCCTGTGCGACGCTATCGACTGTCTTTTACTGGGGGTGGATTAATGCGAAAACTCATCGGATGGCTGATCGTGGCGGCGCTGCCGCTGCTGGGCGGATGCGTGGTGGCGGCGGTAGGGGGCGCGGCAGCGACCGGCGTGCTGATGGCCGAGGACCGCCGCACTATCGGCACCATCACCGAAGATCAGGGCATCGAGCTCAAGGCTTCCAGTCGCATGGATGACCGGCTGCGTTCGGCGCACATCAACATCACCAGCTACAACCGGCTGGTGCTGCTGTCGGGCGAGGTGCCCAACGCCGCCGCGCGCGACGAGGCCGAGCGCATTGCGCGCGGTGTCGAAAACGTGCGCGGGGTCTACAACGAACTTCAGGTCTCCGGCAACAGCTCGCTCACCGTGCGCTCCAACGACTCCTTTATCACCTCCAAGGTCAAGGCGCGTTTTGTGGACGCGCAGAAATTCAACCCGGTGCATGTCAAGGTGGTCACCGAAAACAGCATGGTATTCCTGCTAGGGCTGGTCAGGCGCGCCGAAGCGGATGCTGCGACCGACGTCGCGCGCACCACCGGCGGCGTGCAGAAAGTGGTAAGGCTGTTCGAGTATCTTGACTGATCGCGGCATGCCGAGTTTCTGAGTGGATTTCCCGCCACCCGCATTCGAACTCAAAATCCACGATCCGGTGCGCGTCGCGGTACACGCGCAAACACTGCCGCGCCCGCTGGTGTTCACCAACGGCGTGTTCGATGTGCTGCACCGCGGGCATGTCACCTATCTCGCACAGGCACGTGCACGGGGCGCGAGCCTGATCGTGGCGCTCAACAGCGATGCTTCGACGCGCCGGCTCGGTAAAGGCGACGACCGCCCCATCAACGCCCTTGAAGACCGCGCGGCAGTGATCGCCTCACTGGAATCCGTGAGCGTGGTGACGTGGTTCGAGGACGACACGCCGCTTGCATTGATCCGCCTGATTCGCCCCGATGTGCTGGTGAAGGGTGGCGACTGGGATGCACAGTCCATCGTGGGTGGCGCCGACGTGCGCGCATGGGGCGGAACCGTGCACGCCATTCCGTTTCTGCACCAGAAATCGACCACCGCGCTGTTTGCGTCGATTCGAAAAAGTAATTTAAAAACAAATACTTAAATAGATATCGACAATGCTATTGTGCGGGGCACGCTACCGCCCGCACCTCGCTCGCCGGCAGCGTCGCGCGTATCGCCGCGAGCTTTGCCACTGTCGCCTCGCTCGGCTCACGTACATAAAAAATCACCTGCTTCAGAAAATTTTCGCGCTTCTCGGCTACGGCATCGGTCACGCCTTTTTTTTGCAGCGACTTGAGAAACGCCTGCGCAGCCTCATCCGTGCGGAAAATACCGAGTGAAATCGCGTGGCGCCACTGTGTCTGATCCTGCACTATTGAATATTCGGTAACGCCGAGCTCCTTCAGCGCCTTGCCGGATTTTTCCGCTTCGGCCCGCGATTTGAGCGGAGGGATGTACACCCAAAAACCACTCGCATCCACTAGCACGCGTTTCACCTGCGCGGCGGGCAACGCAAGTTCCGCGATCGCGGCATCGGCGCGCGCGACCACCGCGCCCGCGAATGCGCCCCACTCCATGCATGCCGCCGCTGCCGCCAGCTTTGCAGGCGCAACGGGCACGTTGGCGAGGCGGATTTTCTCCGGCGTGATCTGCACCTGGCGGATGTGCTCCTCGGCGCTCACCGGCGCACGCAGATAGCGATCCCAGGCAAAAAATGCGAGGTTCGCCAGCACCATCAACAGAAAAAATGCGCGCATCGGATTATTCTTGTTTAGCAATTTCGAGCAACCCTTCGAGTACCAGATTATCCACCAGCTCGACCGCTCCGTTAAGCCGCGCCTTGATCAGCGCCGCCGCACCGCCCGACAGCACGACGAGCGGCCCGCTGTTTTCGGTGCGCTGCCCGGTTTCTTCCATGTAGCCGCTCATGCGGTCGACCACGCCGGCCAGCGCGTTAATCGCGCCACTCATGATGGCGTCTGCGGTGTTGTCCGGAAAATAATAGAAAGCGCCCGGCTGCAACTTCAGTTGCGCAGTGCCGTCACTGAGCGAGGTGCGCATCAGATCGAGGCCGGGCACGATGACGCCGCCGAGAAATACGCCTTCGCCGGAGAGCGCATCCACCGTCATGGTGGTCCCGGCGTTGACCACCACGCACGCGCGGCCGTACAACTTCCATGCGGCGATCAGCCCTGCCCAGCGATCCGAACCGAGTTGCGCCGGCGCGGCATAACCGCTGCGCACGCCGCATTGCTCGTCACGGCCCGTCACCCACAGCGGCACGATACTGTACCCAGCAAGCGCCCGCGTGATCGCATAGCGCACATGATCACCCGCGACATTGGACACGACGATACGCGCCGGCGCGGGCAACGCCTTGAATGCGTCGCCGATGCTTGCGGCGTCCGCGGTGTAGATCCACGCACGCCGCAGCCAGCCGCTGTCGTCGGCAAAACCCCACTTGATGCGGCTGTTGCCGGCGTCGATAGCAAGTATGTTCATGTCACACGCTCCGCCGCGCGCACACTCACGTCGCCGCTGTGAAACGGGCGCACGCCGCGCGCGGTTTCCAGCAACAGCGAACCATCAGCGCCCACGCCGCGCGCCACACCCGATTCGCGCACACCGCCCGGCAGCGTCAGCCGTACTGCACAACCCTGATGGACATGGCGGCGCTGCCAGTCTTCGCGAAACGGTTGAAAGCCCGCGCGCTCGAAGTCGAGCAACACGCGGTTGAATTCGTCCAGCAGCGTTGCCAGCAATCGATTGCGATCCAGCGCTTGCCCGTCGGTCGTTTTAAGAAGAGTTTCAAGATCCGTTGCCGCCTGATCGATGCGAGCGCCCGTCGCCGGCGACAGGCGCACGTTGATACCCACGCCGATCACCACCGCGCTCGGTCCCAGCGCATCGCCCTGCATTTCAATCAGAATGCCGGCGATTTTACGCCCGCGCCACAGCACGTCATTGGGCCATTTCAAACCCACGCCGCTCACATTGTCCAGGCCAAACGTATCGAGTGCGCGCACCACCGCCAGCCCCGCGGCAAGGCTTAATCCCGCGAGTGTTGCCGCGCCCTGCGAAAACCGCCACAGCACCGAAAATGTCAGTGCGCCGCCGAGCTGAGCATGCCACGGGCGGTTCAGGCGGCCGCGGCCCGCGCGCTGCCACTCCGCCGCAATCACGCTGGCATGCGGCGCGCCGGCCTGCGCGCGCTGCAACAGCAAGGTGTTGGTGGAAGCGGCTTCATCAACGATTTCCACAGTGAACGGCGCGGTTTCACCCAGCCACTGCGAAACTTTGCTCTCGTCGAGCATCGACAGTGGCTGCGCCAACCGGTAGCCACGCCCGCGCACGCTGAATACATCCAGCCCCGCGGCCTCGATTTCCTGCACGGCATTCCACACGCTTGCGCGCGACACGCCGGCAGCTTGCGCCAGCACGGCGCCCGATTGGAATTCGCCGCCGGCGAGCAGGCGCAGCAATTGGTAGGCAAGCGGTTTCATGAGAGGCAGGTAGCATATCGCAACTGCGGCGCCGGTTCGACAGGGTTGCGGGAGCCCGCTACACTTGAACAAACTTCACCACGAATCGAGAGGAGAATTTCATGCGTTTCATCGCTCCGGTTGTCACCCTCGCCGCCGCTGTGGGTACTCTTTGCGCCGCGTTCCCGTTCGCAGCGGCCGCACAAACCTGGCCCGCCAAACCCATCCGCATGCTGATTCCGTTTCCGCCGGGCGGCACGTCGGACATCCTCGCGCGCATGATCGGCCCCAAGCTGACCGAAGCGTGGGGGCCGCAGGTACTGGTCGATAACCGGGTCGGCGCCGGCGGCAACATCGCCATGGAACTGACCGCGCGCGCGCCCGCCGACGGCTACACCATGGTGCTGACCGATCTGGGCAATCTCGCGATTACGCCGAGCGTCTATACCAAACTGCCGTTCGATATCATTCGCGATCTCACCCCGGTGAGCATGGTGTCGTACTCGCCGCATCTGCTGACTGTGCATCCGAGCGTGCCGGTGAAAACCGTCAAAGAACTGATTGCGCTCGCCAGGGCAAACCCCGGCAAACTCAATGTGCCGGTCGGACTTGGCAGCGCGCCGCATCTCGCCGGACTCGCGCTCGAGCAGCGCATCGGCGCGAAGTGGGTTTACGTGCCGACCAAAGGCGGACAGGCATCCGTCATGACGCTCGCCACCGGCGAAGGCGACTTGATGTTCATGGGCATGCTGCAAATCATGCCGCACGTGAACGCCGGCCGCTTGAAATTGATTGCGGTATCCAGCGAAAAGCGCGAGGCCACTCTGCCCAACACGCCCACCGTCGGCGAAACGCCGGGACTGCAAGGCTTCGTCACCGGTTCGTATCAGGGCGTCATGGGCCCGGGCAAGCTCTCGCCTGAAATCGTCAACAAGATGAATGCGGAAGTGCGGCGCATCCTCGCGCTGCCCGACATCAAAGAAAAACTCGCCTCGCAAGGCACCACGCCGCTCTACATGTCACCGCCGGAAATGGGCAAATGGATCGCGTCGGAAAAAGACCGCTGGGCCAGCGTGATCAAGATAAGCGGATTCAAAATAGAATAAAAATATCGATAAAAACAAATGGTTATATACAATCTCTTTGCAGACCGCACTCCCTCTCATATTTCTTCAGGAGATTGCACAATGCCTGTTTATACCGGTTATCGAAGCAGCGTGCTTTTTGCCGTCGCTGTGCTGAGCGGTTGTCTGCAGACCGCGCCCGTAGTGGTAACGCCGCAGGACCAGGCCGCACGGCTCTGGTATCACTGCCCCAACGGAAAAACACTTGAAGTCACGCGAGTGCAAGGCAGTGCGTCGGCGCTGGTGGTGGTGGACGGCAGGACGCTGCAGTTGTCGCGCGATCCCGCAATGACGACCGCCGAGCGCTACACCAATCGCATCCAGACGCTGACCCTGTACGGCACCAGCGCGTCTCTTGACAGCTTGGGTCAGGCATCGTACGGCCCTTGTTCTGTGGGCGCCGTACCCGCGGTACCGGGATCACCCGCTACCCCCGCGGAGCCGCCCGAAATGAAGCGGGGGCGGCAAGGTGACGCGGGCTAACACTGCCGATTCAATCCTGGATCATGCGTGACCGGGATAGTCTGTAGAAAGATCGCCCCCCGTACCCATGAAGCCGACCAACGGCAACAAGACGGAAAAGAGAATGTGCACGGTGATAAGTAGCGCTGCCCGACATCAAGGAAAAAATCGCCCAACTTGGGTTTAGCGTCGCGGATAATCCACCAATTCGGTGCGCTCGTTGTTCGTTACCTTGCCGGCCTTGCTGATGCGCTGATAGTTGCGTGCAACGTAGCGCGCGATTTCGGGCGAAATCCAGTAGTCCAGCTTCAGCTGCGCGCGCGTGTCTTCGCCCCAGCCGTTGCCCTCGACATGAAACGCGTTAAATTTGCCGGCGGGTACGCCGATCATCTCGCGGCTCACGACTTTGAATTCAAATTCACCATGGAAGACACGCCCGTCAGACCTGGTCCGTTTATAGCGCGTCGTCCATTTCTTGCCGACGTTGTATTCGGGTATATAGTATTGCGACTGTGTTACGAGGTCTCCGCCAGGCTGTTTGCGCGTGTTGCCGAGCAGATCAGTGGAGAAAAGACCATTGTTGAAAATCACCTCCGTATTGGTCACCGCCGTGACGCGCACGGTATAAGTGCGTTTTTCGGACCCTCTGTCGAGATCAAAATCACGGTACTGGTATCTGTCACCGATCTTGAAAATGATATCCAGGCGGCCCGTACCGCGGCTGAACGGGTTGTCCGGCGCATCGGCCACTGCTATTTTCTTTTCGCCACGCTGAGTCAGCACGTGATCCAGCCTGAACTGCGCGACCTCCGAGAACACACCGCTGGGATAACTGCGCAGGTAATCCTCGATTGGCACGGGATCCGTCGCGGCCTTGATGCGCTCCCAGATGGCCAGTTCCTCCTCGAAACGTTTTTCGGCTTCGGTCTCGCTGAGCTTTTGCGATGTTTTCGGCGGCTGAAAATAGAAATCCTCTTCGAGCGATGTGCTCTCCCATGGAATCTGCTGGCCGTTGGAGCGTCGCCGCACCGCCAGCCGCACGCGCTTGAATACGTCCTCTATTTTTGCGCCCGGACTCTTCAGTTCCCGCAGCAGACTTTCGGTATACAGCCCGTTGGCGCCCGTGCCGTCGCTCGCCACATTGCCGGGAGAGGTGGCGTACGCGAGCAGCGATCCGGGCGGCGCATCGAACTGGCTTAGCCCTTTTTGCTCCAGCGGCGCCGCCTTGCCAAACGGATTGTCGCGGCATGCATCGAGTATCACCACGTTCATCGGGTTCGCGGCCTTGGCCAAGCCTTGCAGCAAGGCGTTAAGTTCCACCGATTGCGGTGCTATATCATTCTGAGACCGGATGGCCGCATCCACCGGAATCAGATAGTTGCGCCATGCCAGTTGTGCGCCGTGCCCCGCGAAATAAAACAAGCCGACGGCCTTGCGCGATGCTAGGCGAGCCACATAATCATCGATCGCCTTGATTAACACCTCGCGGCCGGCATCGAGCTGCAATGCAACGTCGAAACCGGTGGCCTTGAGTTCGCCGGCAATGGCCTTGGCATCGTTGACCGGATTGTCCAGCGGCGAGTTCTGGTAGCGCGCATTGCCGATCACCAACGCCTGCCGCGGCAGGCTGTACAGCGGGGGACCTGACTGCGCGAATGCCGGCACGCGCGCCCAGGCCAGCGCACCTGCCGCTGCTCCACCTTGCAAAACATGGCGGCGCAAAGGATTGAAGATCGGGTTAGCTGCCATACAGGTACTCCCGCACCGGAGTTCAACAACGCCGTCTCGATGATACAGTAGCGCCTGATGTCAGCCGCGCCACAGAAAACCAACAGATGGCTCGCGACTGAACAGATCGCCGGGTGAAAATGGTCACGACCAGCGGCTTTAGATCGAATAAACCAGTTTAATAGATCACTTCTCGCATCCGTTCGCGCGCATGCCGCATGTTTAGCGTCGCGGATAGGATACCAATTCGGTGCGATCGCTGTTCGTTGTCTTGCCGGACCTGTCAGTGCGCTGATAGTTGCGCGCGATGAAGCGCCCGATCTCCGGGGTAACCCAGTACGCCAATTTCAGTTGCGCGCGCGATTCCTCACCCCAACCGTTGCCCTCGACATGAAACGCATTGAATTTGCCGGCAGGAACGCTGACCGTCTCGCGGCCTATGACTTTGAATTCGTATGCGCCGTAGTGGGCGCGGCCGTCAGGCTTAACCAACTTGTAGCGCGTCGTCCATTTCTTGCCGACGCTGTATTCGGGTATATAGTACTGCGACTGCGTTTGCACGTCTCCGTTGGATTGTTTGCGCGGGTTGCTAAGCAGATCGGTAGAAAAGAGGCCATCGTTGAAAATCACTTCCGTATCCGTCACCTCCGTGACACGCACGGCATAAGTGCGTTTTTGGATCCCGGTGTCGAGATCCAATTCGCGGTACCCGAATCGGTCACCGACCCTGAAGCGGATGTCCAGACTGCCCGTGCCGCGGCTGAACGGGTTGTCTGGTGCATAGGCCACCACTATTTTCTTTTCGCCACGCTGAGCCAATACACGATCCAGCCTGAGTTGCGCAATCTCCGAAAACACGCCGCTGGGATGGCGCCCCAGATAATCCTCCAGCGGCGCAGGATCCGTCGTGGCCTTGATTCTCTCCCAGATGGCCAGCTCCTCTTCAAAGCGTTTTTCGGCTTCCGTTTCGCTGAGTTTTTGCAATATTTTTGGCGGCCGAAAATAAAAATCCTCTTCGAGCGAGGTGCTCTCCCATGGAATCTGCTGCCCGTTGGAGCGACGCCGCACTGCCAGCCGCACGCGCTTGAAAACATCCTCTATTTTCGCTCCCGGGTTCTTCAGTTCTTGCAGCAAACTTTCGGTATACAGCCCGTTGGCGCCTCCGCCATCGCTCGCCACATTGCCCGGAGAGGTGGCGTACGCAAGCAGCGATCCGGGTGGCGCATCGAACTGGCTCAGGCCTTTCTGCTCTAGGGGCGTTCCCGCGCCAAATGGGTTGTCGCGGCATGCGTCAAGTATCACCATGTTCATCGGGTTCGCAGCCTTGGCCAAGCCTTGCAGCAAGGCGTTGAGTTCCACCGATTGCGGTGCTATATCATTCTGGGAATTGATGACGGCATCCACTGGAATCAGGTAATTGCGCCATGCCAATTGCGCGCCATGCCCCGCAAAATAAAACAATCCAATGGCCTTGCCCGATGTGAGACGAGCGACATATTCATCGATTGCCTTCAATAGAACCTCGCGGCCCGCATCAAGCTGCAGCACAACATTGAAACCGGTAGCCTTGAGTTCGCCGGCGATGGCCTTGGCGTCGTTGACCGGATTGTCGAGTGGCGAGCTTGCATAACGGGCGTTGCCGATCACCAATGCTTGCCGTGTAGAGCTGTACAGCGGAGAGCCTGCCTGCGCGAATGCGGGCACGCGCGCCAGGGCAAGCGCACCTGCCGCTGCTCCACCTTGCAAAACACGGCGGCGCAAAGGATCCAAGTCAACTCTCAAACGCGTCTCCTTATTTCACGAATCATCTCCGCTACCGCAATACTAGAAGAAATGCTCCTTTCGTCACAAGCGCAATGATTCGGTGCGCCAGCGACGCATAAAAACTGTCATGCCTGCTATAGGAGATGCGAACCTCAAGCCCGCGCTTATGGTGAATCATCACGGATTGCGCTACGCTTGTTTTGCGCCACACTTTCCGCAAGTTTGAGTAAAGGAATTTATATGCCGACGACGCGATGCAAGAATAATACAATTAAAACAAATAGTTACACAATGACCGTTGCATTGGTGTTACAAGCCATGATCGCCCACGCCGCGTACGCCCAAACCTGGCCCGCAAAGCCCATACGCGTGCTCGTGGGCGCCCCTCCAGGCGGCACCTCGGACATCCTCACGCGCCTGATCGGCGTGAAACTCACTGAAACGTGGGGACAACAAGTCATTTCTGATCCGCGTCCCGGCGCCAACGGCAACATCGCGGTGGAAATGCTTGTGCGTTCGGCGCCGGACGGCTACTCACTGATGTTGATGGATATCGGAAATCTGTCGATCAGTCCGAGCATGTACACCAAACTGCCATTCGATATCATTCGCGACATCACGCCCGTCACCACGGTGACGTTCTCGCCGTATCTGCTGACCACGCACCCCAGCGTGCCGGTGAAAACCGTCACCGAACTGATTGCGCTCGCCAAGAAAAACCCCGGCAAGCTTAACGTTCCTGTGGGACTCGGCAGCAACATTCACCTCTCCACGCTCGCGATGCAGCAACGCGTGGGCACGCAGTGGACCTACATCCCGACCAAGGGCGGTCAGAGCTCGGTGCTGTCGGTGATGACGGGCGACGGCGACTTCCTGTTCATGGGCGTGCTCCAAACCTGGGTGCATGTGAAAAGCGGCAAACTAAAACTGATCGCGGTCTCAAGCGAGGCGCGTGAGCCGATGTATCCGCAAGTACCCACCGTCTCCGAAACACCGGGCCTCGAAGGCTACAACGCCGGCTCGTGGCAGGGCATCCTCGGCCCGGCGAAACTGCCCGCAGACATCGTCGGCAAGCTGCACAACGAAGTGAAGCGCATCATCGCGCTGCCGGACATTAACGAGAAGATGACGTCTCAAGGCTCGCGGCCACAGGCAAAAACGCCGCAGGAAATGGGCAAGTGGCTCGCTACGGAGAAAGATCGCTGGGCGAAAGTGGTGAAGGAGAGCGGGCTTAAGATCGAGTAAAAATATTCAATCGATCCTATCAATCAACCTTCAACCCGGCCACCTTGACCACCGGCGCCCACTTGGCAATCTCGGCACGTATGTGTTCGCCGAATTGTTCCGGCGTGCCGCCGACCGGCTCGTAGCCCTGGCTTAGCATGCGTGTTTTCATCTCCGGCGCGGCGATGACGCGGTTGAACTCGGCGTTTAGTCGCGCGGTGATTTCCCTGGGCACGGCCGCCGGCGCGAGCACGCCGTGCCACGACACCACTTCGTAGCCTGTAACGCCGCCTTCGGCGACCGTGGGAAATTCCGGTAGTGCCAGCGAGCGCCGCGCGCTGGTGACGGCAATGGCACGCAACTTCGCCGCCCTCACATGGCTGACCAGCGTGGTCGGTTCACCGAAAATCATTTCGACTTCGCCGGACAACAGTGCAATGGCCGCCGGCCCGCCCCCTTTGTACGGCACATGCACGATCTTCGTGCGCGTCATGTAGTTGAACAGCTCGCCGGTGAGGTGATTGAATGCGCCGGCACCGGCCGATGCAAAATTGAGCTGCCCCGGCTTCGCGCGGGCGAGCGCGATCAGTTCTTTTATCGTCTTCACCGGCAGTGAAGGATGCACCGTCACCAGCTGCGGCACCGATGCCAGCCAGATCACCGGGGAAAAATCGCTCTCCTTGAACGGCAGGTTGCGGTACAGCGTGGGATTGATCGCATGTGTGCCGGCATAGGCAGAGACGATGGTATAGCCGTCCGGCGGTGACTTCGCCGCCATTTCAGCGCCAATGTTGCCGGCCGCACCGCCGCGATTGTCGATCACCACCTGCTGCCCCAATGCTTCGGACAATCGAGGTGTCATCATGCGCGAAATCGTATCGGCGCCACCGCCCGGCGGCCACGGCACGATAAAACGAACCGTCTTCACCGGCCAAGGTTGCGCGTGAACACCCGCGGTCAACAGCAATACCGGCACTGCCACAAAAGCGAAACTCCATACGCGTTTCATGCCGACTCCTCCACTACATGATGGACAAGCCTAGCACGACCGGCCGCGATGGAGAACGCCGCGCAACGCTGCTAACATCGTATGGTCCATCAAACCAACACACGGAGCACCCGCATGAGTCTGCCCCAGTACGAAGTGTTCGCCCTGCGCTACGGCACGCGCGACGCGCGCAGTGCCAGCCATTTTCTCGGCGGCGATCCGCATGACGTGCCGATGCCGATGGATTATTTCGTGTGGGCTGCCGTGGGTCCGGAAAAGACGTTCGTCATCGACACCGGAATGACGCAGGAGGACGCGCTCGAGCGCAAGCGCACCTTCCTGTGCTGCCCGGCCGAGTCGCTGGCGGAAATCGGCATCAAGGCAAGCGAAGTCAGCGACGTGATCCTGACGCATCTGCATTACGATCACGCCGGAAACTACAACAAGTTCACTGCTGCCACGTTCCACCTGCAGGACAGGGAAATGGAATACGCGACCGGACGCTTCATGAGTTATCAGAAAACCGCGCACTCGTTCGACGTTGACGACGTGACCGGCCTCGTGCGCGCGAACTTCGCCGGCCGCATGCAATTTCACGACGGCGAATCCGAGCTCACGCCCGGCATCAGCGTGCACCGCCTCGGCGGCCACACCCCCGGCATGCAATGCGTGCGCGTCAATACCGCGCGCGGTATCGTCGTTCTGGCCTCCGACACCAGCCATTTTTACGAGAACTTCGTGAACTACCGCCCGTACGTGAACGTGGTCAATCAGGCGGAAATGCTCGACGGTTACCGCTCTCTACGCCGGTTGGCCGATTCACTCGACCACATTGTCCCGGGCCACGATCCGCTGGTGATGAAAAAATATCCGGCGATGTCGAAAGCCACCGAAGGATTGGTGATACGGCTTGATGTTGCGCCGAAGCATTAGGCGCTACCGCGACAACAAAAATATCAACACAAACAAATGCTTGTGTAGCGATTCTTGCCCGGCCCATTTGACGTTGAACAAACGTGGCAGCAAAAACATTATCAAATACGTTTAACCGGTTTTTCGACTCGGAAAAATCGAGCGGGAATGTGTTGATTGTCTGCACCGCAGTCTCCATTGCGATTACCAATTCTCCGATCGGTCCCGCGTATTTGAGTTTCTGGCAAAGCCAGGTTGGCGGTCTTAGCCTTGAGCATTGGATAAACGACGCACTGATGGCGATTTTTTTCCTGCTCATAGGCCTGGAGCTCGAACGCGAGCTTTACGTCGGCGAACTGTCCAATATTAGAAGCGCGCTGCTGCCGATTTTTGCCGCCATTGGCGGCATGGCCGCGCCTGCGCTGATTCACTTTTGGCTCAATGCCGGAACGCCGACGCAAGCCGGCATGGGTATTCCGATGGCAACCGACATTGCGTTTGCCCTGGGCGTGCTGGCGATACTCGGTAATCGCGTTCCGGCGTCGCTGAAGATATTTGTTGTCGCGTTCGCGGTAATCGACGACCTGGGCGCCATAGTCATCATTGCTGCTTTTTACACAGCGCAGTTTTCGGTCTGGTATCTTGCCGGTGCTTTAACGGTTTGGGCGCTGCTCCTGGTATTGAATCGATGCTTCCGGGTGATGCACCTCTTGCCTTACCTTCTTGGCGGCGCGTTGATGTGGTTTCTGATGCTTAAGTCCGGGGTTCACGCGACGGTCGCCGGCGTTATGCTTGCCTTCGCGATCCCATTCTCCGCGAAAGATGATGACGAGCAGTCGCCCTCACACAAACTTGAGCATTTTTTACACAAACCGGTTGCGTTCATTATTTTGCCGATTTTCGCGTTGGCAAATACCGGCATTGCGGTGCAAGCGGATTGGTTTCAGCACTTAACCAGTGCGAACAGCATAGGCATTGCTGCGGGCCTGATCGCGGGAAAGTCGGTTGGCGTCGCCCTCTTTTGCTTCGTAGCCATTGCGATCGGTGTATGCCGTTTACCATCCGACTTGAATTGGTCGCACATGATCGGCGCCGGGATTCTTGGCGGCATTGGATTTACGATGTCGATATTTATTGCCAACCTCGCTTTTCCGGGAAACCCGGAAATAATAAACGCATCAAAGATGGCGATCCTGTTGGCTTCGCTGGCAGCAGGTATCTTCGGGTTTTTATGGTTAAGACTTTTGACCAAGCCTGCGTCTGTCACAAACACCAATGCCTAGATGCGCACGAGGGTCAGGCATATGGGGTCACCGATGTATGGAGTCTTTCATTATCGTACGATAATAATGAACTTGAGGCCCTATCCGAAAAGGGTTCAGTTTTTCTACCGGCTGCCGTTAAGAAGATTACAAAGGATGGGAGCTACCGTGATTGTCATACAACTACTGTTGGGTCTGGCCAGCATTGCATTCTGCATTGTCTTGTTAAAGCGTATCCGGTCGGAATCTTTTCCGCGCGGAAAAGAATTTCTTCGCGTGCTTTTGGGGTGCTGTGGATTCGCGGCATTGCTGGGCATTGTCCTGCATTGATCTGCCGCACAAAGGGTGGATAGTCGTAAACCGCAAGGTGGCCGGCGCAGGCCCGCTGCGGCCGGAGGCTCATGAAAGCTCATCTCCTCCGGAGCGTTGCCGAGTAAGTGCGCTGACAAAGCAATAGGCGGCATCCGGGTGCCGTCGTTCGTTAACGCAATGGCGGCGTATGCAATCCGCTCGCATCCGCATGGCATGGGTCATGACATCACGCCGGGCGAAAAGCCTGCCCACTTCGGAGTGGGCAGGCTTTTTTCGTTCGGCGTGCGAACTCGCCTGCGTTTAAAATACCGGGGATCCCGTTTAGCGAGTAAAACAAGGAAAGCCTCTCATGCTCACTGCTGCGCGCGACCCCGATTCAAGAATGGTTGAACTCAAGGTGTATCCCGCTTCGTTTCCAGTCGATCCTGAAGGCAGCGTTAGCATCGGCGGCACCGCGAAACCATTCACCGAAAACCTGCACAGCGAAGTTGCGAAGTGGAGCAGGGTTGTCAATGCGACAGACGCGCGCGTCAAATAATCATAGTCCCCCCGGAGGAATAAAATGTATTTAAAAACATGTAGTCATGTTGTTTTAGCAGTATGTGCGCTGATGCCTGTGCAAAGCCCGCTCGCACAACAGAACTACCCCGCGCGTCCGATCCGCGTGGTAGTGCCGTACACGCCCGGCGGCATTACCGATGTGGTGACGCGCATCGTCGCGCAGGAAGTATCGAAGAGCGTGAACCAGAACGTGCTGATCGACAACCGCCCCGGTGCCAACAGCATTCTGGGCGTGGACATCGTCTCCAAAGCCAACGCCGACGGTTATACGATTGCCTCGGTCATCGCCGCGCACGCCGCCAACCAGACGCTGTATCCCAAGCTGCCGTACGATTCGATCAAGAGTTTCGCGCCGGTGTCGCTGCTGGTCACAGCACCCTTGATTGTGACCGCGACCAACGCGCTTGCCGCCAAGGACGCCAAAGAGCTCGTCGCGCTGGCCAAAGCCAAGCCCGGCGCGCTGGCTTTCGCATCGAGCGGCATCGGCGCCGCCGCACATCTCACCACCGAACTGCTGATGCTCACCATGGGTATCAAGATGACGCATGTGCCGTACAAAGGGACGGCGCCGGCATTGCAGGATCTGATCGGCGGCCAGATTCAGGTGATGATGGACACGCCCTCATCGATGCTGCCGCATGTGCGCGGCGGCAAGATCAAGGTGCTGGGCATGGCTTCCGAAAAGCGCATCGCCGCCGCGCCGGATATTCCGACGCTGACCGAAACCGGCGTGCCTGTTGTCGGCGGCACTTGGGTCGGCTGGCTCGCGCCGGCGGGCACGCCCAACGCCGCGGTGGATAAATTGAGCGGCGAAGTGCAGACCATCTTCAAGCGGCAGGACATCCGCGAGCGCCTGATACAGATGGGCATTGATCCGGTCGGCAACTCGCCCACCCAGTTCGATCAATTTCTCCGGGATGAGGTCGCGAAGTGGGGCAAGGTGATCAAGCAGGCGGGCGTGAAGATCGAAGGTTAGCCCGGCATTACGCGTTTGCGGCGCATCGGCAAGCACCAGCGCCACGGGCGCCATGGCATGGCGCCCGTGGGCAATGATGCAAAAATCCGGAGCGGCTGCTTCAGTTACACCCGGCCACGCAGTTCGCTTTGCCGTCGAACTCCATCGTGCGCCCGCTGATCGCCAAGTGCACCGGGCGCTTGACCAGCTTGATGAACGCAGCGGTGCGCGAGGTCGGCTTCAACTTGCCGCCCGAGGTTGCGCCCTCGTTCACATGCGTTGCGATCACAGCCGCCGGTTTGATCAGTTCGTTCATCGCGTAAGTAGCGGAATAGCCGGAAATCGCGCTCGAGCCGAGATTGAGCAATGCGAGATTGACCTTGTGAAAATCGCCGACCACGGTTTTCATTTCTGCATGGATGCCGGTATCGCCCGACAGGTAAACCGTAAGACCGTTGGTGAACTTGATGACATATCCGCTGGGCGGGCCCAGATAGAGGCTGGTGTTGTCGACAGCCAGCGCGGCTTTTTGCGGGTCGGTCAGCAGCTCGCGCGACACGGTGCTGTCGTGTGACGCGGGCACGATGGTGACCTCGACACCTGCTGTGGCGCCCGGTGCCTTGAGTATGCGCATGCCGCCGAGCTGCGCGTTGGCCTGGCATGAGGCCGCAAACGGCACGTTGAGCGCACCGCCTTTTTCAGGGCAATTGCCGGTGGGCTTTCCGGTGATATTCTGGATTTTGCGAGCGATGAACGCCCCCATCGGCGAGACCATCATGATCGCTGCGTTCTTCGCCGCCGCAATCTCGGCCGTGGTCGAATGCGGTGCAGCAGAGATCGTCTCCGGTTTTTCGCAGCTTCCGGCTTCGAGCGCTTTCATTTTGCGGTCGCCCATATGATCGCCGTGCGCATGGGAGAGCAGGACCATATGCACATCGCCGAGCCGCGGGTCGTCTCCGCCAGTAACCGAATGGCCAGCGTCATACAAAATGCGCACGCCGGTGGGGTCTTCGAAAATCGTCGCGCGGTCACGGTCGCACAACTCGCCCGCATGCGAACCGAGCGGCGTGATTTTCACGTTTTGCGCCCAAACCGCGCCGCCGGCTATCAGCAAAGCACTGGTCAACGCTGCTCGTGCAAAAGATTTTGCTTTCATGTCTGCTCCTCCAAAAGGCGATTGATGAATTAAAACGTAATTATTTGTTTTTAAACACTTTTCTTTCCGGCTAAAGCCAGCAGCTCTGCAATTTGCGCATCGGCGATTTGCAAGCCATTCGTGTGCGCAGCAGCGGTCAGTTTTTGCCGGCGCGCACCCGGCAAGCGCACGCCTTCGTCACGCAACATGGTGTTGATCATGATTTCCAGCCGCGAGAAATACGCATCGCTGCCCGCCAGCGCGGCGGGATCAATTGCCAGTATCGCATGACCGATGCGCGGCTTGTTGCCGGGCTCGAAGTAGCTATCATTTTCAAAGCTGAACGCCGCGCCGGTCAGCGCCACGCACAGCACTTCGACCATCAGCGCCAGCGCCGCACCCTTCACGCCGCCGATGGCGTTGAGGCTGCCGGTCAATGCAGCCTTGGCATCGGTGGTCGGGCTGCCGTCATTATCCACCGCCCAGCCCACTGGAATCGGTTTGTCTTCCTTGGCATACACCATGATCTTGCCGCGCGTCACTTCCGTGAGCGACAGATCCACCACTACCGGCTCGGCACCGCTTCGCGGGAAAACTGCCGCTATCGGATTGGTGCCATAGAACGCGTGCTTGCCGCCCCACGCATTTATAGCCGAAGGCGACGTGGAAAACGCCAACCCCACCACGCCCGCTTGCGCCACCGGTGCAAGATGATAGGCAAGCGCGCCCATGTGATGGCTGTTGGTGATGCCGACGAAGCTCACGCCGTATCGTTTGGCACGCGCGATCGCTTCTTTCACCGCCATCGCACATGCGAGAAACGCGAGCCCGCCACCGGCATCCACCAGCGCCGTGGCGCCTTTGCGCCTGACAACCTTCGGTTTCGCTTTGCCCAGTGCGCGCCCTTCACGCAAGTGCCGGCAATACAGCGCCACGCGGGAGAGTCCGTGACCCGACAAGCCTTCGGCTTCCGCAACGACCAGTGCTTGCGCAGCGGCTTGCGCCATGGCCCTGGATGCGCCAGCACGCTTCAGCGCGCGTGCCGTCAGTTCAACGAGTTGCACTATGGAAAGTTGCGGCATAAAAGTAAGTATTTGTTTTTATTGATTATTATTTATGGGCTTTATAAGCCCGCTGCGCCATCATATTTCTTTTTGAATTCATCGGCAGGCAGGTATTTTTCTTCCAGCGCCTTGAATTTCGGAAAACCCGCGAACTCGTGAAAGGCACCCATCGGGTGCGCTTTCAGGCGTTGCTGAAATTCGATTTCCGCCTGCGC
The DNA here is from genome assembly GCA_021730905.1 of Betaproteobacteria bacterium. GTDB lineage: Bacteria > Pseudomonadota > Gammaproteobacteria > Burkholderiales > SG8-41 > UBA5216. The sequence continues at coordinate 30,267 of JAKFYK010000017.1, read as the reverse complement.
GCCACGCGCTTTCAAATCCACTGCGTAGTCCCACATGGCCATCATGGTCGAACGCATGCCTGTCAGCGACACGTGCATGATTTTATAACCCATTGCCGCGAAATCCTCGAACGTGACTCTGGATTCATGCCACTTGAGATTGGCGGAGTAATTCAGATACAGCGGCACCTGCGGAAATTCAGCGAGCACTTCGCGCGCGAAGCGTTGTGGTTGTTCGACGTCAGCAGTGGGAAATTCGGCCCAGATGATATCGGCGCCCGCTCGCGCGAACGCCTTGCCGCGGCGGATGGCCTCTTCCAGCCCGCCGCCCGCCGCGGCTATGGCATCGGTACGCGCGATGATCACAAAATCCCTGTCGCGGCGGGCATCGAGCGCAGCACGAATCTTGCCGACAGCTTCTTCCAGTGGCACCACCACTTTCCCCGCCACATGGCCGCAGCGCTTGGGCGCTACCTGATCTTCGATGTGTATCGCACCCAAGCCCGCGGCTTCGAAATCCTGCACCGTGCGTATCACGTTGAGCGCATTGCCATAGCCGGTATCGACATCCGCAATCACCGGCAGATTCACCGAACGCGCGATATGGCGCGCATTGTTCAGCATCTCGGTTTCCGTGATAAAGCCCACATCCGGCAGCCCCAGCAAGGTCAGCGACACGTCGTAGCCGCCGACGTACACAAAATCAAAGCCGGCTTTTTCAACGATCATTGCATGCAGCGGCGTGGTGATGCCTGGCGAAGTGAGGAACTTCTTTTGCTTCAGCAACTCACGCAGCTTGCGTCCCATGCTCATGCGATTCTCCTATCGGAGTGCTCATGCCGCCAACCACTTCCTCAATCGAGGACGATTATCCGTTACTAGCTGCAGTGCCGATTGTCAGGTAAGCAGGGATTCCCCGGGCTTGACCCGCGTGAACGCTACGGGCTTGGTCGCGCAGTCGAAACGCCCGTCCCGCCACGACACGCTGGTGTAACGGGAATTTTCGAGATCGCGCACCTCGGGAAAATCGGTACGAAAATGCGCGCCGCGCGAATCTTCGCGCGCGATGGCGGCAACGCTAATCGACTTTGACACCAGGATCAGGCTCTTCAGATTCAACCAATCGTGCCAGGTGAGATTAAAGGTCAAACTGGTATCGCTAACGCCGGTCGCATCGAGCTCGGCTTCGAGTGCATCGAGTTGGCCGGTAGCGCGCGCGAGGGTGTTTGTATCGCGCACGATGCCGACGTCGTCCCACATCAGCGTGTAAAGCTTTTCGCGAATATCAACCAGCGAGCCCGCGGGTTTGGAAAACGGCGCGCGGCAGCGCGCAACCGCCTCATTCATGGCCGCTTGATCCGGCTCGCTAAAAGCGCCATGCGCTTTCACCCAGCCCGGCATCACATCGCCGGCAATGCCGCCGAACACCGTGGAATTGGCCACGCCGTTGCCGCCCAGCCGATTCGCGCCATGCACACCGCCGGAATCCTCGCCCGCGCAAAACAATCCATGTAACGCCGTGGTGCAATCGACTTTGAATTCAACGCCACCCATCATGTAGTGCGCGGTCGGCACCACGTCTACCAGTCCGGACACCAGATCAAAACCGCAATCGGCGCAGCGCTCAACCATACCCTTGAATTCCCTACGCACCATCACCGGATCCAGATGCGCCATTGAAATGTACAAACCGCCGTGCGCATTGACACGGCCTTCGCGCATTTCCTGATCCATGCCGCGCGACACGATGTCGCGCGTGGCGCGCTCATTGCGCGCATCGTATTTATGCATGAAGCGTTCTTTGTTGCCATTGAGCAAATACCCGCCCGCACCGCGCAGACCTTCTTCGATAATGGTGCCGGTAATGCGCGTGTCCGGTCCCGCAATCAAGCCCGTCGGATGAAACTGCACCATCTCCATGTCGCGCAACGGCAAGCCCGCACGCAGCGCCATCGCCATACCGTCGCAGGTCTTGTCACCTGACGGCGTGTGAAACTTGTACATCGTCGGCCCACCGCCCGTGGCGAGCAGCACCGCCTGCGCCTGCACGAACACGAACTCGCCCGTACGGATATCGATCATCAACACGCCGGCAACCGCGTCGCCTGCCTTGTTTTTGATGAACTCGACGGCGCGATGCTCCTCCATGCGTTTGATGCCGCGTGCCCACACCTGTTCGGCCAGGCGGTTGATGATCTCGATGCCCGTCAGATCGCCCTTGTGCACCGTGCGGTCAAACGTCTGTCCGGCAAACGCTTTTTGATGAATCGTACCGTCGGGATTGCGGTCAAAGAAGCAGCCGAGCTCGTTTTCCAGTTCATGAATGCGTTCCACCGCGGTTTCAACCAGCGTCCACGCCAAGTCCTGATCGGGCAGCCACTTGCCGCCTTCGATGGTGTCCATGAAATGGCGCTCAACCGAATCCTCCTTCGCGAGGGCGACGTTGTAGCCGCCCTGCACCATGCGCGTGCAACCCGATTTACCGAGCAAGCCTTTGACGGCGACCGTGATCGACAGATTCGGGTTGTGCTGATGCGCGTGCAGCGCGGCAAACAGTCCGGCACCGCCGGAACCGAGGATGAGAATGTCGGTTTTAACCGTTTTCATCAAGCGGATTTGACGCCCAGCGCCGCCAGCACTTCTGCCCGATTGTTACGCGCAACTTTGTTAACCTCGGTATACAAATTACCGCCGTGCGAATCCATCGCCACCAGCAACGGACCAAAACCTCTGATACGGAATTTCCACAACGACTCGGGATTCAGATCATCCAGATCGACTTCTTCGATCTGTTCTATCCAGGTGGTTTCGAGTGCGGCAGCGCCGCCGATCACCGCGAGGTAGATGCCGCCGATGTCCCTGAACGCGGCCTGCGACGCCGCGAACAAACCGCCCTTGCCGATGATGATGCGCACGCCGTATTGTTCCATCAGCGGACGCGTGAAGCGTTCCATGCGCGCACTGGTGGTGGTGCCGATGCAGATGGGCTCATAGCCCGACGGATGCGCCTGCGTTTCACCCACCCATTTGACGTTAGGCGCGGTATGCACCACCGCGTGGCCGCGCATATCGAATCGCGTCTTGCGGCCATGATCGAACATGTGTATCTGCGTTGCATCGCGGATGCCGTAGAGCGTTTGGTTCAGCGTCACCGTGTCGTTCACCCGTACCTGCCGCACCTGCTGCTCGGTTATCGGCATGTCGAATTCGTAATGGGCCATGGTCAGAATCCGTAGCTCAACCCTTGCGGCGTAAACGTCGCCCGCGAACGGCGAGCTGAGTGACATTGCATATTCACTGCGACGGGATTCAGTGTGATGTGCGTCGCCGCAGTTTCCACATGCACCGCAAAAGAGGTCGAATCACCCCCTAATCCCTGTGGACCGACACCCAGTTTGTTGACGACGCCGCTTAACTCTTGTTCGAGTTTCGCGCCTTCCGGGTCGGAACACGCCGTACCCAGCGCACGCGTGGCAGCCACTTTCGACAAATGCACGCACAGGTCGGCCGTGCCGCCCACACCTACACCCACAATGGTCGGCGGACAGGTCTTGCCGCCCGCATCCAGCACACAATCGATGACGAAGGTCTTGATGGCGTCGATGCCATCGGCAGGCAGCGCCATTTTCAGCCACGAGTTGAATTCCGAGCCGGAGCCTTTCGGTATCATTTCTATCGATAGCTCGTCCGGCGTTTTCGAATAATCGATATTGATGACCGGCACGCCGCGCCCGCAGGAGGTGTGTTCGTTCTGGCGCGTGGTCGGATGCACTACCGATGACCGCAGCGGGTGTTCGCGCGTCGCACGTTCGCATCCTTTGGTAATCGCCTGCTTGAGCTGATAGCCGTCGATCTCGACTTGCGATCCGATCACCACGTTGTAAATCGGAATGCCTGTGTCCTGACACAGCAGGTTGGTGTTGTCCTCGGCCACTTTGATATTGCGGATCATGGTACCGAGGATGGCCTTGCCAGTCGCATTGGTTTCCGTGGCGTCGAGACGTTTGAAACCTTCCTTGATATCCGGCGGCAATAACTTCAGTGCACGGATGTAAATTTCTTTCGAGGCGTCTTCGATTTGCTTGAGATCAATTTTCATGCGTTCCGTTACTGCACAACGAGGTTGCGCGCTTTGACGATCTTCGCCCACATCGCCGATTCCACCGTGATGGTCCTGGCGAATTCCTGCGGATCTTTCATATAGGGCGCCATGCCAAGCTGCGCAAAGCGCTGTGCGAATTCTGGTGATTGCAGGGCTTTGGTGGTGTCTTCATGCACCTTGCGGATCACCGCCGGCGGCGTGCCGGTGGGCGCCATCAAGCCAAACCAACCGATGTTTTCGAAGCCGGGAATGGTTTCCGAGACCGCAGGCACATCCGGCAGTTGTTTCGTGCGATCCTTGCTGGTCACCGCCAGCGCGCGCAGCTTGCCCTGCGTGACAAACCCGATGGCCGCCGCCATATTGGGCGTCATGAAATTCAGTTGCCCGGCCACCAGTTCGGTCAACGCCGGGCCCTCGCCCTTGTAGGGAATGTGTACGGCGTCGATGCCCGCTGCGTGCATAAAGTTCTCGCCCGCGAGATGTGTTTGCGTGGAAAACCCCGCCGATCCGAACGTCAGGCCCTTGGGCTTCGCTTTCGCTGCCGCGATGAAATCCTTGACTGTCTTGGCGGGAAAACTAGGATTCACCGCGATCAGTTGCGGGCCGCTCGCCGCGCCCGTTACCGCCACCAGATCTTTCTCCGGATTGAACGGCATTTTTTTGTAGATATGCTGATTCGCGGTGACGATGGACCCACTGGTCATGAACAGCGTGTAGCCGTCGGGATTGGATTTCGAAGCGATTTCACCGCCGATGTTGCCGCCGGCGCCGCCACGATTGTCGACCACCGTCGTCTGGCCCCACGTCTCGTTCAGTTTTTGCGCAATCAGCCGCGTCACGATGTCGGTGGCTCCGCCCGGCGGAAAGGGAACGATGAAGCGTACCGGACGATTGGGATAATTCTGGGCATACACCGCCACGGACATCGCGCCGAACACAACCCCCGCACAAACTCTATATAAGTATTTGTTTATAAAAGACATTTTTTACCCCTGTGATGCTATGGCAACCCACCTTACAGCCCCAGCGCATCCGCCGCAAGTTTACGTAGCTCGCGGCGCAACTTGTCGCGTGTGGCGCGATAGGCCGGGCGTTTGACCACGTTGTTAATTTCGTAGGGATCTTTTTCGAGATCATACATTTCATCGAGTTCGCCGTTGCGCGCACGGTTCACCCACTTGATGTACTTGTGGCGGTCGGTGCGTATCGCTTTGTAGGTCATGCCGACCAGCCACGGATACGCATTTTCCGCCCAATACTCGACGAATATCGATTTGCGCCACGCAGTTTTTTTGCCAGAGAACAACGGTACTAACGAGCGGCCTTGAATATGCGCGCCGGGCTTGCCACCTGCAATGTCGATCAGCGTCGGCGCCAGATCCTGCAGAATCACCAACTGCTTGCGGCGCGCGCCTGCTTTGAGCATCTTCGGATAACGAATTGTCAGCGGAGAACGTATGCCTTCTTCGTAGCCGAAGCGCCGGTCAGGACCGATACCATGTTCGCCAAAGAAAAAACCATTGTCGCCGAGAAACAGAATCACCGTATTGTCGAGCTGCCCGGTTTGCTCCAGCGCCTCGAACAACATGCCTACGCCTTCGTCCACCGATGCCATCATGCACGCACGCAAGCGGATTTCTTCTTGTGTAAATGAATGCAGCGGATCAGTGATCGCCAACGACTCCGGCGACTTGCGCAACTCCACCGCTTCGGTCCACACGGGTTTATGCTTGAGAAATTCCTGTGGGCTTTGCATATTCGGTTTCTTCGGAAACACGCAGCCGCGATAAAGATTCTCATGACGCTTTGCTACGCGGTAGCCGTCCATGCGCACCGTGCCGTCCGCTGCCTGCTCCGCGTCGGGATGCACCGCCTTGTGCGCGAACCATAGCGACCACGGTTTATCGTGCTTTTGCTTCACAAAATCCACCGCCATGCCGTTCATGATGTCGGTGATGTAGCCGCTGCGCTGCACGTATTTGCCATGCTCGTTCAGCAGCGGATCGTTCAGTTTGCCGTGGCCGTCGTACGCAACCCAATAGTCGTAACCGGGTCGTGGTTTTCCGTCATTACCCATATGCCACTTGCCGATATGCGCGGTTTCGTAGCCGAGACATTGCAGCTCCAAGTGGTAGTTCGGAATGCGATGACTCGCCGCATCGCGCGCGACGTTGTCGATGATGCCGTGACGGCTCGCGAATTGTCCGGTGAGTATCGATGCGCGATTGGGCGAGCAGATCGGCGTGGTGTGAAACGCGCGCTCGAACAGCGCACCTTCATGCGCGATGCGGTCGATATGCGGCGTTTTCATGTAGGGATGGCCGCCCGCGCCGAATTCGTCGTAGCGCAGGTCGTCGACCAGTATCAACAGAATGTTCGGCTTCGACTTTGGTTTGCGCGCCATGTTCACCCCATATTGAATAGAAACAGTAATCCAATCGCCACGCTGACGCCCGCCGCACCCGCCAGCAGGGTTTTGTGCCACTCATTTACATTGCCCGGCCACGCCATGAATTCCAGCATCAGCAGCCGCGCGCCCCCCGCCATGTGCGCGGCCAGCAGCAACACCAGAATTACTTCGGCGCATTTGACCAGCGGTTGATCGCTCCAGCGCAAAAAACTTTCGAGCTTCGCCTCGCCGTGCAGCGCGTTGCCGAGCGCCCAGAAATGCAGTGGCAAGAACAACGTCAGCGCCACACCCGAAAACCGATGCACGAGAAATGCCCAATACGCGGGATGGTTGCGCGCGCGAAAATCGTTTTTCATTTTATTACGACACGACCGCCCACACCGCGCGAAAGCCCCACATCGCCAGTGTCAGCGCCAGCACAAACATCAGAATATCCGTGCCGCGCCCGCGCCAACCCGTCTCGGCGAGGATGTTGCGCACGCCGATCGGCGCATGCACAGCGACCGCGGCCACGAACAGCGCATAAAACCCGCCCCACGTAACGCTGCCGCGCGTGCGCCCAAGGATTTCCGCGGCCGATAGGCCATTGCGCACTGCATAGATGACAGTAATCAGATGCACCACGACACACAACGCCAACACCATGGCGCTGATGCGCTGCGCGCCCCACAGCAGAACCTGCGAACGCGTGTTCACAGCGTTCCCTTCAGCGTCGCGCTTAACACCGCCCGCTTCAGTCCCGCGATACCGGCCGTCGGCGAAATGCCTTTGGGGCAGCGCTCGGTGCAGTTCATGTGCGTGTGACAGGCATGGCAACCCGCATCGCCCGCCACCGCCGCAAGGCGCTCTTTCTGCGCCACATCGCGCACATCATTCACCAGTGTCCATGCACGGCTCAACGCGGCAGGGCCAAGGTAATCCGGCTTCCACGTCACCACTTCGCACGAGCTGTAACACACGCCGCAGCCGATGCATTCGATGGCCGCATCCACCGCTTTGCGCTGCTTCGACTCTGGTTTTACCCGCGCAAAATCGTCCTTGCGCGTCTTGTCGCCGGTAAAGCGCCCGCGCGCCTTTGCCCACTTGTCGAAAAATTCCGTCATGTCGGTGACCAGATCGCGCACCACCGGCAGGTTGCGCAGCGGTGCTATTTCAAGACGATCATCTGCGGCAACTTTCGACACGTGGGTGCGGCAAGTCCAGCGCGACACGCCGTTCACCGACATCGCGCATGAGCCGCACACGCCCACGCGGCAGGCAAAGCGGTAAGCCAGCGAAGGATCGAGCCGGCGCTGCACGTAGGTGACCACGTCGAGCACCGTCTGGCTTTCCAGCCGCGGCACTTCATAATCCTGAAACTGTCCGGATTCGGTACCGCGCCAGATTCTGACCTGAAGATTCGCCATGACTTTGTCAGTGCGCACCGCTGGACGCAGGCGCATTCCGTGACACCGTGGGTGCGGGTATGCGTTCGATCATCACATTCACGCACGCCGGCAATTTCGATTTCACCGCCCGCTGCAGCGCCGAGGGCAAATCGGCTGCGCTGGTGACGCGCTCGCCGTAACCGCCGAGCGCGGCAACCGCTTTTTCGTACGCAACGCCGGGCAGCAGTTCACAGCCCACCGTGCGATCTTTGCCGTAGGTACGCAACTGAATTTGATACTCCGCGTTCCAGCAGGAATCATTGCCCACCACCGCCACGAACGGCAATTGATGCCGCACAGCGGTGTCGAACTCGGCTATGTGAAAACCAAACGTGCCATCACCCAGCACAGCAACTACCGTGGCATTCGGGCGCACCACGCGCGCCGCCAGCGCGAAGGGTATTGCGCTGCCGATGGAACCCGCGGGACCATTGATGATGCGCGTGGATGCGCTCATGCAAGCTTGCGCCCATTGGCCGAATTCGCCACCGTCTACCACGAGTATCGGATCATCGGCATCATCGAGAATTTTCTGCACCGCACGGCCGATTTCCAGCGCATGCAGCGTGCCTGGTGATGTTGCGACCGTGTTTTTCCAAGCCGCAGGGCGATAGGCAATGACCTCCATCACGGATTTACTATAAGTATTTATTTTTGATTTTGTATCATGCCGTGCAATAAGGCCTTGTATTGCGGCAGGCGCATCAGCCACGCTGCTCAACACGACGCGTTCGCCCTGGATAGTGGCCATAGACTGCCGCAGCACGGCAATATCGGAATCGATTACGATGAATTTGCATTGCGCATTCACCGCGGGCGGCTGCGCAAAACGCAGGGTGAAATCGGGTTGCTTGCCAATCAGCATAATCAGATCCGCTTCGGCGAGCACATCGCCGAACGCGCCGAGACACGGATCCGCGATGCCGCGCGGACTTTCCATGCACACGACAGCGACGCCGGTGGTTTTGCCCAGCTGTTCGCGCAATGCCTGCCCGCGAGAACTCGCAAGCTGCGGGCCGGTAATGATCAGCGGGCATTGTGCGCGCGCAAGTGCATCGAGCGCTGCATCCGCAAGGTGTGGCGCGAGTGCCTGTTGCGGCGCGTGGAACGCATCCGCTGACGGAACGCACTCATCGCCGTTCACAACCTTGTTTTCAAGCACATCGAACGGCAGGCTCAAATGCACCGGCCCCGGACGCCCGCCACGCGCAACGCGCATCGCCCGCGCGATGTCATCGCCCACGGTCTCCGCGCTGCGCGCGGTGAACGACGCTTTGGTCACCGGCGCTGCCATGTCGGCCTGCGCCATTTCCTGAAACGCGCCGCGCCCCAGTTGATTGAGCGGCGCGTGGCCCGACAGCATCACCAGCGGCGATTCGGAAGCGAGCGCGGTGTAGAGCGCGCCAATGCCGTTGGCGTGACCCGGTCCGCCGGTGAGCAATGCGATGCCGGGTTCGCCGGTAAGGCGTCCCCATGCATCGGCCATGTGCACCGCCGCGCCTTCATGACGCACGTGGGCAATGTTGAGTCCCGCATCAATCGCGGCGTCGTACACCGGCATGATTTGGTTGCCGGAGAGCGAAAACAACTGCCGCGCCCCCGCGCGCGCCAGGGCGTGCGCGAGGACGTCCGCACCGCGGTTAAGGGTAACCGCCACGGCAGCTTCTGGATTACGCGCTCTCGTACAAGCGGGTCATCACGAACTCATTGTGGCCCAATGCTTCAGCAGCCGTGAGGCGGCCGTTGCAGGTGCGCATCATCACCTCGATCAGTTCGTCGCCGGTTTGATCGAGATTTTTCTCACGCTGCAGCAGACCCGAACAATCGTAATCGACATGCTCGCTCATGGTGCGCACGGTGCGCGGATTCGCCGTGAGCTTGATCACCGGCAGAATCGGATTGCCGATCACGTTGCCCTGGCCGGTGGGGAACAGGTGCACCACATAACCCGACGCCGCGCACAGCGTGACCATTTCGGCCGCAGCCGAAGACGAATCCATGAACCACAGGCCCGGCTTGGTGGGCATCTCCGCTTTGTCGAGCACGCCGATCACCTTGCACTTCTTGCCGATTTTCTGAATGTTGCCCAAGGCTTTTTCCTCAATCGTAGTCAGGCCGCCGGCAATGTTGCCCTTGGTCGGCTGCGAATCAGAGAGATCGCTGGTCTTGTGGCGCTCAATGATTTCCTGGTAGCGATCGAACATTTTCATGAACTGCGCGCGCACTTCGGGCGTCGCGCAACGGTCGGCGACGATGTTTTCGCCACCGGTGATCTCAGTGGTTTCGCCAAAGCACATGGTGACGCCCAGCGGCTCCAACTTGTCGAAGGCGCTGCCGACCGTCGGATTCGAGCCGCAGCCCGAGGTGGTATCGGACTCGCCGCACTTGGTCGATACCCACAAATCGCTGATCGGGCACTCGACGCGCTTCAACTCGGACGCCCATTGCACGTATTCCTTGGCGACTTTGGAAGCGCGCAGGATGGTGTCGTGGTCGCCGTGCAGTTCAATGCCAAAGCCGGTAACCGGTTTGCCGGTCTTGGCGATGCCGTCGACGACTTTCTTGGCCCAGCCTTCTTCGATGCAGATCACCACCACGGCCGCGACGTTGGGATTGGCTCCCGCACCGATCAGCGTGCGGAAATGCAGATCCAGATCGGCGCCGAACTGCAGCCGTCCATAGGGGTGGGGGATCACAACCGCGCCCTTGATGTTATTGGCGACCGCTTCGGCCGCGGCATTCGACAGATCGTCCACCGGCAGAATGATGACGCGATTGCGCACGCCGACGCGGCCGTTTTCCCGGCGATAGCCCCAGAAAGTTGTTTTGCTGTTGATCATTTTTAAACCTCGTGAAAAGTGAACGGGTGAACGAGTGAACGGGGAAGCCCGTAACACCTACCAGCGCTTGGTCTTGATGTTGTGCACGTGCGCGTGCTCACCCAACTTGATATCGGCCACGGCCTTGCCGATGTCGAAACCATACTTGATGATGGTGTCGCCGTTCTTGATGCCGCTGGTCGCCACTTTGTGGCCGATGGGAATATCGTTGATCGCCTTGACCTTGATGGTCGAGTCATCTTCCATCACCCAGCCCACCAGTTCCTGGCCGGCCTTGATGCCTTCAACCACGGCCACGCCCACGGTGTCTTTCTTGTCATGAACCAGAATGTGAATCATGTTCGCTCCTGAACTGTCGTAAAAACAAGCGGGAAAAATCAATCGAAAAATCTGAAATCCGGCGGATGGTCTTGCGATTATTGGTGTACGGCTTTTTTTGTTGAAAAATAGTAGTCGCCGAAACGGAGCAGGTCAACTAGATGACCTATATGAATCCAGGCCCGCGATAGTATAATCCGCAGCCCGCCGTTGTATGGTTTCGTCGCAATCTACCCAGAATACCACCTTGCCCATGGTAGCCGACACCGCGAGCATCGCATCACTGGCCAACCCGCTGTATCGCAGGGTACAGATCGCGCTCACCCGCAAGCTTGCCGCGGGTGACTGGAAGCCGGGCGAGGCCATCCCCAGCGAAACGCTGCTTGCACGCGAGTTTGGCGTATCCATCGGCACCATCCGCAAAGCCGTGGACGAGTTGGTCGCCGGCAATATTCTCGTGCGGCAACAGGGCCGCGGCACATTTGTTGCGATGCACACCGAAGACCGCACGCTATTTTACTTTTTTCACATTGCGCGCAAGGATGGCATCAAAGAACTGCCGGTGCATGAACTGCTGTTGTTTCGCAAAGACAAGGCTGAAGCCGAAGAGGCGCAGCGACTTGGCGTGGGTCGCGGCACACCTACGCTGCGCATACACAATGCGCTTAAACTGGGCGGCAGGCCGGTCATCTTCGACGATATTGTGGTACCGGCGACGCTATTCCAGGGGCTCGACGAGAAAATCTATGGTTCACGCGAAAGCACTATCTACGCGCTGTATCAGGCACGTTACCGCATCAACGTGATACGCATCAGCGAACGTTTATCGGCGGCGATACCACCCGCCACAGTTGGAATCGTGCTCGGCATGCCAGCCAAGACACCTGCGCTGGTTATCAAGCGCGTCGCTTATACCTACAACGACACGCCAGTGGAGTATCGCGTAAGCTGGCTGGACAGCCGCGAGCACGAATACCTGAGCGACGTGTGGAAAGGCGATATCACGCAATTGTCTTGATGAGTGCAATAAAAAAGGCAGCCTAAGCTGCCTTTTTCGAACAATACCGACGCGCCCTTATTTGACCGCTTCCTTGGCAGCCTCGGCCGGCGCTTCCGGCAGCATATCCGGAACCGCGGCATCCCTGGCGGCGAGCTTTTCCTTGATGCGCGCGGCCTTGCCGGTGAGCTTGCGCAGGTAATAAAGTTTCGAGCGGCCCACGTCGCCGCGGCGCTTGACCTCGATGCTGGCGATCAGCGGCGAATAAGTCTGGAACGTGCGCTCCACGCCTTCACCCGAGGAAATCTTGCGCACGATGAAGTTTGAATTCAAGCCGCGATTGCGCCTGGAAATCACCACGCCTTCATAGGCCTGCACGCGCTTGCGCTCACCTTCCACCACCTTCACGTTGACCACCACGGTGTCGCCGGCGGAAAAGTCAGGGATTTTCTGGCCATTGTTACTCAGGCGCGCGATTTCTTCGTTTTCAAGTTGTTCTATCAAGTTCATTTTCCTGCTCCTTGTGCTTCAACCAAATATTCATCGAGTAGCGTACGCTCATCGGCGCTCATCCCGCGTGCCGCCAGCAAATCCGGCCGGCGTTGCTGCGTCCTGCCCAGTGCCTGCTTCAGGCGCCAACGGGTGATGTCCGCATGGTTACCCGACATCAACACCGGCGGCACCGCAACACCTTCATGCGACTCCGGTCTCGTGTAGTGCGGACAATCCAGCAGCCCGCGCACAAACGAATCCTGTTCCGCCGACTCCGCATCACCCAGCGCGCCGGGCAACTGCCGAATCACCGCATCCATCACCACCATCGCCGCCAGCTCGCCACCCGACAGCACGTAGTCTCCAATCGAGATTTCATCGTCTATCTGGCGCGCAATCACACGTTCATCAACGCCTTCGTACCGTCCTGCCAGCAGCACCAAGCCCTGCTCCGCCGCCAGCGACATCACCAGTTCATGCGTCAGCAAACGTCCCTGCGGCGACAGGTAAATCATCCGCGGCTTGCGCACGCCGGCGCTGATCTGCCGCTGCCGCGCCGCGCTTACCGCTTTCTCCAGCGGCTCAGCCATCATCACCATGCCAGGGCCGCCGCCATAAGGCCGGTCGTCCACCGTACGATGCGTGTTGGTGGCGAAATCACGCGGGTTCCACGGCAAAAACTGATACACCCGCCGATCCCGCGCCCTGCCGATAATGCCCGACTCGGTAATCGCGTCGAACATCTTCGGAAACAGCGTGATCACATCGATTTGCAGCATGGGCAGTTACGCCTTCACAACAACGGCTAGGGCTACACCTAATAGTCCGCGCCCCATTCCACTTCGATCACACCTGCTGCAATATCCACACGCTTGACCACATCGGCGATAAACGGAATCAACCTTTCCCGTTCCTCTGGTACTTTTTCGCCATCAACCGCACTTTGTTGCACGACCTGTTGTACTGCCTGCCGCACCACCATCACATCGTTGGCACCGGTTTCGATCATCGAAGTCACGACACCAAAATCCAGCCCCTCGGTATTCTTTACGCTGAGCCCCACCAGATCGGCCCAGTAAAACTCACCTTTTCCAGCAAGCGGGAAGGCTTCCCGTGGTATCGCCACTTGCTGGCCCTTTAACCCAGCCGCCACATCGCGATCATCACATCCTGCCAGCTTTGCCACGACATCGGCGCCTTGCGCCTGCGACTGCTCTACTTCGATTTCCCGCCAGTTATCGGCGTTACCGAGCCACCACGTCGAATAATTCGTCAGACTGCTGGCGGTTTCGGTAAACGGCTGAACCCTGATCCAGCCCTTGATTCCAAACGGAGCGCTGATGCGCCCCATTTCCACCAGCCTGTCAGGCGGCTTTTTGCTCACCAGCCGCTTTGGCCTCGGCAAACTGCTTGACTAGACGCTGTACCGTGTTGGAAGGTTGCGCACCCACAGACTGCCAGTGCGCCAGACGCTCCCGGTTCAAACGGAATGTTTCATGGCCAGCGGGCGCCTTGGGGTCGTAAAATCCGACACGCTCGATAAAACGGCCGTCACGGGCACGACGCGCATCCGCCACGACGATGTTGAAAAAAGGACGCTTCTTGGCGCCGCCTCGCGCTAAACGAATCACTACCATGGGAGTTTCATCCTTGCTTACGCGTATTCCGCGCCGCGAAATACGGGCGAAAATCGAAAGGGCGTGATTTTACGATACTTTCCGCCCTCGGCGCAAGGAAAAGCCCCGCCGAAGGCGCGCATCCAGAGCTTCGTTTCACCAGAGCTGATTTTAATATAAGTATTTGTTTTTGTTATATATTTTAAGACAAACGCCCACAGGAATAATGCCATGGACCACAACAGCGTCACCGACGCCGAACGTATCGCAAAAGCCACACAAACACGCTTCGGCGAAGCGATCAGTGCGCCGCCCGGTGTTCCGGGTACCAACGAACTGCGGCGCATGCTCGAACACAGCTCGCACCGCCAATGGAACACGCAACCTATCGATCCCGCGCTGCTCAGGTTGCTGTTCGCGTGCGCGTTGTCGGCGCCTTCGAAATCCGATCTGCAGCAAGCCGACATCATTCACGTCGCCGACCGCGCCAAAATCAAGGCCATTGCAGATCACATTCCCGACATGCCGTGGATCAACAACGCGCCGGTATTCCTGGTGTTCTGCGGCAACAACCGGCGCATCCGCCAGATCGGCGAGTGGCGCGGCAAGCCGTTCGTCAACGAACACCTCGACCATTTCATGAACGCCGCGGTAGATGCCGGCATCGTACTGGCGAATTTCATCCGCGCCGCCGAGGCCGCAGGATTGGGCACCGTGCCGATCAGCGCCGTGCGCAACCATCCACGCGAGACCAGCAACGTTTTAGGATTGCCCGACGCTGTGTTCCCCGTCGCAGGCCTGTGCGTCGGCTATCCGCTGGAAGCCGGCCACATCACCGCGCGCCTGCCACTCGACGTCACTGTTCACACCGACCGCTTTGACGAATCGAAGCTCAGAGAAAACATCGACGCCTACGACCAGCGCCGCCACAAACTGTTTCCGCTGCGCAAGCAGCGCCACCCGAAGCTTTACCCCGATGTGCCGTTTTACGGCTGGTCGGAAGACAAGGCACGGCATTACTCCGTGCCAGAGCGCGCGGATTTTGGCGCTTTCATACGCGAAAAGAAATTCAGTCTGAAATAATCTTTGCCACCGGTATAGCCCTGACTCCCCCTGAGAGCCGCCGAGCAACGCAGACGTGCCGGGGGAAGTCGGCGAGGACTGTCTGAGTCCTCGCGTGGTTTATGCGAGGGCGAGTTCCGCAGCCGCCCGGCGCGTCGAGTAGCGCAGGGAAGCCCGCAGGGCCGGCGAACCGGGGGCGGTTTTTCTTGTTTTACCGCAACCCCGGAATCCTGCCCTTCAACCCCCGCATCATCTTCTGCATCCCGCCCTTCGCCATCATTTTCATCATCTTCTGCGTCTGCTCGAACTGTTTGAGCAGGCGGTTCACTTCCTGCACGGTGACGCCCGCACCGGTGGCGATGCGGCGCTTGCGTGAGGCCTTGATGAGATCGGGATAAGTGCGCTCCTTCGGTGTCATCGAATTGATGATGCCTTCGATGCGGCGCATGGCCTTGTCGTCCATTTGCGGTGCGCCCTGTGCGGCTTGTGCCAGATTGCCGGGCAGCTTGTCCATCAGCGCCGACACGCCGCCCATTTTTTTCATCTGCACGACCTGCTGTTTGAAATCTTCCAGATCAAAACCCTTGCCGGTTTTAAATTTTTTCGCGAGCTTTTCGGCATCGGCGATATCGACCGTTTTTTGAACATCCTCGATCAGCGACAGCACGTCGCCCATGCCGAGGATGCGCGAGGCCATGCGGTCGGGGTGAAACGCTTCCAGCCCGGTGAGTTTTTCGCCCACGCCGGCGAACTTGATCGGCTTGCCGGTAACCTGCCGCACCGACAGCGCCGCGCCGCCGCGCGCATCGCCGTCGAGCTTGGTCAGCACCACACCGGTGAGCGGCAGCGCTTCCGAAAAGGCTTTTGCCACATTCACCGCGTCCTGCCCCTGCATCGCATCCACCACGAACAGCGTTTCGATCGGCTTCACCGCCGCGTGCAGTTCGCGGATTTCGTTCATCATCAGTTCGTCGATGGCGAGCCGGCCCGCGGTGTCGACGATCAGCACATCGTGATAGTGCTTGCGCGCAAAATCGAGCGCGGCTTCGGCGATGGCCACCGGCTTCTGATCGCCGGTGGACGGAAAGAAATCCGTGCCGATCTGGCTCGCGACCATTCTCAACTGCTCGATGGCCGCCGGGCGATACACGTCGCAGCTCACCAGCAATACTTTTTTCTTGCGGTTCTCGGCAAGCCATTTGGCGAGCTTGCCGCTGGTGGTGGTTTTGCCGGAACCCTGCAGGCCCGTCATCAAAATCACTGCCGGCGGCGTGGTGGCGAGATTGAGATCGTCGTTCTTCTCGCCCATCAGCGCGACCAGTTCGCGATGCACCACGCCCACCACAGCTTGCCCCGGTGTAAGGCTGCCCATCACCTCTTGCCCCAGCGCTTTTTCGCGGATGCGCGCGATGAAGTCGCGCACCACGGGCAGCGCGACGTCCGCTTCGAGCAGCGCCATGCGCACTTCACGCAAGGCTTCGGTAATGTTTTCTTCAGTAAGACGCGCTTCGCCGCGCAGCGTCTTCAAAACTTTGGACAGGCGTCCGGTCAGGTTGTCGAACATGGAAGTTGAATACCGGGTTGGTGTAGACTCGAATTATGCTCGGAGTCCCTACCATAATGAAACCCGTGCTGCGTTGTGTCCAAAATCGGTGGTGGCGCGAAGGACGTGGCAGGCCATATCGCGAATATGGACAACGCGTCCGACAAAGCCAGCGCCGATTTTGGACACAACCCGGAGGGCTGGCGCGAGTTCTGGCCCAGGGCTTTGTCGCGCGCCTTGCAAATATTCGCGATATTGGCTGCGGCGCGCTTCGCGCCCTGTGCCAAAATCGTGCCAGCGCAGCACGGGTTTCACTATGTTAGGGACTCCATACATTCTACCGCATCTGATCTGCGCGATTCTCTACGCCGCGCTCGCGTTTTACTTCTGGCGCAGGCACTGGTCGGGCACTGGAATTTCCGACGTAGAAACCGAATCACGCCGTGGCATCGAACATGCCGCACTGCTGGCGCCTTTCGCCTTGCACACATGGTTGTTGGCAGGGTCGATGTTTGGCGGCGCAGGCATGTACTTGGGCGTAGGTAACGCGCTGTCGCTGATCCTGTGGCTCACCGTGCTGATCTACGGCTTGGGCAGCCTGTTCTACCGTCTCGATGGACTTCACGCGTTGGTGATGCCGGCCGCTGCTGTCGCGGTGATGCTGCCGGTAGTGTTTCCATCGACGAGTGCGTTGGCCAACACCGAGACGCTGGCCTTCAAGGCGCATCTGTTGATTTCGATGCTCGCCTACAGCCTGTTTACCATCGCGTCGCTGCATGTGATGCTGATGGCGATCATCGAGCGGCGGTTGCACTCGGGCACGCTGCCGCCGTCGCTGCGCAGCATGCCGCCGCTGCTGACGATGGAAGCCCTGCTGTTTCGCATTATCGCGGCAGGGTTTGTGCTGCTGACGCTGACTATTGCCAGCGGTGTGCTTTTTTCGGAAGAATTATTCGGCAAGCCCGCGCGCTTTTCCCACAAGACGGTTTTTGGCGTGCTGTCCTGGCTGATTTTCGGCGCACTGCTCGGCGGGCGCTGGTTCTACGGCTGGCGCGGACGCACGGCCGTGCGCTGGACGCTGGCCGGCTTTCTCATGCTGGTGCTCGCCTACATCGGCAGCAAGTTTGTGCTTGAAGTCATCCTGGGCCGCTAGCAATTATCCATTCACAGGTTAGCCGTTGCGGCCCGCACAACTTGCCTGGTTGATCGCGCTCGGTGCGATCTGGGGATCTTCTTTCCTGTTCATGAAAATCGCGGTGCCCGCACTGGGACCGTCGGTGATGATGGGCGGGCGCATCGGCATTGCGGCCGTCACGCTATCTGTCGTCGCGTGGTTCATCAAAAAATCGCTGCCGCGCGGCCGGCAGTGGACACCGGCTGCCGTGATCGGGATTTTCTATATCGCGATTCCGCTGTTCATGTGGGGATACGCGGCGCAGGAGCTCAGCGCCTCGCTGCTGTCGATCATCAATGCCACCGCGCCGTTGTTCGGCGCGCTGCTGTCGCTGATCTGGCTGCGTGAGCCTATGAGCGCACGCGGACTGGCCGGACTGGCGCTGGGATTCGCGGGTGTGGCCGTGCTGGTCGGCGGCGAGGGTTTCAGTGCTGGCAAGATGCCCGGCATGTCCATCGCCGCGGCGTTCCTCGCCAGTTTCCTCTACGGCGTCACCTCCAATTACACGCAAACGGTCAAGGACACGGACCCTTACGTCAATGTGCTCGGCAGCCTGTGGATCGCCACACTGGCGATGGCACCGCTGATGGTGATGTTTCCCGCGCGTGAAACACCGGGGCTTGCCGCGTGGAGTTCCGTAGCGGCCCTGGGAATACTCTGCACCGCCATCGCCTATGTCGTTTACTTCCGGTTGGTCGAACAGATCGGCGCCGCGCCCGCGCTGACAGTGACCTACCTCATTCCGGTCTTTGGCGTGCTATGGGGCGTGATGTTTCTCGACGAACACATCGGCATGCATCACATCGCAGGGGCTGCGATGATACTGGCAGGCATCGCGCTGGTGGCGAAGTCGCGGCTTAGCGCAGTCAATCCACCGGAATCTTCGCGTTCCTGATCACGCGTCCCCACTTCTCGGCTTCCGACTTGATGAACGCGGCGAATTCTTCCGGCGTGTTGCTGACCGGCTGCGTGCCGAGGTTGCTTAACAACTGCGACACTTTGGGGTTGGTCACTGCACGCGCGATTTCGCGATGCAAACGCTCAACGATTTCTTTGGACACACCCGATTGCGTGAGCAGTCCGTACCATTGCGTCACTTCGTAGCCCGGCAGCAACTCGTTCATCGCCGGAAGATTGGGCATGCTGCGCTTGGGGCCGGTAGTGGCAAGCACACGCAGCTTGCCCGTTTGCACATGCGGCACCACCGACGGACCGCTGCCGAACATCATCGTCGACTCGCCGGTCATGATCGCTATCGCTGCCGGGCCGTTGCCCTTGTAAGGGATGTGAACGATATTCACTTTCGCCAGCAGATTGATGAGTTCGCCGCCCAGATGCGGGCCGCCCAGCAGTCCGCTCGATGCATACGTGAGTTCACCCGGCTTGGCTTTAGCCAGCGCGAGCAACTCCTTTGCCGTTTTGGCGGGCAGCGACGGATGCACTGTCAGCACGTAATCGGATGTCGCCACCAGGCTCAGCGGCTGAAAATCGCGCGCCACGTTGTAGGCAAGCTTCGCGCCCGCGCCGGGCAAAATCGCCATCGGTGCAACATTGCCCAGCACCAGTGTGTAGCCGTCCGGCGGCGCTTTCGCGGCCAGTTCCGTACCGATGCGGCCGCTGGCGCCGCCGCGGCTATCGACGACAACCTGCTGCCCCATCTGCTCAGAAAGCGCCAGCGCGACGATGCGCGCGGACGCATCGGTGCCGCCGCCCGGCGGATAGGGCGAGATCAGGCGTATCGGTTTGGACGGGTACGCCTGCGCCGAAGCGCCATTGACGGCTATTAACAGCCCGAGAAATCCAAACACGACTGAAATATGCCCTAATACTCGCATAGCCACCCCGAATGCCGATATGTGTAGGTGATTGCCATTGTATTGCGTTAGAGTGACCTCGGCCACGTCAGTATTAAAATCTCGGGCTGCGGAAAACACGCTTGGCCCGGGTCTTTCCCTCATCTCCTTATTTTTCCCGACCGCATGCGTTGCGCGTTTTCGCGCGCGCCATGCAACCGATAGTTTCTGGTCGAATCGCGCGCGCGCCTGCACCTCGCAAGCCGCTGAAACCCACTCCAAGGAGATGCCATGGAACATGCAGCAACCCAAGTAATGACTGAACTCACCTGCTGGAAATGCGGCGAAGAATCACTGAAAGAAGCGGCCAGCGCCGGCGCGACGCGCGGCACCCACGGCGAACCGCTGGCTGCGACGGAAATTAAACATTCCGATTGCCAGAAATGCGGGGCGTACTCGGTGAACGCCATGCAGGCGCGCCACAACAAGAAGGTAGGGCGCAAAGTTCGGAAAGAACTGATCCGCGAATCGAATCGCACCAGCGCATAGTTTTTGCCGTCGCCTGGCCATACAGTAAATTTTTAATAAAAACAAATAGTTACATTCCCTTGGCTTGGCATGCGCCGCCATGCTGGCGAGTGCCGCGCGCCCGCATTAGAATGCGCGCCGCACCTCAACACGACAGGGAACGACAAGGAACATGCTGAGATCATTGGTAACGGCAGTTGTCGCGGCAACGCTGATCGCTCCAGGCTTGCACGGCGCGTTTGCACAAGAGCGTTTTTCGATATTCGTCGGCAGCGCGCAGGAGAACGTCGATCGCATGATCAGGCTCGCGGAGTTGCGCGACGACGATGTGGTGATCGATCTCGGTTCCGGCGACGGGCGCATCGTGCTCACCGCCGCCAAGGCCAATCACAGGCTCAAGGGCTGGGGCGTGGATATCGATGAAAAACTGGTCATCCAGTCCAATGCCGAAGCAAAGAAATCAGGCGTGTCGGATCGCGTGCAGTTTTATCAGCGCGATGTGTTCGATGCCGACCTACGCGGTGCCACCGTGATAACCATGTGGATGTGGCCGGAAATGCAGCGCATGCTGCGCACCAAGATACTCACCGAAGCCACGCCCGGCACGCGCGTGCTCACCAACATCTGGGGCATGGGCACCTGGGCGCCCGACAAGGTGGATGAACTCGACAACTCGCCCGTGCATCTGTGGATCGTACCCGCGCGCATCGAAGGCTACTGGACATGGGAACTGCCGTTGGATGGTGTCAAGCGCATGTACTCAGGCGTGCTGGAACAGCAGTTTCAAAAAGCCGAAGGCGTGGTGCGTGTCGACAACCGCCGCGGCGTGCTCGACAAAATGACGCTGCGTGGCGCCGATATCCAGTTCACGCTGGGCATGACGGTGGGTGACGCGGGATTCGTGACGCACACTTTTAGCGGTAAAGTACAGGGCAACGAAATCATGGGCACGGTCAAATTGCAGCGTGTGGTCAACGAAGAAACCGTGAACACCGAGTTGCCATGGCGGGCGACGCGCGCCAGCCAGAGCGCTTATTTCGCGCCCACGGGGGTGAGTCCAACGCAACCGCCTGAAACACCGAAGCCTGCGAAGAAACCGTAACCTGAAGAAATTTCAGCCGCCAAATCCGCCGCCGCCCGCCGTCTCCATCACCACGCGATCACCCTTGTTGAGCACCCAGTGGTCGGCGGGATTGATCGGCTTTCCATTTAAAGTCAGGCCGCCCACTTTGCCCGGTGTGCCGCCGAAGATGCCCTGCGGCGCGGTTTTGTAACGCGTCATGATCATCGACGCCATCATCGGCGTGTCTGCAACGACTTCGACTTCAAAACGCAGTCCGTCGCCGCCGCGATGCGCGCCCGCACCGCCGCTGCCGCGCCGTATCGCACGTTCAATCACGCGCACCGGCGCCATCTGCTCGAATACTTCAATCGGCGTATTCGACAAGTTCGACGGAAACGACAGCATGGTGAATCCATCGCGATGCTGGGTCGCGCCCTGTCCCGCATTCATGAAATTCACCGCGGCATAGGGCCGGCCGCGATGTTCGCCAGTTACCGTGATGGACGAATTGGATGAGCCTTCCGCCAGCGCGCGCTCGGGCAGCACCTCTGCCAGCGCCATCATGATCGCCGGCACCATCATGTGTCCGATCATGCCGCGCCCGCCGCTCGCCGCCGGATAGGTTGGATTGAAGATCGAACCCAGTGGCGCAGAAGTCGTGATCGGCGTAAAGCTGCCTTCGTTGTTCGGCACGTCGGGGCACAGCAGCGCCTTCACTGCGAAAGCCGAATAAGCGAAGCAGTAAATCGGCACCACATTCACCGCGCGTGGCACCTGGTTGCTGGAGCCGGTGTAATCAATCGAGAGTTTGTCGCCCTTTACCGTTACGGTGGCGTTGATGATGATGGGCTCTTCAAAGCCGTCGTGCTGCGTGCGGCCGTGGTACATGCCGTCGGGCACGTCGCGTATGGCTTTTTTCATTGCCGCTTCGGAACGGCGGCGAATCTCCGCGCCCAGCGACTCGATGTCGATCTCGCTTAACAAAGGCTTCAAACGATCTTCCAGCATTTTGCAGGCCGCCACCTGCGCCCAGATATCGCCCAGCGTTTGCTCGGGAACGCGCACGTTCTGCCCGATCGTGTCGAGCAGATTCTGGTCGGGCTTGCCGGCGCTGATCAGCTTCATGCGCGGAATCTGCAGCCCTTCTTCGAAAATATCGCGGATGCCGGCATTGCGTATGCGCCCGCCGATGTCTGGCATGTGGCTCACCACCGCCGCGTACGCAACGATCTTTCCCTTGTGAAAAATCGGCATCGCGGTGTTGACATCGTGGATGTGGCCAGTGCCCATCCATGGATCGTTGGTGATCATCACGTCGCCGGGTTTCAAAGTCTTTGCTGGAAACTTCTGCAGGAAATGTTTGACTGTCGCCGGCAGTGTGCCAATGAACGAAGGAATCGACAGCACCGATTGCGCGATCGAACGGCCGTGCGCATCGGTGAGCACCACGGCAAAATCGTTCGCTTCGCGCACCAGCACCGAGAACGAGGTGCGCACAAAAGCGGCGGACGCTTCGTCCACCATCGACACCAGCCGCTTCCACTGGATTTCCAGCGAGATCGGATCCAGCTTCGTAAGTTTCATATTTTTCATGATCCGTTCGCCCTGAGCTTGTGGAAGGGCGTGCTTGCGCGGCAGGGCTTCGACAGGCTCAGCCCGAGCGGTGCAATATATCTTGGCGTTTTCATTAAAACTCCTTGATCGTCACCGATACCGTGTAGTCGGGCAAAATGCGCAAATCCGATTTCACCGGCACCACCAGCGTCGATTCACGCTCTTCCAGAACCACCGGACCCGTGAGCCGCGTACCAGGCCTCAGCGAGTAACGATCGTATACCGGCACTGGCGCGTATTTCTTTTTCAGCGGTAAAAATATGTCGCGTTTGCCGCGCATCACCGGTTTGCCCGACGAGCGTTCGTCGCCCCATTTGAAGGTGTGACTTTTCACCAGCGAACGACCCGTCAGTCGCCACGTAATCACTTGCGGCGCCGCACCTGGTACCAGATGGCCGTAAAGCTGGCGATAATTGGTTTCAAACGTTTTCAGCAATGCGGGTGCCGTTGCCGCACCCACCTTGCGCCACGGCAGACTCACCGACACGTTGTGCCCTTGCCCGGCGTAACGCATTTCCGCGCCGATAAACCATTTGATCGCGAGCTTGCTTGCGCCGGCTGAATTCAATTCAGCCTCTGCATCACTGCGCATGCCGTCGTAAGCCGTTGCGACCTTCTTCCAATCGATGTCTTTCATCAGGCAGGGCTGCGACCACGCGCGATCCACGCGCGCGGGCGCGGCGAGCAAACCGAGGCACGAACCGGCGCCGGCGGCAATAGTCGCCAGCACGCGCGGTATTTGCAGCTTGCGCGCCACTTCGACCACATGCACCGGCCCCGCGCCACCGGTGGCCACCATCGCGAACTCGCGCGGATCGTGGCCTTTCTCGGCAATATGGATGCGTGCAGCGGCCGCCATGTTTTCGTTGACGATGTTGCAGACGCCCCACGCGATGTCGGTTGTGGTCAGTTTAAGTTTGGCTGCCAGTTTACCCAGCGCCGCTTCGGCCAGGTCGCGGCGTAACTTCATGGCCCCACCGAGAAAGTTGTCAGCATTGAGATAGCCCAGCACGAGGTCAGCGTCGGTTACCGTGGCTTCGATCCCACCCTGCCCGTAACACGCGGGACCAGGTACCGCGCCGGAACTCTCCGGCCCGACGTTGAGCAACCCGAGATCATTGACATGCGCAATCGACCCGCCGCCCGCGCCAATCTCGATCAGATCGATGCTGGGAATCAGTATGGGCAACCCCGATCCGCGCTTGAAGCGAGCCACACGCGCGCACTCAAAACTGTGAGAAACCAACGGCTCGCCGCCGACCGCAACACACGCTTTCGCGGTGGTGCCGCCCATGTCGAATGCAAGTATCTGATCGATGCCTGCGTTGCGCGCGGTGTTGAGCGCAGACAGCACGCCGCCCGCCGGGCCGGATTCCAGCAGCAGTATCGGCGATTCCGCCGCCGCCTTGCCGGAGGTAAAGCCGCCGCTCGATACCATGATGCGCAGCGGCGCTTGCGGCGCCAACTCATGCACTCGCGTATCGAGCCGATTCAGATACTCCGCCATCAGCGGCTGCACATAGGCATTGGCCGCCACCGTGGACATGCGCTCGTACTCGCGTATCTCACGCGCGATGTTTGAAGAAATCGACACTGCGAGTTGGGGAAACCGCCGGTGGATCGCAGCCTCTATCTGTTTTTCGTGCGCCTCGTTAACGTAGGCGTGCAGAAAACACACGCCTACCGCTTCGACCTCAAGACCCGCCAGCGCATCCATCAGGCGATCGACTTCAGCCTGTGCGAGTGGCTGCACCACGTGGCCTTCGACATCCATACGCTCGGCGGCTTCAAGCCGCTTGCCTTCAGCCACCAGCGGCTGCGGGATTTCGAGATTCAGATCGTAAAGTTCATAGCGAATCTCGCGCCCGATGGTCAGCACGTCGCGTGTGCCCTGCGTGACAATGAGGCCAGTCTTCGCACCTTTGCGCTCGATCAGCGTGTTGGTCACCAGCGTCGTTCCATGAACCACTTCGGTAACGCTGGACGCCACATCGCCACGCGCACTTGCCAATTGCCGGAGCAAATCGACGATGACGGTTGTTACCGCCACGCCCGGATCGCTGGGCGTGGTCAGCGTCTTGCCGACCCAGATGCGTCCGCCCGGTGTCAGCACCGCGAGGCCATCAGTGAAGGTACCGCCGATATCGACGGCGATGCGGATGGATTCTTTTGCTTTCATCAAAAATATCCCTGCACCATCGTCACCACCCAATCCGGCATTTTGACGTTATCAACACGATCAAATTCAGGAATATATGGTTTCACATCCAGCACCGGCGTGCCGTCCATCGCGTCGAGTCCGGCTACGATCAGCGTATTGCCTTGTATCGAAACCAGCCGCACCGGCGTCACGCCAATCGGATTCGGACGAAACTTGGTGCGCTGAGCGAATACGCCTACAGGCGCCAAGTGTTCCATGCCGCGCGGGTTACGCAGCAACTGCTTTTCTTTGTCGAACGGCGGAATGCGGTCAAGGTGAAACACCACGACCACGTGCGAAAACTCGGCGAGCCCCTGCAAGCCGGGCGCAAGATCGGCATTGATCTCGATGCGCGACTCGGCTTGCGCATAGTTACCGGTGGACATTTTGTTGACGTCGTTGTGTACGACACCAATGGAATTAAATGTAACCATTTTTTTTTATTGAATAATTTTACTTGGAGATTTCGCGGATTTTTTCGCGGCGCTTGAGCCACCATGCATACTCCGTGGGCAGCAAATCGAGATAATCGGTGACGCCGAGTTTTTTCGCGGCATGCACCGGCCAGTTCGGGTTGTACATGAACTCGCGCGCCATCGCGATCAAATCGGCCTTGCCACGCTGCAAAATATCTTCGGCATGTTCTGCTTCCGTAATCAGACCAACGGCGCAAGTCGTGATGCCGGTGTCGCGCCGAACGCGCTCGGCGTAGGGCACCTGAAATCCGGGCTGGCGCGGCACAATCGCGTAATTAAGCGGACCATTGATACCGCCGGAAGAACACGACACCGCATCCACGCCGCGCGCCTTGAGTTCGCGCACCAGCGTCACGGTGTCGTCGATGTTCCAAGCACCGTTGTCACCATCGACCGCCGACACGCGAAACCACAACGGCTTTTCTTTCGGCCATACCGCGCGCACCGCTTCGGTGAGTTCCAGCGCGAAACGCATGCGCCCGGCGAGATCGCCGCCGTATCCATCCGTGCGCTTGTTGGCCAGCGGCGACAGAAACTGGTGGATCAGATAACCATGCGCGCCGTGAATTTCGATCATCTCGAAACCCGCATTCAAGGTGCGCAGTGTCGCCTCGCGCCATGACGCAATGACTTCCTTGATGTCACTCACGGAAAGTTCGTGCGGTACCTGCGCATCGTCGCGCGCGCGAATCGCGCTGGGCGAAACGCCGCGCCACGGCGCATGGCCGGTTTTCGCATCCTCGTCAGTCAGTGGCTTGAAGTTGGTCCACGGCGGCCCGCACGAAGCCTTGCGCCCGGAATGGCCAATCTGCATCGCCGGGATGCTGTTGTGCTTGTATATGAATTCCGTGATGCGCCGGTACATAGGCACATGTGCGTCGCTGTATATTCCGGCGCAGCCGTAGGTCTTGCGCGCGCGCATTTCGACCGCAGTCTCCTCGCAAAACACAACGGCCGCGCCGCCCAGCGCAAACTTGCCCAGATGCACCAGATGCCAGTCGGTGGGCCCGCCCTCTTCGGACGAGTACTGGCACATCGGCGAGACGACAATGCGGTTACGCGCGGTCAGTCCGGCGAGTTGGATGGGGGTGAAGAGCAAGGGTTGGGTCATTCAGACGGCACAACAAATTTAACCACGGAATTCTTCTGCGCTCTTTTCCGTGTGTTCCGCGTATTCCGTGGTTTCCTGTCGTTGATCTTTACTTCAATTCCGCCACCGCCCGCCCCATGCGCCGGCAGGCTTCCTCGAGATTTTTCATGTCGGTTGCTATCGACATACGGAAGTACGGCGACATGCCGTAGGCCGCGCCCAGCACCACGGCGACGCCGTGATCCATCAGGTGCATCACCACATCCTGCTCGTCCTTGAGCACCTTGCCCTGCGGCGTTTTGCGGCCGTACAGGTCGCCGCAGCGCACGAACAGATAGAACGCGCCTTGCGGATAGTTCGGCTGCAATCCCGGGATATCCTTGAACATTTCCAGCACGCGGTCACGCCGCGCCTGAAAGGATGCCGCGCGTTCGGGAACGAATTCCTGCGGACCGTTCAGCGCCTCCACCGCCGCCCACTGGCTGATG
Source organism: Betaproteobacteria bacterium (assembly GCA_021730905.1). Classification (GTDB taxonomy): domain Bacteria; phylum Pseudomonadota; class Gammaproteobacteria; order Burkholderiales; family SG8-41; genus UBA5216. The sequence continues at coordinate 3,055 of JAKFYK010000017.1, read as the reverse complement.
GAACACACGCCTGCGGTGCTTTGCGATTGCAGCTTGATGATATTACGTATCAGTTCCTTCGGCCCGCCGGCATAGCCCAATCTGAATCCCGTCATGGCGTAGGTCTTGGACACGCCATTGACCGTCAGCGTGCGGTCATAAAGCCCAGGCTCCACCTGCGCGATGGTGGCAAATTCAATCCCGTCGAAACGCAGATGTTCGTAAATGTCGTCGGTCAATATCCATACGTGCGGATGGCGCAACAGCACGTCCGCCAGCGCGCGCACCTCTGCGCGCGAATACACCGCGCCTGTCGGGTTGTTGGGCGAATTGAGCAGCAGCCATTTGGTGCGCGGCGTGATCGCCGCTTCCAACTGCGCCGGCGTGAGTTTAAAGCCGCTCTCCGCAGTGCACGGCACCTCGACCGGCACGCCATCGGACACCAGCACCATGTCGAGATAGGAAATCCAGTACGGCGCCGGAATAATCGCTTCGTCACCCGGCCCGATGGTCGCCATCATGGCATTGAAGATGATCTGCTTGCTGCCGGTGCCCACCATGATCTGATCGGTGTTGTATTGCAGCGCGTTTTCGCGCTGAAACTTGCGGCGCGCAGCTTCCTTGAGTTCGGGAATACCGTCGATGGGCGGATATTTCGTTTCGTTGCGCGCCAGCGCGTCGGCTACCGCGCGTTTCACATGCGGCGGCGTGTCGAAGTCGGGCTGGCCGATGGTGAGCGCGATGATGTCGCGCCCTTGTGTACGCAGTTCGCGCGCACGTTGCGTGGCAGCGGTGCTGGGTGAAAGTTTGATACGGTCCAGCCGGTCTGAATAAAAACCCATTTTGTTTACCTTGGTTGTTTGCTCGGCGGTGTTGTCAGTTGTATAACCGAGCTGTTACTCGAACTTGATGCCCTGCTCACGGATCACCTTGCCCCACTTGGCCGTTTCCTGCTTCTGGTGATTGACCAACTCTTCCGGCGAACTGCCGACTGCGTCCACACCCTGCCCTCTGAGCTTTTCCTTCACGTCGGCGGCGGCCACCGCCCTGACGACTTCGCGATTGACTTTGCCGAGGATGTCGCGCGAGGTGCCAGCGGGCGCGAACATGCCAAACGAGGTGACCGACTCAAAATTCGGCAAACCTGACTCATGAACCGTCGGCACCTCCGGCATCAACGGCGTGCGTTTCAGGGTACTGGTGGCGAGAGCGCGCACGCGGCCGGCCTTGGCGTGCGGGGCGACGGTAATCGCATCGACGAACGACAGCGCGGTTTCACCACCGAGCAACGCCTGGAACGACGGCCCGCCGCCTTTATAGGGCACGTGAGTCATTTTGATTTTCGCCATGTTCATAAACAGCTCGGTCGCCATGTGACTGGTAGCGCCCACACCCGCGCTGGAAAAAATGATTTGCCCCGGCTGCGCCCTGGCGAGCGCGATCAACTCCCTCGCGCTTTTCACCGGCAGCGACGCATGCGCCGTGAGGATTTGCGGGTTGACCGCCACCAGCGAAATCGGCGCGAACGCGGTCTCGTTGTCGTACTGGATATTCTTGTAAAGATGCGGGGCAATAGCGAAGGTGCTGTTGGTGCCGAGCAACAGTGTGTAACCATCCGGCGGCGCCTTGGACGCCAATGCATGGCCGATGGTACCGGTGGCACCACCGCGATTGTCGACGATCCATTGTTGCCCGGTGTACTCGGCCAGCTTCTGCCCGACAATGCGTCCGATGGAATCGGTCGATCCGCCCGCCGCCCACGGAATGATCATGCGAACCGTCTTGTTCGGATACTCCTGCGCGCCGGCAGTGACCGGCGCAATCAACAACAGCGGTATGCAAACAAGGTGTGATCGGTGCATGAAGCGCGCTCCTCGGCAATTTTCGGCAACCTTCGACAATGAGCATTTTACCCAGAATCGCAGCACCGCATCGTGTGCACAGCCGCGCCACCCGAGCAAGTCAGCGCGTGTAGAATCACGCGTTCCTTCATACCCGTTCCGTCATACCCATATTGACCGATCAACCAGGGAGAACCTCATGATCCGCAAACTCAGAACCGAGCGCGACGGCCAGCAATGGATGCTCGACCTCGCGCTCAATATGCGCGGCCGCGTGCAGAACTTCGAGCGCGACGATCTCGAAGTGCCCGCGGGCGCGCGCGCGCGCAACTACCGCATGCTGCCGAAAGTGTGGCGGCTGGCCGGCGAACGCCACGAGCGGCTGGCAAAAAAAGCGCAGGCGCAGGGCGCTAACGCCACGGCCGTGCACCATTACGATCACGCCATCGAGTCCTATCGCATGGCGCAGCACCCGATTTTTTTCGACGATCATCCGGTGAAAATCCGCCTCACCAACAAGATGAACGAGATGGTGGACAAGCGCACCAAGGTCGCCGACTACCCGATCGAGCGAGTTGAGGTGCCGTTCGACAACGGCAAGACGATTTCCTGCCTGCTGCATCTGCTGCCGGATCGCCGCAAAGCGCCGTGCGTGATTTACGTGCCGGGCATGGACCAGACCAAGGAAGTGTTTCCCAAGGCGTCGCACAACGTCGCGCAGTCGCGCGGCTTTCACGTGATCGCGATGGACGGTCCCGGCCAGGGCAGCTCCAACATGCAGAAAATCCGCGCGGTCAAGGACAACTACGAGCGCGCCGGCGCGGCAGTCATCAGCTATCTGCAAAAACGTCCGGAAATCGATGCCAAAAAAATCGCCATCTACGGCATCAGCATGGGCAGCTACTGGTCGCTGCGGCTGTCGAGCTACGATTTCCGCGCCGCGGCGGTGATCAGCTCGGTGGCGTGCTTCAATCCGAACAACACCATCTTTACGCAATCGTCGCCACGCTTCAAACAGATGTTCATGTACATGGCGGGCTATGACGACGAACAGAAATTCGACAAGGAAGTCGCGCAGCCGATGACCGTGCGCGGCTATCTCGGCAAGGTCAAATGCCCGACGCTGCTGGTCACCGGCGAGTTCGATCCGCTGTGCCCGCTGGAAGACGCGGTGGAAGCGTTTGACGACTTGAAAGTGCCGAAGGAAATGTGGGTGTTCGAGAACCAGTACCATC
>JAKFYK010000062.1 GCA_021730905.1 Betaproteobacteria bacterium | reverse complement strand
AATACACTCGCCTTGAAATTGGGGGCAGCCTTGGTCACGGTGTCGATCACCAGATCGGCAGCGGGTTCCCTGATCTCGTCCCAGTCGAGATCGTTCGGCAACTGCGGATTGAAATGCTGGCAGAACAAACTCGCCACATGCTGTCCCGGCGGCGCCAGCGTATCATCGACGGTGGAAGGAATCAGCATCTCCACTACCGGCGCGCGCGAACAACCCAGCGTGCGCGCATCGAAATACGCCTGCTCCATGTACTTGAGCGAGGGCGCGATGATAATGCCCGACTTGTGATAGTCGCGCACTTGTGTGCCCGGCATGCAGGTGAAATTCGGCAATTCCGACAGCGCGACATTCATGCGAAACGTTCCCGACGCGCATTTGTAGTTGCGCATGCGCTGCAGGAAATCGGCGTCGAGCGCATGCGCCGGCATGAGCTTGGTGTAAAGCAACCTGGGGTTGATGCCAGACACCACGCAGCGCCCCTCGATCACGCGGCCGTCAGTGAGCTGCACGCCTTGCACGCCGCGCATATCCATGCACACCTGGGCCACTTCGCAACCGGTGATGATTTCCACGCCGCGGTGCTCGGCTTCCTTGCGCATCGCCTGCGTGATCGCGCCCATGCCGCCGATGGCATGCCCCCATGCGCCACGATGACCGTTGACCTCGCCGATCACGTGATGCAGCAGCACATACGCCGAGCCTGGCGTGTACGGGCTGGCGAAGTGGCCGACGATCGCATCAAACCCAAACGCTGCTTTGAGCGCCTCGCATTCGAACCATGCGTCGAGCACGTCGCCCGCGCTCTTGGTAAAAAAATCCAGCACATCGCGGCGCGCTGCCATATCGAGCTTGCGCAGGCGCTTGCCGATTTTCAGCGCACCCAGAAAATCAGTCGCTCCGCCACCCACGTTTGGCGGCGTTTCCAGCAGCATCTCGCGCACCACGTCGGCAGCACGCTCCAGCATGGTGTAATACTGCGGCAGCCGCTCGGCATCGCGCTTCGAATAGCGCGCCACCTCGGTTTGTGTTTCAGCGAGCGTGCGCCCGATCAGCAAATATTTGTTATCGGACAACGGCAGAAAATTCGCCGCCGGGCGCTCGACGATGCGCAGTCCGTGTTCAGCCAACTTGAGATCGGCGATCACCTGCGGATGCAACAGGCTCACTGTGTAACTCGCGGTCGAATTACGGAAGCCGGGGTGAAACTCCTCGGTCACCGCGGCGCCGCCGACGATGTCGCGGCGCTCGACTACCCGCACCTTCAGCCCTGCCGCAGCCAGATAACAGGCGCACACCAAGCCGTTGTGGCCGCCGCCGATGATGACCGCGTCAAAAGGAGTCGTTAGTGACATTGAACGAACAGCGAAGCCTTGCGAAAAGCCGGTATTATCCCCGCTCGCTGGTGGAACTGCCAGCGACCGCAGGCTACCGGTACGCGCAAACCCGTGGCAAACGTTGTGAATGAACGCACTGTCCGATGGATTGTCTTTAGAATATTGCTATGAACACTCTCGCTTCGCGTGCTGCCGTTGCCTGCGCCGCCCTGTTGCTGCTGATGCCGGCGACGACGCCGGCCGTGGAATGGCGCTTTTTGACCGCGCCCGGCGATTTTCAGTCGATGGTTGATATGGACAGCGTCACCAGCACGCAGGGCGTGCAGCGCTTCATGCTGCGACGCGCGTTCAACACGCCGCAGGCCTTGCCCACGGGACAGATTTATCGCAGCATGCGCCTGCATTATGTCGGCGACTGCACCAGCGGAAAACTGACCGCAGGGCTTACCGCGTACTACGGCGATGATCGCAAACTCGTGCACAGCGAACAGCGCACGCCGCTGCGCCGCTCGGAGTTTTCTGTTCCCGACAGCAGCGATGTGGCCGAAGCATTGACGATCGCCTGCCAGCGCATTGCGCAAGGGCCGCCAGCCACACCCGGTGCAGAAGCAAAACCCGCGCCGAAACCGGTGGCGCGCGGCAGCAGCAGCGGCTCCGGCATCATCGTCAGCGAGGGGCAAGTGCTGACCAATCATCATGTGGTGAATGAATGCGACGCGCACGAAATCATCGACGGCAGCAATGCCGTTCACAAAGCAACTCTGCAAATCTCGGACACGCAGCGCGATCTGGCGCTGCTGAGCGTGGACAAGCGCTTCGCCAACGTCGCACGCGTGCGCAGCGATACCACACCCAAACTCGGCGAAGCAGTGACAGTGGTAGGCTACCCGCTGGTCGGCGTGCTCGGCTCGAGCCCCACCGTCGGCTTCGGCCATGTCAGTTCCACCACGGGCATACGCGACAACCCGTCGCAGATGCAGATTTCCGTGCCGATACAGCGCGGCAACAGCGGCGGGCCGGTGTTCGATCAGGCAGGCAACGTGATCGGCGTGGTGGTCTCCAAACTCGACGCGCTGAAGATGGCTGCGCGCGGCGGCGACCTGCCGCAGAACGTGAACTTCGCGATACGCGGCGAAGTGATGCGCCTGTTTCTCGAAAACAATCAGGTAAATTTCCCGGTGTCGCGCAGTAACACCAAACTCGAAAACACCGAAATCGCAAGTCAAGGCGCGGCAGTGACCGTGCGCGTGCGTTGCGTGCGGCGACCGGCGGTGCCGGTGGCCGTTACGCCACAATAAAAATAGTCAATAAAAATAAATAGTTATGTATTTTCACCTGACGTAGACACCGGCCACGTCACGCCTAGTAATTGCGCTTCACGCCTGATCGATTCCTCGCTCAGCACGCTCATGCCGACGTGAAAGCGCTCGTTACCCTTGCCCATCACCGGAAAAGGTTGCGCGTTGAACAGCGTGTAGTAGCTGTCATGAACGAAACAATTGTCGCGCAGCGTGGGCCAGATTTCCTTCGCCAGAAAATGCTGATCCGCGCCGTGACGCGTATCGGATTGTCCTTTTAAAAAACGCTGCAGGCGCCGGCGCATGAAGAGTCTGTGCCCGCCATCGCCATCATTACGCGCGCCCCACAGACCCGCCAGCATCACGTTGCGATGAATCACGTGGTCGCGCATGACGTGGCCCCACTTGCCGCTGGCCAGCCACACATCCACCGCCGCCGCTTCTTTGGGTGTAAGGCGTGAATCGCAATCGCGACAAATGAACACACTCACGTCAGGATCGTCTGCTGGCAGGAAACGCCACATCGAGGGCGACACGCCGGGATGCCGCCGCTCGGCATCGACGATCTGCGCGCCGGCATCGGCAAGCGCCTGCCGCGTCGCGGCAGGCACATCCGCCGCCAGATAAAAGCGCGCGGTCCAGCCCGGATAAATAAAATGCGCGATGCGCGCATTCACGATCGCGCCGATGTTGTAGACGGGCCTGGCGCCCCACAGGCTGTAGGCGATGACTTTGCGCCTGCCCTTGTGCTCGCGCAGCGTGATGCCCTTCGGCAACACCACCTCGCGCGATGTTTGCAATCGGTCTTCCAGTTCGAGCATGCGTCCGCCCCAAGCCAGCGTTTGCGCGACATCACCCGCCTTGTAGCAGGCGATATGCAACGCGTGCATCGCGAGATAGTCGTCGGCATTGGCTTCGGCGATGGGCCGGAGTATCGCCATCGCCTCTTTGCCCGCACCGATATTGGCCAGCGCAAGACCGAGATAGCGCTGATAGACCGCGTTTTCCGGCGCGAGTGCTGCGGCGCGGCGCGCTGCTTTCATCGCGCGCATATTGCGGCGGCGCTGCGCCTCTATGCGCGCGAGCTGATGCCACGCCGCATGATCCTTGGGCTGCACGGCGATACGCGCGTGCAGGCGCGCCACCGCTTCATCGAACTTGCCCGCGCGCGCCAGATCGCGGATCGCGCGGAATTCCTTGTCAGCGCCGGATAGCGGCGTCGATGCAGTTGTGCTCATGATGATCGTTGCGCGTGATCTCTGGCGTCGGGAATGCCGCAACGATTGTACTACCGGATATTTGAAAACCCGTGGCACGCCATCGCGTGCACGCGACTAAATCTCGGTGGAAAGCCTGCCCTGAGCTAGTCGAAGGACTTGCCCTGAGTGAGCAATATCTGAATAACCTGGGAATCGGTGAGCGAACCGTGGGAGGTGAGATCGACACCCTGTAGCACGATCTGTTGCGCCACCATGCCGGAGCCTTCGGGAGACTTCACTTCCACCAGCGTGTTGCCGGTGTTGCTGTCAAAACGGAAATGCAGATTGGAAGTGACGTTGCAGGGATCAACCGTGCCGCCGCTGATCGTCAGCACGTCGCGCAAACCCAGCGCGTCGCCGGACGGGTTGTCCCCGTCCCTAGCCGTTACTAGGCCATCGACAGACTCAGCACTATGTCCTTTGTTTTCAGGCATATAGATAGCCTAGCAGTACCATTGGCAGGACTCAAGCCCTAATTTTCACGAACCGACTGGCTTGCGTCAAAGTCATAAAAAACCCGGCGCAAACCGAAGCTGGCGCCGGGTGTAGAGGTTGCAACTGCTGGTTAGTTCACATCCAGTTTATTGGCCATCAACAGATTGGTGATGATAGTGTTGTCCGACAACGTGTTGCCAGCCGTCAGATCAACGCCCTGCAACACGATCTTTTGATCGACCGAGCCAACGCCGTCCGTCTTCACCTCAATGACGGTGTTGCCGCCATCTAGGGAGAAGTGCAGGAAATTCGCCAGATTGCCCGGATTGGTGCCCGTGTGCGACTCAGTCTGCAACAGATCACGCAGATCAAGCTTGTCGCCGGCGTTTTCGTTGAAGTCTTTCACTAGGTCAACTCCGCCATCGCTGGCGTCACCGTTGCCCCACAGGAAGATGTCGGCACTTGCGCCGCCCACGAGGATATCGCTGTCATCCCCGCCTTGCAGCGTGTCGTTGCCGTCACCGCCAACCAGCCTGTCGTTACCCTCATCACCTCTCAGAGTGTCGTTGCCGGTACCGCCAATCAGATGGTCGTTATTGTCGCCACCGTTCAGCGTATCGTTGCCCGCACCGCCGTAAACCACTTCACTGCTGCCATTCCCGTTGAGAGTATCGTTGCCGTCCTCACCACCCAAGAAAGTATTGCCGCTGCTGCTCGGGTTGTAATTGTGGTCGGCAAGATTAATCGTCAGGATCGCCGTGCTGGTGTCGGCAGGCGAACTGCCGTCGCGCATGGTGTAGCTGAACGTATCCACCCTCCCCGCCGTATAGTCGGTCGCATCCGGCGTGTAGGTGAAAGCACCGGTGGAGTCAATGGACAACGTGCCGTAATCACCGTCGATGATGGTGGCGCCCGAGACTGCAATACCATCCACCTCCGTCACCACCTTGACACCATCAGCTTCGGCTTGGTCGTTGGTCAGGACATTGCCAGGTATATCCACCACGTTCCAGAAGACATTCGGCACGGCGATGGTTGCTGTCTGCGTCACTTCCGGCGTGAAAGTCCAGGCGGTATAGCTCAGGTTGGTAATATTCAAATCAGCCCTGCCAGAAGTGCTACCCGAATTGTCGGTCACCGTGAACCGGACGTAGTAATCACCCGGCTGAGTTATACCCGTCAAAGCAAAGTTCCCCGTACCGCTTTGGTTCACTTCCGAGTCGATGACAGGATCCGTCCCGCTCTGTGACCGGTACAGCGTCGCCGACCACCGGTCAGCACTATTCCAGTCCGTAAGGCCAACCGTAAACGAAACCGACGCAGGGTGGCTTGCGTCAACCTGATCGGCATCCAGATCAAACTCATCCGTGTCTTGAGTCACCGACGTATTGGAGGAGCTGGTGTTAAGCGTTTCACTGCCACCGTCAAACGACTGCGGTGCGTTCAGAGTCCAGCTCGCCGGCGAAAGATGGAGCGTGACCGACTCAGTTAGAGTACCGTTCAGACCCAGGAAGGACTCTTGCGCCACAACTGTATCTGCCACTGCCGTCGGCACACCGTCCAGCACCGTGATGGTGAGGTTGGCGGAATTCGTATCACCGTCGCCATCGATGATGGCGTAGGTGAACACTTCAGGCGTATCGTCGTCCACATTCGTCGGGGCAGTGTATTTGTAAACCCCCGTGGTGAAGTTGAACTCGAATTCGCCGCCAGCAGCGGTGGTAAACGTCCGCGGGTTGGCGTCCGAGGCGAGGTAGGTCATGCCATCGTGAACAATGCTGAAGAACTGCGGCGTGCCGGGGCCGTCGGCGCCAAACACGCCCGTCAGCGCGCCTTCGGTGGTCAGGTTGCCGGTAATCGTATTCGCCGGGGACAGCACGATACTGCCCAGGTTGTCAAAGGACGGCAACGGTTCCCCGTCCATATTGGCACCAGCACCGATGCCGTTGTATGCGATCGGGTGAAGATTGGAAACTTGAATATTGTTACCCATCGCCAGCGCGTAAGACTTGATCTCGTTAGCATTGAGGAAATCTGTCCACTCTTGCTCGCTTACCTCGTTGAGTGTGCCGTTTCCGTCGATGCCGTCACCCAATCCCGGCTCAAATACGCCACCATGATTATTGCTGCCCGGATTCACATTCGAAAGCGTCGGATTGCCGTCGGAGAGGAAATACGACACGTTCTGCGCTCCGGAAATGCTGCCCGGCGTGCCAAACGCCGTCATCGCGTCGAGGAGTGCGTCGTCGTAGTTGGTGGCGCCATCCGCACTCAGGTTGTTGACGATATATTTGGCGGTGTCCGGAGTCGACGTGTCACCTATGTCCAACCACCCGCTACCCCACTCGTTGGCGATGCCACTAAAGGTAACGATACGCACCTTTACCGCGCCTAATTCGTCGTATTTATTCAGCAGCTCCATCACCGAGCTCTTCAGTGTGGCAATGCCCGCGCCAGCCATGCTGCCCGACACGTCGAGGATCAGCATCACGTTGGTATCGATGCTGCCTCTGCTGCCTTCGTTAATTTCCTTGTTAACGGCGAGAGGATCCGCCGGGCCGTCATCGGCAAAGCGGATGTTCTGGCCCAGATCAATGGTTACGCCGTCGCTGACTACCGCGTCGCCATCAAAGTCGGTGGCGGTGGCCGTGCCCGTGAGTCCTACCAGGCCATTAGCCAGCAGCGCAAACTGATCGTCGTACGGCGGCGCAACGTCGTTATTGTTGGCGTGGTCGATTTGCTTGAACTGCGTAAGCGTTACTTCGCCGTTGTCGTTCACCGACAGGTTAAATACAACGTTCTCGCCTTCCGGATGAGCCGGCGCGGTGAGCTCGGTCGAGCCCACGATGTAGGTGACATTACCGTCCGTGACTTCGTAGAGGTAAATGTTCTGGTGGTTGCTGTCCAGGCCCGAATCCACCAACCCTTCAACCGGAGCGGCCGTAATGCCCAGCTCATAGTTCCAAGTGATGTCCACGTTTTCGTCCGCCCCCGGAACCGGGTTGGCGACAAACATGCCACCGAAGTTCACGCTCGAAGTCGCCGTGTCGAAATGCGTCGGATCGCCGTCGGTCTGCGCATCCTGCGTGGTCAGCGTAATGCTGTTTTCTGCCTCACTTACCTGCACCGTTACGCTGGGGATGTCGTCCTGCACGGTGATCGCAAACTGCCCCTCATTCAGCAGATGCACCATCCTGTCGCCGTCGGCGTCCGTCACCGCTAGCAGCAGCGAGAAGTCGATGCTCGCCACCGGATCGCCTTCCACCACTTGCAGCATGGTGTTTTCGTTGTTGTTGCCGTCGTCCACGTGATCAAGCTGATCGCGCAGGTCAAAGCTCCACGAACCATTGCTGTTCACCGTCAGGGTGAACACCACGCGCTCGCCTTCGCCTTCACCCGCATACGCGGTCAGCACGTTGCCATCGAGCTCATACCACACTTCGTCGCCCTTGGAGAGCAGCGCCGGCAGCGTGTCCAATTCGCCGTCGTCGTTGGTAAGGCTGATGGTAGCCGGCTCGTCAGCACCCACCGAGAACAACGCCGTCAGCGATCCCGCGCCACCCGAGACTTCGTCGTCGCTATTGGTATCGCCAGCCTGTTTGTTGCCTTCAGAATTGTCGACCGGCACGGGGCTTGAGTAGGACATGCCGTCTTCCTCTACCATCGCCGTGACCGAGAGCCTGCCGCCTTCGCCGCCATCCGCAGCGACCGGCACGTCGTCCATCACATTAATGGTGAAGTCGCCATCGTTGAGCAGTTCCAGTTCGTCGCCGTCGGCGTCCGTCACCAGTATGATGTGTGAGAAGTCGATGCTGTCCACCGAGCCTTCTTCACCATCACGCAACGGGCCGAACTCGCTGCCGTTCTGACCTTCTGGCGGAGCCACATGGTCAAGCTGGTCTTGCAGGTCAAAGTTCCACGAACCATCCTCGTTCACCGTGAGGGTGAATACCGTGCGTTCATCTTCACTTTCGCCAGCATAGGCAGTCAGGGTATGACCGTCGTCGCTGACCTCGTAATTAAGCTCGTCGCCCTGCGAATATAATTCCGGCAGGTCGCCTTCGTCCAGCTTGATGCTGAAGGTCAATTCTTCATCCGCACCCGCGCTCACCAACTCCGCCAGCGAGCCTGCCATTGTGGAATCAGTCTCGTCGGCGTTGGTGTCGGCCGGATTCTGGTTGCCCTCGGACATGTCATCCTGAACCAGGATGGGGCCTGAAACGCCGTCGACCGTAGTGAAAAGGCGCATGCCATCTTCACGCACGGTGGCGCTGATGCCGCCTTCAAGACCCGCATGCACCGGTATGTCGTCCTCCACGGTAATCGTAAACGTGCCCGCGGGCAGTGCCGGCGCTTTGTCGCCGTCACCGTCGGTCGCTTGAATCAGCGAGGAGAAGTCGATGGAATTCACCGAGCCTTCTTCACCTTCGCGCAATGCGGTATTTTCGTCGTTCAAGTCGTTATCCACATGGTCAAGCTGGTCCATGAGGTCGAAAGTCCATGAGCCATCGGCGTTCAGCGTCAGTGTGAACACCACGCGGTCGTCCTCGCCGGCGGTCGCCGTGAGCACGTTGCTGGATACGGAATAGCTGACTTCATCGCCGTTCGAGTACAACTCCGGCAGGCCACTGGTGTCGGTAAGCATGACAAAGTCGCCGGGGCCGTCCGCACCAAACGAAAACAGCGCACGCAGTGAACCGGCCGCGCTAACAGCCTCGTCGTCGCTGTTGCTGCCGCCAGATTCTTTGTTACCGATGGACAGGTCGTTCGTCGGAACGCCATCCATGCCGTCTTCCTGCACTGCCGCTGTGATGACAGTAACGCAGTTTTCGCCAACCACCGCCGGTCCAGCGCCCACGTTAATCAGCGATCCGTCCACACCCCGGGTGAAATCAAAGAAGTTGTCTTCAGGGTCGATATCATCCAACTGCACGACCAACTGGTTGGAGCCCTGCAATGCCGTGAACAGGGCGGCCAGCGCGGAGTCGTCGTCGGTGTAGAACCAGCCGGTATCGAGTTCTTCATCTTCAAACCCGGTTCCTACACCACCGATCGGGTTGCCCAAGCCATCCGTGGTCAGGCTGTTTACGTCGCTCCAGAGACCAATGGCGACGCCATTCAACAACAAAGTGTTATCAGGGCCATCGTCAAAATCACCCGGCGATGAATCCCCGTCATACAGGGTAAAGCGGACTGCGGCCTTGTCGATGCCACCACCCAGTTGGGCCAGCAGTTCAGCACTGAAACCCGACTGAATACCGATGGTCAGGGGATCGCCCCTGAATCCGACGGGAGTACCGTTATCAGAGAATCCCACATACAGCGAGCTAGCGGCGAGCTGCGTCACCACGCGCACGCCATTGAGGCCGATCAAGTCGACGACAATACCGCCGACCGGTGTTGCACCCGCCGGCAACTCAAAGCCGGTGGGCGATGCCATCGTGAACGGTGTGTTTTCAGAGTTTGGCGTGTTGCCGCCCTGCCCGCCTTCGCCTTCACCGCCGCCATGGGCGCCGCACGAGGCAGTGATCACCACGTTGTCGATTTCATGAATGTCCGCGTCAGCACCTGTGCGCGCGCCAAAGTAGAAATCGGCATCTTCCGGCAGCGTGCCGCCCATGTTGCCGCTCGCGCTCCACACCGGGCCGTCGTCGTTGGTAATGGTGACGGTGTACGTTTCACCGTCGACTTCCACCGACACATGCAGCGGGCCGCCGTAGATCAGCTCAGCGGGAACATTGTTGAAGCTGTCCAACAGGTTGCCGTCGAACCATACCTCTATCGTGGGGATCGGCTCGTCGCCGTTGTCATACGTGTCGATGGTCAATGCGAAGCCGGAAGTTTGCGAATCTTCCGCAACGCCATCCGTATTCACGTCATTACCGACCTGGAAGCTGAAGCCATCCGCGTTGCCCCTCTCGCTGGAAGTTTGTCCTTCGGGGCCCACATTAATCGTATCGGTGATAATCACGTCAAAACTTGCGGTAAAGCTGCCTTCAAAGGAACTACCGCTATCGACCTTCAGCCATTGCATGTCGCCGCCGGATTCGTCGGTCAGGCGCAGCCGGCCGTTCACGATGGTTACTTCATCGCCATCAACATCAACGATGGACGCGACGCCCGCGCCCGTTCCGCCGTCCAGCACGGCGCCTTCTCCACCCTGTGAAAAATCATTTGCATACAGCAGAATCGGTTCGCACTCGCATGCGGCGAGCGTGGGGCTGTCATCTTCGATGGTGACAATGAGGTTGGCGCTGGCGCTCGCGCCGAACGGATCGGTGACGGTGACCAGAAACCTGACGTCGAGATCGTCTTCACCCGAGGTGTCGGGATGATCGATCGGGCCCATCAGCGTAACCTGATAGTGGCCCAGGTCGTCAACGTTGACGGTGATGATGGTGGTTGAGCCGCCATTAATGGTGCCGGTAAGCGTGTGGCCGTTGGCGCTCAACGCCCACACAATGGTTTCACCGCCCGAAGACAGCGGGTCGGTCGGAATCGACAGCGTTACCTTGAGCGGCTGGCCGTCGATGTCGTTGATGTTCAGCGTGCCGGAGATGGTGGAAAAATTCGTTGTGTCGCCACCAATGGGGCTTTCATCAAGGTTGCCGCCATCAAGGCCTTCATCGGATACGAATACCTGCTTGCCTTCTATCGTCGGCGGGCGGTTAATGAACTGCGGGTCCTGCGCGGTGGAGAATGCGATGCTCGCGGGCGAGGTGTTGAATCCCGAGGTCACCGGGCCGCGGCTGTCCGCCTGATCGATCACCACCGGCGAGCCGCCGCCGCCGTCGCCACCACCACCGGCGCCGGGCGCGCCGCCCGCAGCGGTTGCTTCAGCAACTTTGGAAGGGTCTGCACCCGCGGCAATCTGCGCTTGCAACGCGGCGATGTCGCCGGTCGCGGGCGCCTGCGTGGCCGTAGGCCCTTGCGGACCGATCACGTCATTATCCAGGGCAATCTTGGAGTCGCGTCCCAGATCGAGCATGCGCCCGTTCTCGAGCTGCACTTGCACGATGGAATTCGCGGCAGTCTGTATCGTCTCTTTCGCGAATACCCTGTCGCCCACTTGCGCCTGGCGCGCTACGCCGTCCACGCCGATGATCTTGACGTCACCCGTAACGACTTTGATCGTACCGACGCCTGCATTTCCACTCGCTGCTGTTGCCATGATAATTACCCCCCTGAGTTTCGTATCCGGAACCAGGCACATTGCCCGGTTTGATGGATTGCATTCTGCACACTCTTCACGGGACGCAACAGGGCCTAAAGTATCGATACCTTGGTATCGGGTGTGACTTAGTGCACATTCGCTGATTTTATAAAACTCATTTAAAAACAAATACTTACAATAATAGAGAAAAATTGGGCCCGCAACAGGTATGCAGATACGTGAGCAACCCCAGCAGACACGGCGGAGATCCTCGCGACCGGGGCCTGCCGGACAAGCTGCAATTCACGCTGACAATGGCTGCAACTTTTACGTCACTTCAGATCAACGTTGTTCTCATCGCACGCTGATGGCGGCGGGCACTGGAGATTATTCGTGGGATGCGTTGTGGAACGATTACCGGCTTTCCGTGGTTAAGCGCTTATGCACACCGATTTGTCATTGGGCAAACGGCATAGCGCCGGCGGTATGGTCGAACAATCTTGAAAGAACTCTGACGGCTTATGAGGATCTGGGTTACGCAGAAATCATGGCGCAACTCAACGGTGCGTGAAGCTCGTGTACCGCAGCACAAACCGCTGCAACACCGCGTGCCCGAACCGTTACTTCGGGAAAAGCGATTTCCTGTTGCACTTGGCCGACTGTCCGAAAATTTGAACCAGATACGGCAAGACCAGGCGCCAGAATCACTCGTTAGCGATTAACCATGGATTTGTGCTGCCCAGCGTTCGAACGGACAGGTTTGGTGTCGTGATCGTCGCGTAGTGGCCGCAACGCCCAGATCAGTCCAGGCTCACGAAGTTAGCGGTTTCGGCAACGGCGAGACGGCGGCGGTAATCGCTCACCAGGCCGGGGAACCCTCGCGCCGCAACGACCGTGGCTTCGATAACATCCGGGGCAGGAACAGCGGCCCAGTTCCCCGCAACATCCCTGGTATGAAACTCAAAGTGCAGATGCGGCCCGGTCGTCAGCCCCGTCATGCCTACCAGGCCAATCGTCTGGCCTTGCTCCACAGTTCTGCCAGCAGTAATGCCCGGCGCGAACCCGCTCAGGTGCGCGTAGTAGGTCATGAACATGTCCTGATGGCGCAGGACAATTAGGTTGCCATAGTCGCCGCGTGCGCCAGCAAATTCAACCACGCCGTCAGCAACGGCCATTACTTTCGCGCCCATGGGTGCTGCATAATCCACGCCGCGATGCGCGCGCCAAATGTCGAGGATGGGATGAAAGCGCGCCAGGGTATATTCCGAGGTAATGCGGGTAAACTCGACCGGTGAACGGCGAAACATGCGCCGCGTGGTCTTGCCGGTATGGTCGAAATAGGCAGCACGCCCCTGCGTATCCGGCGCATGGTACGCCTGAAAGCGGCGATTGCCGACCTCCAGCTCGGCCGCAAGTATGCGGCCTGAACGTTCGATGAAACCCTCGCGGTAATGCGCTTCATAGACAATGGCGCAGCGATAGCCCAGATGAAGTTCGCGGTGGAAATCGACTTCACCGGCGAATATCTCGGTCAGTTGCAGCGCAATGCTTTCGGGCAGGCCGATGGCGTCGGTAGCCGTAAACAATGACGCCTTGGCGGGATCGGCACGCATGCGTTCAATAAGGCGCGGATCGCTGGCACGTGGTTGCACTTGCAGCGCATTGCCGCGAATCATAATGGTGTAAGCCTCGTCGGATTTGGCGACGTATTCGATTTCCGTGAGGCCGCTGGGCATGGACTTTGCGCGGAGAAATTTTCCAGGCTGTGGCTGCGGCAACAGGCGGATTTGATTCACCAGTTCTACTCCGGGGGACGGAATATCAAGGCTGGCGGCTATGCGCCGGAAAACGTCGCCCCAGGTTTCCGCCGCCAGCACGCGCGTTTCAATAGTCCTTTCACCGCCCGCGGCAGGCGCCGGCAGGGCAAGAATGTCATCAATAGTAACGACCTTGCGGCGGAGATCCTCGGGGCCGCGCACCACCGGCGCAACGCGGAACGCCGCCACCTCGATCACCGGCTTCGATAGCGGTGGCAAGGCAGGCTCTGCCGGTTGCGCCGCGACCGGCAACACGGCCGAAAGCAGCAGTAGAACGATCAGGCGCATGGCTATGGGATGATTAAACCTTGAGAATACGGCAGGCCGCACCCGGCGTCAGATGATGTCTTTCTCGTCCACGATAAGGTTCTTGTACGCATGCAGACGTTCACGGGCGGATTGCCGTTCAAGGTACTTCGCGCCCGCCGCCGGCGGCAGATCGGTAAACTTGATCACGCCTTTGTTGATCAATACATCCACCAGGTCTTCCACCAGGCGCGCCATGCCGATATCGCTTGCAGCAAGCTGGCGCCGCAGTTCCTCTGCAGTATGCGCCGCGTGCTCATCAACGTACCGCTTGTAGTCCTCGGAATCGGTGGAAATCTGCTCGGATTTGCCGGAAACGGGTTGTTCAAACACCTGAACGATTTTGCCGTCGGCATCCCGGATTACATAAGGCATGTATCACGCTCTGCATGGATGGTCTGCGCAGCCGCTAGTATGCCTGAAAAAACAAGGGGCGCATAAAGCGCCCCTTTAAAGAAATTCACTACAACTACTGTGATTAGCGCTCGCGCAATGTCGCCTGCTCGGGCGCCTTGACTTCGAGTGTGGACAGCAATTGCCCCATCGCATTCAGCACGCGATACTTAGCCGAGAGCTGTATGTATTTTCCTGTTACTTGCGTGCTGCGCGCCGTAAAGAATTCGTTCTCGGCATCCAGCAAATCGAGCAACGTGCGCTGACCAATCGCAAACTGCTGGCCATATGCCGCACGGGTCGAATCGCTTGATTTTACGTAGCGATCCAACAATGGAATTCTGTCGCGGGCAGTCGCATAGGCGTTATAGGCAAGACGTACCGCGTTCTCGACCTGACGATTGGTGTTGCGCGAGATTTCCGTCGCTTCGTCGATCTGCAACGCGGTTTCCTTCAGACGATGATAGTCGAAACCGCCGCGAAACAGATTCCATTTCAGATACAACATCAGCATACGGTCGCGGTTGGGTCCTACCGTGCCATCGATATTGCGGTTGTTGGTGTAGCTGGCTTCCAGTTCCAGCCGCGGGAACCAGAACGAACGCGCCAACTCGCGCTGTGCGGTCGCCTGCTCGATATCGGATTGCGACGACTTGAGCGTAGGGTGGTTGGCAAAGCCGACCTTGACTGCGGCATCCACGTTATTCGGAATATTCTTGGGATCCGGCGCAGCCGCCAGGTTGATGGGATTTCTTCCGACCACCTTGAGAAAGGTAATTTCGGCATCGCGAAGGCTGCTTTCCGCCGAGGCGACGTTGGCGCTGGCAAGGGCGAAACGGGCTTCATTCTGCTCCAGATCCGCGCGGCGTCCGACACCCTTGTCGCTGCGCAGCTTGACCTGGTCGAAGGTGCGCTGATGCGCGGCCAGATTGTCCTTCGCGAAACCCACGAGTTCCTTGTTCTTCAACACGTCAATGTAAGCGTCGATCGCCTGCAATGCGATTTCTTCGGCGGTGGCATAGACACGGTGAGCTGCAGCATCGGAAATCGCGCGGCGACGATCCACTTCCGCCGGTGTGCCCAATCCGTCAAATATCATCTGATTGAGCGTCATGCCTTCCTGATGGCGATGCAGACGAGTCCAGCCCGGGTTCAATGCCAAAGTGGTCGGATTCTGGCTGCGTTCGCGGCCCGAGCCGTACAGAAAATCCAGCTTGGGAAAATAAGCGCCCTTTGCCGCATCAACCGCGGAATCCGCGGCATCCTTACGCTTGGCTACCGTCCCCACCTGCGGGTTGGTCTCTATCGCAAGCTGGACGACTTCTTTAAGCGTTTCCGCGTTAGCCCAAGCTGTAGTGGCCAGAGCAACCGCACCTATCAATATATTGATTTTTAAAGTTTTTTTCAATCTCACGCCCCTCGAATAGACGCCAAGACCTCCATTCTCTACTGAATGGATGAGCCCATGGCAATGTCGTATTACGTATCGTTAAGTTACCAGCCTAATTCATTGGTGGGAATAAGTTTTTGGGGTTCAGCCACTGGTACCGTACGGTTGTGACAAAAACACAACATGTCACCCCAACCCCACACATGATTCAACCAACTCTTTACACCGCCATCCAACGTTTTCCATCATTAAAACAATTACTTACAAATTTACCGGCGATTGTCCGTCTGTGTCGGTGCTGGCTGCCTTTCTTCCTGCAAATATAGCATGAGCTTTACCCGGTCCGGAGTACCCAATTTCATAAAAATATTGGATAAATGACCTTTGACTGTTCGCTCGGATATGTCGAGCTCTATACCAACTTCCTTGTTAGTCGCGCCATCCGCGATGAGTTTCACAATATCCAGTTCCCGCCGCGTCAGTGTTGCCAGCTTGTGCGGCGGCAAGCGTGAGAGCGCAACGTTGGACTTCGACGGTGCCGCATCTTTTTTTTCAGGCACAGACGCGCTAGTGTTGCCTGCAGCAGAGGAGGCGGGCGACGTCTGTTGCGCGTAGCGCCGCAACTCGGTAACCAGACGCGGCAGCAAACTGCGCGTTACCCATACGCCGCTTTGCGTCACCGACAGCACCTGCCGCAGCGATTCCGGATCGACACCACGGCGACAACAGCCTTTTACGCCACAGCGAAGCAAGGCCACCTCTTCGTCTTCGTTGAACTCCGCAGTAAGCACAATTACCCGACCGGCGCCCGCCTGCGCAACGATGTGCGCGACCTCGTTTTCTATAGGCGCTGCCAGCAACGCGCCGTCCACCAGCACCGCCTCCGGCTTGGACGCAGCCAGGCGCGCAGACAAGGCATCGACCGACGTTACAACGTCGATGGAATAATCGGCGCTCGCCGCACGGCGGCACCGCTCCTCGAGTTCCCTGTCACGTGTAGCAAGCAATATGGACATTGCGTCCTACCTTCAGACGATGCAGTACCGCGGTATGGCCGGCACTCTCAGCGTTCCCTGAAAGCAAGTTCCTTGGTCTTGATAATGGGCTTTAGCAAATATTGCAGAAACGTTTTTTCCCCGGTCTGTATGTGTACCGTCGCCGTCATACCCGGCATGATAGCCAGCGGCTTTCCGCCACGCGTCGGCCCGTTGCTGTTGGTACGCACTCTGACAAGGTAGAAACTCTCCTGTTTTTTATCGTCCAGCACGCTGTCCGCGCTGATGTATTCCAGCTTCGCGGGAAATCCGCCGTAAATGGAAAAATCATACGCGGTAAGCTTTACCAGCGCATCCTGCCCCGGACGCAGAAAAGCAATGTCCTTGGGCTTGACGCGCGCTTCCACCAGCAGCGAGTCCTCGGTGGGCACGATTTCAATCATGTCCGAACCCGGCTGCACCACGCCGCCGACGGTGGTGACTTTGACGGTCTTGATCGTGCCGTTGACCGGAGAGCGCACAATGGCGCGCTCGACACGATCCTTCAGCGCCACGCCTGTGGCCGAGGTACCTTCCTGTTCGGCACGTGCCGCATTCAGTTCGGCAAACGCATCGGCACGAAATTTTGCCTCGTAGCTTTGCAGCTTGTTGCGGGCTTCCGCCACCGCCGCCTCAAGACGCGGGATGTTGATATTGCTCGAATCCAGTTCGCCCTTCAAATCATTCGCTTCGCGCTCCTTGGCCAACAGTTCGATCTGCGACATTGCCCCGTCCCTGACCACGGGACGCATCATCGCGATGGTCTGGTTCAACATGGCAAGGCTGCCAGTGATCTGTTTCACACGCGAGCGCTTTTCCACGATTTCTTGTGAGCGCTGATCCATTTGCTGCCGCAGTGCCGAGGTGTTGGCGAGAAACTCGGCCTGACGCGAGCGATAGAGATCCAGTTCGCGCCGCGCCAGATCGGGATTGGCCTTGGCAACCGCCGGCGGGACCATGAACGCAGTCCCGTTAACCTCGGCAGACAGCCGGGCAATCTTGGCCATCAGCGCACTGTCTTTGGCGGTGTTTTCCTTGGCCGACGAAAGGTAACGCGTGTCGTCGATCACCACCAGCGTGTCGTTCTTGCGCACCACATCGCCGACCTTGACTTTGATTTCCGAGACGATGCCACCCTCGAGATTCTGCACGACCTGAATCTGCCCGGAAGGGATGACACGGCCGTCGCCGACCGTGCTTTCACCGATATTGGCATATGCCGCCCATGCGAAAAACGCCACGACGAACAGTACCGCGCCCCACAGCACAACGTGCGAAAACGCCGGCGGCCCCTGCAACGCTGCTGCCGACGTTTCGCTCATGTAATCAAGATCTTGCTCCCGCGAAACGGACTTGCCGACCTTGGACGGGGCTAACTCCATGAAGAGGCCCTTGACCAATCCGCGCCAGCCCTTGCTGAGATAGCCACCGGGTGAATCCTGCGCGGGCACCAGCGCCTGCCTCGCGCCTTGCGCGGACGCAACCGCCGGCTTAGTGTTTTGCGACATTGATCTTTCCTCCGGCCAACGCCTGCATCACCTGTTCCTTGGGACCATCGGCCACGACCTTGCCGCCGTCGAGCACGATCAACCGCGGCACCAGCGACAGCAGCGAAGCGCGGTGCGTTACCAGCACGAAGGTCTTGCCGCTGAGCGCGTTGCCGAGCCGGCCTTTGAAGTTCTCCTCGGAACGGTTGTCGAGCGCATTGGTCGGTTCGTCCATGATCAGCACCGGCGGATCGAGCAACAGGGCCCGCGCAATCGCTACCGTCTGCCGCTGCCCGCCCGAAAGGCCCTCGCCGCGCTCGCCGATGGGCAGATCAAACCCCTGCTCCGACGGGTGTATGAATTCGGTCACGCCCGCGATTTCCGCGGCGCGCAACATGGCTGCATCATCCGCGTACGGCGCGGCGAACAAAATATTTTCTTTTACCGTGCCGAAGAACAGCACGATGTCCTGCGGCACATAACCGATGTTACGGCGCAGCGTGGCCGGATCGATCTGGTTCACATCGACGCCATCCACCAGTATCGATCCAGTGGTTGGTTTATAAAGACCGAGAATCAGTTTTTCGATGGTGGACTTGCCGGAACCGATGCGGCCGATCATGCCCACGCGCTCGCCGGCGGCGATCTTGAAAGACACGTTGGACAGCGCGGGCACTTTGTGGCCGGGATAGGTAAACGTCACTTCGCGAAATTCGATGCTGCCCTGAATCACCGGCCGATGCACGAAACTCTTGTTCGCGGGGCGTTCTACCGGCAAACTCATCACATTGTGCAGCGTACGCAGCGACGCCGCCGACTGGTGATAGCGTGCGAGCAACCCCGCCACGCTGCCCAGCGGCGCCAGCGCGCGCGAGTTCAGCATGGTGCACGCCACCAGCGCGCCCACCGTCAGTTCGCGGTCGTTGATCAGGTATACCCCGAACACCACGATGGCGATGCTCGACATCTGCTGGATGGTTGTCGACGCGTTGATGATGGCCTGCGACAGCGTGCGCGACTTGATGCCCAGCCGGGACACCATGCCCACTAATTGCTCCCACTTGCGCTGTATGGCGCCTTCCGCCGCCATCGCCTTGATGGTTTCAATACCGGTCAGACTTTCAATCAGCACGCCCTGCTTCTGCGCGCCGCAGCGGAAGCTTTCCTGTATGACCGCACCCAACTGCCGCTGCAAAACCAGGCCGCAGAGGATGACCAGCGGCACCGTCACCAGGGGCACGATGCACAGCCATCCGCCTACCCAGTAGATCGCGGCAATGAAGATAAATACAAACGGCATGTCCACCAGCGCGGTAATGGTGGCCGAAGTGATGAACTCGCGGAACGATTCGAATTCCTGCACGTTGCTGGCGAACGAACCCACCGACTGGGGACGCGATTCCATGCGCACGCCCAGCGCGCGCTCGAAAATATTCGCCGACAGAATGACGTCGATGCGTTTGCCCGCGAGATCCACCAGATAACCGCGCAGCATGCGCATGACGAAATCGAACAGCAGCACGATCAGCACACCGAAGGTCAGCGCCCACAGCGTTTCGGTGGTGTCGTTCGGCACCACACGGTCATAGACATTCATGGTGAACAGCGGCGTCACCAGCGCGAACAGGTTGATCAGCAGCGACGCCAGCAGCACTTCGGCATAAATCGGCCACGCCTGTTTCACCACGCCCCAGAACCAGTGCTCGACGCGCGGCACCGCGGAAAGTTCGGTGCGCGCATCGAAGCGCAGCGCCGGATTCACCAGGATCGCGTTGCCCGTGTATTCCAGGCCCAGCGCGCTGAGCGTGGTTTGTTTCGCGCCGCCGGTGTCCGGGCTGATGATTTCGCAGCGCCCGTCGTCGTCGACCGATCGGAGAATGCAGGCGCGGCTGTCCTTCAACAACAGAATCACCGGCAGCACCAAAGGGGAAATTTCGCCCAGCTTGCGGTGAACGAGCTTGGACTTAAGGCCGGCGCGCTCCGCGGCGCGGCCGAACAACTCCGGCGTCAGGCGGCCATTGTCGAGCGGCAAGCCCGCCGCCAGGGTTTCTTCCGAAAACGGGTGATTGAATACCCGCGTCAGCAGCGTCAGGCACTTGAGCAGCGGGTCATTCGACGACACGCTGGGCCGGGGTATGTTCCATTGTTCTTTTATCTGCTGTTCCGCCACACTGTTCCCTTCACGCAAGCGGGGCGCCTCGCGCCCCGCTCCTTAATCAAGTCTGTGCGCAAAACATCAATTATGTCACGGAAATCCTGTTTACTCCGGCTTGCCGATGAAGTAGCCCTGCGCGCCATCCACCATCAGACCCTTGACGATATTGAACTCCACTTCCGATTCGATGTACTCGGTAACTACCTTGATGCCGAGGCCATGCGCGATGCCGACCAGCGCCTGAATGAAAAACTGCTTGTCGGTGGAATTGGCAACGCCGCGCGTATAGCCGCCATCGATCTTGATGTAGTCCACCTCCAGGCCGCGCAAAAAACCCAGTGTCGCGGTACTCTGGCCAAAGCGGTCGATGGACAGACGGGCGCCTGTTTCGCGCAACCTGCTGAACACGGCTTTTACCGCCTCAAGGTTGCTGATGATGGAGTGCTCTGCCACTTCGATAATGATGTATTTCGCGATGTCGCGCTTCGCATTGAGCGTTGCGTACAGCCAATCGACAAACGATTTATCCAGCAAAGACTCCAATGACAGATTGAGTGCGGTCGCGCCGCCCTTGACCGGGCCGGCCGCTGCAATGTGCTGCATGAGTTTCTCGGTGACCACCCGGTCCACCAATTGCAGCACGCCGAGCCGCTTGGCCATGGCAATAAACATTCCAGCCAACACAATGGAACCATCCGATCCCAAAATGCGCATGCACGCTTCGCTGCGATAATCCCATTTGTCCTCGGCAACCTGGCAAGCCCGCACCGGTTGATATTGCAGCACGACGCGTTCCGGCGGCAGGCCTACCTTGAACAGGCCGTTGATTTCCAGGGTGATGGCGTTGTTTTGATCAACCTTGCCCTCCTCCTGAAGGTGCCAGGCGGGAACGCCCCGTCCCTGCGCCACGATCAGCGCCTGGCCGGCAGCACCCATCAGTTTGCCGAAGGTGGCGCCTTCGTGGTACCGGTAATACGCGAAGCCGGCATGCGGCATGACGCTGTGCTCCGTGCGCGGAAATTCCTCCAACTCCGCGAGACCCTTGATCAATTCGTCGCCCAGCTTCGGCAACTCCGTATCGGCAATTTCAGGCACCACAATCGCAAACTCCGGACCGTCCAGCTTGGCTACCAGCGAACCCGGGTGCTGTTTGCCTACTTCCTGCATTAAGTAAGCCGTGCGTTTCAACAGCGCATCGCCCGCGGGACGGCCTTCCCGTTCGTTATAGGCCGCAAACCCGCGCAGTCGCACAACTCCCACCGCGCCGGTGCCGAATTTCGTGGGCGCACCGATCAGATGTGTCAATTGCTCGTTGAAATCATTGCGATTCATCAGCCCGGTCACCGCATCCACATACGCTTTCTTGCGCATCTTGTCGGCAAGATCGGTTTGCTCGTTCAGCATACCTTCCACCGAACGGCACATGGAGTTCAGCGCGGTGGATATGCGGTGCAATTCGCGCGCCCACGGCAGTTTCTGGAGTATGGTGAACTTGCGTTTGGAAATGTCTTCGGCCTGGCGTTCCATGTCGTCGAGCGGGCGCAGCGCAAACCGCAGCACGATCACCACCACCAGCAGTGAAATGATGGCGACCGAAAACAGCACCCAGAAAGATTTTTTCGCGATTTCCCACAGTTCCTTGTAGGCATGTCCGGGATGGCTTTCCACCTCGACGATCGCCGCCTTGCGCCAGCCGTCCATCACCACTGCGTTCATGCGCGGCGTCGGCAACGCGAACGAGTTCACGAACCACGACGGCACGCCTTCCACTGCTTTTTCGACGCGTTTCTTGTAGATGGATTCACCGGTCACCTTTTTGACCTGGATTTCACTGTAGTAGCCGCGGTCGAAAATCGCGCTGGTCATCAACTCAATGGTGACCGGATCATTGAAACTCTTGCTCTGCGTGATCGAAAGACCGAGCGAGGTGGCGGTGTCCTGCGCGTGCGACTCCATCGCGCGGTGCAGGTAATCGCGGGTGCTGTTGACCACCGTGTAAAGTGTCGCGACAAACACCACGACCCACAGCAGGGATATCAAGCCAACCAACAGTCGCGAAAGTTTCATGTGCCGCCCCGCTTAAAAATATCGTTTAAAAACAAATAATTAAGTATTATATTGCACTGCGCATGCGTGATTGCAAATCTTTCCAGTGGCCGATGCGATCCGAGCTTCCCACCGATTGTCCGCGGCCCGTTTGCTCCTTCGCGAGCCACAGGCCGGAACCGTTGAAGCTGTACACCGGCACAAGGTCGGTGCGCGCCGACGCCGGCTGTATGGACTTGTTGATATTGTCGAGAATTACCGGTTCAGCATCGGGCGTGGCGAAATACGCCAGCACCATGTGCGCTTCGTTATACACCTTGATTTCCTTGACGTAGGTAATCTGCAGCTTTTCGTCGGACACGCCAATCGCGCGCAGCGTGAAATACTTCGCGATCGAAAAATCCTCGCAATCGCCGCCATTGGTCGATAAAAACTCGATCGGCGTCGCCCAGTAATCCTCCTTGCCCCAGTGTTCCCGGTCGCTCTTGAACGTGGTGCGATTCATGAAATCATTGACCAGTTCCAGCTTTTGGCGCTCGCCGATCGCGCGGTTTTTCGGATTGTTCATCAGGCTGCGCCAGCCGGTGAGCCGTTCCTTCGCCACCGGACCAAAACTTTCCGCCAGCTTGGCGATTTGCGCGTCGGTGATGGTGACCACCTCCTGCGCAAAGGCGAACGCAACCACCAAGGCCGGCAACAGCCAGCCTAGCCAGGGTATGGGAGCGGGTTTGATATTCACGGAGACAGTTCGAACCTTCAACGAAACTTTACCGTACCCCGTGCATTTGGTCGCGTCCGATGCAAATTCCCGGCCATGCCGGAAAATATGGCTGGCGCGCCCGAGACGATTCGAACGTCCGACCCCTGCCTTCGGAGGGCAGTACTCTATCCAACTGAGCTACGGGCGCGTGTGACGATTTTAGCACGCGGCCTGGTAGCGGGCTTTTACCTGCCCCACCGCACACGTTATAATTCGTTGTTTTAGCGCAACTAAAAAGAGCCTGCCCCATGAGCGATACTCATTCTTCCGAAGAATCCGGTTTGATCAAGACACCGGTGCAGTTGCTGGTGGTGGTGGTACTGGCGTTCGTGGTACCGATCGCCGCGATTTTTACGATAATTTATTTCGTCATGGGCGATAGCAAGTCCCGCGCCACGCCCGCCATGTCGGATAAGGCGGTTGCGGAGCGCATCAAACCGGTAGGCAACGTACCCGACATCGAAAAAGGCCCGTCGCCTCTGGTGCCGGCACCCGCACCTGTGGCTGTTGCCGCGCCCGGCGCTGATGCAGCAAGCGCGCCCGCTGCGAACGGCAAAGCGGTGTACGACAGCAGTTGCCAGGCTTGTCACACGCCGGGGGTGGCCGGCGCACCCAAGCTGGGTGACAAAGCGGCATGGGCGGCGCGCATCGGCGCAGGCGCGGCGGTAATGCACACGAGCGCACTCAAAGGCAAGAACGCCATGCCCGCGAAAGGCGGCAATTTGAGCCTGTCCGACGCCGACGTAAAGGCCGCGGTCGACTACATGGTTGCGCAAGCGAAGTAAGCGTGTTGTCACCTGCACACAAAGGCGCGGATGACAGCGCCTTTTTTGTTGGCGCTATGGGCTGACCGCGCATGGCCATCTACGCCATCGGCGATGTGCAGGGCTGTTACGACGCCCTGCAGCGCTTGCTCGACATCGTGAAATTCGAACCGCCGCGCGATACCTTGTGGCTGGTAGGTGATCTGGTCAATCGCGGGCCACAGTCGCTGGAGACGCTGCGCTTCGTGAAAAATCTCGGCAGTGCCGCCATCACCGTGCTCGGCAATCACGATTTGCATCTGCTGGTGGTCGCGGCAGGCTACTCGAAAAAACAGCATGGCGACACGTTGGAAGACATCCTGCACGCGCCCGATCGCGACGAACTCCTGCACTGGCTGCGTCAGCAGAAACTCATGCATGCCAGCGACGGCTACGCCATGGTACACGCCGGCCTGCTGCCGCAGTGGAGTATCGCGCAGGCGGCCATGCTCGCGCACGAAGTCGAAAAGGTGATGCGCGCAGGCGGGCATGACGACTTGATGCGTGACATGTACGGCAACGAACCGCGCGCCTGGCGTGAAGACCTCAAAGGCTACGACCGGCTGCGCGTCATCATTAACGCCATGACACGCATGCGGCTGTGTACCGCGGATGGCGAAATGGAATTTCGTCACAAGCTCGCGCCAGTGGCAGGTACCATGCCCGAAGGGTATATGCCGTGGTACGACGCGCCGGAACGCGCGAGCGCCGACACGCCGGTGATCTTCGGGCACTGGGCTTCACTCGGCACGTTGCTGCGGCCGGATGTGATCGGGCTTGACTCCGGCTGCGTATGGGGACGCAAGTTAAGTGCGCTGCGTCTGGACGACCGCCGCACGTTTCAATGCGGCTGCACGGGGCTCAGGAATACAGGGTCCGCACAATAGCGGCGTGAGCGTCGCGTGCCAGCGTTTTGCGATGCACGCCTTGCGTCGTCATCGACGGCAGAAAATGCACATGGGCGTGAATTTCATGTTGTGTCAGCATCAGCATCAGCGTATCCATCGCTGATTTGTCGCCATCGTAGGCGGCTTCAATGCAAATCGAGCCGTCGCGGCGGCGGTACTGAATAGCCACCGGCACCACTCGCGCGCGCGCCTGCTGCGCGGGACGCAGCAGCGAACTGTGAAACGGCAACACTTGCGTGCCATCGGTGGTGGTGCCTTCGAGAAACACGCCCATGCCCGCGCTTGCGCCATCGCTACCCCGCAGCGCGTTCGCAATCAGCGCGTCGATGCGCGCCAGATCACGCGGTCGTGCACGCTCGATGAACAGCGTATCGGCCTTGACGCACAGCCAGCCCACCAGCGGCCAGCGTCGCACTTCTGACTTGGCGACAAAACGCGTAGGCACAGCGGCATTGATAGCAAAAATATCCAGCCACGACACGTGGTTTGCCACCAGCAAAAAGGGTGCCGTACCCTGTTGTGGCGGTTCGCCATGTATCGTGAGGTTCGCCGCGAGATGACGCACCAGCGCTGCCGACCAGCGCTGCAACGCGCGCTGCCGCCGCGCAATGCTCATGAAGGGATAACCCAATCCCGCCACACCCGCCGCGCGGGTAAAGTGTGCTGCCACACGCGCCAGGCGCCACACGCGCGTCAGGCGCGTCAGGCGCGAAGTATGATTGCTGGAGGTACCGGATGCCGACAAATATAAATATCTTTTAAAAACTGATATTTATAATATTTTAGCTAGCGCGTCACTCGCGCCGTGATGCCATCTGAAATAATCCGCACACGATCGCCGGGGCGAAACTGTTCATCGGCTGCCTGTACGATGGAGATCGAACGCCCGTCGTCAAGTTTGATGGCAATTTCAAGTCCGGCGTGGCGTCCGGACTGTTGTTCCACGGCGTGCCCGGCAAGCCCGCCGAGTACCGCGCCGATCACCGAACTCACGATAGATCCGCGGCCTTGTCCTACGTGACTGCCCACGACACCACCAACCACCGCGCCGATGGCACCGCCCGCGCCGGTGGCGGGGCGCGTATTTTCAATCTGCACTTCGCGCACGTTTTCAACCACGCCGGTGCGCACGATTTGCTCGCGCTGCACTTGTTCGCCGGGGTGCATGGTTTCTCCCGTGGTGGCGCAGCCCGACAACGCGGCCGCCAGCGCCAGTACTGCGATTGTGATCGTTTTGCGCTCTGATTTGATCATTTGCATTCTCCGGTTCTCCAGTCATCACCACAGCGTCGCGCCAAAATTGGCCCTATATTGCGCCGCAATGTCGTCTCGCGTAAACGAATGATTCTGCCCGCCACGCTGCGCGATTTTTATCGATCCCAGCAACGACGCAAGCCGACCCGTCATCGGCCAATCCATGCCACTCGTAATGCCGTGAAGCAAACCGGCGCGGAACGCATCGCCGCAGCCGGTAGGATCGAGTATCGCTGCCGGCTTGACACTCGGTATATCAAACGTTTTGCCGCCGGTACGGATGACCGATCCTTTAGCGCCCAGCGTCACGATCAGCGCTTTCACCTGGGTTGCCAGCGCTTCAAGGCTTTTGCCGGTACGCTCCTGCAATAACTCCGCCTCGTAGTCGTTGACCGTCACGTAATCTGCGAGGTTGACAAAATTCATTAGTTCGTCGCCGTTGAACATGGGCAGACCCTGACCCGGATCAAAAATGAAAGGAATGCCCGCTTCGCGAAACTCGCGCGCATGTTGCAGCATGCCGTCACGCCCGTCCGGCGCCACGATGCCGAGCGTCGCACCCTTCGCATCGGTGATATGGTTAAGATGCGAATGGTTCATCGCGCCCGGATGAAATGCAGTAATCTGATTGTCGTCGAGATCGGTGGTAATGAACGCCTGCGCCGTATATGAACCCGCCACCTCGCGCACGTGCGTACGCGCAAGGCCGAGCTTATCCAGGCGGGCAGCGTACTGCGCGTGATCGTCGCCTACCGTTGCCATAATCAGCGGATCACCACCGAGCAACTTCAGGTTGTAGGCAATATTGCCGGCGCAGCCACCGAACTCGCGCCGCAAATCCGGCACCAGGAATGCTACGTTCAGTATGTGCAGTTTATCGGGAAGAATATGATTCTTGAACTGGTCGTGAAACACCATGATGGTGTCGTAGGCAATCGAACCGCAAATCAGCGTTGACATCTTTATTCCCGAATTGAAGATGGCGCATTATAGCAATGCCGAATTTCATGGAACGGGGCCCGGCACCCGTCGGATGACAGCGCGACCCGGCGCGTTGACCATGGTTTTCAGCCACAGGCAATACGCGCATAATGGATTGGGGTCGGCCAGTGCCGGCCCGGCAGTCGAACAAACGCTGCGTTTACTAAAACTGGAGGTCATGCCATGTTGAAGGAGTTCAAGGAATTCGCCATGAAGGGCAACGTGCTCGATATGGCGGTAGGCATCATTATTGGTGCGGCATTCGGGAAGATCGTCGACTCACTGGTGAAAGACATCATCATGCCGCCGATCGGGCTGCTGATGGGCGGCGTGGATTTCGCCAATATGTTCGCGGTGATCAAACCAGGCGTCACGGCCGGCCCCTATGCCACGGTTGAAATCGCGCAGAAGGCCGGCGCGGTGACGTGGAACTATGGCGTGTTCATCAACACTATCCTCACCTTCGTCATCGTGGCTTTCGCGATATTCATGCTGCTCAAGGCTTATAACAAGGCCAAGACCGCCGAGCCGCCGCCCGCAGCGCCGCCTGCGCCGCCGGAAGACGTGCTGCTGCTGCGCGAAATACGCGACGCGTTGAAAAAATAGATAGTTGCCTTTTGCCGCAAATAAAACGGGCGCAGATGTCCACGCCCGTTTTTTGATTTGCAGGCAGAAAACGCCAGCACACTCATCCCAGTAGTACCAGCAGCCACACCACTGGCACATTGACGAGCGCGACCAACACCGCCGCGCTGCCGATATCCTTGGCATTCTTGATTAGATCATGCTTCTCCGTGGATACCCGGTCCGCCAGCGCCTCGAGTGCTGAATTGAGTAACTCGACAATCAGCACCAGCAGCACTGAAGCAATCATCAATGCCTTGCCGGTTCGTTCGGCGGGCATGAAAAACGCCAGAGGGATCAGCAGCGCCGCCAGCATCACCTCCTGGCGGAATGCGGCTTCACCACGAAACGCCGTGCGCAGGCCCGACAGTGAATAGCAAAAAGCGTTTGCTACGCGCGTGAATCCGGTCTTGCCTTTGAGCGCGGAAGCCTCGTCGGCACTGGCGCGGCCAGGCGGCTGATCGCTCATCAGGATTTCAATGCCGGCTCGGCGGAATCAGCCGCGGCTTCGTGCATGCGCGCGCGCAAATAAGCGTGCAGCAGCGCATCCGCGTTGCCCGGAGACGCGCCCAGCCTGCCGATGGACAGCGGCAGGTCTTTTTCGGCAAGCAGCCGGTATTCGTCCTTGGTTCGCCCCACAACCGGCAGCGGCAGAAATTGCACCAGCGGTTTCGATGCCGCCACGGCCCATGCGCGCACCTCATGTTCGCCGTCAGACAGCGGAAAACCCAGCAAATCCAGATCCGCGCCAAGAGCACCGGCGACAGAAATCGCGCCAAAGCAGCAGACCAATCCGCCCCCAGCACGCACGATTTCCATTGCTTCGCTCGCGCAAGCGCTGGTGATGAGCAGCGCCGCGGTGCGCGGCCCGACAGCAGCCCTGAGCGCCGCCGCATCGACCACGCTCCGAGTACTCACCGCGATTTCGTGCAGCGCGTAGCCGCACTGCGCGGCCGCGTCGGCAACCCTGTCGTTCACCGGCGCAACCAGCAATATCTCCGTGCGCATCCTGTCGCCGAGCGCGCTGTGATACGCGCGTATCATCGCCATGCAGGCGAACATACTCTGCCATTCGGTTTGAGGCGCGAGACTCACTGCCGTCATGCGGCTTGCTGCGCGCAACATCTCCTGTAGTTCATGCAGACAAGCGAGAAAACCGTGCGCGGTATCGTCCGGCACGGCGGGATGGCGCGTCAGAAATTGCGGCGGCAGCGCTGCCGCCACACCTGGCTGGTCACCTAACTCATCCAGACGAGACAACGCGAGGAAGTGACGCGCCGCTTCCGCGTCAGAAAACAGGGGCCGTGCCGGTGGATTCTTGCGCAGGTTGCCCACAGGCAGTACCGCCCCCGCATCCACTGATAACGGCGCAGCCATTAACGTCACACTTAGCAGATAAATTGTAAGGATCTATTTTTAAATTATTTCAAAGATGCCAGTGCAGCATCATAATTGGGTTCCTGTTTGATCTCCGGCACCAGTTCCGCGTGCAGCACTTTGTTGTTGGCGTCCAGTACCACCACGCCGCGTGCCGTGAGTCCTTTGAGCGGTCCGTCCGCCACATCCACGCCATACTTGCCGTGAAAATCACGATTGCGGAACGTGGACAGCGGCGTCACGTTGGCGATATTTTCCGCAGTGCAGAAGCGTCCCATCGCAAACGGCAGGTCACCGGAAATCGCCAGCACCACGGTGTCGGTTATGCCGGCGGCTTTCTCGTTGAATTTTCGCGTGGAGGTCTGGCACACTGGCGTGTCAAGACTGGGCACGATGTTCAGCACTTTTTTCTTGCCCGCGAAAGCGCTAAGACCGACTTCTTTCAGATCCTTGCCGGTGAGCGTGAAATCGGGTGCCGCATCGCCCTTCTTGGGAAAATTGCCGTTCACGGTAATCGGATTGCCGCCTAAAGTTACGCTTGCCATGGTGAATCTCCTTGATTTTAAGAGTTGTGCGCTTGCTTGATGGAACAAGGCGCGGGTTGGAATCGCTTGCCAACAATGCGCGTCATGTTGGCAACGTAACGCGCAATATCGGCAGCGGCTTTGGTTTCAGTGGCGCATACGAGCAGGCTTTGGCCGAGATCGGGAAAATACTGCCTCAACGGAATGCCGCCGAGTATGCCTTGCGCTTTCAGGGCATGCAACACCGGAGCGACTGGCGTGGAAAGCTTCAGCACAAATTCATGAAAACCCGGCGCGGAAAATGCTCGTTCGACCCCATTGATGTCCGTCAGTGCATGCATCAGCGCCGCTGCATTCGCCGCGCTCGTCTGCGCAACGGCAGCAAGCCCAGCCGCGCCCTTGGCGGCCATATACGCCGCAGCGGCTACCGGCGTTACTGAACCGGCATTCCACTTCGATTGGAACTCGTAGCCGGATTCACCTTTCGCATCGCCAAGTATTGCTCTACAACCGGGCATGTCCGAAGCAAATGGCGCGCGGCACGCGATGAAGCCCATGCCGCTCGAGAGCGGCATGCCCAACGGCTGCGCATCACCGGTAGCGATATCCGCTCCGGCCTTGCCCCACTCGCCGCCGCGCGCGCAGCGGCGTTCGCACAAAAGTCACCTCTCGCGACAAGCTGCGATACCACGGCGGGAATATGATGCTCGTAGGCGCCCGCACCGATGAAATTCAGATACGCGCCGTCCTGCTCCGCACGCTCGCGCATGAGGCGCGTCACTGCCATTTCAGAGAGCGGCGGCTCACGGGTGGAGTTGTGGCGCATGGGAGAGTAAAAGGTGTGAGTGTGTGAAAAGTGCATGGGCGCGCCCTTCACTTCCTCACCCCCTAGCCTTCACTGAGCTTCCGCTGCCTTTTGGTACGCCGCGGCATCCAGCAGCGCCGCCCGTTCCGCCGGATCGCTGAGTTTCATGCGAAACAACCATGCACCGTACGGATCGGTATTCACCGTTTCAGGCGCGTCTTCGAGCACCGGATTCGTCTCGATCACCACACCCGACGCCGGCGCGTGTATGTCGGCAGCCGTTTTGACGGACTCAATAACACCGCAGGCTTCGCCTTGTTTCACTGTGCGTCCCGCAGTAGGCGCATCCACGTACACCACATCGCCCAATTGTTCCTGCGCATGGTGCGTGATGCCTACGGTGCAGGTGCCGTCGCTTTCCATTTTCAGCCAAGTGTGCGACTCATGATACTTGAGGTTATCGGGATAGATCATCAAACTCTCGCAAACTCAGTTAGTCGGTGCGGGCGTCAGGTTAAGTCGGAATCCCGCGGCGGGCAAGCCGCTGATATCCATGTCGATGCGCACGGTGCTTTCGGCATTGGCGGCAATAGCAGACTGCGCGGCATTGGGGGGCAAATAGTCTGCGGGTACAAATACGCGCCGCGCCAGCGCGTGGTCACGATTGTCGGTGAGCACCAGATCCAGCGCGGGATAACCCACATCGATCGCCGCACGATTGCGCAGCGTCGCGGTAAGCTGGACGAGATGCGGCTTCGACTGATCGACAACCTGCAAGTCCGATGCTTCGATGTTCAGCGCGGCAGGCTGCTGCAACGACGGCACGCTGCATCCCGCCCACGCGCACAACCGCGTGAGGGCGGGCTTGGTCACGGGAACGTTTGCCGCCAGTTCACTGCGATACCGGTAAAGCACTTGTCCGGCAAACACCAGCGCTGCGAGTGTGGCGGCGATAGGCCACAGCCAGCGCGCGCGCGGCGGTGGCGCGGGATCCAATTCATCGGCCTCATGGATGACGTCCGCATCACCTGAATGGAATGCCAATCGCGCCGGCGCGGGGGACGAAACCGGCTCGACCGGCGGCATCTCATCATTTTCAAGCGCCGCCTGCGGCAAGTAGGCGGGACTCGCGGCCGCCGCGATTTCCAGCGGCATCGGCGGTATGGGTACTTCGGGCACATCGGGCAGCGCCGGCCATATGATTTCCGCGGGTGCAGCGGGCGGCGATGCGGTCGCCTCCGCGGCGCCGCCGGCAGCCACACCCGATGCCGATTGGAATTCTTCGAGCGTGGTAACGCTCAACAGTCCGTCAAAAATCTGTTTGCACTGCCCGCATCGCACGCGGCCATTGCGCGACAGCAATACCTCCGGCGCCACGCTGAAGCTCGTCGCGCAATTCGGACAGGTCGTTACCATCGACATACGCGAACGCTCAACGCTTGCGGCCGGCGAGCAATACCCACTCGTCGTCCGCTTCGGTGGTATGCATGTCAAACCAAGGGCGATAGGCATCGCGAACGTCGTCTGCCTGCGGCACAAGTATGCCCGACAGCGCAATCATGCCGCCCGGCGCGGTCAGCGTGGCAAGGAGCGGCGCGAGCACCGTCAGCGGATTCGCCAGTATGTTGGCCACGACCACGTTTGCCTGCTGTTTCAATTCGTCCGCCGCCGCAAAAAAAGATATATCAACCTGATTTTGCATCGCGTTGTTGCGCGCGGCAAGCAGGGCTTGCTCGTCAATGTCCACCCCTTGCGCGAGACTCGCGCCCAACTTCATCGCAGCAATAGCAAGTATGCCGGAGCCGCAGCCATAGTCGATCACCGTCGCGCCCGGATTCACGTGTGCATCCAGCCAGCGCAGGCACAGGCGCGTGGTCGGATGCGTACCGGTGCCAAACGCAAGGCCGGGATCGAGCCGGATATTGATGGCATCGGGATCCATTACCTCGTGCCACGTCGGCACCACCCACAGGCGCGGCGTCACCTGTTGCGGCGTGAACTGCGATTGCGTGAGGCGCACCCAGTCCTTGTCATCGACACGATCCATGCCGTACGGCGTGGTCGGGGGCAACGCTGCAGCGCGCAGGGCGCCCGCCATGGTCTCGGCAAGGTCGGTGTCCGGCGCGAACAACGCCACCACGCGATTGTTACGCCAATTGAGGGCAGGCGCGCTGCCCGGCTCGGCAAACAGCGGACGCTCGTTGGGCGTGCCGGCAGCCGCGTCGGTAACCTCCACCGACAGGGCGCCGCGCTCCAACAATGCGTCCGACAGTGTCTCGACGCAGCGCACATCGACGATCAAGGTGGCGGAAATCCAGGGCATTTGGGGGGGCTGTGTTGGGAGCCGGAAGTTTGGTGTGGCAGGGCTGAGACACGTGACAGGGTTATTCCCCTCTCTCTCAACGCCCAACTCCCAACGGACCCGTCATTCTGCTTTCACCATCTTGGCGAGCTTTTCTTCAAGGTAATGAATACTGGTGCCGCCGCGCAGGAAGGCAGCATCGCGCAGCAGATCCTGATGCAATGGGATATTCGTCTTGATGCCTTCAATCACGGTTTCCGACAATGCAACAGACAACCGTGCGATGGCCTGTTCTCGCGTATCACCGTAGGCAATGATCTTGCCGATCAGCGAATCATAGTTGGGCGGCACGGTGTAGCCACTGTAGGCGTGTGAATCGACGCGGATGCCCGGTCCGCCGGGCATGTGCAGCGAGGTAATGCGTCCCGGCGAAGGCGTGAATTTGTACGGGTCTTCGGCATTGATGCGACATTCGATGGAATGCCCGGCGAGTTCGACATCGCGCTGGCGTAGCGCCAGTTTTTCTCCGGCAGCGATGCGTATCTGCATCTGCACGATGTCGAGTCCGGTGATCATTTCGGTCACCGGATGTTCAACCTGCAGGCGGGTGTTCATCTCGATGAAATAAAACTCGCCGCCTTCGTACAAAAATTCAAATGTACCGGCACCCTCGTAACCGATTTTGCGGCAGGCCTCGGCGCAACGTTCTCCGGTACGGGCGCGCGCGCGCTGGTTCAGCAGCGGCGCCGGCGCTTCCTCGATGACTTTCTGATGACGGCGTTGCATCGAACAATCGCGGTCACCGAGGTAGAGCGCGTTCTTGTGTTTGTCGGCAATCACCTGAACTTCGATGTGACGCGGACGTTCCAGAAATTTTTCCATGTAAACCATGGGATTGCTGAACGCGGCCTGTGCCTCGGTGCGCGTGGTGTTGACGGCGTTAAGCAGCGCTGCTTCCGTGTGCACCACACGCATGCCGCGTCCGCCGCCACCGCCCGCCGATTTGATGATGACCGGATAACCGATTTCACGCGCGCTTTTGATCACTTCCTTGGGGTCTTCGGGCAGCGCGGTATCGATGCCCGGCACCACTGGCACGCCGGCTTTTTTCATGGTGTTCTTGGCGCTTACTTTGTCGCCCATCAGCCGTATGGTCTCCGCGCGCGGACCGATGAAAACAAATCCGCTTTGATCGACGCGTTCGGCAAAGTCGGCATTTTCGGAAAGGAATCCGTAGCCTGGATGGATCGCCTCGGCATCCGTTACCTCCGCTGCACTGATGATCGCCGGCACATTCAGATAACTCGCACTCGACGGCGCGGGGCCTATGCATACCGATTCATCGGCGAGTTTCACATACTTGGCTTCGGCATCCGCCTCGGAATGCACCACCACCGTTTTGATGCCCATTTCACGGCATGCGCGCTGGATGCGCAGGGCAATTTCGCCGCGATTAGCGATGAGGATTTTTCCGAACATTGTGGATAGCCTGGAGTTTAAAGTCGGGCCTCTGGAGGAAGGGGCGGGAAGCTACGCTCCACTCCAAACGCCTGACTCATCACGTGATCACGATAAGCGGCTGCCCATACTCGACCGGCTGACCGTTCTCCACCAGGATTTCCTTGATCACACCGTCGGCGCCTGCTTCGATTTCGTTCAGCAGTTTCATGGCCTCGATAATGCATACCGTATCGCCCGCTTTCACGGTTTGTCCTATTTCGACGAACGGGTTAGCGCCGGGCGCCGCGGAGCGATAAAAGGTGCCAACCATGGGTGATTTGAGAACGTGGCCCTGTGGTTCGGCGGGCACTTCAGCTGAAACGAGTGCTGCGGGCGATGCCCCTGTAGCGGGATACACCATCGGCACGGCTACCGCCTGTGGCAGGCCAGCCGCATTTGCAATAGGGCCCCGACTGATGCGGACGCGCTCCTCGCCCTCCTGAATTTCCAACTCCGAAATGCCGGATTGCTGGACCAGATCAATCAAAGTCTTAACCTTTCGTAAGTCCATGTTTTTACTCCACTTTACTTACGACGTTGCTCTCGGCTCAGCGCATAAGCAAGCGCTAACTCGTAGCCCTTGGCGCCGAGACCACTGATGATGCCAACCGCGATATCGGTGAAATAGGATCGATGCCGGAATTCCTCACGCGCAAACACATTCGACAAATGCACTTCAATGAACGGAATACGCACTGCGGCCAGCGCATCGCGCAGGGCGACGCTGGTATGGGTATAGGCCGCCGGATTGATGATGATGAAATCGACGCCCTCGCGAGCAGCTTGCTGGACGCGATTGACCAAGTCGGCCTCGGCGTTGCTTTGGTATGCGGACAGCGTCGCGCCACTGTCGCCAGCCAGTTTCACCAGGCGGACTTCAATTGCTGCCAGCGTGTCTCCGCCATAGATTTCCGGTTCACGCGTACCGAGCAGGTTCAGATTGGGACCGTTAAGCAGCAGTATCTTTTGATGGGTGTTGTCGGACATGCGGTAGACGCCTCCGCTGCTATTAATTCAAGCTAGCGCAACGATACTATCATCTTATAAGAACTTAGTAGGTTTTGGATACATTATGGTGCATCTCTTAAAGCAGAGACTTAACGATAAATTCAAGTTTTTCCTGGGTTAAGCCGCCAAACTCAGTCGCGGCGATCTCTCCCTTGCGATCGAGTATAACCGTATAGGGTAAGACTCGCCGTTTATTGCCGACCTGCCGCGACACTTCAACGGTATCAAAGGTGCCTATTAGCGTAGGATAGTTAATATTGAAATTACGTGCAAATTCAGATGTTTTGTCGGCTTGATCGATGGAGATACCAACAAATTGCAGGCCGCTGGCTCGGTACTTCTCCTGCATTTTAACGAATATCGGAATCTCTTCACGGCACGGCGCACACCACGTCGCCCAGAAGTTAACTACCAGCACCTTACCCCGCCACTGACCGAGGCTTTGAAGCTTGTTGTCCAGATCCGGTAAACCCAGTGCAAAAATAATATCGGACTTTGAGGCTACAGCTGATTCACCTTGGCGTGACGTATACAGCCATAAGCCCGTGCCAAACGCTGCCAGCGCAACAACTGCATAAATCACGTACCTGAATATCCAATTATGCAAGAGTTACCGCAATTTAGAGGAAGATAACTGCTAGATAAAAAAATATAACGATGGGATCGCTATTTTGAGTGCCGTCCTCAGAACTTCAGCACTTCATCCAGAACGCCAGAAAATTTTTCTGCATTCTGGAACCCGATGACACGTAACCCATTGATTTCTTTTCCATTTTTATCAAAAAAGACAATTCCAGGCGGGCCAAACAGCCGAAACCGCTTGAGCAGCGCCTGATGCTCTGCGTTATTGGCGGTAACGTCAGCCTGCACCTTAACCATACCTGCGAGCCGTTGCTTTACTTTGTCGTCGGAGAACGTAAATCGCTCCATTTCCTTGCACGATACGCACCAGTCGGCATAAAAATCAAGCAGCACCGGCTTGCCGTTCGCAGCCCGGATTGCGGTATCCAGTTCCGCGCTGCTAGCTACGCGCTTGAACAACGGCTCGCCAGCCACAGCGGGCATCGACGATTCTGCCGCCATCAATCCCGACAGCGGCCGCAAAATATCCTTGGCTCCCGAAAATGCGCCAACCATATAGGCCGCGCCGGCCAGCAGCGCGATGACGCCAACGCCTTTGCCGAAGCGCTGAAAACCGTGCGCGTGCTGCGGCAATGGATCGATCACCCGAAGGTACACCGCGCTGACAATGAGCAACGCCGCCCACGCCAGCATCTGCACGGTCAACGGAATCACTGGCGATACCATGTAAATTGCCACCGCGATCAGCAGCACGCCGAAAAAGCGCTTCACCGCGTCCATCCACGGCCCGGCCTTGGGCAGCAGTGCGCCTGCTGATGCACCCACCGCGAGCAACGGCACGCCCATGCCCAGCGCCATCGCGAACAGCGCCGCGGCACCGAGCGCGCCATCGCGGCTCTGGCTGATATAAAGCAGCGCACCAGCTAGCGGCGCCGCCACGCACGGGCCGACGATCAGCGCCGACAGCACGCCCATCGTGAACACGCCGGTGTACTGCCCACCGGGCAGCCGGTTGGACGTTTGCGTGAGCCGCATTTGCAACTGCGTGGGCAACTGCAATTCGTACACGCCGAACATCGACATCGCCAGTATTACAAACACCAGTGCAAAACTACCCAGCACCCACGGGTTTTGCAGCGCCGCGGACAGCATCGCGCCCGACAGCCCGGCGGCAACACCGGCGACCGCATAAGTAATGGCCATGCCCAGCACGTATGCCGCCGACAGCACAAATCCATGCATGCGCGTGACCGGCTGACCGCGTCCGACAATCATGCCCGACAAAATCGGAATCATCGGCAGCACGCACGGCGTGAACGACAGCAGCAGTCCGAAGCCGAAAAAGCTCACGATCAACAGCCAGAAACTACCCTGGAACAACGCAGCAATGCGCGAATCTTCGGCAATCGCTGTCACCGTAGACTGGTTGTCGGCCTGCCCCATGATACGTGACAGCGAATCGCCGCCGTCGCGTGTCCCCGTCACCACAGCCCCCCCCGCCATCGCCAATTGAACTTTGCTTTCCATCGGCACATAGCACACGCCGATGTCGGCGCAACCCTGTGAAGTTGCGGTCAACGCAACCTGCCCATCGGGGGCAGCCGCAACGGGCACAACTATTCTTAATTCGCCACGATGCGTTTGCACTTCCCCGAAGAATTCATCCTTCTTCAGCTTGCCTTCCGGGATTTGCGCAGCACCCAGTTTCACCCTGGCCGGTTCCGCCGCAAACGCAAAGCGCTCGCGATACAAGTAATAGCCGTCGGCGATTTGGTAACGCACTTCAATGTTTGACGCGTCGAGCACGCGCGCCGAAAAACGAAAGGCTTTTTCAGGCTCGAGCAAATCCTGCTGCGCTGCCGAGGCCGTCGCAGCAGCATATAAATAAATAAATAAAAACAGATACTTATATAAAATTCGCATCACACTTCCCGCGTTTCATCAGCCACCCATTGCAGATAGCCGGGCAATCCTTGCGCCAATGGGACTGCAATGATTTCCGGAAGTTCGTAAGGATGCAAGCGGCGGATCACGGCTTCCAGCGCGGCATAACGCGCGCCGGTGGTTTTGATCAGCAGCGGAATTTCATCGGCATTTTCAACCGCGCCCTGCCAGCGATACACCGAGGTACAGGTGCCGAGGATATTGACGCACGCCGCGACTTTTTCTTCGATGAGCGTGTTCGCAAGCGATTCCGCTGCGTCGCGATCCGGCAGATTCGTGAATACCAGCAACACGTCGTTGGGCTGGACCATTTGTTACAACACCGCTTTGCCCGGCGCGGGAATGCCGTCAAGCACACTCGGATAACGCAGCCGGAAGCGCAATTCCTGCTTGATGCGCTGATTGGTAAGCCGCCGTGATTCACTCATGAATGACAGCAGGTTTGCGGGAATCACCCGCATAGCCTCGCTGCGCGCAATGCGCGGCGGCCGGCTCAATCCATAGCGGTCGGCAACCAGATCGAAATACTCGCCCATCTTCTGCGGCAAGTCGTCCACGGCGTTGTAAGCGCGCCCCGGCGATGCGTGATTCAGCGCTGCAATCACCAGACGCGCGAGATCGTCGGCGTGCACATGATTCACAAAGCCGTCGTCTTCGTCGCGCAATGCCGGCGTGCCACGTTCCAGTCGCGCCAGCGGCAGCCGGTCGGCAGCGTAAATACCGGGCACGCGCAGAATCGACACCCGCACGCCGCTGCGCGCGCCCCATGCACGCAGTCGCCGCTCGGCATCCATGCGCCGTTGCGCGCGTATGGTTTGCGGACGTGCCGGACGCGTTTCCGGCACCACTGCGCCGCCGCAATCGCCGTACACGCCACTCGTGCTGATGTAGATAAAGTGCTGTGGTAAAGTGCCTCGATTGATTTTACCGTTACCGTTATTTTTTCCATTCTTACCCAAAGCGGCAATCAGATGCGCAGTACGCGCATCGGTTGCGCCCCACGCGGGCGGCGGCGCAAGGTGAACAACATCATGAGCAATACCCGCGATGGCCGACAACGATGGCGGCTTGTCGAGATCGCCGATGATCGGCGTCACCCCCAGCGCCCGCAGCGATGCGCATTGCGCAGGATCGCGCGTGAGCGCGTACACGCGATAGCGGGCACGCGCCAGCGCAATCAGCCGCAAGCCCACATCGCCACAACCCACAATCAGTAACCGCTTCATAATAAAGCGCATTTTACCCTCATTTACTCTATGCCCCGTCAGGTCACGATCAAACCGAGCAACCATGTTTTTACAGTCGCGGATGACGAAACCATCCTCGATGGCGCGTTGCGCGAAGGCTTTAACATCGCCTACGGCTGCCGCAATGGCGCCTGCGGCAGTTGCAAGGGCAAGCTGCTCGAAGGACGTGTCGACTATGGCACGTACCAGCAAAGCGCGCTCCTCGACGCCGACAAGAAGCAGGGGTACGCCCTGTTCTGCCGGGCGAAGCCCTTGACCGATGTGATGATCGAGTGCCGTGAAATCAGCGCGATCAAGGATATTCAGGTACGCACGCTGCCCTGCCGCGTGCAAAAACTCGAGCGTCTTGCGCCCGATGTGATGCTGATTCACTTGCGCCTCCCCGCGAATGAACGCCTGCAATTCCTCGCCGGACAATACATCGACATCCTCACCAAAAGCGGATTACGCCGCAGCCTGTCGATCGCCAACGCACCGCACGACGACGCCGTGCTGCAACTGCACCTGCGCAACTACGGCGGGCCGTTCAGCCAGTACGTGTTTAACACGCTCAAAGAAAAAGACATCCTGCGCTTCGAAGGGCCGTTGGGCACCTTCTTCCTGCGTGAAGACAGCAACAAACCGATGATCCTGCTCGCCAGCGGCACCGGCGCAGCACCCATCAAAGCCATCATCGAACATGCGATACACCACTGTATCAAACGCCCGATGACCCTCTATTGGGGTTGCCGCATGCGTGCCGATTTGTATCTGAACGATCTTGCCGAAAGCTGGGCACGCGAACACGGCATTCAGTACATTCCCGTGCTTTCCGACGCTTTACCGGAAGATAGCTGGACGGGCCGCAGCGGATTCGTGCACCGGGCAGTGATGGAAGATTTTCCGAATATGTCGGGCCATCAGGTGTACGCTTGCGGTGCACCCATTGTGATCGAATCGGCGTTAAGTGACTTTACCGAGCAATGCAAGTTACCGCCGGATGATTTTTTCAGTGATGCGTTTACGCCGTCGGCGTCCTAAACTCCCAGACTATTTCCGCCGTTCATTTGAGCAACGCAGATTTCCGGAGACCACAACGATGGTAAGTACCACTCGGGTTGCCAGCTTACCGGAACCCGTTTGGGTTCCGGTACCCATCCCGCCACAGGTGCCAGCGCAGGAAGGCCTGGTTGACGTCGGCAGCGCGAAACTTTGGTACTGGGATACCGGCGGCCCCGGCCACCCGGTCATTTTGCTGCACGCCGGGACCCAGAGCGCTGCGGGCTGGGCATATCAGCAACCCGTACTGGCGAAAGCGGGCTATCGCGTCATCGCGTATTCGCGGCGCGGCTATTACCGTTCGGAGGCCGGCGACTCGGATAACCCAGGCATTGGGTCGGATGATTTGCACTGTTTGATTCAACATCTGAAACTCAACAAAGTGCATCTGGTGTCGGCCGCGCAGGGCGGGTTTTTCGCCATCGACTACACACTAGCGTATCCCGACAAGGTGCGTAGTCTTTCGGTTATTTCATCCTACATGGGCATTACCGATGCCGACTACATAGAGGTAAACGCCCGTTTACGACCGCCATTTTTTGCAGCACTGCCGCACGACTTTCAGGAACTATCGCCCTCGTACCGCGCCGGAAATCCCGAAGGCCACGCCGCGTGGCTAGCGCTGGAGCATCAGGCGATCCCGGGCAAACGCATCACGCCCAAAAGGCCACAACCTTTGACCTGGGCAAGGCTGGAATCGATCAAACACCCGGCGATGCTTATGACCGGCGACTCTGATCTTTACACCCCGCCGTCGCTATTGCGCATGCAGGCGCAACATATGCCGCATGCCGAGGTACATATCGTGCCCGAGGCAGGCCATAGCCCTTACTGGGAACAGCCGACGATTTTCAATGAAATTCTGCTGGCGTTTTTGGCAAAACAAAAATAACCAGTCTGCATCCGGCAGGCAGCACGCAGAGTAATTCTACTGCGCCAGCACCCGCGCCAACGCCAGCAGTTCCTGATTAACCCCCTTGGTTTTACCCGCCACTTCGGCAAGCGGCGTGGCGACAATATCGCTGCCGCGCACACCGACGAGCACGCCCGCCGCGCCGCGCGCGAGTTGATCAACCGCCGCCGCCCCCAGGCGGGTGGCTAGAATGCGGTCCGCCGCGGTCGGCGCACCACCGCGCACCACATGACCAAGCGTGGTGACGCGCAGACCAAAACCGATGGTGTCGCGGTGCTCGGTGACATGCTGCACGATCGCCTGCGCGCTGTGTTTCACCCCCTCGGCAACCACGACCAGCGCGTGCGTTTTGCCGCGCCGGTAAGCCGCGCGCAAACGTTCAGCGACGTCATGCGGCTCGATTTCACACTCGGGAATGGCGATCACTTCGGCGCCGCCCGCGAGGCCCGCCATCAGTGCGATATAGCCGCAGTTGCGGCCCATGGTTTCGACCAGAAATGCGCGCTTGTGTGACGAACCCGTGGTGCGCAAACGGTCGATCGCCTCGACGGTAATGTTCACCGCGGTATCGACGCCGATGGTGACATCGGTACCGAACAAATCGTTGTCGACGGTTGACGCCACGCCCACCACCGCCAATCCCTCGTTGGTCAACACGCTGGAACCCGTCTGCGAGCCATTGCCGCCGATCACCACCAGCGCGTCGATTCCGCGCTGCTTCAAATTGGCCAGCGCCGTGGCGCGCCCAGCCTCGGTGGTAAATTCCGGCGAGCGCGCGCTACC
This sequence comes from Betaproteobacteria bacterium, assembly GCA_021730905.1. GTDB lineage: Bacteria > Pseudomonadota > Gammaproteobacteria > Burkholderiales > SG8-41 > UBA5216. The sequence continues at coordinate 90,709 of JAKFYK010000062.1, read as the reverse complement.
GAGTACCGTGCCGCCGCGCTGAATAATGCCGCCCACGTCGCGCGCGTGCAGCGCATGAATGTCGCCGGCGATCAAACCCGCGTAACCGTTGTGCACGCCAAACACCGCCCAGCCGCGCGCCAGCGCCGCGCGGGTTGCTGCGCGCACAGCAGCGTTCATGCCCGGCGCGTCGCCTCCGCTGGTGAGCATTGCTATCCTTTGCATGAGCGCAAGTGTAAGGCAAATCAGGCACGGCTGATTCTGCACAGCGTTATTGGTTGTGCGCGGCAGACGGTAAAACTACAATGCCTGCTGTCGTGAACCCCGGAAATCAGATGCGAATGGCAATAACTGGGCTGGCAGCAGCGTTAACTTCGGTCATGCTTGTGGGCATCGCGACAACCCACGCGCAAACCGCTTCGACAAGCTCAGGACAGGCCTATCCAAGCAAACCCATCCGCTACGTCATTCCTTTCGCGCCCGGCGGCGGACAGGATCTCGTCGGACGTGCGCTGGCGCCGCGTTTGTCCGAGGCACTGGGTCAGCAAGTGGTGATCGACAATCGTCCCGGTGGCGGCACTATTCTCGGCGCGGAGCTGGTGGCGCGCTCCCCTGCGGACGGCTACACGATTTTCATGGGATCGAACACGTCGATGTCGATCAACCCCAATCTGCACGCGAAGCTGCCCTACGAACCGTTGCGCGATTTCGCACCGATTATCCGCATCGCCACCGCCGCCAACATGCTGGTGGTGCATCCGTCGATGCCGGTGCGATCCGTCAAGGAACTCGCCGCCTTCGCCAAGGCGCGCCCCGATCAGTTGAATTACGGCTCATCGGGCACCGGTACGCCCGCGCATCTGGCTGGCGTGATGTTTAACGAGGCGGCTGGCGTCAAGCTGGTTCATGTGCCTTACAAAGGCAGTTCGCCGGCGCTGACCGCGCTGATCAGCGGCGAGACGCAACTTATGTTCAGTACCCTCACGTCAAGTTTGCAGTTCGTGCGCAGCCAGCGGTTGCGTGCGCTTGCCGTCACCAGCGCCAAACGTTCGCCCGCGATACCCGAAATGCCTACGGTGGCGGAGTCGGGTTATTCCGGCTACGAAGCGATCACGTGGTACGGTGCATTCGCGCCCGCGGGCACGCCGGCAGCGGTTATCAGCCGGTTGAACGCCGAGTTCGCGAAGGTGCTTAACCATGCTGAATTCAAAAGTTGGTTGTTAAATCAGGGCGCCGAAGTCGCGCCCACCACACCCGATGAACTGGCGGCACAGGTCAAAATGGAGCTTCAGCTCTACGCGCCGATCATCAAAAAATCAGGTATGAAGGCAGATTAAAAATGTCAATTAAAACAAATAGTTATATATCATCTGCGCATGCAGCCCTGTGCGCGTCTGTTGGCATGCTCGTTGGTGTGCCAGGCCTGCTGCACATTTCCACGGCAGCCGCACAAGCATTTCCCACGCGCACGATTCGTCTCGTCGTGCCCTCCGCGCCCGGCGGCGGTACCGACATACTCGCGCGCGTGCTCGCCAACAAGCTGACCGAATACCTAGGCCAACAAGTAGTGGTCGACAATCGCGCGGGCGCCGGCACTACCATCGGCATCGACAGCGTCGCGAAAAGCACGCCCGATGGACACACCGTGCTGGTAAGCCCATCCACGCTGGCGCTTAACGTGTGGATGTACGCGAAGCTGCCTTACGATGCGATGCGCGATCTTGCGCCGCTGACGCAAATTGCGGCAGTGCCAAATGCGCTGGTGGTGCATCCTTCGGTACCCGTGCGTACGGTCACGGAATTGGTTACGCTCGCCAAAAAACAGCCCGGCGAAATCAATGTCGGCTCGGCGGGCATCGGCACCAGCCCGCATTTGTCGCTGGAGCTTTTCAAGCATCTTGCGAAAATAAATCTGATACATGTACCGTACAAAGGTTCGGGGGCAGCCACCATCGCTCATCTCTCGGGAGAAATTTCGGCGCAGATTCCGTCGCTGCCCACCGCGATGGGCTACATCCGCACCAACCGCCTGCGCGTGCTGGGCGTCACCACGGCGAAGCGCTCGCCGTTTTTGCCCGACGTGCCCGCCATCGGCGAAACCGTGCCGGGCTACGAAGCGACACAGTGGTTTGGTTTTTTGACCACCGCGGGCACGCCGCAAGCGGTGCTGGATCGCTTATCGCAGGAAGGCATACGCGCGCTGCGTGCGCCCGATGTTGCCAAGCACATGGCGAACGAAGGCGCGGAGATCGTCGCCAGCACGCCCGCGCAATTTACCGCGTATATCAAGTCGGAAACCGAAAAGTGGGGGCGCGTGATTAAGGCAGCAGGAATTAAACCACAGTAGGGCCAACACCCGCCGCACGCTCGCCCAGTTTCGCCAGCGCAAGATCAAGGCTCTTGCGATAGTGCCGCTCCGCCGCTTCGCTGTCGCCGAGTTTTTCATGCAACCGCGCGGCAGTCAGGTGCGATTGGTATGCGGGGTCCACCGCGATACTAGCGTCAACATAATTCTGCGCCTTGCCCCACAAGCCCTGCCGCGCGCACAGCCGTCCGAGCGCATGCAGCAACGACGCGTCTTGCGGTTGCGCCGCAAGCCAGCGCTCGGCGCGTTCGATCTGCCGCACGGTGTCACTGCCCGCACAGTCGGCATAGAGCCCCGCGAGATCGCTGTCCCACGTCTGCTCCAGACTGCGTTCGATGATCTCGGCGGCACGCTCGCCCGCGCCATCGTTGTCAAGCGCCACATAGCCTTGTGCCGCCGCGTGCGCGACAAGCGTATCGCGGCGCCGGGCGTCGGGCACCTTGCGCCACGCCTCATCGAGCGTGGCGACGTCGGTGGCGCGCCGCTTCAGATGTTCCGCCAGCGCGTGGCGACGCAACCTCGCAGCTTGCTCGGCATCGAAAACGTTGCGTCGTTCGAGTTGATCAATCACCGTTAGCGATTTCTCCCAATTCTTGGCCAGCTGCAACGCCTTTAGTTCGAGCCGCAAACCCGCCGTATGTTTTTGCGGCTGCGATTGCAGCACGGCCAGCGCCTCAGTGGCGCGGTGTTGTTCGAGCAACAAGTCCGCTTCGGTGATGACCTTCAAGATATCGTTCGCCGGCAGGCGCGCCGCGCCTTGCTCGAGGTAGGCATCGCGCCGATCATGCGCACGCAATTCGTGTGCCGCGCGCGCGGCCAGCATCGCGGCCAGCCCGGGCTGCTCGCCTAATTCCATCGCGATGCCAGCGGCTTTTTCGGCACGCGCGTAGCGTCCAGAAAAAAATTCACGCAGTGCTTCGACAATCGCTTCGTGTGCTTGGCGTTGGCGACGTGCTTCGCGGTACTCGCGCACCTGCCGCGGCATGTCTACCATGGCAGCAATCAGCCGCGCCGACATATACGCCAACGCAAAAACTGCGGCCAGCAACACGATCGCCATCACCAGCGACAGCTCGATGCGGTACGGCGGCCACACCACCTGCAGATAGCCTGCGCTTGAACGCACCGCCGCTGCCACCAGGCCGACGGCCACTGCGATAGCCGCAATGATCCACAGCAGGAATTTCATGAGACGCGCGCTTTCGGCCAGGCGCTTTGAAAAAAATATGTAAAAAACATAAGTTTCGATTGATCGCTACTTGGCGCGCGCACGCGCCTGCGACACTACGCGCATCGCCTCCAGCGTGGCGGCAATGTCCGGCAGTTCGATATTAATATCAGAAGTTTGCAAACCAGCAAGCGACGCGACCGCCGTGGCCACCGTTTTGTCGCGGGCATCGAAGTAACGGGCGAGCCACTCGCGCGCCGCTTTCAGATCGTTGCGGAACGTCGCTTGATCACGCGTGAGCAGCGCCATGCGTGCGGTGAGTAATCGCAGCTTGAGATTCTCGCGCAGGAAGAAGGCCTGTGCCGGCGTGAGCAGCGGCACGTCAACGCGATCGATGCGCTGCACGCGCACGAGTTGTTTCAGGTCCGCCCACACTTCACGCCAGAATCGCGACGCGGTGTTGGTATCCGCGGCAGGCGCGTCGCGCACGGCCGCTGCGTCGGCCGCCGCTCGCGTTTCCGCTGCCAGCGGCAGTTTATCCACCATGGCAAGCAACGTATCGATGCGCACACTCAGTCCCTGCGCGTCCATCAGTGGCGCCGCCTTGAGCTTGGCAATGTCCTGACCGATAGCCCTGCGCAGCGCGGTGAGTTGCGGCCGGTTCATGGTTTGCAGGCGCGCGTCTGCCGCCTGCAATGCAATCAGTGCGGCCTTTGCATTACCCGCGAGCTGCAGTTGCTGACCTGCGATGAGCAGTGTCTGCTCGATTTCGGCATAGGCCCACTCGTCGCGGTTACGCGACAAATCCTGATACAAGGCCTCGAGCGCGATCTGCTGGCTTTGCGATTCGGCAAGCTTCGCCTCGAGCACACCGAGTTTTGCCGCCGCCTCGCGCGTGGCCTCGCGCAATTGGTCGCCCGCGATGCGGCTGGCTTTGGTTTGCGCATCCACATCCGAGAGCCGTTTGGCCAGCTCCTGACGCAAGCCGTCGATATCCTGCCGCGTGCTCTGCATCTGCCACAGCGCAATGCCCAGCGCGGCCAGGGCCAGCAGCGCCGCAACGCCGAAATACCCTGCGAGCGTGCGCAACGTCAACGGCGGGGATACGGGTTTCGCGGTGGAACCGGGCGGATCAATCATGTTATGCGTTCACGCCAAAGTCATGAGTATGCAATGCCCCAGCCCGTGGTAGCAAACGAGGGGGCTCACGCGGAAACCTGCCGCACTAGCGTGCGCACCAGCGCTTCGTCGCCGGCTTCCGATTCGACAACGCTGGCCATGCCCAGTTCACGCGCGGCGGCTGCGATGCGGGGGTGCGACACGATAAGCAGCGTTTTGCGCAGCCACATTTGGCCGGCAGCGCCGATGCGATCACAAAAATTACGCAGACCTTCGCTGCTGGTCACGATAACTGCGGCGATACTGTTGCGTTGCCACGCCTGTATCAACGCCTCCGCGGCCCACGCCGGTTTGCCGCGCCGGTAACACGTGGCGTACTCGACGCTGGCGCCGCGTGCGGCCAGCGTATCGCCCAGCAACTCGCGGCCGCCATCGCCACGAAAGATCACCATGCGCAAACCTTGCACATTCTGCATATAAGACGACGCCAGCAACGACTCGCTGTCATAGCGGCCCTCGGGGGCAATCACGTCGTTAACGCCAAACCGCTTGAGAGACCTCACGCCGCCCGGTCCTATCGCCGCACAACGCAATGCCGCCGGCAGGATGCGCCGCGCGGCAATGCGCGTCATGGCCTTGTCCACCGCGCTGGGGCTCACAAAAATCGCCAGATCGAAATGATCCAGCCGGTCAACCACGCCGTCGAGCACGCGCGGGTCTGGCGCATCGAGTATTTCAATCGCCGGATACAACAGGGGCGCGCCACCGGCATCGCAAATCAATGCGGCAAGCCGCTGCGCCTCACCCCCAGGCCGCGTGATGACAACGCCACGCCCTGCGAGCGGTTTGCTCATGCGGGATTGAGCGCCGCCAGTATATCGCCTGCGCCTAGCGACTTAAGTTGCAAGGCAAGCGTTAAGCCTAGCGTTTCGGCATCCGTGACAGCGCCCCCGGTCTCGGCGCTCACATGGCGCTTGCCGTCGGGCGCGCCCACATAGCCTCGCAGACGCAAGCGCGCGCCGGTGATTTCCGCATACCCGGCCAACGGTACATTGCAACTGCCCGCAAGCGAACGCGACAGCGCGCGCTCGGCAGTCACACACGCAGCGGTTGCTTCGTCATGCAACGCCTTTAGCAATGCCAGCAGGTCGGCGCGATCGCTACGGCACTCAATCGCCAGCGCGCCCTGCCCCACCGCCGGCAGCATGTCTTCGGGCGCGAGCGGCGCGGTAATACGGTGTTCCAATCCGAGCCGCTTCAGTCCGGCAGCCGCAAGGATAATCGCCTCGTAGCCGCCTTCATCGAGTTTACGCAAACGGGTTTGCACATTGCCGCGCAGCGGTTCGATCGCGAGATGCGGAAATTTCGCGCGCAACTGGCTCTCGCGGCGCAAGCTTGAGGTGCCGACGCGCGCACCGGGCGGCAGTGCCGACAGCGATGTAAACTTCGTTGAGACAAAAGCGTCGCGCGGATCAGCACGCGCAAGTACCGCACCCAGCACAAATCCATCCGGCAGATGCATCGGCACGTCTTTCAGCGAATGCGCCGCAATATCGGCACGGCCATCGGCGAGCGCATCTTCAAGCTCTTTCACAAACAAACCCTTGCCGCCGATTTTCGCCAGCGATGTGGCAAGTGTACGATCGCCTTCGGTGGTCATACCGAGTATGCTTATACTGATATGCGGATAGTGTTCAATGAGTCTCGATTCGATATGTTGCGCCTGCCACATGGCCAGCGCGGACTCGCGCGTGGCGATTACAATGCGTACCGGCGCACCCGTGCGATGATGAGGTAACATATTGTTTTCAAAACAAATTTTTGATGATGCTCGATGGGCGATTCGACTGCTGATTCTAGCATGCGCCTTCGCCGCGCCCGCAGTCCTAGCTGAGCCGTTACCGCTGGCGTCGGACCTTGCGGAAGCCGCTCGCATGGCGCGCGAGCAGCGCGTGCCGGTGCTGATCGCGTTTACGCTGACAACCTGTCCTTACTGCGCGACCGCGCGCCGCGATCACCTCGAACCGATGCGCGCCAGCGCGAAATGGCGCGACAAGGCGATCATGCTCGAACTGCAACTCGACGGCGCGCAGCCTTTGCGCGACTTCGCCGGCAACGCCACCACCGCGCGCGACTTCGCGCGGCGCTTCGCAGTACGCAGCGTGCCTACGGTGATCGTGTTTGATGACAGTGGCGCACCAACCGCAACTCCGCTCGTCGGCCTGTCGTCCGGCGATTTTTATTCGCTTTATCTTGAACAGGCCGTTGAATCAGGTCTGATCAAAATGCGCTATCCGCCACGCTGAAAATCGCAGTGGCGCAGTTCAAGCGTAGAATTCATTGCGCACACTTTCCCCTGGGAGGATCATCATGAAAAAATTGCTGTTGGCAGCAGCATCCGTGCGCGCAGCGTCGGCAATGTTGATGCTCGTGCTTTGCGCCATCGGCACCCCCGGCGCGATGGCGCAGTCCGCCAAGCCAGGCGTCGGCCCGCAGCAAGGCTATTTCTATGTCGGCGGCCGTTACGTCAATACCGCTGCGGGACCAATGATGGAACGGCAGATGTACGTGGAATACCGTTTCCCCGCCAAAGTCACGCAGCGTTACCCTATCGTGATGATTCACGGTGCGGCGCAGACCGGCACCAATTTCACCGGCACGCCCGACGGACGCAAAGGCTGGGCGGAATTTTTTGTCGAGCGCGGTTATGCAGTGTATGTGATCGATCAGCCGACGCGCGGACGTTCGCCGTGGCTGGAATCGGTGGGGCCGGTAATTCGCTTTCCGGCAAATCAGGTCGAGCAACGGTTCACCGCTGCCGCCAATTTTAATTTGTGGCCGCAGGCGAAGCTGCACACGCAATGGCCGGGCGAAGGCCCATTGAAAGGCTTGCGCGGCGATCCGGTATTCGACCAATTTTATTCGTCGCAAGTACAGTACATCGGCGTCAACGCCATCGTCGAAGAACTCAATCGTGACGCCGGTTCGGCACTGCTCGACAGGATCGGCCCGGCGATTGTGTTTACACACTCGCAAACCGGCGCCATCGGCTGGGTCATCGCCAACGCACGACCGAAGCTGGTGCGCGCCATCGTTGCCGCAGAGCCAACCGGCCCGCCCTTTGCCAATGCGGTGTTCGCCACTAACCGCGTGCGTCCTTACGGGCTGACGGAAACGCCGCTCGCTTACGATCCGCCGATCACGCACCCGTCGCAACTGGGGGCGTTTCGCCAGGAGAAAGCCGATGGACCGAACCTTGAGCGGTGTTACACCCAGGGCGAACTCGTCCGCGTATTGGCGAACCTCCAAAATATTCCCGTCATGGTTCTTACGGCAGAATCGTCCTATCACGCGGTATATGACCACTGCACCGCGAAGTATCTCGAGCACGCCGGCGTACCCACGACGTTTGTGCGGCTGGAGGAAGTCGGCATACGCGGCAACGGCCACATGATGATGGTCGAGAAAAACAATCTCGAAATCGCCGACTTTATCGACAAGTGGCTGGCGAAAATCGTACGATAGTCACAGCTTTTGCACACAAGGGAGAAGAATGAAAAAACTACTGTTGTCACTACTGTGTTGCGCCTGCACGTTTGCGCAGGCGCAAACCACCGAAGACATGCTCAACGACGGCAAGAACACGGAGAACCTCACCACCTACGGCATGGGCTATGACCAGAAACGTTATAGCCCGCTCAGGCAAATCAATACTTCCAACATCAAACGCTTGGTGCCGGTGTGGAACACTACACTGTCCAACATGCTGGGCGAGCAGGCCCAACCATTGATCTACGAGAGTGTGATGTATGTAACCAATGCCGCGTGGACCTTCGCCATCGACGTCGCCACCGGCAGGCAAATCTGGCGCACGCCGGTGGATTACGACCCGGGCACGCCGCGCGTGGTGTGCTGCGGCGTCTCCAACAAGGGCGCGGCCATCCTCAACGGCAAGCTGTTCCGCACCACGCTTGATGCGCACGTGGTAGCGCTCGACATGAAAACCGGTAAACAAGTCTGGAAAGAAAAGTTCGCGGAGTGGAAAGAAGGCTATTCATCGATCGCCGCGCCGCTGATCGCTAACGGCGTGCTGATTACCGGCATGTCGGGCGCGGAATTCGGCGTGCGCGGCTTTCTCGACGGCTGGGATCCGGAAACCGGCAAAAAGCTGTGGCGCCGCTACACCGTGCCGGGACCGGGCGAAAAAGGCTTTGAGACCTGGCCGCAGGACAACGATGCCTACAAACGCGGCGGCGCGACCACTTGGGTCACCGGTTCCTACGACCCCGAACTCGATCTCACCTACTGGGGCACCGGCAACACCGGACCGTGGAATCCCAAGTACCGCCATGGCGACAGCCTGTACGCTGCAAGTGTGATCGCGGTGCGACCGAAGACCGGGGAGATCGTCTGGCACTATCAATTCACGCCTGACGACGGCTACGATTACGACGGCGTCAACGAAAATGTCATCGCCGACATTCGTATTGACGGCCAGCTGCGCAAGGTGATCCTGCACGCCGACCGCAATGGATTCTTTTATGTGCTGGATCGCGCCAACGGACAATTGCTGCGCGCTTTCCCGTTCGGCAAGGTGAACTGGGCCTCGCATATCGACCTGAAAACCGGCCGCCCGGTAGAAACCGACATCCGCAAGCGCTTGCTCGCAGGCGAGGAAGTCGAGCTGTGGCCTGCTTACGGCGTGAAAAACTGGGCGCCGATGTCGTTTAATCCGAAGACTGGCACGGTGTATCTGAACACCATCAACTACCCGCAAATGGTCAAGTATGTGCCGGTCGAGTACAAGCCCGGCGCGCGTTACACAGGAGTAGAGGGCAAACCGTTTCCGCGCCCGGCTGGCGAAGACACCGAGGGCTGGCACATGGCGATGGACCCGCTCACCGGCAAGATCAAGTGGCAGATCAAACTCACCGATTCGGTGACGCAGGCCGGCATGCTATCCACCGACGGCGGGCTGGTGTTTACCGGACGCATGACCGGCGAATTCCTCGCGATTGAAGAATCCACCGGCAAAGTGCTGTGGCAATTCCAGACCGGCTCCGGCGTCAATGCGCCGGCGGTGACTTACACTCACAAGGGAAGACAGTACATCACCGTGCTATCGGGCATCGCTGGCGACTCGCGCGGACGCCGGGCTGCGGCGAAAGTGCCTTCGGGCGGTTCGGTATGGACGTTTGCGCTGATGCCGGAGTAGCAAATCATCTGCCACGGATGAACACTCAGGATAGTGTTCCCCGTGGCTGCATGAACGGGGTTTCGAAAGCTGCGTTTGCGGCTTGCATGATCATATTCGTCGGGCTACTGCGCTCAGGCACACTGAGTGCTGAAACTCAAGTATCTGTACACGAGATCGCGACGCGCCCCGGTGTTACGGTTCCTGTTTTGCTTATCAGGCCGGAAAAGCCCATTGCCACGATCCTGCTGTTTCCAGGCGGTGCTGGCCGCGTTACATTTCAGCCGGATGGCAGCACGGGTTATCGGGGGTTCCCGGTGCGCAAGCCCGAACTTTTCGCGCAGCGGGGCTTCGTCACCGCGGTCATCAATGCTGCGTCGGACATTCCCGCCAGACACTTCTTTCGCGACACCGCCGCGCATGCGGACGATATCCGCCATGTCATCGCCTTTTTGCGCAAACAGGCGGATGTCCCGCTGTGGCTGGTAGGCCACAGCGCCGGCTCAACGTCGGTGGCTCACGCCGCGATCACTTTGAGAAACGAAGGCTTCGCCGGCGTCGTTTTGATCTCTTCCGAAAACGGCAAGCCCGACCGCAGGTCCGGCTATCTGGACCCGTTGACTATCGAGCAGATCACCGTTCCGGCGCTGGTGGTGCATCACGAACAGGACGAGTGCGATTACACGCAATTTATCTACGCGCAACGCTTGATGGGGCGACTGAAAAAATCAGCCAAATCCGAGCTCATTTCCTTCAAAGGCGGCGGCCCGGTCAGCGGCGACACCTGCGGTAGCCTGCATTACCATGGCTTTCCCGGACTGGAACAGGAAGTCGCGTCGCGTATAGGCGACTGGATCAAAGCAACGCTAAAGCAATAACCTGCCTACAGCCAGCGTCTTACTTTTGCAAAATACGCGACATAACTTTCGCCAAAGAGATTCATCAATGCGCGTTCCTCTGGCAAGATTTGAAAGCGGTTGATGTACCAGACAAAGGCCGCAAGAAACACCACGTTGAGCACGTTGCCCAGCCATACCGCAAACGCCGCCAGGATCAGCAGATCCGCGAGATAGATCGGGTTTCTCGACAGCCTGAAGACGCCGGTCGTAATCAGGCTGGACGCGCCGGAGGGCCTGAGCGGATTGATGGTGGTCCTCGATGCTACAAAGGAAACGATAGCCACGATCAGCAGCAGCAATCCGGCGGCAAGCAACACATATGCGATAGGCGCGAGCCACACAGCCTTGAAGGCGCCGAAGCCTGCGTAGCGGTCCACCGCCCACATGCCCACACCGCAGATCAGGACAACGACCGGCGGCGGAATCAGCAGGTTCATGCGCTTCCGGCTTAGCGTGGCAACGGGTCTCCGCCTTCGGGCACCGGCACCTCGAAGGTACTGACGATGCCGCACAAGGCGCCGAAATAGCCGGTCATGGCAGTCAGTTCAACCAGCCACTGGGTACCGTGACGCTTGTGCAACACGTCGAACATCGCCTGGTCGGCTTTGTGATTGCGGATCAGTTGCCGTGCGAAGTTCATCACATCGCGCTCGTCTTCCGGCAGCCGCGACGGATCGCCCTTGGCGCGAATGAGATCGATCAGTTCCTCGCGCACCCCGCCGCGGCGCGCACCCTCCACCTGTGCCGCCCACACATAAGCGCCTTCGTGTTCGCGCGCTGCGGTTAAGGCGGCGATAGAACGGTACTTCTGGTCAACGATGCTGGCATCGCGCATGAAATTCACAACACCGAGAAAGTGTTGCGCCAGCTTGGGTGAGTGCAGCAACATGCTGTACGGACCGCGCACGCGGCCGAAGGTCTTGAGCACGCCGTCAACCACGGCATGGTGTTCGGCGGGCACATCGGATTTACCGGTGATGGGGGCGACTCGGGGCATGGTGGGGCTCCTTGGGTTATTAATGACTACAAATCAACTTAGACTAATAAGCGTGCTCTGTGTCAGCTTACTTTGATTGATTCCTCTTCAATCGACAGTCGGGTATAGCTGTCTCATGCAAGCTTCAAAGCGTTGTAAAAACTGTGGATTTTCGCCAACCGCTTTTTTATACAAACCAGCAGCTTTGCGAATGTCGACCCACAAACTCACAAGATGTATATGTGCAAGATGCGTGTAAGGGCAAGGCCAAGGAGGATCTCTCATAAGTCTTCCAGACTTTTCTACGACCTCACAAGCCGGGCGCTTTGCATCTGCCGAAACCCTCCACGTTATCCGACGCCCCCTTCCAGCACCACGATTTCGATCTATCCAAACCCCGCTGGCGATTCCACGATGGGCTATAGAATTTCGAAAAGTATCAAATAGAATACGTACCGCCTCCCGATCGTATTCACGCGACGGCAAAAAGTGATTTGCAAAATTTGCACCTTGTTGCCAGCCTATTCCCTTAGTCGTTCCACAATGGAGTGCAGTCAAGTACTCCAGAATCCCACAACACGCCGCGAGTGCAGGAAGGTATGCATGCGTGACGCGTGAGCCTGTTCCTATTTTGGTTGGAGTCAAACAAATTTTCATATCTTTTTCAAAACCTGAGAGCCGTCCTTCCACATATCTTCGGGCAAATACGGCCATATTGCCTCCCGCTCCTCGGTGAGCCAACGTACTCTTCATTTCCCATTCCTCTTATCGAATCGTGAGCACATACCGCTCGTCGTAACAGAGACAATCCAAGCTATCAGTTAAATAAGTTTCACCAACTGCTTGCCAAAATTCTGTCCCTTAAGCAATCCGATAAACGCCTTGGGCGCATTGTCGAGTCCCACAGCGACGCTTTCGCGGTACTTGAGCCTGCCGTCATGCACTAGCTCGCCGAGTTCCTTCAGCGCCGGACGCCACAAATCCATGTGATCGGAACAGATGAAGCCGCGCAGCGCAATGCGGTTCACCAGAAAGCTGCGCACGTTGCGTATCGCCAGCGCGTCCGGGTTGTTGTAGCCGGAAATCTGGCCGCACAGTGGGATGCGCGAAAACGCGTTCATGTGATTCAGCATGGTGTTTAACGTCGGTCCGCCGACGTTATCGAAGTAAACGTCTACGCCCTTCGGGCACGCATTTGAGAGCGCAGCATCAAGATCGCCGGCTTTATAGTCGATGCAGGCGTCGAAGCCGAGTTCGTTCACTACGTAATCGCATTTTGCTTTGCCGCCAGCGATGCCCACGGCGCGGCAGCCTTTCATTTTCGCGAGTTGCCCCACTGCGCTGCCGACCGCACCGCTCGCAGCCGATACCACCACGGTTTCCCCTGCCTTCGGGCGCCCGTGTTCGTTGAGGCCGATCCACGCAGTGACGCCGGGCATGCCGACCGCGCCCAAGTATGCCGACAGCGGAATGTAGCCGGGATCAAGTTTGCGCACGCCGCCGCCGCTGGACACGCCGTATTCCTGCCAGCCGGTGCGCGTTTCGACAAAATCACCCGCCTTGAATTTCTCGTGGCGCGATTCGATCACCTCGCCCACCGCGGTGCCGACCATCACCGCGCCGACCTCGGCCTTGGCCGCGTACGATTTGGCGTCGTCCATGCGCCCGCGCATGTACGGGTCGAGCGACAGGTAGTGCGCGCGGACGACGAACTCGCCCTCGCCCGCTTTAGGAATGTCGGTTTCGACGATGCGGAAGTGGCTCTCTTCGACCGGCCCGCGCGGGCGCGCAGCGAGCAGGACTTGTTTGTTTTTCATGGAATGCCTCCGGACGGAGCAGGCATTCTACCCCTGCGATAAAAACACCCGCTTGCCCGGACAGGAATTGATATGGAGTGCGGCGGCTTGCCGCCGCTTTGAATACTTTGGCGAGACAGACAGTGTAATAAAAGCGGGGGCAAGCCGCCGCACTCCATATCAAAGCCGGCTACAGAGCGAACGCCTACGTTTCAATATCACTTCACCTCGAATTCGCCCACCTGCACCACCTCGCTGCGTCCTTTCAGGCGCAGCGTCACTACCCGTTCCTGTTGCTCGCGCATGCCAAAGCGCGTGGTAAGTTTCAGTTGCAGCGTGGTGGCGCCGGCGATGATCTGCTGGTTGTGGCCGTAGAAGTTGGCTTCGACTTTGTACTTGCCGGGCTTGGCCTGTTTCAACGAAAACGTTTCCGGGCCGTAGCCGCCGGTGTAGTCCTGCGACATGCGCCCGCCCTGATAGCTGATGCGGTTGCCGTAGTAGGCCTTTTCACCGTTGGGATCAGTCACCCACAGATCGATGTCGGTGTTGTCGGCATCCCACGACAGCGCCACGCGCAAATCCACCGGCAGATTGCGTAACAGCCGTGCGTCGAAGCGGCTGGTATCGACCTGCGCGTCGGCAGTAGCGATGATGGCATTCAACTCGTCGAGTGCGGTCAATTCGATTTCCGGGAAGCGGCCATGCCACGGGCGGATCACCACTTCATACAGGTTGTCGGCGGCCTTCTGCCATTGTTTGTCGGCGGCCAGCGCCAGACCGAGATCACGATACGACTGCGGTTCATTAGGCGCGAGTTCAAGCACGCGTGCAAGGATGGGTATCGCGAGCCTTGCCTGCCCCGCTTGCATCAGCCGATAACCGAGGATGCGCAGGATATGGCGGTTCTCCAGGTCCATTTCCGCGAGATTGCCGAGCACGCGCACGCCCAGTGCAGTGAGGCCCTTGTCGAAAAATACATCCGCCGCATCGAGAAAGAACGCGGTGCTGTTGACGTAACCCGTGCGCTCGTCGAGATACACCCGATACAACTCCGCAGGCGATGCATCCTGAAAGCGCTTGAAGTACGCCGCATCCGGCGTCCAGCGCTTCAACTGGATGCTCATGCCGCGTGGAGAACCTGCGTCATCCTTTGCGGCCGCCAACCCGCCGACCATCGCGTCGGACAGCCTGTTTTGTGCGCTGCCGGCGGGCGCGGGACGCATCGCCGGGCGCGGCGGTGGTGGTGGCGAACCCGACGCCCGGTCACGCGACGCAGCTTCCGCCGGCGCCTGACGGCGCACGTCATTTTCAGCACGCTCCTGCATTACTGCGCCGTCGGTGCGCGGACCGCCGCCGATCCTGGCTTTGGCCTCGGGATGCGGACGGACGTTTTTGGGAAATTCCTTTTCCCACCACGCGGTTTTTTCGGCAAGCAGGCGTACCACGCGATCGAGTTGCCGCTTGCGATCGTCCTCGGCGCGCAGGTGCTGGTTGCGGCGCAGGCGGTCGTATTCGGCGCGCAGTTCCGCGGGCGGCATGATCTCGTTACGCACATAGTCTTCGATGCGGTCGAGCACGATCAGCGAGGTTTCGCGCGAGGTGAGCCCGAATTCCATTCCAAGGCGGCGTATTTCCGCGCGGTGCAGCCGGTATTCGCCGTCGAGTTCTGCGACACGCATCTGCGCCCAAGCGGCGGCGGCAAGATTGTCGGCGTTGTGTCCGGCGCGCAGCGGTATCGCGATGGTTTCCGCTTCGGCCGCACCCGGATAGGTTACGGCAACGCGGAGCACACCGCTGTCGCCCTGCAACTGTCCCGCCACCAGCCAGCGGCCGTTGTTCGCCGCGCGCGAAGCAGCGACCAGTTCGCTCACGCCGCTGCCGTTGAGCGCCTGTATCCGCGCTTCGCGATACAGCAGGCGGCGCGCGGCTTCTACGGCGGTGAGCGACACCAGATCGATGAATCCGCCGGCGCCGGATTCGGCGAGTTGCCGCAGCCGCGCCGGGTCGGAGCGCGTGGCCGCGCTCACAGCATACAGTGGCACCTTTAATTTGGCGAACGGGCGCTCGCCGAAGTTGTCGAGACCGTCGCTGAACAGCAGGTATTCGCTGACGCCGGATTCTACGGTGAACGCGCCCAGTTGCGTCGCGCCGTCGTATGCAGTGGTTTCCAGCGCGCGCCGCAACGCGCTCCAGTCGCCGTTGACGATGCGAAAACGCTCCACCGGCTCGGCGGCCTCGCGCACGCGCGTCAGGCGCACTTCGCCGTTACCACCGTTACCCAAACGCTTGAAGTAGGTGTCGAGCAATGCGAACTCGCGCACGTGGTCGCGCGCGGCGCCCGAGCCGGATGCGTCCCAGATCAACCCCACCACCGAAGGCAGTGCGCGCAGCATCGTCGCAACACCACCGACGCGTGCGGGCACCTCCGCGACAAAACAGGTTTTGCCGTTGTGGGTCTGCGTGTGCACCTCGGGACGCGCCGACACCGGCACCTGCACTTCCAGCACGCCGCGCACGGCAAAGTCCTTGCGCGAAATCTCCGCTTCGTAATCCACGCCGCGCGTCTTGAACGCCAAACCTTGTGGTTGTGTTCCCGCCAACGCCGGTGCATTTTCAGGCGCACGCACCAACACGCGCAGCGAAAATCCCGTCAGATCGCGCGCGTAGTCGAGCGGTAGCCGGTAACGACGCAGCACGCCCGATACCGGCAGCGATTCAGCGTAACGTATCATCACCCGGCGCGTACCCTGTGCCGGCAGCGGATAGACGCGCAGTTTGTAATTGTTACCGGCGGTAACTTGCAGCAGCGCGGGATCGATGCGCTGGCGAATAACGTCTTCGAACACCTGCTGGCCCTTGGCTTTCTCCACCGGCACCGCCTCACGCAGCTTGCCATCGATGTCGAGCGCGAAGCCGCTAACCTGCTGGCCGTCAAGCAACGGAAACTGCAACTCGCCTTCGAGCACGCGCCGGTTCGGATTGAAGAATGTCATCTCCACCGTGGTCAGCGCACGGCTGCCGCTGATTTCAGATTCGATGCGGATTGCCTGCAGCACCACCGGTGTTTCCGCGCCCTGCGCGACCGTCAATCGCGGTGGCAAATTCACGGGACGCACATCCTGCGCCGCCGCGCCGTGCACCAGATTGAACGCGCAACCGGCCACCGCCATGGTGCGCATGTTTAACAAAAAGTGTCTGCGATTCATTTATTTCTCCGGCAATACCGCTCTCGTCGGCGGCGCTTCATCGAATAAACGGAGCCTGCCGCAACCTGGGGCTAACTCGTCGTGCTGTAGTTATTTAAGTATTTGTTTTTAATCACTATTTATTTATTCTGCGCAATGGTTGCACCCAACGCCTCGCGGCGCATACCATGACGAAAAAACATCGCGGGATAATTCCAAAGGGGGTGCCAAAATGAAAAGAGCCAATTGGGTGACGGCAGTCGCGCTGATCGGGGCGGCGGGCATCATCACAGCGATCGGTTGCGCGCAGCAACCAATGCAGCAAAGCAGTGCGGGCGGCGTGCCGCAATATCAGGTAGATCCCTTCTGGCCCAAGCCGTTGCAGGACAACTGGATTTGGGGACAGGTGTCGAGCGTGTCGGTCGATGGCCGCGATCATGTATGGGTGCTGCATCGTCCCGCCACGCTGCTTGCCGACGACAAGCTGGCACAGCAGAAACCGCCGACAGCAACCTGCTGTATATCAGCACCGCCGGTGATGGAATTCGATCCCGATGGAAAATTCGTGCAAGGATGGGGAGGGCCGGGGCAGGGTTACGACTGGCCGAAAAACGAGCACGGCCTTCACGTCGATTGGCAAGGGAACGTCTGGATTGCCGGCAACGATCCGGCCGATCATCACATCCTCAAGTTCACGCGCGAGGGAAAATTCCTGCTGCAAATCGGCAAACCGGGCAAATCCGAAGGCAGCAACAGCCGCACGCAACTGGGCCGCCCGGGGGCGATTGTTACCGATGCCGCCGCGAATGAGGTTATTGTCGGCGACGGCTACGGCAACCATCGCGTTATCGTGTTCGACGCCACTACTGGCGCTTACAAGCGCCACTGGGGGGCGTATGGCGCGGTGCCCGATGATACCAAGCAGCCGCCGTACAATCCCGATGCGACGCCGCCCAGGCAATTCGGCAATCCGCATTGCGTGCGCCAGACGCGCGACAAGCTCATTTATGTTTGCGACCGCCCGCATCAGCGGGTACAGGTGTTCCAGGCCAACGGCACGTACTTGCGTGAATTCATTCTTCCGTCGCAGTCACGTTCTGGTCCGGTGGCGGACACGGTCGCGTCGATAGATGCGCAACAACGCTATCTGTTTGTCGCCGATGGCGGCAACTCGCAAGTCAACATTCTGACGCGTGAAGACGGCAAAATTGTCGGCAATTTCGGCCGCCCCGGACGCATGGCAGGCGAGTTCCGCAGCCTTCACAATATCGCGATCGATTCCAGGGGAAACATTTTTACCGCTGAAGCGGGGTTCGGCCGGCGCGTGCAGAAGTTCAAACTGCAATAACGGGTACCGCTTGTATAGGTATTTTTATTGCCTATTTTGAGAGTTCTCGCACGATGTGCTGCTGTCGGCGGCTGACGGCGATGCGCTCGTCACAGCCGTTGAGCAGCACCTCCCACTGCCCGTCGCCGCCTTCGCCGGCGCCACGCTCAAAGCCACGGATCGCCGCGCGCGCGACGAGGCAACTGCGATGCGCGCGCACGAAACGATCGCCGAATTCTTCTTCCAGCCGCGTCAGCGATTCCTCAACCAGAAATTCACGCGCGCGCGTGCGCACCGTCACGTATTTGAGTTCGGCTCTAAGATAAATAATATCGGCTACCGGAATCAGATTGACCTTGCCGCGTTCGCTCGCGGACAGCGAGGTGCGCGGGGTACGGCGCATTTCGGCCAATGCAGCGGCCTTGGGCGCGACCGCGGAACGCGCGGTCTTCAGTGCATCGAGCAAGCGCCCGGCACGGATCGGCTTCAGCAAATAATCGATGGCATGCACTTCAAACGCCTTCAGTGCATAGGCATCGTAGGCGGTGGTGAATATGATGGCGGGCGGGGTCTCGAGCTTGCGCAAATGCTGCGCGGTCTCGATGCCATCCATCCCCGGCATGCGAATATCCAGCAACACCACATCGGCATGCTGCTTCGACAACAATGCCAGCGCCTGCGGACCGCTGGCGGCTTCGCCGGCAAGCTCCAGCGGCAGCGATGTTTCGCAGTCTTCCAGCAGGTCGCGCAAGCGGCCGCGTGCCGGCGCCTCATCATCGACGATCACGATGCGCAATGGTAGCGGGATCATGGCTTCTCCTTGCGGTACGGCATGATAATGTGCACCTGATATGCATCATCGGTCACGCGCGAGGTCAGCGACGCCTCGGCATCGAAATGCAGCTGCAAGCGCTCGCGAATATTGCCGAGGGCCATGTTGTTGCCGCTGTGATGGTCACCGTCGCGTGAATACGGGTTGCGCAGCACGGCATGCACTTCGTCACGGGTAGCGTAGACGTTGATGCTTACCACGCCGGGTTCGGTGCGCGGCTCTATGCCGTGGTACACCGCGTTCTCCAGCAGTGGCTGCAGTACCAACGGCGGAATCATCGCATCGGCGGGCATGTTGTCAATGTGCCATTCGACCTTGAGCCGCTCGCCCAATCGCAGTTGCTCGATGCCCAGATACTGCCGGCACAGCTCGATCTCGCGCGGGAGCGGCGTCAGTTCGCGATTGTCGGCCATCAGTACCCGGAACAATTCCGCCATATCCTCCAGCGCGGTTTCTGCGCGCTTCGGCTCCTGCCGGATCAGCGACAACACCGCGTTGATGCTGTTGAACAAAAAATGCGGCCGGATGCGCGCCTGTAATGCCTGCAAACGCGCTTCCGCAATGGCCGGCGACAGCGCACGTCCGCGCAACTCGAAGTAACACAGCAGCATCGCCGTCACCAGCCCAACCAGCAGCCAGTAGCGTTCCACCGACGTCACGCTGAACAGAAGCTGCTGCTGTGCGCCGGCGTGCAGCAGCGTGGTAAGCACCAGCGTCAACACGATGACTAAAATAGCGCCGGCGGTATACGGCAAACGCGCCAGCAAACCATTCAGTAAATACAACAACACCAGCGTCAAAATCAGCAGCGGTTCGACCAGCGCCGCCATGTCGATGATTTGCGCATCCAGTTCTGCGAGCGACGGGCTTTTCACCACTGCAGCAACCAGCGCTATTGCGTTTACGATCAGCAGTATGCGCAACAGGATTCCAACATTGCGAAAATCCGGCAGCGTGCTGCCGTAGGCGTTTTGTATGACGCCAGGGCGGGCTTTATCACTGCCGTTGCGATGAACGATTTGATTTATACTGCGAGCCATTATGGAATCATACTATTTGCACCATGTCTGCGCAGAATAAAGGCAAGCCCCTTTCGCCCGCCGCTGCCCAGCCGTGGTCCGGCCGTTTTGCCGAACCCGTCAGCGATCTGGTCAAGCGCTTTACCGCTTCGGTAGGATTCGATTATCGCCTCGCGGAATTCGATATCGAGGGATCGGTTGCCCATGCACGCATGCTTCACGCCACCGGCATCATCGGCGCTGAGGACCTGGCGTCCATTGAGCGCGGGCTCGAGCAAATACTGGGCGAAATTCGCAGCGGCGCGTTCAACTGGTCGCTCGACCTTGAGGATGTGCATCTGAACATCGAGCGCCGGCTGACCGATCTGGTCGGCGACGCAGGCAAACGGCTGCACACGGCGCGTTCACGCAACGACCAAGTGGCGACCGATATTCGTCTTTATCTGCGCGCAGCCATTGACCATCTGATTGGCCAGATACGCGCGCTGCAAACTGCGCTGCTTGATCTGGCAGACAAGCACACTGACACCGTAATGCCGGGGTTTACCCATTTGCAGGTGGCGCAGCCGGTGTCGTTCAGCCATCACTTGCTGGCCTATTACGAAATGCTGTCGCGCGACGCACAGCGCTACGCCGATTGCCGCAAGCGCGTCAACCGGCTGCCGCTCGGCGCCGCGGCACTCGCGGGAACGTCGTATCCCATCGACCGCCAGATGGTGGCGAAAGCACTGGAATTCGACGGCATATGCGAAAACTCGCTGGATGCGGTGTCGGATCGGGATTTCGCCATCGAGTTTTGTGCGTGCTCCGCGCTGCTGATGACGCATCTGTCGCGCTTTTGCGAAGAACTGATTCTGTGGATGAACCCGAGCTTCGGCCTTATCGATATCGCGGATCGTTTCTGCACCGGCTCATCGATCATGCCGCAGAAAAAAAACCCGGACGTGGCGGAGCTGATTCGCGGCAAAACAGGCCGCGTCAATGGTCATCTGGTCGCCCTGCTTACTCTGATGAAAGGCCAGCCGCTTGCCTACAACAAGGACAATCAGGAAGACAAGGAGCCGCTGTTCGACACCGTCGACACGGTCACCAGCAGTCTTGCGGTATTCACTGAAATGATTCCGGGCATCAGCGTTAACAAGGAAGCCATGCGCGCCGCGGCGGCACAAGGTTTTGCCACGGCCACCGATCTTGCCGATTATCTGGTGCGCAAAGGCATGCCGTTTCGCGAAGCGCATGAAGTGGTAGCACAGGCGGTGCGCTTTTGCGAGACACGCCCGTGCGATCTCGCCGATCTGAAATTGCCGGAACTACAGCAGTTTTCAAAGCTGATCGATACAGATGTTTATGCTTCACTCACGCTGGAAGGCGCGTTGACCGCAAGATCGCATATCGGCGGCACCGCGCCCGCGCGCGTCAAATCGGCGATTGCCAAGGCGCGCAAAGCTATTCGATAACCCCTCTGCGCCAGAATTACCCGACAAAAAACCGGCTTCGCAACAAGCCGGTTTTTTGTCGGGTGCAGCAACTTTTAGCGAAACGGTTATCGAAACTGCTTCGCGCTGAACTTGCGGTACTTCGGTAGCAGACGATGCGGCTGTTTGAAGGCATCCCGGCGGAAGGGGTCACCCAGCTCCTGGGTGAGCATCATGTTGATCACCGTCGGTTTGTTGGATTTCACCGCCCCGCGCAGCGCGTCGCCGATCTCGTCCACGTGTTCGACCGTCAAGCCGTGCGCGCCCATCGATTCCGCGACATCCGCGAAGTTCGGGTTCTTCAGGTTCGTGCCGAGATAACGCTTTTCGAAATAATCGACCTGGTTTTTCTTTTCTGCGCCCCATTGGCCATTGTTGAACACCACGGCAATCGCCGGAATATTCTCGCGCACGCAGGTCAGCACTTCGTTGAGACTCATGCCCCACGCGCCGTCGCCGACATACGCTATCGCCGGCCGGTCGGGGCGGCCCACTTTCGCACCGATGGCGGCGGGAAACGCGTAACCGCAGTTGCCGAAGCTCATCGCGGCCAGGAACGACGGGCTGCTTTCGAAATGCAGATAGCTGTTGGCGACCGAGCATACGTTGCCGATGTCGGTGGACACCATGGCGTTTTTCGGCATCGCGCGCGCCAATGCCGCCAGCGCCTGCCGCGGGCCGATGCGGCCCTTTTCGTTGGGCGAAGGCCATTTGGCGAGTTCTTCCATCCACGCAGCTTTCTCAATCTTGATTTCCGCAAGGCGGGTCTTGTTGGGCGTGAGCTTGGTCTGCGCTTTGAGCCGTTGAAGCAGCTCGCTCGCGGCAAGCCGAGCGTCGCCGCAGATACCGACGGAAATGCGCTTGACCAGATTGATCATGCGCGGATCACAATCGATTTGTATTATTTTCGCGTTTTTCGGCCAGTAATCCAGGCCATGTTGCGGCAGCGTGCCGAAAGGGCCCAAGCGCGTGCCGAGCGCCAACACCACGTCGGCGCGCGAGATGAGCTTCATCGCCGCTTTTGATCCCTGATAACCCAGCGGCCCGCAGCACAGCGGATGCGACGCCGGAAAAGAATCATTGTGCAGGTACGAATTCACCACCGGCGCGGTCAGATACTCCGCGAGCGCCTGGCATTCCTTCCCACCGTTGGCCATGATCACGCCGCCGCCGGCAAGAATCACCGGGAACTTCGCTTTCGCCAGCAGTTTGGCTGCGGCATCCAGCGACTCCGGACCGCCGGCGGAGCGTTCGATGCGCTGCGGTTGTGGAATCTCGAATTCCCCGTCACCGTAGAAATAATCGCGAGGAATATTCACCTGCACCGGGCCGCGCTCGGCCATCGCGTAGTCGAACGCGCGGCCGGTCAGCTCGGCGATGCGCATCGGCGAGTTGACATGCACCTGCCACTTGGTGATCCTGGAGAAAATCGGCATCTGCTCGGTTTCCTGAAATCCGCCCAAACCCATGGTCAGGCTGCCGGACTCCGGTGTAATCGCGATCACCGGCGAGTGCGCCCAGTACGCGGCAGCGATGCCAGTGACGAAATTGGTAATGCCAGGGCCGTTTTGTGCGATGCAAACACCATGCTTGCCGGTGACGCGCGAATAGCCGTCGGCCATGTGCGCGGCGTTCTGCTCATGCGCCACCGATACAAAGCGTATTCCGGCAAGCGGGAACAAATCATGCGCATCCATGTACGCCGAGCCGACGATGCCGAAAGTATCTTTCACGCCTTGGGCCACCAGCGTTTCGACAAACGCTTCGCTCGGCGTCATGCGGATTTTGCCGCCAACCGCAGGCCCCTTGATCAAGTTTTTGGCGTCTGTCATGGTGTTCATGGGGACCTCTCGGAGAGTGTGTTGTGGCTGCGTCACGGTACGGCGGGTACGCGGATGGGTACGGATAATGTTGCCGACAGTGCTCGATCAGCCGGAGCGGCTGAGAGTATGAATTATGGTGCATCGCTGCCGTGCGCGCAAGCGTCTGGCTTAGGTTGGAATAAAAAAATTACTTTAAAAACAAATACTTATGATAAGAAGAATGATAGGAAGATGCCGCCTCATCAAACACAAGCACCGCCACTCGTGCTCAGATCATCAAATATTTTTGCTTCACGTCGTCGTTCGCGGCCAGTTCCTGCATGGTGCCGTGAAAGCGGATTTGGCCTTTTTCAATCACGTAAGCGCGATCGGATATTTCAGATGCGAAATGAATATTCTGCTCGGCGAACAGGATGGTAAGTCCGAGCGTCTTGAGCTCCTTGATGCGCCGCGTGAGTTCCTGCACCACCACCGGCGCCACCCCTTCCACCGGTTCATCGAGCAGCAACAGCGACGGGTTGCCCATCAGCGTGCGTCCGATCGTCAGCATCTGTTGCTCGCCGCCTGACAGATAGCCGCCGAGGCGTGCATCCAGCGGCAATAACACTGGAAACAGATCGTAAATGCGCGCGACCGTCCACGGCTCGAGATGTGTGCTCACGCCTTTTTTCACCGCGATCTCAAGGTTTTCGCGCACCGTGAGATCGGGAAAAATCAGCCGCTCGTCGGGCACATAGCCGATGCCCTGCCGCGCGATCTCGTAGGGTTCACGCCGCACCAGGTCGGCACTGTTAAAACGCACCGTGCCGCGCGCGGCCGGGGCGAGACCCATGATGGTTTTGAGTGTCGTGGTCTTGCCCGCGCCGTTGCGGCCGAGCAGGCATACCGATTCGCCTTCATTCACTTCGAGCGACACGTCGAACAGAATGTGACTGGTGCCGTAATAAGTATGTACGTTGGAGACTTCGAGGCGCGTCATGGTCAAAGTTGATGCTCGCCAAGATAGACTTTTTGCGCCATGTCGTTGGCGCGCACCTCGGCAGGCGTGCCTTGCACGATAATCTCGCCCCGGTGCAACAGCGTGAGCTTGCGCGCGTGGTTGAACACGATGCCCATATCGTGCTCGGTAAACAGCACGGTAAGATTCAGTTCGCGGTTCAGGCGGTTGACCAGTTCCATGGTGCCGCGCGCTTCATCGATCGACATACCAGCCGTCGGCTCGTCGAGAAACAGCAATCGCGGCTTGCCTGCCAGCGCGATGGCGAGTTCGAGCCGCTTCTTGTCGCCCTGCGCCAGCTCGCCGGCGGTGGTATCGCGCCGCGTATCGAGGCCGCAGCGTGCGAGCATTTCATCGGTGGTCGCGATGCCGGTGCGATCCGCGCGGCGCATCAGGTTATAACTCATGCCCATTTGCGCGTGCACCGCCGAGCGCACATTTTCGGCCACCGTCATGCGCGAGAAAATATTGCTGACCTGAAACGCACGCGAAATGCCCAGGCGCGCAATCTGGTGCGGCGCCAGCCCCGCTATGTCCTTGCCCGCGAATACCACGCGGCCCGCGTCGGGCCGGTGATAGCCCGTCAGCAGATTCATGAACGTGCTCTTGCCCGCGCCGTTGGGGCCGATGATGGCGGACTGCTCGCCTTCCTCCATCACGAAATTCACATTGCGCGTGACGTGTACGCCGCCGAAACGCTTGTCGAGCCCGATGACTTCGAGGATCGCGGACATCTACGGCTCCTCCTCTTGCGCATCCGAAGCATCAGCCGCACCTTTGCCGCGCGCTGTTTTCAGGCGCTGCTCGATGGTGCCGAGCAGGCCGCCTGGCGCGAACAGCACAATGAGCAGGATGATGGTGCCGATGGTGAGCGGCCAATAGACGGTGTACATCTTCACCACCGCCTGCAAAAACGTATAAATCACCGAGCCTGCGATGGGGCCGATAAAAGCGCCGGCGCCGCCGATCAACGTCATGAACACGGCAATGCCGGATTCCTGCCAGCCCAACAGTCCCGGACTGACGCTGCGCGAGAACGGTCCCCACAGCGCGCCTGCGATGCCGGCAAAAAATCCGGCGATCACGAACGCCATCAGCATGTGGCGGCGCACATTCACGCCGAGGAAAGCCGCGCGGCGCTGATTGTCGCGCAGCGTGCGCAGGATGTAGCCGAACGGCGATTCGGTGATGCGCCACATCACCAGCAGCGCGGCAACGACGATGATCAGCGTCAGATAATAATAATTGGACGCATCCTGGAAAAACGCCGGCGGCAACAGCCGCTGGATGCCGTCGTCACCCTTGGTGAAGCTGTACCAGGAAAAAACGATGTAGTACAACAGCTCGCCGAACGCAAGCGTCAGCATCGCGAAGTAAATGCCGGTGAGGCGCACGCAGAACACGCCGACGATGAGCGCCGCGAGCGCGGCAAACGGCGGCCCGATCAGCAGCGACACAAAAAACTCGAACAGGCCAATCTCGCCGGTGGGCGTTTTGAGCGCGGTAAACAGCATCGCCGTCGCGTAGGCGCCGACACCGAAGAAAGCCGCGTGGCCGAAAGATATCTGCCCCATGAATCCGTAGAGCAGATTGAAGCTCATCGCAAACAATCCGAGAATCAGTATCTCGGTCGCAACGTGGATCCAGAATTTTCCCGGCAGCAGCGGCACCAAAATGAAAAACACCAGCAATATCAGCGCCGCAGGACCGGAAATGCCGTAGCCGCGGTAGAGCCGCATCCACCAGGATACCGGCGCAGCGACGTTATTCTTGGAATCCATGCCGCTTACTTTTCAATGGCGATCAATAGCGCAGCTCGGTGCCGAACAGTCCCCACGGCCGCCAGATCAGCACCGCGATCACGATCAGAAAAATCATCGCCAGCGCGCCGTCCGGCCAAAACAGTATGCTGAAGGCGTAAACCACACCGACGATGATGGAGGCAACAAAGGTTCCCAGCATGCTGCCAAAGCCGCCGATCACCACCACGGCGAAACACTGGATGATGATGTCGTGGTCCACGCCGAGCGCCATCGGAATCAGCGGCAGGAATACGCCGCCCGCGAACGCGGCCAGTCCCACGCCCAGCGAAAACACCAGCGCGTAAATCATCGGAATCGGAATGCCCAGCGCGCTGACCATGCTGCGGCTGTAGACCGCCGCGCGCACGATGCAGCCGAAACGCGTGCGGTGCAGGAAGTACCATAGCCCCAGCGCCACCGTAACGCCGGCGCCGATGATAATGAAGTGATAAGGATTGACCAGCGTATCCAGCATCTCGATGGGCTGCACGCCGAGATTGATGCGCCGGTTTTCCACGCCCCAGATGAGTTTGATGAGATCGCCGATGATCAATACCAGGGCAAAAGTCAACAACAGTTGCTCCGGCAACTCGCGCTCGTACATGCGGCGAACCAGCAAGCGTTCGAGCGCGTAGCCGACGAGCATCATGATCGCCGTCGCGGCGATGATGGTTGGCACCAGTATCCACGGGCTTGCGCCCAGCTTGTCGCTCAAGAACGTGAATATCGAGAACGACAGGTAGCCGCTCAGCAGCCACAGCGTGGCATGCGCGAAGTTCAGAATGTTCATCACCCCGAAGATCAGCGACAGTCCCGCCGACAGCAAAAACAAAATCATCGCGCGTGACAGGCCGCTGAACAACTGCAGTACGTAGGGCCCCAGGTCCGCCATGAAACTCCTCCCGCGTTGCGCGCGCCCGCGTGACTACCGCGGCCGCGCGCCCGGCGCCGCTCAGGCGCGTTTTTTCTTCAGCTTCTCGACTTCGGCACAGCTTTGCGTCCACACCTCGTTGCCTTCGACCAACACCAGGGTGTCGGGCTTGTAAATGGGGAACGGATAATCGGGCGAGTCCCACACTTCGCCGACATAGGACGGCACGTTCAACTGGTTGCTGCAATCACGGAAGGCTCGCTTGCCGCGGCAGGTGTCGATGGTGGCGCCCTTCAAAGCCTTGGCGATCGCGGTGGTGTCCGTACTGCCGGCTTTCTGCGCACCTTGCACCAGCCCGCCCAATGCGTCGTAATACATGCACGCCCAGTCGTCGGGATAACCGTCGGCGCCGAAGATCGCGCGATCGCGCTTGATGTACTCCTGCATAATCGGCTCTTTCAGGTGCGCGAAGAACGGGCAGCGCGCCAGCCCGATCAGGCCGCGCGGAATGGTCTTGCGCTGCGACTTCAGATCGTTCACCGCGATCAAGCCGCCGGGGAACGGCACACGCTTGAAAAGGCCCATCTGGTTGCCCTGCTGCAGGAAAGTTTCCGCGTCCTTGCCGGCAATGGCGCCGAACATGAAATCGGGCTTGGCTGCCATGATTGCGGTGATGTAGGAGGTAAAGTCGGTCTCGCCGAGCTTGAACCACATCTGCCGCGTTTCCTTGATATTGCCCGCGACTTTGGTGAGCCCGGTGGTGAATCCCTTGTGCGTATCGCGGCCCCACTCATAGTCCTGGCCGATGGAGACGAAATTTTTCCAGTTGTTTTTCTTCGCCAGCCGCGACACCGCCACCACCACCGCACCCGACTGCATATTGCTGTCGGGGCAGAATTGATAGGTGTACGGTGTGTAGTTTTCCTGCGTGATCTTGGAGCTGTTCGAGGTCGCGGCAAAATGCAGCACCTTGTGCTCGTGTATGATTTCCTGCACCGCCAGCGCCACCGCGCTGGAGTAGGTGCCGAATATGGCGTCCACCTTGTCGTTGAGGATCAGCGATTTTGCTTCGCGCGCGCCGACATCGGGCTTGGTCTCGGTATCGCGATAGACCATCTGGATCGGATGCTTGCCGAGCAGGCCGCCCCGCTTGTTGATCTCGGTCACCATGTGCGGCAGTCCCTTGATGCAGTGGGCCATGTAATTGGCGCCGGTGCCTGTCGACGGCAGCAGCAGGCCGATTTTGTACGGCTTCTGCGCCTGCGCACTCGCAAAGCGCGGCGTCAACGTGAGCGCACCTGCCGCGATCGACGAAAAAATGAAATCGCGACGGCTCAATTCAAGCTTGTCGATGAATTTATCCCATTGCTTGTCATTCATGACGCCTCCTTGGGTAAAGGTCCGGTTTGATTTTATGGTGAATTCGCTGCGGCGACAGGCGCCTCGAGCTCCCTATGACCGAGATTCGTAGATTACACCGTTCCGCCTCGGCGCAATGAATTTCTTCACCGCCAGCGCGCCGCGGTATCAAGTCATGCCTCCAAAAAAATTCATTAAAACAATTGCT
Organism: Betaproteobacteria bacterium; assembly: GCA_021730905.1. GTDB lineage: Bacteria > Pseudomonadota > Gammaproteobacteria > Burkholderiales > SG8-41 > UBA5216. Next base: position 62,315 of record JAKFYK010000062.1, on the reverse strand, counting down.
TACAACCAGTCGTTTTGTGACGTGCCATTGCATCGTGATCGCTCAAGCCGCACCGCGCCAGAACGTCAACCAGACCCGTCGGGTAAAATGACATGAAGCTCCCGCTGGATCGGTCGCCGCGCGCTGTCACCGTCGTCCGTTTGTGACGACTACACCAACCCAAGACGGATTTTAATGCCCGGCTTCGAATCGCTGCCTCTTCCCGTAGTCATCTGGATCGCACTGGTGCTCGCCTTTGCGGGCGTGGTGCAGGGTGCGCTGGGGCTGGGTTTCCCGATGGTGGCGACACCCTTGATCGCGGCGGTATCCGACATGCGCACCGCGGTAATCCTTGTGCTGTTGCCGTGCGTGGCGGCGACCGTGCTGAATGTCGTTATGTCGGGGCAATTCCTGCCCACGCTCAAGCGTTTCTGGTTCATGCCATTGTGCATGATCGTGGGCGCGGGCGTCGGTGCGCGGCTGTTTGTTGCGTTTCCCGCATTTCCGTACGCGATGCTGCTGGCAGGCGTCATCCTCGCGTATCTATATCTTGACCGTATCGGCCATGCCGAGTGGGCACCGGTGCGCCGACATCCGGTGGCATTCGGCCTTTTCTTCGGCTGCCTCGCAGGCGTGTCGGAAGGCACGGCTAACATTGCAGCACCGGCGCTGGTCGTGTATCTGTTCTCGTTGGGTGTCGACCGCACGACGCTGGTACAGGTGCTGAATATGTGCTTCAGCGTCGGCAAACCCACGCAGTTCGTGGTGCTCACCGCAGAGGGCGGCGTCACCTGGGTGCAATGGGCGATGACGCTGCCGTTCGCGCTTGTCGTCGTTGCCACCACGCAGGTAGGCATTAACATCCGCAACCGCATCGACACCGCGACCTTTCGGCGCTGGCTGTTGCGTATGCTATTTGTGATTGCTTTCGTGTTGCTCGCGCAATACGCCTACGAAACATGGATTCGCTAACGCACAAACGGCGTAGCGAAGCCGAAACAATTGAGGGCAGTACAACAAAAAAGGGGCTGAACATGCCCCTTTTTGTGCGGTGTTGGTGCAGCTTACTTTAATAGTTTTTGCAGCTCACCGCTTTGGTACATCTCGGTCACGATGTCCGAACCGCCGACGAATTCGCCGTTCACATAAAGTTGCGGGATCGTCGGCCAGCTGGAAAACTCCTTGATGCCCTGGCGGATTTCCGGATTTTCCAGCACGTTGACCGAGGCGATTTCTTCGACGCCGCACTCGCGCAAAATATTGATCGCATTGGCCGAGAACCCGCACTGCGGGAAATCCGGCGAGCCTTTCATGTACAGCATGACCTTGTTTTTGGTGATCTGTGCCTTGATATCGTCTTGAATACTCATCACAATTTTCCTTGATTATTACCTGACAAATTTCATCGGGTATTAGTTTAACGGCTCGCAGGGCATGGCGTCAAGTTTGCATCATTCAGCCTTTGCACCCGAGGCTTTGACAACTACGGCCCACTTTTTAATGTCTTCGCGCAAGAAGCTGGCAAGTTCCGCTGGCGGTTTGATGGCCACCTCCGCACCGAGTGCCGACAAGCGCTTTGCCACATCCGGAGATTTGAATTGTGCTGCCAGTTCCGTGTACAGCCGCGTAACGATGGCTTCAGGCGTGCCGGCCGGTGCAAATAAACCGTACCACGACGTCACGTCGTAGCCGGCCAGGCCGGATTCGCTCACCGGCGGCACATCCGGCAGCAACGCCGAGCGTTGCGCGCTGGTCACTGCCAGCGCACGCAGCTTGCCCGCCTTGACCATAGGCAACGCCGCCGGGAATCCCATCGATGCGATTTGCACGTGCCCGGCAACGAGGTCGCTCACGATCTGACCGGTGCCCTTATAGGAAATAAGCACCATCTTCACGCCGCCCTGGCTGTTGAGCAGTTCCATCGCGAGGTGATTGGGCGACGCGTGCGTGCCGCCGTAGTTGAGCTGTCCCGGGCGCGACTTCGCCAGCGCAATAAGTTCCTTGATCGATTTCACCGGCAGCGACGGATGCACAATAATCAGACTCGGAAACACCGCAAGGTTGACGATCGGCGCAAGATCGCGCGCGAAATCGTACGGCAGCTTGCTAAACAGGCTCATGCTTATTGCATGGGGCACACCGCCTATCAGCAGGGTGTAGCCGTCGGGTTCGGACTTCGCTACGAAATCGGCGCCGATGTTGCCGCCGCCGCCGACGCGGTTTTCCACCACCGCCGGCTGTCCGAGACGTTCGTTCAGCTTCTGCGCAGTGATGCGCGCGAGTATGTCCGTCGCCCCGCCCGGTGGAAACGTAGCGACCACGCGCATCGTGCGATTGGGGTAGCCCTGCGCATGCACCGCGCTCACCACGCCTGGCACCAGCAACACGATGCCGGTGATGAAAATGGATTGAATCATGGCAGCCTCCTCCCCGTGGTTCGTATGGTCCGTGTCGAAGGGATTATAACGATGGCGCGCGTCCCCCGCTCACGCGCTCAATACCGGCAAGATCACGCCACGATTGCACGTCGCAAAACCCGGCTTGCGACAACAGTCCGCGGCAGCACAGCGCCTGATCGTAGCCATGCTCGAACAAAAGCCACCCGCCGGGCGCAAGATGCGGGCGCGCGCCGGCGACAATGACGCGAATATCTGCAAGGCCGTCTGCGCCTGCCGCCAGTGCACAGGCGGGCTCGAAGCGCAGGTCGCCTTGCGCCAGATGCGCGTCACCTGCCGCCACGTACGGCGGGTTGGATACGATCACGTCGTAACGTTCGTAGCGCTGGTAGTGCCCTCCGCCCTCGTTACCCAGGCCATCGAACCAGTTACCGATTTGCAACGCTATGTTGCGCGCATTGAGGCGCGCCACGTTTTCTTGCGCGACCGCAAGCGCAGGCACCGAGCGGTCGAGCGCGGTCACGTGTGCGGCCGGTCGCGCGAGCGCGATGCTGATCGCGATGCAGCCGCTGCCGGTACCCAGATCAAGCACGCGTTGCGGCTGACGCTCCAATGCGAGTTCAACCAGCAGTTCCGTCTCAGGGCGCGGGATCAGCACCGCTGGCGTGAGTTTGAATACGTGCCGGTAAAACTCGCGCTCGCCCACGATGTATGCAGCAGGCTCCCCCGCCGCGCGCCGCGCCGCAGCCGCGCGAAATTGCGCTGCGTGCTGCGCCGGCACTTCATCGTCTGCATGAGCGATGAGATGCGCGTCGTTTACGGCCAGCGTGGCGCGCAACAACACGCGCGCATCCATCGCGTCAATGCCACTGCTGCGCATCAATTCCGCGATGGTTGTCATAAGTATTTGTTTTTAAACATTTTATTGTACCAGTAATGCTACGACACCCCCCACCATGAGTGCAACACCGCCGATCAAACGCGCGCTCAGGCGTTCTTCGCGCAGAATAACGGTGTTGAGCACCAGCGTGAACATCGGATAGGTCGCGGCAATCGGCGACACGATGCTCACCGCGCCGCCGTCAAGCGCCGTGTACAGCGCAAGCACCGCGGAACAGTTGAACAGCCCCGTCAGCACAAACCACAAAACGCCGCGGCGCGTGTAAACACGCGATTCCGGACGGCGACTGAACCCGGCAATGATCCAGATCGCGACCGCCGATACTGAGTAGCCCAGCACGGCAGCCGCATAGGGATTGGCCCACAACAACAAACCCGCCTTGGCGATGACCTGCGCCAGCGCGCGCAACGCCGCCGCGAGCCACGCTACCCAGGATATCCACGCGGCACCGCGCAACGAGCCGCCGCTGCGCCACACCAGCGCCACGGACCCGCACACAATCGCTGCCGTCGCAATCATCTGCGTGATTCCCAGCGTTTCACCGAGAAACAGCACTGCGCCCAATACCGCAAACAGCGGCGCGGTGCTGCCAATGGCGCCGGCGATGGTCGGCCCCATGCGCCGGTTGGCCTCATACGCGAGCAGTGTCACTGCCACCGGGAAGAACAGCCCAAGGGCAAGGAATATGCCTGCCGCCGGAGTATCCCACCCTTTGAGCTCGCGCAGCGGAAGCAGCAGCCACAGCAATGCCGTCGCCGACGGGATGCTGACTTTCGCGCCGGCGAGCCCATCCATGTGCCGCAACCCAAACTGCGTGGTGACCAGGGCCGCGCCGAACAGCGCCGCGGCGATGAGAGCGTAGGCGGCGGCCATCGCGCTACAGGATGCCGACGCGGTTACGCCGGCTGCATTTCTTCGGCGAGCTGCGCCAGTTGCTCGGCCTGATGCTCGGCGGCCAACGCGCCGGTAACATCATCGATATCGCCGTCCATGATCTGCGCGATTTTATACAGCGTGAGATTGATGCGATGATCGGTGACGCGTCCCTGCGGAAAATTGTAGGTGCGGATGCGTTCGGAGCGGTCGCCACTGCCCACCATCAATTTGCGCTCGGCGGCGATCTTCGAGTTTTGCTCGCGCACCTGCTTGTCCTTGATGCGCGCGGCAAGCACTGACATCGCGCTCGCCTTGTTCTTGTGTTGCGAGCGGCCATCCTGGCACTCCGCCACGATGCCGGTGGGCAAATGCGTAATGCGAATCGCCGATTCGGTTTTGTTGATATGCTGGCCGCCCGCGCCCGACGAGCGAAAGGTGTCGATCTTGAGGTCAGCTGGGTTCAACACCACGTCGCTCACTTCATCGACTTCCGGCAGTACTGCCACGGTACACGCCGACGTATGTACTCGGCCCTGCGTCTCGGTCACCGGCACGCGCTGCACGCGGTGTGTGCCCGACTCGAACTTGAGTTTGGAGTAAGCGCCGCGGCCGATGACTTTTGCGATGATTTCGCGGAATCCGCCCAGATCGGATTCGTTCTGCGACATGATCTCGACCTGCCAGCGATTGCGCTCGGCATAACGGCAATACATGCGGAACAACTCGCCCGCGAACAGCGCCGACTCCTCGCCTCCGGTGCCGGCGCGGATTTCCAAAATGATATTGCGCTCGTCGTTGGGATCGCGCGGCAGCAGTTGTTTTTGCAACTCGCTCTCGAGTTCATCGAGACGCGCGCGAATTTCGGTTTTCTCCGTTTCCGCGAACTCGCGCATCTGTGGATCGGCGGCCATTTCTTCGGCGGCCTTGAGGTCGCCTTCACTCTTTTCATACTCGCGATACAGTTCAACCACGGGCGCGATTTCCGCGCTTTCGCGCGTCAGCCTGCGGTAATTGTCCAGATTGCTGGTGACGTCCTCCGAACTCAGCGTCCGATTGATTTCTTCGAGCCGCCTCGACAACTGCGCGAGTTTCGCGGCTATGCTTTGCTTCATCTTTAGTCTTGCCGCGGTATCTGGTACAGCCGCGTCAGCAGGGCGGCGAGTTCCGTGCGCTCTGTTTCACTCGCGTGATTCAACGCATGCGTAGGCGGATGCATCAGCTTGTTGGTCAGCGCTTGCGACAGCGCCTCGATCACGCGCTGCGGATCCTCGCCCGTATTCAGTTTGCGCAGCGCACGCTCAACCTCATTGCGGCGCGCGCGCTCCGCCGTGTCGCGCAGCGCGCGTATCGTCGGCACCAGTTCGCGGTTGCCCAGCCAATGCATGAAATCGGTCACCTGGTTTTCGATGATCACTTCGGCCTGCTGCACCGCATTCTGGCGCTGCGCCAGCCCGGCGCTGGCGATCTTGCCGAGGTCATCCACCGTGTACAAAAACACATCGTCGAGCTTGCCGACTTCGCCTTCGACATCGCGCGGCACCGCGAGGTCGAACATCATCATCGGCCGGTGTTTGCGCGCGGCAAGCGCGCTTTCAACGATGCCTTTGCCGATGATGGGCAGCGGGCTCGCCGTGCAGCACACCACGATGTCGTGCAGCGCCAACTGCGCCGGCAGATCGTTGAGCGAAATCACGCGGCCGAGAAAACGGTCGGCCAGTTGCCGTGCCCGCTCGCCGGTGCGATTGGCAAAAGTCATGCGCTTCGGGTGATGCGCGGCGAAGTGGCTTGCGCACAGGTCGACCATTTCACCGGCGCCGATAAACAGAATCGCCTGCTCGGCAATACTCGGATAGATGCGTCCCGCGAGTTGCACGGCGGCGGACGCCATCGACACCGTGCTTGCGCCGATTTCCGTCTCGTTGCGCACGGTTTTCGCCACCGCAAAAGTGCGCTGAAACAACTTGTTGAGCAGCAGCCCCAGCGTGCCTGCGGTTTCGGCCGCGCGCACCGCATCCTTGAACTGGCCCAAAATCTGCGGTTCGCCGACCACCATCGAATCGAGTCCGCTGGCCACGCGAAAAGCGTGTTTGACCGCCCGTTCCTGCGGCAATTTGTAAAGATAGGGTTCGATCTGCGCCGGTTTGAGTTGGTGATAAGCCGCCATCCATTCAACGGCGGCGCGCGGCTCTTCAGCGTGGCAGTAAATCTCGGTGCGATTGCAGGTGGAGATAATCGCTGCTTCCTGCACCGGCCGCCGTGCCACCAGATCATTCAGCGCCTGCACCAGACGCTCGGCGTGAAACACCACCTGCTCGCGCACGTTCAGCGGAGCAGTCTGATGATTCAGGCCTATGGCGTAAAGTTGCATGTCGCGGCGTACCACAAAAGGGTGTTCATTTTAACCGTACCACCCTCGCCGGACAATTCGGAAATACCGGATTTACAAGGCTTTTTTGGATTAGCCGGGTTTAACCAGCGCTTTCAGGCACTGACGATTACCATCTCAAAATCCGCTTTCGTGGCGGAACAATGCGGGCACGTCCAATCTGCCGGCACATCTTCCCAACGCGTGCCCGGCGCGATGCCTTCATCGGGAATGCCCAGCGCTTCTTCGTAGACGAAGCCGCACAGTATGCACATCCATTTCTTGTCGTTCATTTTCGGTTACTTTCGCGCCGTAGCTTCTCAATCGTGGTCAGTTTGACGCCGCCTTGCCCGCGTGTATGCCGGCAACGCGCCCGAACACCGCGCCTGCCATCATGCCCGACCCTGACGGATAGTTGCCGACGAACAAACCGCCGACCATTTCACCCGCTGCATACAAACCGGGGATGCCTCTGCCGGACACGTGCTGCACCTGCGCAGTCTTCGGATCGATCTTCAAGCCGCCGTAAGTAAAGGTAATGCCGCAGCGGCACGGCCACGCTTCAAACGGCGGCTCATCAATCGGCAACGCATAATTGCTTTTCGCAGGCGAAATGCCTTTGGTGCCTTTGCCGTCCAGCTTCAGCCGATCCGGTTTGTAGTCGCCGGGCTGCACCGCGGCGTTGAATTCACGCACGGTATTCACCAGGTTCGCGGCATTGACGTCGATCTCCTGCGCAAGCTTTTCCAGGGTATCGGCTTTCGCCGTGGTGGCGCGGCTGTAGCTGGCGAAGTACATTTCTCTTTTGCGTATTTTTGCATCCATGATCTGAAAAGCGATGCCGCCGGGCTGGCGCAGTATCGCGCCCCCCATCTTGGCGTAGGTCTTGCCGCGCGTGTCTTCCGATTCGTCGGCGAAACGTTCGCCATGCACGTTCACCAGAATCGAATACGGATACATGTAGCGATTGTTTTCATCGACGGTGGACGCACCCATGGCATACGCCGAGGGCACGGTGGAGTCCGCCATCGCAATATCCTGCGGCGATGCATGACAGGTTGACCAACTGCCGTGCGGCAGTGCGCCGATATCGAGCGCCATGCGCAGGCCGTCACCAGTGTTGAACGGCACGCCGCGCACTTTCACCATGTCCCAGCCGGGACCGAGATAGCGCGTGCGCATTTCGGCATTGGCTTCAAAGCCGCCGCACGCCAGCACCACGGCTTTCGCATCAAACGTTGCAAAACCCTGCGGCGTCAATGCGCGCACGCCGCACACCCGCCCGCCCGCATCCTGCAGCAATTCCATCGCCGTCGTTTCGTAGTGAAACGTGGCGCCGCCGCTTTCCAGCATCGCCAGGCTGCGTTGCTGCAACCCATAACCCCCGCCGTTCATCATCAGGATGTTGTCGCCGACGTTGCCGGTGGGCACCCAGTCGTGCCCTTTGGCAGCGAGCCAGTGCACGGTGGGCAGCGATTCTGCGACATGCACTTGCAGCATAGCCTCATCCACCTGACCGTTGGTGGTACGCATGAATTCATCCCAAATCTCGGACTCGGTGCGATGCGGCAGGCGGGCTATCTGCTTTTGCAGTTCCGCCTCGGGCATGTTTTTCACCAGCGGGCGCAAATCGTCGATGCCGTTGTAAACAAAACGCATATGCATGGTAAGCGCGCTGTTGCCGCCGCGATCGCGCTGCGGCGCCTTTTCGATGACGCCCACGCGCACCTTGTTGTCGAGCGCGGCCAGCGCCGCGCAAGTCGCGGCATTGCCGGTACCGACGATCAATACATCGTAGTTATAGCTTTCGTCTTCCATGTTGACACCAATAATTATTCAACAAAAACAAATAGTTATACATCTGCACCCCAAGGTATGCGCTGATACGGAATGCTCACCACGTTGCGTGATATTTTCACCTCCAGCAGCATCGGCCCGTTGCCTGCCGGGACTCGCGGCCATCGCAGCCCACCATTTCATCTGGCTGTCGCCGAGCAAACCGAACACGTCGGTCGCGCTCACAAAGGCATGGGCAACGGCATCATCGACTTTCATCCCTCACTCCCCATGCTATTACTCCGCGCGGATACCGGCGGCTTTGACGACCTTGGCATACTTGATCGTTTCGGATTTAATAAATTTGGCAAATTCGTCCGGCGTGCTGCCTCCCGGCTCCATGCCCTGGCGCGTCATGCGCTCGCGCACGTCCTTCTGCGCCAGTGCCTTCAGAATATCCGCATTGAGCCGGTCGACGACCGGACGCGGCGTACCTGCGGGAGCAAGAAAGCCGTACCAGTTTCCGGATGAATAGCCGGCAATGCCCGCTTCGATCATGGTCGGCAAATCCGGCATCGCCGGAGAGCGCTGGAGACCGGTTACTGCCAGCGCTTTTGCGCGTCCGGATTTCACCTGCGGCAATGCCGAATAAATGCTGACGAACGACACCGAGACTTCGCCCGCCATCACAGCAATCATCGCCGCGGTGATATTTTTGTACGGCACTGACAACAAGTCCACGCTCGTCGCGCTCTTGAACAGCTCCGCCGCCAGATGCGTGCCGGTTCCCGTTCCCGTGTGCGAAAACGAAATCTGCCCCGGCCTGGCCTTGGCCGCCGCGATCAGTTCTTTCACGGAGCCGACCGACGCCGCCGAGCCTGGATGGGCAATCAGCACGTAATCCTGCGTGCCTGCCATCGAAATCGGTGCGAACGCTTTTTCGGGATCGTAAGGCATTTTCTTGTAAAGACTGGGGCTGACCGAGACGCCCGCGCTGGTGGCGACGAGCAGGGTGTAGCCGTCGGCGGGCGCGCGCGCAACGATCTCCGCCGCCAGTATGCCGCCCGCGCCGGGCCGGTTGTCATGCACCAGTTGCTGCCCCCAGAATTCGGACAGCTTGTCACCGATAATGCGCGACACGCCATCGGTGCTGCCGCCCGGGCCGGAAGCGACGACGAAACGCACTGGCTTGTTCGGAAACGTCTGCGCCACTGCCACGCTGGAAACCAGCGCTGCCATCCCAAAACCAATGAATGTTCTCATCATTTCCTCAGCGGCGCGATAATGCCCTCGCGCTCAAGCAGGGGATAAACACCGCCCGCGTCGAGCAGATCAAGCAATTTTTGCGGTAGCGTGGCAGCTTGCAACGTGGTGCCCTGTGTGACATTTTTCACCACGCCATTGGCAAAATCCGCCTCGGCGACATCACCCTCGGCAAAGGCTTTATCGACGCCGGGACAGGCCATCGCGGGAAACGCAAAATTAACGCAATTGCGAAAAAACAAGCCGTTAATCGATTCCGCCACCAGACAACCCAGGCCGAGGTTGCGCAACGAGCGCGCGGCCGGACGGCTGGACCCCATGCCGAAATTTTTGCCGCCGATCAGGATGTCACCCTTGGCCACTTGGTCAACCCAGCCGGGGCGATTCGCCTGAAACACGAAACGCACCTGCTCTTCCTGCGTCAGATAAAACGATGCGCTCGGCAGGATCAGATCGGTATTGATGTTGTCCGGAAACTTCCAGACGCGGGCTTTAAACTTCATGTCGGGTTCAGCGCAAGAACTCAGCAGACTCAGTTCAGAAACTCAGTTTAGAAATTCGCGCGGATCGGCAATCACACCCTTGATCGCCGAAGCAGCCACCGTCGCGGGCGAACCCATGTAGATGTGCGCCGATGGATCGCCCATGCGTCCCTTGAAATTACGCGTGGACGCGGTAATGCAGGTCTCGCCCGCACCCAGCACCCCCATGTGCCCGCCGCAGCACGCGCCGCAGGTTGCGTTGGTCACGACCGCACCCGCTTCGGTGATCGTCGCGATATAGCCGCGCCGGTTCGCTTCGCGATAGACGGTCTGCGAACCGGGCGTCACCACGAAACGCACGCCCGCATGCACGCGCCGGCCGTTGAGTACGGCCGCCACCAGTTCAAAATCCTCGAGCGTACCGTTGGCACAGGAACCGACGAAGGCCTGATCGATAGTGGTACCCGCCGCCGCTGCAACCGGCTGAGAATTGCGCACCATGCTGTCGGGAAACGCCACCAGCGGCTCCAGGGTTGCCAGATTAACCTTGCGCACTGCGGCGTACTGCGCGTCGGCATCCGGCATGACGCATTCAAATGGCGCATCCGTACGCGCGCGCAGCCAGTCGATCATCGTCTGGTCGGGCTCGAACACCGCGAACTCCGCCGACAATTCCGTGGACATCGTGGTCAATGTCTTGCGCGCGCTGATGCTCAAGCCTGCAACGCCCGATCCGCCGTACTCGACGTTCTGATTGGTGTGTTCGCCATACTGTCCGGCGATCTGCAAAAACGCGTCTTTCATGGTGACGGCGGGCGGCAGCATGCCTTCGAGTTCATAACGCACCGTTTCGCCGACGCAGAACCAGGTTTCGCCCTTGGCGGTCGCGTACACCACATCCGGCGAGCCGACGCCGCGTGCGAGGCAATTAAACACGCCCGCGCTGCCGGTATGCGAATCGCTGCACAGCGTGATGCTGCCGGGCAGCGCGTAGGCGTGATCTGCCACCAGTTGATGGCTGATGCCTTGTGTGTAGCCGACATCGTGAAAGCGCTTGATGTCGAATTGCTTGACGAATTCGCGCGCGGTTTTATGCATGGCCGCGCAGCGCGGTGTCGCGGCGGGCACGCGGTGATCGAGTACGACGATGATGCGATCCGGGTTGTCGATACGATTCAGGTCACGCCAGCGGCTCGCGACGAAATTGGTATCGACAAAGATCACGGTATCCACATGCACCGTAACGAGATCGCCGGGACGCACGACGTTCTGGCCACCCGTGGTACTTCGGCGCGCCAGCATCTTTTCGGTCATCGTCATGCCCATGACAATATTCTCAATAAAAACAAATGGTTATATAGCTGCCACGGCATTACGCAAGCGCCGCAGGCTGCCGCCCTTCATCACTGATCCCGGCAGCGGGTGGCCCACGATATCTTCCGCCAGGCGCGCGCATTCGGTCAGCCGTTCCAGGTCTACACCGGTGGCTATGCCCATTTCATCGCACATGAACACCAGGTCTTCGGTGCACACATTGCCTGCCGCGCCCTTGTGCCCCGCGAACGGGCAGCCGCCCAAGCCGGCCACCGACGCATCATACATATCCACGCCCATTTGCAAGCCCGTTATTGCATTGGCTATGGCCATGCCGCGCGTGTCGTGCAAATGCAAGCTGATGCGCGCATCGGGATATTTGTCGCGCACCGCGCCGACGACGCGCTGAATTGATACCGGCGTCGCCCACGCCATGGTGTCCGACAGGCCGATCACATCAAAATCAAGATCGTGCTCGGCGGCCATGTCGAATATTTGCCCGACAATGGCGACCACTTTCGCGGGATCGATATCGCCCTCGAAATTGCAACCGAACGCCGCCATGATGGAGCCGCGCACCACCGGTATGCCGTGCGCCTTATACATGGCGATCGCGCGATGGTTATAGGCTATCTGTTCATCGAACGATTTATTGTTGTTGCGCTTGAGAAACCCTTCCGAGGCACACATCGAAATGCGGCCCTCAATCGTCAACCCGCCGGTCGCGATAGCGCGCTCCAGTCCTTTTTCATTGAGCCACACTGCCGTGTAATCCACGCCCGGCTTTTTCCGGATGGTACGTGCGACTTCTTCTGCGTCGGCTTGTCCCGGTACGCGCTTGGGATTGACGAACGAGACAATCTGCATATGATGCAGGCCGGTTTCAGACAAGGCGTCGATCAACTCTACTTTACGGATCGTCGGTATCGAACCCGATTCAATCTGGAATCCCTCGCGCGGCCCTTCTTCGTTGATGCGTATCGATTTCGGCAGATCGGGCATATTTTCTCCTTGCGTGCAGAGCGCGGCCAACCATGGCTGCTATATTTCTGTTCGAGCGCTATTCAGATGAAATGCCCGCCAGTTTCGCGAGCTTGCGGGATTTTTCCAGTTGATTCTTCACGAACACGGAAAACTGCTGCGGCGTATTGGTCTGCGGCTCCAGGCCGCCCTTGTTGAACAACTCCTTCATGTCGGCCGTGTTGACCACTTTGGCTATTGCGTCGTTCAGCCGCGCGATGATCTCCGGCGGCGTTCCCGCGGGCGCCATCACGCCATACCACGCCGTATACTCATAGCCGGGCAAACCGGCCTCATTCAAGGTGGGGATCTGCGGCAAAAACGAAACGCGCTGCGGCAGCGTAATCGCCAGCAGCCGCAGTTTGCCACTGCCGATGAACGGCGATGCCGAGGGTATCGTGGCAAAAGTCATTTCGATTTCGCCGCCCGCCGTTGCCACCGAGCTTTGCGCGCCGCCTTTGAACGGCACATGCACAATGCGTGTATTCGCCATCAGGTTGAAGAGTTCGCCCGCCAGATGCTGCGCGCTGCCGTTGCCGGAAGAACCAAAGCTCATTTTGCCGGGGTTCTGGCGGGCCAGCGCGATCAGCTCCTTGACGTTGCGCGCAGGCACCGTGGGATGCACTACCAGCCCTTGCGGCCCGACGGCTATAAAAGAAATCGGACTCAAATCGCGCTCCAGCTCGTACGGCAGCTTCGCGCCGCGCGCCGTCTGCACCAGCCCGCCCTCTGAAATCAGCAACAGCGTATAGCCGTCTGCCGGCGAGGTGGCCACGCGATGTATTGCCAAAGTGCTGCCGGCACCCGGCCGGCTCTCGACGATCACCGGTTGCGCCAATTGCTGCGGCAGTTGCAACCGTTGCGCGATCAGGCGTGCGGTAAAATCAGCCGCGCCGCCGGGCACATAGCCGATGATGATGCGCACGGGCTTGGCCGGATACGCCTGTCCTGAGCCTGTCGAAGCGGGCTGTGCCATGCCGTTAAACGCAACCAGACACAGGCAGATAATAAACGCAGATCTCATCGGCTCAGCCGATCACAAACAATGGTGGAATCGCCGAAACATCTTTTTCGCCGCCGATTTTCCACAAGCGATCCAGCATCGTGGTGACGCGTTGCGCGCCAAAAACCGGTTCCGTGAAATAGCGAAATTTTTTCGCGATATCCTCGTCGCTTTTGGCATCGGACAAGTCACCATACTCCCCGCCGGTTTCGCCAACCGGTGCTTCGCCGCCTTTCAGCCGCACGGTGACACGTGCGCGATACTGCACTGGCAGTTTTTCATAGGCGGCGGTGAAATCCTGGTTTTCGACCAACTCGGTTTTCATCAGCAGATTTCGTAAATTCGGATTATTTAGATGTGCATCATCAAACGACCGTGGGGTTATGCTGCCATCGAGCAGCGTCGCCGCCACGCAGTAGGGAATACTGTGATCAGCAGTTTCGCGCGAATCCGGGTTCCAGTGATGATCCACTGCGCCGCCCGATTTTTCAATGCCCGCCACCGCTCTTTCGCTGGCTTTGTAGACCTCGACAGTGATGCGCTCGACGCTGCCGGTTCTACCCTGCAATTGCGCAGCTGCTTTTTCGGACGCCAGTATCGGCGCCAGCGTATGCAAACACGCCATGCGCGGCTTGATCGTGGAGTCATGAATTTTGAATGGTATGCCATTGCCGCCCATGATCCCCAGCGCAAACGGCTTGCCCGCCACATGATTGCACCAACCGTGCCGGCCGGTGAACGGCAACTGTGCGCCGCGCATGCCTTTCCCCGCAAGCAGGGCGGCAAATACCCCCGCGCGTCCTGCCTGACCGGCGGCAACCGATTTCCACATGGTCAGATGGCCGGTGCGCGTCTGGTTCAGCGCATTGTTGGGCACCACCACGATGGAAATCGCCTGCGCAATCTGCGCCTCGTTCAGACCCAGCAATTTCGCCGCCGCTATCGCCACGCTGATGCTGCAAAAATTGGCGGCGTCAAATGCACGGTTGTGAAAAGTGTCCGCAAAGCGCAGGTAAATTTCATAGGCAAGAACCACGCTTGTCAAAAAGTCGCGTCCGCTGGCTTGAGCGTGTTCGGCTACCGCCAGCAACGGCGCAATGACATCGCTGGGGTGCCCGTTCTTGCTGCCCGGGTGGTGATAGACATCATTGATCTCGGCAGAACGTGCCGTCGTACCGTTGACGAATGCAGCAACATCCATGCTGGTACGCAGCGGCGTGCCGACAACCGTTGCGCCGCCAGCAACAGGCAAATCCATCGCCAGCGCACGCGCCATGCGGCACGGCTCGTCGTCAAAGCCACCAACCAGCGCGCCCAGGGTATCGATGACGCGCACGGTCGTCTCATGCAGAGTGGCCGCAGGGACGACGCCACAGGAAAAATCCGATGCATAACACGCCAGTTGATGCTGGACATCATCAACCATCGGATCAGCGCTGGGGCGGGTCGCTACATCCACGGCAGACTCTGCATCAATTTGCCCGACGGTTGCGTTCGCGCGCCGGCACGCTACTTCTTCTTGCCTTGCGCAAACAGCGTGTCAAGCTTGCCTTCAAACGCATGGTAGTCAAGATAATCGTATAGATCGTCGCGGGTCTGCATCAGATCAACAACGTTTTTCTGATGGCCATCCTTGCGCAAGGCTTGATAGACCTTCAGTGTTGCAGCATTCGCCGCGCGCCAGCCGGATAACGGATACAGCGCCATCGCCACGTTGGCGCTGGCCAGCTCCTGCGTCGAAAACAGTGGCGTTTTGCCGAACTCGGTGATGTTGGCGAGGATAGGCACTTTCACCGCATCAGCAAATTGTTTGTACATGGTCAATTCGGTAATCGCTTCGGGGAAAATCATGTCCGCGCCAGCTTCCACGCACGCGCACGCGCGATCAATCGCCGCCTGCAAGCCTTCCACCGCGAGCGAATCGGTGCGCGCCATCACCACGAAATTGCTGTCGGTCTTGGCATCCACCGCCGCCTTGATACGATCGACCATTTCATCCTTGCTGACGATTTCCTTGTTCGGACGGTGCCCGCAGCGTTTTTGCTGCACCTGGTCTTCGATGTGCATCGCGCCGGCGCCAAACTTGATTAAGGATTTCACCGTGCGCGCAATATTGAAGGCGCCGCCCCAACCGGTATCCACGTCCACCAGCAAAGGCAATGAACACACATCGGTAATGCGCCGAATGTCAATCAGCACGTCATCCAACGTGCTGATGCCCAGATCGGGCAATCCCAGCGAACCTGCCGCAACACCGCCGCCGGAAAGATAAATCGCCTTGAAACCGCTGCGTTTGGCCATGCGCGCGGCATAGGCATTGATAGCTCCGGCGATTTGCAGCGGCTTCTCGGCCGCGACCGCGGCGCGAAAGCGCGCCCCCGCCGAGGTGAGTTGGGTGGGCTTACCGGTGGAAAGATCAGTCATGTCAATACTCCAGAAGTGGCCGGAAAAACAGTTTTTCCGTTAGAGAAAGATTGTCCAGTTGACGGACTTAATGGACTGTATTTAAACCAGGTTATAGACGGAAACTAGCCTAATAGCCTATTTCTTGCAAGTGGAGTTATAATAGTGGACTCCACGATCAGCAATCACTATTCGGACTACTACGGATCTCCACAATCATCATGCCCAGAAAATCTTCCGACGAACCAGGCCGGCTCACCGGCACCCAGAGTATAGAACGCGCGCTGCTGTTGCTGCGCGAAATCGCCGCCCACAACCGCACGGGATCGCGCCTGCTGGATCTCGCCACGCGCACCAGCCTGCAACGACCCACCGTGCATCGCATGCTGAAATGCCTCGCGCACGAAGGCATGGTGCAGCAGGATGCCGACTCCCATCGTTATTATCTGGGTTCGATGGCCTTCGAACTGGGCCTCACCGCCGCACCGCGCTTCAACCTGCGCGAAATATCCCACCCCGGCATGGTGCGCATCGCCGAAGCCACCGGCGACACAGTGTTCCTCACGCAGCGCAGCGGGCTTGACGCCGTGTGCATCGACCGCCACGAAGGCACTTTCCCGATCAAGACGTTCACGCTCGACATCGGCATGCGCCGCCCGCTCGGCGTGGGTACCGGCAGCCTTGCCATCGTTGCGGCACTGCCCGACGACGAGATTCAGGCCGCGATCGCCAACAACCAGTCGCGCTACGAGGAATACGGCGTTTCCGGCGCGACCCTGCTGACGCAGGCGCGCAAGGCGCAAAAGCTCGGTTACTCGATGCGCGAAGCGCCGACGCTGGCCGGCGTACGCTCCGTAGGCCATGCCATACGCAATCATTCCGGCATCGCGTTTGCCGCACTGTCAGTATCCACCATCTCCAGCCGCATGACGGAAAAGCGCGTAATTGAAATCGCCACGCTGCTCAAGAACGAAGCCCGCTTGATCGAAAAGCAACTCAGTAACGGGATGTAAGCACGCCAGCGCGCACGCCCATACGTGTCGCGCTGGACACAGGGCTGCCGCCGAGGTTCGCGCAACAGTCGAACCCATGGCTGTGCGTCGTACTCCCGCATCATCGCCTCTCATGACAAAAATATCATTGAAGTATTTATTTTTTATGATCTGTTGTTGCCCGGCAGCGTGGGCACAACCCGCTTCGACAGGCCCAGGGCAAGCGTATCCCGCCAAAGCCATACGCTTTGTAGTGCCGTATCCGCCTGGCGGCAGCAACGATGTGTTGTCGCGCATTACTGCGCAGGCGATGAGTCCCGGTCTCGGTCAGCCGGTGGTTATCGACAATCGCGCAGGCGCGGGCGGCATGATCGGCGCGGACAACGTTGCGAAGTCGCCGCCGGATGGCTACAGCATCGTCAATGTGCAGGCGTCGTTTGTCGCCAACGCGGCAATGCGCAGCAAAATGCCCTACGACACCATGAACGATTTCATCTACATCGGCATGATGGCACGCGGCCCGCTGCTGGCGGTGGTGCACCCTTCACTGCCGGTGAAGAACATCAAGGACCTGGTAGCGCTCGCCAAAGCACGGCCGGGACAGATCAACTACGGCTCCACCGGCACCGGCGGGCACAACCACCTCGCCAGCGAACTGTTTCGCAAAATGGCTGGCATCAACATTGTGCATGTGCCGTATAAAGGCGTGGCGCCGGCACTTACCGATTTGATGGGCGGCCACACGCAACTGGTGATGACCAGCCTGCCGTCGGCGATGACGCAGGTACAGGCCGGACGATTGAAGGCATTGGCCGTGGGCAGCGAAAAGCGTTCGTCATTCATGCCCGAGATGCCGACCATCGCCGAATCGGGCGTGCCGGGGTACGCAGCGGAGTTCTGGTGGGGCATTGCCGCACCGGCAAAAACGCCTGCCGATATCGTCAACCGCCTTGCCACTGAACTCACCAAGGCACTGCAATCGCCCGATCTGAAGCGGCGCTTCGCGGCCGAAGGCGCGGAGCCTACCGTGATGTCGCGCGAGCAACTGACAAAATTCGTATCAAACGAAATCACGCGCTGGCGACAAGTCGCGCGCGAGGCGAACATCCAGCCGGAGTAATCGCTGCGTGATCGATCTGCCAGGACTGCCGCAAAAGCAATTCGCGCCCGACGCAAAATGTCCGCTCGATGGCGTGCGCGTGCTCGACCTGTCGCGCGTGGTCGCCGGCAACATGGTCAGTCTGCTGCTGGCGGACTTCGGCGCGGAAGTAATCAAAATCGAAACGCCCGAAGGCGACGCGCTGCGCGACTGGCTGGTCGGCGGCATCGCCGCCAACTGGAAAGTCTACGCGCGCAACAAGAAAAGCGTGTGCCTGAATCTGCGCAAACCGGAAGCAAAGGATTTGCTGCTCAGGCTGGTGGAGCGCGCGCAGGTGTTCATCGAAAACTTCCGTCCCGGCACGTTAGAGAAAATGGGCCTCGGCCCCGAGGTGCTGTTGGCGCGCAATCCCAAACTGGTAATCGTGCGTGTTACCGGCTGGGGACAGACCGGCCCGTACAAACACAAGCCCGGCTTTGGCACACTGGCCGAAGGCATGTCCGGTTTCGCCGCATTGAACGGTTTTGCCGACCGCGAACCGGTGCTGCCGCCTAACCAGCTCGCCGATTGCACCGCCGGAACCTACGGCGCTTTCGCGGTGATGATTGCGCTGCGCCAAGTTGAAGTCAGCGGCGGGAAGGGGCAGGTCATTGATTTGCCGCTGCTCGAACCCCTGTTCACGTTCATGGGACCGCAAGCTGCCGCTTACAAAGCGGGCGGCAAGTTGCGCGAGCGCACCGGCAGCCGTTCCACCACGGCGGCGCCACGCAACGTGTATCGCACCAAAGACGACAAATGGGTCAGCATGTCGGCGTCGACGCAAGCAATGACCGAACGCTTGTTCAGGGTGATCGGCCGCGCGGATCTGCTCGAAAACCCGCGCTACAAGACCAACGCCGAACGCGTAAAGCATGCCGCTGAACTCGACGCCATCGTCGGTGACTTCATCGCCCAAATGACGCAGGTGGAAAACATGTTGTTCTTTGACAAGCACGAAGTGACGGTCGGCCCCGTCTATGACATCGCGCAATTCGTGCAGGACCCGCATGTGCTGGCGCGCGAGATTGTCGCAGAGTATCCCGACGACGAAATGGGCGCGGTCCCGATGCACAGTGTGGTTCCAAAAATGTCCGGCACACCGGGCGCCATCCGTATGCGCGCGCCCCATTTAGGCGAACACAATCGGGAAATTCTCGGCGAGCTGGGTCTCAGCGGCACCGAGATACAATCGCTTGCCGACGCCGACGTGATTTACGCCGGCCCTCAGCGTAAAAAATAGTGCAAGAAATCAAACTGGGTGACGCTTCGTTCGCGCCATCGATCCCTTCCATAAAGTTGCCAAGGAGCCACTCATGAATCGCGAATTACCCGTCTGGCGTTCGTTGATGTATTGCCCGGTGAATGTCGAAAAATACGTGGATAAGGCGCACACGCGCGGCGCCGATGTGGTGCAGCTCGATCTGGAAGACAGTGTGCCGCCTGCCGAAAAAGCCGGCGCACGCAAGCTGGTCGAAAAAGCCGCGGCGCGGGTGCGACGCGGCGGCGCCGATGTGGTGGTGCGCTTCAACCAACCGCTGTCGCAGGCGGTGCGTGACCTCGAGCACTCGATTTGCCCCGATGTCGATGCGCTGGCCTGCACCAAGGTGGCCGGTGTGTCGCATATACAACTGCTAGACGAACTCGTTACCGAGCTCGAAGAAAAACGCGGCATGGCGATTGGTCACACCAAATTCATCACCATGATCGAAACCGCCGATGCCTTCTTCCACATTCGCGACATCGTGCGCGCGTCGCCGCGCATCGTCGCCTGCAATATCGGCGGCGAGGATTTCGCGCTCGACAACAACATGCAGCCCACGGGGGATGCGCTGTTTTATCCGAAGCAGCACATGATTTTCGCCGCGAACACGGTGGGCATCGTTCCGCTCGGCTTCATCGACAGCATCGCCGGTTTCGGCGACTGGGAAGCATTTCGCAAAATGGTGCGCCGCTCGCGCGACTTCGGCTTCATGGGCGCAGGCTGCATCCATCCCGGGCAGGTCACTATCGTCAATCAGGAGTACACGCCAGGCGAGCAGGAAGTCGAATACGCGCGCAAGGTCATCAAGCTCGATCAGGAAGCGGCCGCATCGGGTCGCGGCTCCTGGTCGCTCGACGGCAAGATGATCGACATCCCGATCATCGTACGCGCGCGCAAACTGATCACGCGTTATGAGGCGATCAAGAAACGCGAATCGCGCACGCTGGCGGCAATGGAGCACCGCGCGTAGGCTATCATAAAAATATCAATAAAAACAAATACTTAACCAGAAACACAAGATTCAGATCAGTCCGCAGTAGCGCCGGACTCTTTTACCACGCCCGCCCACTTCGCGATCTCCGCACGCACGAACGCGCCGAACTGCGGCGGCGTGCTGCCGATGATTTGCGTGCCGTCGCTTTCCAGACGCTGGCGCATGTCGGGCTGATTCAGGATGCGCACGATTTCCTGATTGAGCTTCGCCACGATGTCGCCATGCGTTGCCGCAGGCGCGAAGACGCCTTGCCATGAACTGATTTCATAACCGGCGAAACCGGCTTCCGCCATCGTCGGCAAATTCGGCAGCGTGGCAAGCCGCGTGCCAGTGGTTGCCGCAAGCGCACGCAGTTTGCCGGTGTTGATGTACGGCAGCAGCACCGGCAGCAATCCGACATTGACCATCACGTGCCCGCCGAGCAGGTCGTTCATCGCGGGCGCGTTGCCCTTGTACGGAATATGCACGAGATTGATTTTCGCCATTGACTTCAGCATCTCACCCGCAAGATGCGGCGAAGTGCCGTTGCCGGACGACGCGTATGTGAGCGTGCCGGGCCGTGATTTCGCCAACGCCACCAGCTCTTTCACGGTTTTCGCCGGCACCGACGGATGCACCACCAGCACCAGCGGCAGCGCGGAAATCTGCGTCACCGGCGCGAAATCCTTCACCGCGTCGTAAGGCAGCTTGCGCAGACTGGGAATAATCGCAAACGCAATCGTTTGCAGCAGCAGCGTGTAGCCGTCGGGAGGCGACTTCGCCACCAGATCGGTACCGGTCACCGCCCCCGCGCCGGGTCGATTCTCGACAATCACCTGCTGACCCCAGCTTTCAGTGAACTTTTGGCCGATCACGCGCGCCGCGATATCGCTGCTGCCGCCTGCGGTGAACGGAACGATAATACGGATGGGTTTGCCCGGGTACGATTGCGCGGCAACCAGTGGTACGTGACTGCCGGCAACCATCATGATGACGAGCGTTTTACGCATATTTCGCATGGGGAACATTTTCTTGCCTCGTTGAAAACCCGTCTACTATAAACCCGCTTGCCTCCGGCGCTGAAAGCCGATAACTTTCACCTCCTGCCGGCGTTCGCCGGTGCGGAGAAAACATGTGTTCCTCGTTCCGTCTTGTCGCGCTTGCCGCGACGTTTGTTTGCACGACATCGTTCGCGCAGCAATATCCCACGCGGCCCATTCGCATCATTGCGCAATTCACACCTGGCACCTCAACCGACATCATGGCGCGCGTGGTGGCGCAGAAATTGAGTGCGAGTTTCGGCCAGCAGGTGATCGTCGATAATCGTCCCGGCGCAGGCGGCGTGCTGGGCACCGAAATCGGCGCCAAAGCCACGCCCGACGGCCACACGCTGACCATGGCGGTGTCCAGCGCGTTTGGCATCAACCCCACGCTGTACAGCAAACTGCCGTACGACGCGGTAAAGGATTTCGAGCCCCTGATGAATCTGGCGCTGACGCCGCAGACGCTGATGGCAAGCATGTCGGCGCCGTTCAAGACGGTAAAAGAATTCGTTGCCATTGCGCGCGACAAACCCGGCACGATCAACTACGCCTCGCTCGGCAGCGGCTCGACCAGTCATCTGACGTCCGAAATGTTTCGCGCCGCCGCCGGCATCAGGATCAGCCACGTGCCATTCAAAGGCAGCGCCGATGCGCATACGCAACTGATCGGCGGGCAGATACCGGTGATGTTCGATGCGATTCCGGCGGCGATGCCGCATATCAAATCGGGCCGGCTGCGCGGGCTGGGTATAGCGACACTGAAGCGTTCCCCCTTTTTGCCCGACCTTCCCACCATCGCCGAAGCCGGCTATGCAGGTTTCGAGGCGGTGGGCTGGATCGGCATCGCTGCGCCCGCGAAAACACCCGTCGCCGTGCTCGACAAACTGAATGCCGAGCTGCAGCGCATGCTCAACGAACCGGATGTGAAAGACCGGCTCAACACGCTCGCCTTCACGCCGGTGGGCGGCACGCGCAAGGAATTCGGCGACTACATGAAAGCTGAAATCGCCAAGTGGGGCAAGGCGGTGAAGGAGTCCGGCGCGCGGGTGGATTGAACGTGCCTAAACGCCTGAAAGTCGCCGTCACCGGCGCCGGTCTCAAGAACAGCCCCGATGGGCGCGAGGGCTGGGCGGCGCGCGCGCATTTGCCCGCGCTGAAAAAACTTTCCGGCATTTACGATCTCGTTGCGGTCTGCACCACGCAAATGGAGACCGCGCAAAACGCCGCGCGGCATTTCGATGTGCCGCATGCGTTCGATAACGTCGATCACATGCTCGAAGCGCTGCCGGATATCGACGTGGTATGCGTATCGGTACGGCCGGTGCACCACTACAAGGTCGTGTCCGCGGCGCTGCGTGCCGGCAAGCATGTGTATTGCGAGCAGCCGCTGGGCGTTTCCACCTCGGAAGCGCGCGCGATGCACGCGCTGGCCAAACAAGCCGGCGTGCGCACCGTGATCGGCCATCAGAGCCACTATGAACCGGCAACGCTGCACATGGCCGAACTGGTGCGCGAGGGCTATATCGGGCGGGCGCTGTCGTTTAACCATACTTACTTCGTCGCCAACTACATCGTGCCGCGCCCGTCGCATCGCCAGTGGCTGTTCGAGGCCGATATGGGCGGGCATCCCGGCTACCGCAGCGGCCACAGCCTTGACCGGTTGCATTCGGTGCTGGGGCAGGACGTTACGTCCATATGTGCAGACATGGCGGTGCAAGTGCCCGAGCGCGTCGCCGTCGATACCGGCGGCGTGATCCGCAGCAATCAGGTGGACAGCATGAATTACCTGCTGAGAATGGACGGAAAAGCAGGCGAAACCATCATGGGCACGATGCAGACCTCGTTCGCCGCGTGGTACGGCACCGGCAATCATTTCGAGATCTACGGCACCGAAGGCATGCTGATGCTCGCCACCGGTGACACGCCGTCATGGAACAAGGAAAGCGGCGAAGGCGATCCGTCGCGCGGCGAGCTTAAACTGTATGGCGCGCGCGCCAACATCCGCCAGTACATCGCCAATCCGACGCCGCCGGAACGATTGCAAAATCAGTATCGCGAAATCCCGATCCCAAAAAAACATTTTTATGTTGGCGGAATGGAGCGCGGACGCGGCGCGTATCTGGTGGCGCAGACCTGGCATGCATTCGCGCAGGCCATACACGGCGGCCATGAGTGTGCGCCGAGTTTCCGCGACAAGCTGAAAATTCACCGCGTGTGGGATGCCGCCGAGGAATCGGTGGAAAAGCGCGGATGGGTCACGGTGGATTACAGCGGCATTTCATGACGTGCCGTTAGTAGTCTTTTTTACCAATAGCAAACAACCAGGAGCAATCATGCTTTATGAAATGAGAACCTACGACCTGAAACCGCGTTCACAGCCCGAGTTTGAAAAACGCTTCGGCGAAGCCTATGAAAAGCGCAGGAAGTACTCCGAGTTGGCGGCGTTCTGGCATACCGAGATCGGCCCGCTCAATCAAGTTATCCATGTATGGGGTTACAAGGATCTGGAAGAGCGCAATCGCATCCGTGCCGCCGCAGTGAAAGACGGCGCCTGGCCGCCGGCCACCTCGGAATTCATCGTCAGAATGCGCTCGGAGATCATGATTCCGTTTTCGATCTCGCCGGAGCTCAAACCGGGCAAGATGGGGCCGTATTACGAAATACGCACTTACACCCACGCGGCAGGCGATCTGCCCAAGTTGCGGCAAGTGTGGGAAAAAGCCGTGCCGGCGCGGCTGCAATTCAGTCCGTTATGCGCAGCGTGGTATTCCGAGCTTGGCGGCCTGAACAATTTTGTTCACATCTGGCCATACCCGACGCTCGATGCGCGCAACGAAACGCGCGACAAGGCCAAGGCTGCCGGCGTATGGCCGCCCTCAGCGAAAAATCTCGGCCTGCCGGAGTATCAACTGGTCGCGCAGGAAAACAAGATCGTGATGCCGTCTTCGTTTTCGCCGCTGCAGTAAGCGCGCGCGGCATGTGCATGGCGCTCGCCCGGCCCGTTAACCACCGGTCGTGCGTGTTTTGAATCAGGTGGCGCAATCGCCGGTCGCGATTGCGCCATTCTCTTGAAACTACTTGACGAACTTGCCGCCGCGTATGGTCAGCCTGCCGTTCTTGTTGGCGGCAACCTTGTGCCCGGGAATTTCAAAGGTACAGAAAGCGTAACCGCACAGTCCGTACAGCGACCCGCCCGCGCTCACCGTATGGTTTGAGATACTGAGTTTGCCCTCGCCCTGCACCTTGATCGAGTATGGACGCTTGTCCTGATTGATAACGTCGGTCGCCAACGCGGCGCAGCAGCACATGCACAGCGCCAGTGGGGCAAGCGGGTAGAGTTTTGGCATGGCCGCTCCTTTCAATATTGACCAAGCCACAATAGCCGAAGGCCTGCGCCGGGGCAAATGCTTCACGCATTCAGCCATGTAGCCGCTCATTTTTTTGCGACTGGTTGCCCGGCGGCACGCCACGCTTCGATGCCGCCCCGCAGCGTAAGCGCGCCCTGATAACCGCTGTCGTAAAGCAGCTTCGTCGCTTCGCGTGCGCGTGCGTCACCATCGTCATCACCATAGAGGATTACCGGGTCCATCTTGGGGAGCTTCAGGCTTTCCAGCCGCGCTTTGAATTCGCCGATGGGAACGGAGTGCGCGCCAGCGATGTGTCCCTGGTCAAACGCCGCGCGCTCGCGCACGTCTATCAGCACCGGAAGCGGATTGCCTTTGAGCAGCGCCGCGGCGTCACGCGCGGAAACTTCCGGTCCGCCTTTCAGTCCTTGACTGGAAAAAACATAAATGCCGATCAGGATGAGTATCGGGATCAGCCACTTGCGCGCCATGCCGCGTCGTCCTCATGTCGTTACACAACGATCGCTATTTTATCCGCCCCGATACGCTTCCGCCGGAATGGTCTCTGAGCACGCTTTCGATGGTTTCCACCACGGCAGCCTCATACGCGCGCACAAATTGCGCGCTTTTTTCGTGGCTGATGCGATGCTGCTTCATCACGGCCGCGCGCGTGGGTTTCACCTTATCCACCTGCTTGAAGAATGCCACGGTCCGGGTCAAATCCCGCCCCAGTGCCTCGTACACCTTCTCCAGCAGCGGGTAGTGCCGGCTGTAGGTCATGTCGCTGGCGAGGCCGACATTGCTCATGGCGCCACGCTGCCAGGTCAATGCGCGTTCGGCCCCGCTGAACAGACGCGCGCGTTCCCGCAGCAGCGCGGCCATGGGCATTTCGTTGCGGGCGTGCCGCGCGTAAAGTTGTTCCACCTGCTGGTAATAACTGACAGTCACGCGCGTCAGCTTCGATTGCGCATCGGCGTAGCGCCGGATCGCGCGGTCTTCGCGCGCCTTGGCACCATATTTTTCGTCGGCAAACACTGCCATGCCCTTGTAGCCGATCAGATTGCACAGCGCCTCTTCGACGCCGTACGGCAGGTCGAATTGATCGTGACAATCCTCGTGTATCACCAGATAAAGAAACCGGTCGAGTTTTCCTTCGAGCATGGTCGAAGTGACGGCGGTGCCGATTTCACCCACCGCCTCGACCTTGGTAAAGTAGGCGTCGTCGCCGTTCGCGCCGTCGCGGCAGTCTTTTTCGTTCAGTGCATTGCCCCAGCGGATGCCCGGATCCTCGTAGGAATAAGGCAGGTGAAAACGCGGCGCATAGCCGCAGATCGAATATTCGCCTTTCTCCTCGAACACTTCCTTGAAGTTCACGGTTTCACGAAAGCCGATGCGCCGCTCAAACGCCCGCACCTCGCTCAGCAACGCATTCCATTCACCGGGCACGCTGGGCGTCGGAAATATCCAGTCCTGAAGCTGAGTGCAGCCGGCAACGAGCACGGCGAACAGCGTTGCCAGAGACAGCGGGATAGCAAGGCGCTTACGCATATCGTGTTTTGGAATCCGCTGATTTGACGCTGCACCGGGCAAAAAGTGCCCGCGTATCAGCGCCTCGCCGACCGGGCATCCCGCGCGCAGGGCACAGGATGCCGCAATACGCTGCCCCCGCTATTTGGCGCCCGCCGCACGCAGCCGGTTGGGTTTGCCCGCTTTGTACATGGCGAGCCGTGCCCGCGCGTTTTTGCCTTCCGACTGTTCAAATTCAGCGTTGGCCAGCGCCTGCTGCTGCCGGCGCACCGCCTCGGCATAATCGCCGGTTTCTGCAAAAGCCGCGGCAAGCGTGTCAACGTAGGATCCATTTTTCCACTGCGTCAGTTCGCACGCTATTTGCGCCAGAGTGACCGCGCGCTTGCCGTCGCGCAGCTTCGCGTCGGGCGCTGTCGCCATCAACCATGCTGCGCTGTCAGCAGCGTCCGCGTCCTTGGGATCCAGTTTCACGGCTTCGTTGAAACTCGCCAGCGCTTTTTCATAATCGCGCTTGTCCATCAGCACATTGCCGCGATTGCGATGATAAAGGCCGCGCTTGGGAAAGATGCGGATCGCCTGATCGTAATCCGCGATTGCGCGGTCGAATTCACGCTTGTTGCGATACGCGTTGCCGCGGTTATTGAATGCTTCGCGATATTCCGGGTTAATTTTTATCGCCTCGGAGTAATCTGCGATCGCTTTGTCAAAATCCTTCTTGGCATTCCACTCCACCGCCCGGTTGAAGTAGACCCCCGCGAGAGCCTTGTTCTTGGGACCGGAATCAATGGCGCGCGTGCAGGCGGCAATGGCGTCATCACCCTTTTTTTCCTCGCACGCCTTTACGTCGGCCGACTGTGCGTAGGCCTGTGTCGCAAACAGCGCGCCATTCAAAACCAGTACAAACGCGAAAAATCTCCCCCGACTGCGGATGCTCCGATTCATGGTGTTGGCGTCCATGCATAATCTCCCAGGTATTGGCGCGGTCCTTTTTGCATCTGAGTAAAGGCCGTCCGCGCTACGGCCTGCTCATATTCGCCACTGTAGCACCGAGCCGCTGCCGCCGCGACTTCACGCGCGGACGGATCACCGGCGCCCAGCGCCCGAGATCGGACTTGGCTTTCCATTGCGGCGTGGTCGGCAAATCCGGCTGCGTGATCAGATACAGCGCCGAATACTGGAGCCAGCCTTGCGGTGTGGGCTCGGCGTCGCGCAGGCGAATCACCTGCAACACGCCCTCGACCTGCAGGATGTTGGGGATGTGCTCGGTGTCGTAGATGTCGTTGAAATCCTTCTCGTCCTCCGGCGCGATTTCGAAGGTGACCATGTAGAAGAAGGCGGCGCTGCCTTGGGTTGCGCTGGAAATCATCTGGTATCTCCGTGCAAGTGAAGAGTGGATTGGTTACCCGAAAAGCGTACGCAACGCGCGGCGGTGCTACAGTGCAAGCTGCTGATACTATGTTGTAAGTATTTGTTTTTAAACAGTCTTATTTTATCATCCCTAGCGCCATAATCGCCGGCAAACTCACCCAGAACAACAGCGTGGTCCAGCCCACGATCAGCCCTGCCGTGGCGGAATCAAGTTTGAAGCGGTCAGCGAGCAGCAGCGTGGTCATCATCGCCGGCGTGGCGGCTTCCACCACGGACGCGTACTGCGCTTCTCCCATTTGCGGAAACAATGCGCTGGCGGCCAGCCACACGATCACCGGCATGATCATCAATTTCACCAGCGCAGCGGTGAGAATTTCCGGGCGCGGCGTGAGATTGCGCCACGGAATGGTGAGGCCCAGCACGAACATCACCACCGGTATGGTGGCCTGCCCGACAAACTGCGCGGCCGACACCAGTGGCGGATACGTGAGCCCCAACTGCTGCGAGGCAAAGCCCAGCACGAACGCCCAAATCGGCGGCATGGTCATCATCACGCGCCACACCGACGGGTACGAAACATTGTTTTCATGCGAACCGAGGCGCGTGGCGATCCACACGCCGAGGCTCCACACCAGCGGCATGGTCATCAGCACGTCGTTGTAAATCGCGTAGCGCGTGGCATCGCGGCCGAAAAAGAAAATCAGCACTGGCGCGCCGACGTTGAAGGTGTTGCCCCACATGCCGCCGATCACCAGTACCGCGCGCGTGGGATCGGACAGATTGCGTCCCAGCGGCGAGCGGTAGAGCAGCACGTACAACAGCGCGCCTGAGGCCAGCGTGCCGATGCCCACCAACAACGGCACCGACAGCAGACTAAAGGTGATCGGCGTGGTGGAAGCCACCGCGAACAGCACACAGGGGTAGAACACATACATCACCACGCGGTTCAGTTGCGTGCGCAACACGTCGGGTTGCGCGTCGGCGAAGATGCGCGGCCAGAATGCCCCTGCGGCAACCAGCAGCCCGAGAGGAAGCATGACCTCGATCATGAGGCCGCGCAGTTGGATAAAATAATCCATCAGGCGGCTGACTGTAGCCGATATTCCGGCGCAAATCGAGCGTGGCTCGCGCAGAGCCGTTCGCGGTAAGATACGCTGATCGTTACCAAACGCCTTACGGAAAGGTCATCATGAAATCCTGTGCCAGGTTCGTCACACTTCCGCGACGTGTCTCATACGTATCGATCGCATGGATGGCGCTGCTATGGGCGCTGCCCGCAGCGGCGCATCACCCGATGGGCGGCACCACGCCGGCCACCCTGCTTGAAGGGCTGTTGTCGGGCTTCGGGCATCCCATCATCGGCTTCGATCATCTGCTGTTTATCGTGGCTGTCGGTGTGGCGTGTTACGCCTTTGGCCAGCGCGTCGCCACGCTCGCAGCATTTCTGGTGGGCACGCTCGCCGGCACGCTGTTGCATCTGAGGGCGGCGGATGTGCCCTATCCCGATGCGTGGGTGGCAGCGAGCCTGATCCTGCTCGGCGTGCTGTTTTTCCGCCGCCACGATTTTCTGAAAAGCAAAGCCGCAATCATCCTGTTCGCCTTGAGCGGCGTGGCACACGGCTACGCATACGGCGAGGCCATCATCGGCGCCGAATCCACGCCGTTGCTGGCGTATCTGTCCGGATTCACGCTGGTGCAATTCGCCATAGCGCTGTGCGGCTACGCGATCGCGCGATACGCCACGGCGAAAAAGCCGGCGTTTGAATTCCTCAAAGCCGCCGGCGGCGCGCTGGCCGCGACCGGCGCGGCATTTCTGGTATTCACATTCGCCGCAGGATAGTCCGCGCACGGCGAGGCGCATTCTTCCCGTTCAAATCAACGCCCGTACGCACCTGCACCACGGGACGCGGGCACGATGGTTTCGTCCTCAATCCGCGGCGTCAAACATTGCGACTTCTCCGCCGGCTTCGATCCACGCATCCAGCCCGCCTTCGAGCGGCCGCACGCGGCGCAAGCCCTTATCCATCAACAGGCGGGCGACACGCGCCGCGCTGGCTTCGCTCGGTCAACTGCAATAGACAACAATGTGGTGTTCGGGCGTGACGTCACCGACGTTGTGTTCGGGCGCGGCAATATCCACCGCCACCGCACCGGGAATATGGCGCGGATCGACTTTGCGCGCAGTGGATGAACGCACGTCCAGGACTATCACCGGCTCATGGCCCTGCATCAGCACTTTGAGTTCATCGACCGTGATGCGTGCCATGCGCATCACGCGCACGAACAGCCAGCGTTCCACCCATTTGGCAGCGACATAAAAGCCCACCGCCAACGCCAGCACAGCAAACGCCAGCGCACCCATGTCGCTCAGCCATTGGATCACGCGATCGACCTGCGTATGAAAGATCACGCCCAGCGCGACCGCAACGCCCGCCCACAACAGCGCACCCGCCGCGCTATAGAGCAGAAACGAAGGCAAGCCAAGCCGCATCGCCCCGGCGACCGGCGGCGCCACCGTGGAAAACCCCGGCACGAATTTGGCCACCAGCAACGACGGCGCGCCCCAACGCTCGTATATCGTTTCGGTTTGCTTCACGCACGAGTCGGGTTCGATCGATACGCGGCACAACACGCGCAATACGCGATAGCCGGCGATGCGGCCCGCCGCATACCACGGCAAATCGCCCAGCAGTGATCCCATGACGGCCGCCAGCAACACCAGCATCAGCGACAACTGCCCGTCGCGCACCAGCGCGCCCGCAACGATCAGCATCGGCAGCGCCGGCAGCGGCAACCCTGCCTGTGCCAGCAATACATTGGTGAACACGAGCAAAATGCCGTATTGCGCGAACAGGCTGAGCATTTGATCCATAGGCAGCTTTCACTACTTTGCGCGTTAGCAGGAGTTGGCCAGTATAATTCGGCAAACAATACAGGAGGATAATTTTGAACAATAACAATTGCTTACGCCAGAACGCCCGAAGGCTGGCCGCGTTGGGCGCCATCGCCGCAAGTGCACTTGCGCACGCGGCACTCGCGCAGACAGTCGCCCCGGCACGTGACGCGGGCGCGTATCCGAACCGGCCGATACGCTTTGTAGTGGCGTTCCCGCCCGGCGCATCCACCGATATCGTCGCGCGCATCGTCGGCGCGAAATTAAGCGAGTCGTGGGGACAAAACGTGGTGATCGAAAATCGTCCCGGCGCAGGTGGCAACATCGGCACGCAGACCGCCGTGCGCGCGAATCCGGATGGCTACACGATTTTGATGAACAGTTCCGCGTTCGTGGTCAACGTAAGCCTGTATTCGAAACCCGGCTACGCCGCGACCGATTTCGCGCCCGTGGTGCAGGGACCGACCACGCCCAATCTGATTTCAGTCCATCCATCAGTAAAAGCCAATACCCTGAAAGAAGTGATCGCGTTCGCCAAAGCGAACCCGGTCAGTTACGCCTCGTCGGGCACCGGCACCACGCCGCATCTCGATGCGGAACTGATTTTCAAGGCGCTGTCGAAAGTAGACATCACGCACGTGCCGTACGGCCCGGCGCAGGCGGTAACTGCGGTGGTCGGCAATCAGGTACCGATAGCCTCGACCTCGATGCCACCGGCAGTGCCGCATGTCAAAGCCAATCGCGTGCGGCCGATCGCGGTAACCACTGCCAAGCGCTCGGCGATATTGCCCAACGTGCCGACGGTCGCGGAATCCGGCTTCGCGGGCTTCGCCGACCACACCTGGTTTTCATTCTTCGCGCCCGCCGGCACGCCGTCGGCGATCGTTGGCAAACTCAACGCCGAGATCAACCGCGTGATGCAGTTGCCGGACGTGAAAGAACGGCTCGACGCGCTGTCGCTGGAATTCACGCCCAACACGCCAGCGCAGTTCGCCTCGGTGATCAAGGATGAAATCGCGCGTTACGCGCAAATGGTGAAACAGTCGGGCGCGAAAGCGGACTAGGGCCGACGTACCGTAGCACCACGCTGATGATCCCGCATTTGGTCTATCATCGGATCGTTCAATCCGCGGAAAACAAAATGTTCAGGTACAAGGTTCTGCGATGGGCCGCTGGCGCACTGTTATGCGTCATCGCCGCCGCTGCAACCGCGCAGCATTATCCGTCGCGTCCGCTGCGCTTCATCGTACCCGCGCCGCCCGGCGGCACCGCCGATTTTCTGG
This sequence comes from Betaproteobacteria bacterium, assembly GCA_021730905.1. GTDB lineage: Bacteria > Pseudomonadota > Gammaproteobacteria > Burkholderiales > SG8-41 > UBA5216. Next base: position 30,715 of record JAKFYK010000062.1, on the reverse strand, counting down.
TGCGCGTGGTCGGGCCTCGACTCTCCACGGCGCTGGGTCAGCAGGTGGTGATCGACAATCGCAGCGGCGCGGGTGGCGTGCTCGCCACCGACATCACCGCCAAGGCTGCGCCCGACGGCCTGACGCTGTTGCTGGTTTACACGCCGCACGCACTGAACGCGCATCTCTACAAAAAACTGCCGTATGACCCGCTGAGGGATTTTGCCCCAATCACCCTCGTCACCACGTCGCCGCTGGTGCTGGTGGTCAACCTGGCGCTGCCCGTGCGCACAGTGAAAGAACTCGTCGCGCTGGCGAAAACGCGTTCGCTCAACTACGGTTCGGCGGGCAACGGCAGCGGTGGCCACGTGTCGGGCGAGATGCTGAAGATGATGGCGAAGATCGACGTCACGCATATTCCGTACAAAGGCGCGGGGCCGACGTGGCGGCCGGCCAATTACATTACCAATTCGCCGCGCAGGTTACGGCCGCCGCATTGCTTGCGGGCAACCGGCTGCGCGCGATTGCCGTCACCAGCCCGCAGCGCATGAAAACTTTGCCGGAAATTCCGACGGTGGCTGAGTCGGGTTATCCCGGATTCGAGTTTCTCAACTGGTTTGGCATCGTTACGCCGGCGAAAACACCCGCACCCATCATCAATCGCCTGAACAGCGAAATCGTGCGCATCGTGCACCTGCCCGACGCGCGCGACAAGCTGACCAGCGAAGGTTCGGAAATTGTCGGCAACACGCCGCAGCAATTCGCGGCGTTTCTGGAGCGCGACCTCGATCGCTGGGGGCCGGTGGTGAAAGCCGCGGGCATGAAGGTAGATTGACGCGTACGCTGATCGAACCGTTATTTGCGGCGCTTGAGCAAATGTTTTAATTCGTGAGGGCATTCATGCACACTATCTCAAAATCCGGGCGCCGCATGCTGGCGCAGCCAAGCCCATGGATCGGCACTTTGCTTATGATCTTTGGCGCTGCTGCACATGCGCAGACGGAACGTTATCCCTCACGCCAGGTGCGCGTCATCGTGCCCTACACGGCAGGCGGCGCGAATGATATTTTCGCGCGCGGCGTGGTCACGCGTGCCATCGCCGACCTCGGCTCGACGACTATTGTCGATAACCGGCCGGGCGGCAACACCACCATCGGCACACAACTCGCCGCGCGTGCCGCACCTGACGGCTACACGCTGCTCTCCGTCGACAACGCCTACACCATAGGGCCCAGCGTGCAAATCAGCCTGCCCTACGACACGCTGAAAGATTTCGCGCGCATCACTACCATCGCCACCACTTCTCCGCTGCTGGTAGTGCATCCGTCGATCCCCGCGACATCGGTGAAGGAATTGCTTGCACTCGCCAAAGCGCAGCCGGGGCGGCTCACCTACGGCTCTACCGGCAGCGGCACCACCGGGCATCTCGCGTTCGCGCAGATCCGCCAGGTCACCGGCATCGATGCGGTGCATGTGCCGTACAAGGGCGGCGCGCCGCAGATCACCGCGCTGATCTCGGGCGAAGTGTCGATGCTGTTGTCGGTGCCCGCACCGCTGCTGGCGCATATCAAGAGCGGACGCATGCGCGCGCTGGCGGCGTCGGGCGCGAAACGGCTTAACGCGCTGCCGCAGTTGCCCACGCTGCAGGAAGCCGGCGTGCCCGTGGTCATGGATTCGTTCTGGGGTATCGTCGCGCCTGCAGGCACCAATGCCGCAATCGTAAAAACCTTGCACGAAGCCATCGAGCGCGTGCTGAAACAACCCGACTCGCGCACACGCATCGAAGAAATGCAGTTTCAGCCGGTAGGCAACACGCCGGCGCAGTTCGACGATTTTGTCGAGCGCGAGGTGAGCCGCTGGCTGGGTGTGGTAAAGGCGACCGGCGCCAAGGTGGATTAGCGCATACATCACCACGCCGCGGGCTGTGACGCGCGTTTTCTATTATCATCGTAGCGTCTCCTGCAAAACTTTCCATGTGTTCCCCGCTGATTTTTGCCTTGAGGGCTGGCGCCCTTCCGTTGCGCACCCGCGAATGACAGTTTGCCAGCGACCGCAAACCGTCCGGCATCGTTGTGACGAATCTCATCAGCAAGTGGCGATATCGTTATAAGTATTTGTTTTTAAAGGAATTTATATAATGTCTGCTGAACTGGAAAATCTGAAAAAATGGATCGGTGAACAAGAGTCTGGTGTCGATTACGTCACCATTCCCTTTGTGCATCGTCTGGCGGCAACGCTCGACCGCGACGATGCGATGCCGAAGATGGGCGATGTGTTGCCGGTCGGCTGGCATGCGAGCCTGTTTCCGCGCGTGGCGCGCCATGCGCAAATCGGACCCGACGGCCATCCCGCACGCGGCGATTTTTTGCCGCCGGTGCCGCTGCCGCGGCGCATGTTCGCGGGCAAACGCTCCACCTTCATCAGCGATCTGCGCATAGGCGACGAATTGACGCGCGTCTCCACCATCAAGGATGTCACCATCAAGACTGGACGCACCGGGCAAATGGTGTTCGTTACCGTGACGGCCGACACCACGTCGCCGCGCGGGCTGGCGATCAGCGAGGAGCAGGATATCGTTTACCGGCAGGATCCGGATAAAAACGCACCTCCTCCTCCGCCACAGCCCGCGCCCGGTACGGCGGTATGGAAGAACACCGTGACGCCGACCGAAGTGATGCTGTTCCGCTACTCCGCGCTGACGTTCAACGGCCATCGCATCCATTACGATTATCCGTATGTCACGCAGGTCGAAGGTTATCCGGGCCTGGTGATGAACGGCGGCTTGACTACACTGCTGGTGTATGAACTCGCTCGCGCGCATGCAAAATCGCCGGTGAAAATTATGATCTCGCGCAATGTGCGGCCGATGTTCGCCAATCGCGCGATCTCGGTGTGCGGTGAACCGTCTGCCGATGGTAAATCAGCAAAACTGTGGACGCAGGACGACACCGGCGCGCTGACCCTGAGTGCCACCGCGGAGTTTGCATAATGGCGGGAGGTCCACTGGAAGGCGTGCGCATCGTTGACCTGACGTCGGTGGTGGTCGGCCCGCTGGCGACGCAAATCATGGCCGATCACGGCGCGGACGTGATCAAGGTCGAAGCGCCATCGGGCGACATCGTGCGCTCGCTGGCGGGACGCGGGCGCAACCCGAACATGTCGGGCAAGTTTCTGCATCTGAATCGCAACAAGCGCAGCATCGCGCTTGATCTGAAAAAGCCCGAAGCATATGACGCACTGCTGAAAATCCTCGCCACCGCCGACGTGATGGTGTGGAACATGCGTCCGCCGGCAATGAAGCGCTTGAAACTGACGTATGAAGACGTATGCAAAGTCAATGCGAAAATCATCTGCTGCGGCATGTATGGCTTCGGCCAGGGCGGCCGCTACAAAAACAAGCCCGCGTACGACTCGATCATTCAGGGCTCCGGCGGCATCGCAGCGCTGTACCAGATGGGCACCGGCGAGCCGCGTTATCTGCCGATGGTGGTAGCCGATCGGACGGTGGGACTGATCGCGGTGCAAATGATTTTGATGGCGCTGTATCACCGCGAGCGCACCGGTCATGGTCAGGCAATCGAACTGCCGATGTTTGAAAACATCGTCAAGGCGACGCTCGAAGAACACATGTACCTTAAAACGTTCGTGCCGCCGCTGGGAGAGATGGGCGATCCGCGCCTGATCGACCCGCAGTCACGCCCGCTGCCGACCAAGGACGGCTATATCTGCATCTCCGCCAACACCGATGCGCAGGCGTTCGCGGTATTTGCAGCCTTCGGCAAGCCGGAACTGAAGAACGATCCGCGTTTGTGTACCATCGCGGCGCGCTTCAAGAATACGACGGATTATTTCGCCATTCGTGCCGCAGGACTGAAACAGAAAACCACCGCCGAGTGGATCGAGATTTTCGACCGCACCGATGTGCCGGCGATGCCGTTCCAGACGCTCGATCAGATCATGGAAGACCCGCACCTGAAAGACATCGGTTTCTTTGAGACCATCGAACATCCGACCGAGGGCAAGATCATCAACATGAAACTGCCCAATAAGCTATCGCGCGGCGCGCGCCAGGATTTTCGCCACGCACCCAAGATCGGGCAGCACAGCATGGAGATTCTGCGCGAAGCCGGATTTACCGCTGCCGATATCGCCGCGCTGGTTCAATCCGGCGCCACGGTCGATGGCGGCAACGCGTGACGTGTCGGCGCGGACTACGCATCCTGCGTTAAGGCATAATACTTACCCCCACTTTTCACCCACTCAACCCAACAAAGAGGACCATCATGCATTTGATTTGTAAACGATTTTCGATAGCGCTCGCGTTTGCAGCGGCAGTTGCGTTCACCGCGGCCGCACAGGCGCAAAACAAGGAATACACCCCTTCCGTGGGACAGGAAGGCAAGGATGTGATCTGGGTGCCCACGCCCAACGAATTGATTACAAAAATGCTCGACATGGCAAAGCTTACGCCCAATGACGTTCACTTCGATCTGGGCAGCGGCGACGGCCGCACCGTGATTGCCGCCGCCAAGCGCGGCACCAAGGCTGTCGGCGTCGAATACAACCCGGACATGGTTGAGCTTTCCAAACGCGCCGCGCAAAAAGAAGGGGTTACCGCGCGCGCAGAATTCATCCGCGGCGATATTTTCGAGACGGATTTCAGCAAGGCCACCGTGCTCACGCTTTACTTGCTGCCGAGCCTCAATCTCAAGCTGCGGCCCACCATCCTCAACATGAAGCCCGGCACGCGCGTGGTGTCGCACGCGTTTACCATGGCCGACTGGGAAGCCGACCAGACCGAAAGCGTTGAAGGCCGCACCGCATACTTGTGGATTGTGCCTGCAAAAGTGGACGGCAACTGGCGTATCGAAGGCGGCGGCGATGTTGCGTTCAAGCAAACGTTTCAGAAGCTGGAAGGCAATTCCGGCGGCAAGGCCATTACCAATGCCAGCCTGCGCGGCGACGCGATTGCTTTCTCGGTGGACGGCCGCGACTACAGCGGACGCGTGTCCGGCGACCGCATGGAAGGCAGCGTCAAAGGCAGCAGCGCGGGCAAATGGAGCGCAGTACGGGTAAAGTAGGAATATTGCAGTTATATTATAAGTATTTGTTTTTATTGATAAAATAGCGCGCCTCTGGCTGCGCTATTTTTTCGCGTTTTCAGGGTTCGGCCGTTGTTCATTCGCGATGGGAGCATTCGCCATGTCTGAGGCGTCACAGGTAGTCATCATCGGCGGCGGCATCATGGGCGGTGATATCGCCACGGTGTTCGCGGCCAAGGGCTGGCAGGTTCACGTCATGAGTCCATCGCAGAAAACGCGCGACGTGCTGGGCGGCCGCATAGACGCGGGTCTGAAAAAAATTCATGCTGATGCCGCGTGCGCAAACAACGTCGCCACCTACGCGCGGCTGGAAGACATTGCATGGGCTTCGATTGATCTGGTGATCGAAGCGGTAACCGAAAACCTACCGCTCAAACAAAAACTGTTCGCGCAACTCGAAACCTTGGCGCGGCCCGACACGCTGCTGGTGACCAACACATCGAATTTCCTGATCGGCGCGGTGAGCGAGGGTTTGAAATCCGCGTCACGCGTGGCAGGGCTACATTTTTTCATGCCGGCGCATCTGGTGCCACTGGTAGAAGTGGTGAGCGCCGATACCACAGATCCCGCCGTGGCGGCCAGGCTCGAACAAATCATGAAAGACGTCGGCAAGGCGCCGATACGCGTCAACAAGGATGTGCCCGGCTTTGTCGGCAACCGCCTGCAGCAGGCGCTGATGCGCGAAGCGATGTGGATGATTCACGATGGTGTTACCACTGCAGAGGGTATCGACACTGCGGTGCGCTACGGCTTCGGCTTTCGATTCGTCGCCTGCGGGCCCTTTCTGCAGAAAGAAATGTCCGGGTGGGACACCAATTTCGCAGTCGCGACCTCGCTCTACCCGCAGTTGCACAACGAAACAACGCCGCCCCCGTTCTTCAAAGAAATGGTCGAGCGCGGCCACGTCGGCATGAAAGCCAGGCACGGTTTCTGGCCATGGACCGACGAATCCATCGCGCAGGAAAAAGCGCGCATCGAAAAAGCGCTGCAGGCCGGCTTCGCGATACTGGAAGCCGACAAAAAATAACGCGGCGCTGTAGAATGTCCGCACCATGAGGCGCGTTCGCAGGCGGTTGTTGTCGTTGCCGTTTCTACTGGTGCTCGGCGCGATCGGACTCTATGCGCTGGGCGGTTTTGTGGTTGCGCCGTGGTGGATACAGCGCGAGATGCCGCAATATCTCAAGACCCAACTGAATGCCACCGGCACGGTCGGCGATATCAGCATCAATCCGTTCAAGTTCACCGTCGACGTACGCAATGTCGCAGTGACGGAATCGGGCGGCAAGCAACCGGCGATTGCATTTGACAGATTGTTCGTCGATTTTGAGGCGAGCAGTGTGTTCCAGCGCGCGTGGACTTTCGCCGAAATCACGCTCGAACGTCCGCGACTGAATCTGGAGATTGACGCGAATGACGCGCTGAATATCGCGAAGCTCGCACCGGCGAGCACGGCAACCAAAACGGAAAGATCATCTGTGTTGCCGCGTTTGCTGCTGGAAAAAGTCGCGCTTAAACAGGGCCGCGTCAATTTCACCGACAGGGGGTTTGGCAAACCGGCGACGGCACGGCTTGAGCCGATTGAGTTTGAATTGCATGATCTCTCAACACTGCCCGATCAGCGCGGCGAATACACGCTGTCCGCGCGGCTACCCGCCGGCGGCACGCTGGGATGGCGTGGCTCGGTGTCGCTGGCACCTATCGCTTCGGCTGGACGGATTCAGCTGAAAAACCTGAAGCTCGCGACAGTATGGCAGTTCGTGCAGGACAAATTGCTGATCGAAGAACCCGGCGGCAGCGCGGAACTGTCCCTGCAGTACAACACCCGTTATGCGGAGAACAGGCTCAGTGCATCTGCCAGCAACATGGCAATAAAGATCAGCGAGATCAGTGTGCGCCAACAAGGCGCGGCCGAGCCTGCGCTCACCGCCGGCGAAGCGGCCTTGACCGGCGGCACGTTTAACTTTGCGCAACGAAAGGTTCAGTTTGCCGACTTCACGCTGCGCAAAGTGGTTGCCAGTACGGTTATCGACGCCGACGGAAAAACCAGTTGGGCGCAACTGACGCCGCCACCGCGCAATGCGCCAACGCCTACTGCTGTTGCGACTGCTGACAGCAAACCCGCGGGCGGCGCGCCGTGGCAAGCGGCCATCGATGCGATCGACATCAGCGATGTGAGGCTGCGCGTTCTCGATCAGGGTTTCGTTCGGCCTATTGCGGCAGACATTGCTCGCGCGGGCTTGCGCGCCGCCATCAAGGTTACGACAGGCACGGAAACAGCCGCCAGCATCCAAAACATCGCGGTTGATGTGGAGGATATCCGCGTTTCCGAGGCGGGTGCCAAAGACAGTCTGATGACGCTGGCTGCGGCAAGTTTGTCCGGCGGTACATTTGATCTCACTCAGAAAAAATTCTCCGCCGACGCCATCAAGCTCGGCAAACCCGTCACGGCAATTGTCCGCGATGCGAGTGGCACCATCAACCTTGCAACCGCCTTCGCACGCAAGCAGGTGAAGCCCGCCGAACCTTCCTCGGTGACGGCGGAAATTCGCACTATTGAGCTGACCGATGGCGCGGTATCGTTCCAGGATCGCGGCATGGAGCCTGCGCTGGCGCTGGATCTTCAGGCGATTCGCGTGCTGGCAAAGAACGTGAGCAGCGCAGCCAAGGCCGCAATACCCTTCGACGCGTCGCTGCAGATCAGGCAAGGCGGCACGCTGCGCGCTCAGGGCAGCGCCTCGCCCGAACAGCAACGCGCAACGCTGAAGCTCGAAGCGCGCAACCTCGCACTCGCACCACTGGCTGCCATGGTGGCAAAACACACGACACTTAAGCTCGCGTCGGGCGCAGCGCATGCCACTGGCCAACTGGACTGGAACGGGCAAGGCAAAAACGCGGGTGTGCGTTACACCGGCAATGCCGGCCTCGACGACTTCCGGCTTGATCAGGAAAACAACGGTGAGCGACTGGTGGCGTGGAAAGGGCTGCTTGCCGAAGGCATACAGATCGACAGTGCCAACAAACTTGCGCGCGTTGAGGACGTGCGTCTATCGGCGCCCAGTGGAAAAATCGCCATCACCAAAGACCGCAGCACCAATTTCGCCGGCGTGATGCGCGCCTCAAGTGCGGCGCCAACCGACACAACGAACAAGGGCCCGGCCCCAGCCCCTCAGGCCGCCAACGATCCACCGTTCATCGTGAATGTCGAGCGCATCCATGTCGCCAACGGCGAACTGGATTTTGCCGACCAAAGCCTGGTGCTGCCTTTCGCTGCATTGATTCGGGAGTTTACGGGCACGGTAACCGGTCTATCAACGCAGCAGGGCACGCGTGCCGGGCTAAAACTGGAAGGCCGCGTGGATGAATTCGGCCAGGCGCAGGTTAACGGCACCATCAACCTGTCCGAGCCCAAGGCGTATACCGACATCACCGTATCGTTCCGCAATGTCGCCATGTCGCCGTTATCACCGTACAGCGCAACGTTTGCGGGTCGCCGCATCGCCAGCGGCAAACTGTCGCTTGACCTTCAATACAAGCTCATCAACAGCCAGTTGCTGGGCGAAAACAAGGTATTGCTGGAACAATTCACGCTGGGCGAGCGCGTGGAAAGTCCGACCGCGGTCAATCTGCCGCTGGATCTTGCGATCGCGCTGCTCACCGATTCCAGCGGCAAAATTGATCTGTCGGTGCCGGTACGCGGCAACGTGGACAACCCGGAATTTGCCTATGGTCATCTGGTGTGGCAGGCCATACGCACGGTGCTGACCAATATCGTCACCGCGCCTTTCCGCGCGCTGGCATCGCTGTTCGGCGGCAGCGCCGAAAAAGCGGATGCCATCGGCTTTGAGGCGGGCCGCGCGCAACTGGCGCCGCCGGAACGCGAAAAGCTCACGCGCGTGGCCGGCGTGCTCAAGCAGCGACCCCAGTTGCGCTTGATGGTCGAGGGGCGCTACGACCCGCGCCATGACGGCGCGGCACTGCGCATCGCAGCGGCACGGCGCACGCTGGCCGAGCGTCAGGACATCAAGCTCGCGGGCGCGGACGATCCCGCGCTGGTCAATTTTGACAATGCGAAAACCCAGCGCGCGATCGAGGCGCTGCTGGAAGAGCGCGCCGGCAAGGACAGCATCGACAAGTTCAAAACCGATTACGAAAAAGCCTCTGGCAAGGAAGCCAAGCGCGTCAATCCCGCGCTGGCGCTAATCGGCAGAGGCAGTCCTGATCGCGAATTCTACGAAGCCCTGTTCAAGCGCGCGGCGGAACTTCAGCCGTTGCCGGCCACAGCGCTGCCGGATCTGGCCAGGCAACGCAGCGGCGCCATAGTGAGTTTCATGAATAAAGCCGCCGGCCTGGATGCGTCGCGCGTTGCTGCCAAACCCGTGGCGACGGTGAGCGCGGACAAGCCCTCGGAAATCACCACTTCGCTCAGCTTGGACGCCGGAAAACAACCGGGCGCGCCGTGATCGCGTAGTACTCTCGCGCGCTGCAGAACTACTTCGACTCCATCAGCACATCGAGCGTTTGCTTGGGATCGTAGTCATACAAACCCGCTTGCAGCCCGCGCACGATGCGGTACGGCTCGCCTGATGGCGTCGGCGGATCGTAGATCAACTCCAGCATCTTCGCCGCCGCAAATGACTGCCGATTCGCATCCAGCACCAGCATGACGCGCGGCTTCAGGCGTCTCGACCGGTTTTGGGAAACCACCACCGCGACCTCGGACGTATTCAGTTCCACCAGACTGCCAACGGGGAATACGCCCACGCACTGAATGAATTCCTCCACCAATTCCGATTTGAATGCCTGGTTACGTGCCGCGTACAGGTCGTGCAGCGCCTGCTGCACCGATATCGGAGGCGAATACGGACGAGCGCTGATCATGGCCGTGTAGCTATCCACCAACCCGGCCATCGCGCCGAGCCTGGAAATCTGTTCTCCGACTATTCCCCTGGGATAGCCGCTGCCGTCGTAACGCTCGTGATGCTCGGACACCGCGCGTATAAGCACCTCGGTGGCCTCTTTGGAACCACGCAGGATGTCGAGACTATGGCCGACGTGGCTCTGGAATATTTTGAGTTCCGGCGCGGACAGTTTTTCGCGCTTGTCCAATAATGCTTTCGGGAGTTTTATCTTGCCGACATCCTGCATCAGACCCACGGTTCCGATCACTTGCAGTTGGTCTTCGGGAAGGCCCAGGTGGCGGCCAAACGCGATCAGGTAAATCGCGGTATTCAAACCATGATCATAGGTATAGGCATCGACACTTTTCAGCCGCGCCAGCCAGATCATGCCGTCCGGGTTGCGCACCACGGATTCGACCATCCAGCCCACGGCGTCACCAACTTTTTCCAGCTCCAGCGGTTTATTCTTGTTGAGGTCGTCGATGACCTCCTGCACGACGACCTGCACTTTTTCATGAGCCTCCTTCGCCATCGGAAGCTCTTCCTCGATCAGGGTCTGATCCGCGTACACCGGTTCTTCGACCGTCTTTTTGCCCTGGTAGCCGTACTGCTTGTCTTCGGCGCTCATGCCGAACAACCGCGACAGCCGAGTCAGGAATCCGCCGCTCGCGGAAATCTCTTTTTCAGTGTAGATCTTCACCGTTGCCGCGGGATCTGTCGCGCGCTCAAGGTAAGCACGCTCTTCGTTGCTGATCCCTTTCTCGCGGCGGTCCGGTTCGGAGCGGGGCTTTGGCTTGGGCTTTTCCGGCTTGTCCTCGTGAATGATGACCAGCGGATCGCGTGGCCGCGCAGGTTGCGCGGGTGTTGCCGGCGCGGATTCCTCCGTGCGCGATTCAGACGAAAACGCGGACTTGAATATCTGCCCTATGGTTCCGAACAGGCTTTCCCTTGGCTGCTCCGGCGCCTCTTTCTTGTCATCGTAGATGTGAACGTGAGGGTCGGCGCGCTTGCGCTGAACTACGGTTTTTTCGACCACATCCGGCTGAAACTGATCGCCCAGCGACAGCGCGCGCTCCACAAACACGTGCTTGCAGCAACGCTGGAATTCCGCGATCTGTTCCTGCGACTCGATCACGAATCCCTGAATCAGGAACGTCGTTTCCAGCCACGGACGATCGAGCTCGGCCACAAACATGCCGAGCGCGAGTTTTTCGACCGGGACTTGTTCCTTCATGATGCCGTTACAACAGGAATTTCCGGCACTGCGGACATTCGAAATCCATGAGACTCATGTGGCCTGCCCCGAAACCGCGCGAACCGGCGCGAACCGGCGCAGCAAGGTGTGCAATGCCTTTACATCGATGGGTTTCATCAGAAAATCATCCATGCCCGCGGCAATGCAGGGCTCGCGTTGCTCCTCCGGCGGATGCGCGGACAGCGCGACTATCGACATGCGTTTTCCTGTTTTCTTTTCATCTTCGCGTATCGCCGCTACCGCCTCGAAACCACCCATCACCGGCATTTCAAGATCCATAAATATCAGGTCATAGCTATTCTGCCTCAGGTTTTCAACCGCTTCCGCACCATTGTTCACCATCACGGGTTCGACACCCTGCTTTTTCAACAGAAGCTCTATAAGCAATTGATTATGTTCATTATCTTCCGCGACCAATACACGCATGCCTTGGACGTCGGCGGCAGCTTGCGCTGGCGTGGATTTAACGTCGCTCGCCATCTTTGCCGCGGCCGCCTGCACCTTGAACGGCAATTCAAACGAGAACACCGAGCCCTGGCCCACCTCGCTGGTGACGCCGATGTTGCCCTCCATCAACTCCACCAGCGATTTGCAGATGGATAAACCGAGGCCGGTGCCGCCGTACTTGCGCGCGGTGCTGGCATCGGCCTGGGCATAGCGCTCAAACAACGCACCCACCTTGTCCGCAGGAATGCCTATCCCTGTGTCGGTCACCGAAAAACGCACGCGCGGCCGGTCGCCCTCATGGCCGACCACTTGCGCGCGTGTGGTGACTTTGCCTTGTGTGGGCGTGAACTTGATCGCATTACCGATCAGATTGAGCACGATCTGACGCAGCCTTAGCGAATCCCCAATCAGCGCATCCGGCACATCGTCATCTATCGTCAGTTCCAGCGTGATTTGCTTCTCGCGCGCCTTCACGGCCTGTTCCTGCACCACTTCATCCAGGGTTTGGCGCAATTCAAAATCCGCGTACTCGATGTTGAGTTTGCCGGCTTCTATCTTCGACAAATCCAGCAAATCGTTGATCAAGGTCAGCAGGCGCGTACCGGCATTCTTGATCCGCCGCGAATAATCGTGTTGCGTGCTGTTCAGCGGCGAAGTCATCAACACATCCGAGAATCCGATAATCGCGTTCAGCGGTGTTCTGATCTCATGGCTGGTATACGCAAGAAATTCGCCCTTGGCCTGATTGGCATCGTCCGCCGCCTGCTTTGCGACCTTCAGTTCCGCCTCGGCGCGCTCGCGTTCCGTCACCACCTGAGCAAACAAGCGATTTGCGGTTTCTGCGCCGCGGATCATCGCCGCATCCGACGCGCTTCGCCGCTCAAAGTGCTCTATGCTCGCCGCCAGACGCGCGCGATAGCGATTCAGGCTAAACCACACCGTCAGCAGCAACGCGAATATCAACAATGCCGGCGCCGCGAATCCCACGGGATCAATCACCATCAACCTGACCATCAACGGCAGCAGCGCCGGCCCCAGCAGCGCAGTTAGCGATTCGCGCGACGGTGAAATCGTTTGTGCGGAGACCGCCGCCACAGCCAGCGCGGCCAGCAACGCGATGTTATGCGGCGGATTGTAGGCGCTGAAAAACGCAAATGCGATCCAGCCCCAGGCGCAGCCGATCAGGAAATTGCTGCCGGCGACAATGCCTCCCCAATTCGAGTCCTCCTTGAAACTGTCCTGCGCGCGGCCGTAAGCGCGATGCAGCAGGTAGCGGAAGGCAATCGCGCTTAACATGCACGCCAGCCAGATCAGCACATGCATGGCACCGGCGGTGCGCCACAGCGCAAACGACACCAGTATCGCCGCCGCAGCATTCGCGATCAGGCCATAGGCGCTGACGCTCTGAATGAGCGCCATTTCGTCCGCGCGAAAAATCTCCACATTCCGCCGCTCAGGCGGATTGCCCGGAGAAGTGCCCTGGTTTGCAGGTGACGACATGTGGTGTTATGTCCAGCGGAACAAGCGCCTGTGCCCAGCGGTAAGCGTTTGCCCGACTCGGAACTTTATCCTCCCGCTGGTGGGAATTCTACCTGCGATGGAGGCTATTTACACTTTCTTTACAGCCTGTTACTGCTTGAAAGTACGATTAACTAACGCGTAGGCATGCGCATTTTCCCGCGCGGGAAGCAAGAAAGGATCTAACGGTACTTTCAGTTGATGCCAACGCGTTGGATGAGTGCGGGCGATGGAAATGATTGGTGGGGTGGAATTGAACCACTGACGCACGGATTACGGCTGCCTCCTTAAGCCTCTCACCGTAGTAAAAATGGCAATAAATGCCATCATATGCCGTTGGTACTCGCCTGCAGGCACCAATACTCAGTGCCGTACCCGAGAGGCAAGATCGAGCGGCGCGAGACTGCTGCGCGGCGCGGTCTGATCGACGATCACCACTAGTTCGCGGACAAACTGCGAGTACGGCGTCGAACGCGGCCGTTGGCGAATAGCTCCGGCGCAAGGGCTCATTTCTTCACGCCCGCTACGACCTCGCGATGTCCCGTTCAGTTGTTATTCAACCCATTGACAGCAGTGTTCACGACCCGCTCTCACTCGTAAAGCCTTGCTGAGGTTCGTTGAGAGTTCTACGTTTTGCCTACGGTCAATGACCATGCAGTTCTACATGCATTTGTTATCACACGTGAGTGACCTTCCCTCTGTTTTTCGTCTTCCAAGGGTGTGGCATCAAGCCGCCATTTTGCGCTCATGCTGATTCGTGATCCAGTCCTGCAGGAACTGAACCGGCGAATAGTAGCCGAGCGTGGAGTGGCGGCGACTGCGGTTGTAAAACACTTCAATGTAATCGAACAGATCGGCGATGGCTTCCTGTCGCGTCGCATAGCGAGCGCCATGAACCCGTTCGTTCTTCAAGCTATTAAAGAAACTCTCCGCAGGCGCATTGACCCAGCAGTTGCCCTTGCGGCTCATCGAGCACACCATGCCGTATGCGGCGAGCTTGCCCCGGAACGCGTGGCTCGCGTATTGACTGCCTCGATCCGAATGGTGAATCAACCCCGCAGACGGTTGCCTGCGGAACCACGCCATCGTCAGCGCATCCATCACAATGTCCGACGTCATCCTCGGCTTGATCGACCAGCCGACGATCTCGCGGTTAAACAGATCGAGCACGATTGCCAGATACAGCCAGCCTTCGTCCGTCCAGATGTAGGTGATGTCTGCCGACCATGCCTGATTAGGCGCTGCCGGGCTGAAGTTCCGATCCAGCAAGTTCGCCGCCACGGGAAGCCGGTGGTTGGAGTCCGTGGTGGCTTTATAGCGTCGCTTGTGCCGCCCCCGAATGCCGTTCTCACGCATCAGCCGCTCGACGCGCGGCTTGCTGGCCGGGTATCCACGAGCCCGCAGTTCCCGCACCATCCGCGGCGAGCCGTAGGCGCCTTTGAGCGCCTTGTGGATGGCCTGAATCAGGGCGAGCATCTGGGCATCGGTAAGTCGCTTGCGCTGGGGGCTGCCACCGCGCTTCCACGCCCGGTAGCCGCTGATGCTGACCGTCAGAGTTTCACAAACCGCCGGCAGCGGATAGGCTTTCCGGTGCGCATCGATCCAGGCGTAATTCACAGCACATCTTTCGCGAAATACGCCGTCGCTTTTTTTAGGATTTCGTTCTCCATCCGCAGGCGCGCATTCTCGGCACGTACGCGTGACAACTCCATCTGCTCCGGTGTGATCGCCTTGCCTCCCGGCGTATTGAGCTTGCCGCGCTTGGCCGCCTTGACCCAGTTACGCAGCGTCTGGTCGACCAATCCTAATTCCCGTGCTACCGCCCCTATCACTTGCCCGTCAGTAACCCGCTTGACCGCCAATTCCTTAAACTCAGCGGTGTATGCCTGCTTCGGTATCTTGAACATCTTTTCTCCTTCCAGTCAGTTAAGTTTAACCTCAACTCCTGGAAGACGAAATTTCGGGTGAAGCTCACTACGTTTTTCCTACGTTTCCCCTACGTTTTCGATATAGTTAAAGACTTACAGAATAACGGGGGATTTTTAAACGGTTAAACAGCAATAATTGGCCTGCCTTCAATCACTTACGCTCGCCGACAAACGTAGCGAATCGCCGAAAAAGTTACCTTTTAGCTACGTTTGCTTTTCTGCGTCAGCCTTGTGCAATCGCGTCTATAGGTATCAAGTCGCCCATCGTCAAACTATACAGTGCGGGACGGTGCATCGTTTGCCTTGTTCGGGCGCGAGCGCTTCCAGAATGCGGCAAACGCTTCGCTGACTTGTGTTTCTGCGCGCGCAACATCGTCGTCTCCAATGAGAGGAAACTGTCCGCGCTTATTCTTGGAAAGTCGCCCGTTGTTTTGCGCGATATAACGGATCAGTTTTTCCAGCTCGGGCTGCGGCGCGTCGAGCCATCGCGTGAGTGAATGATGTGCGCTGTCATAGGCGCGCAGGTACGCAAGCTCGTCGGCCAGATCCCGGTCGATGGCACGTTCTAGGCAAGCAAAGGTGAATTCGCACAGCTCGGTAGCATCGAAAAACGCGTACAAGTGTGAGGGCCGCTTCTTAACGTCGATAAAATTTGCGTCCGAGTCGAGACGGTAATCGAGCATAGCGGTGCGTTGAGCGGAGTAGTGCTTGAGTACCTCGGCATAGCGCGCGATATCCTGCTCCATGGCTGCGGACACAGGAACAACGGCGCCGGGAGGCGTAAAGCCTCCCAGCCGCAAAAGGTGGTGCAGTAAGAAACGGTGTAGCCGGCCATTGCCATCGAGGAATGGATGCACAAAAACGAATCCGTACGATGCGCATGCTGCGGCCAGAGCGACAGGATAAGCATTGTACTTGACGAATTCTCCCACTTTGACAACACCTTTCATCATGCCAGACACTTCAGCGGGATCCGGCGGAATGTAGTCCGCGCCGTGGGCGGATCGCCCGGAGCGCGACAACCAGTTTTGTTTTTGTCGAAACGACGCTTCGGCACGCAGTCTCGGCACGATTACGTTTTGCCACTCAACAAAGGTTTCCTCTTCGAGCGGCATATCTTCGCCGGCGCGTTCCAGCAAGCGACGGAAACGCTCGGCTCTTTGTGAATCGGGAACGTCTTTTTCTATCGCAAAGGAGGAACGTGTTTCGGCAAGGTACAGATAATTGACAGCCCGCTCCAGTAGCCCCGGTTCGAGTGTGGCGAGTACATGCGCGATTCTTGCTCCCAAGTCTTTCTCGATCCAGGCGCGTAAAGCCGGCGTGCGACGTACGAGAGGGCAGAAAGCAGCGGTGCCAGGCAAATTATCAAGAACTGCAAAGCGCCTGTTGCGCTGGGCAGGCGCAGTGAAATAGCGTTTTTCATCGAGCACAGGGACGGCATCAGTGCCGGGAGGCAACTTGTAGCGGAGCGCCTTTCCGGTGAGCCACTCATAAAGATGTCCGCATACACGTGCATAGCGCGACCCCGGCTTGCTGTCGAGCCAAGCCTGAAGTTCATCGGCACCGCGCTGTTCAAATAACGCTGCAAGTACTGACAAATTCACGCCTTCGTACTTGAGGCAGAACTCCAGGTGACCTGACAAGGTATCGTCAAAGTCGTACTTGCCGGGGTAGCGCACAATGACTGAACCGTCGGCGCGCTCCGTACGATCAATCACGCTCAGCCGTTTGGCAATAAAACTGGAAGCGCGATCCTCCACGCAAAATAACCCGAAGCGGGAAATCAGCGCGTTGTAGCCAACATGACGGTCTGGGAGTGGCATCTGTAAAAACGCCTAGCTTAAATGGAAAAACACCTATATTTTGTCATAAAAAATAAAATTTACCTAAATATTAAAGAAATCCTTATTTTTTCATCCAAATTACCTATTGAACGTGCCATTCCTGCTATTTTCAAACCAATACTATGTATTTAAACCTAGATCAGCTGAAACTTCGAAAAATGCGGTGGATCGATGTAGGCCCGAAGCACCCGAGTTCACCCAGCCACGTCGGTGCAGCGCCATTGCGATCGAACCAGCCGTGCACAATTTTCTTGGTGTAGGAATCGATCGCGCTAAAAATACCCGGGAAAATCTGGTACGGCAGTCCCGCCGGCGCCTTGTGGCTTACCCAAAAACAGCGCAGGCAAGACATGTCCAGCGCGAGCGCACCGAGATCCTTACCCGATATTCTTATGCGTTCCACTTTGCACACCACCCCGGTATGGGATTCGAGGCATATTAGATATTGTTAGCCAGTCCTCGACCAATGTGACGCGATCTTCACGAACTTACTTACGGAACGATTCCAGTTGTTTTTCTACCTCATCCCACGGTAAACGCCGGCGTGCGTCGCGCATTGCGCGATAGGCGCTGCGGGCGGCGGCGATTCCGATAACTTTCTGCTTGATCATTTGTCCGACCAACCAAATCGTCCCATGTGCATCCATTTTCTGGTCTTCACAGACCTTCCTAAGACGCGAATCGCCGGTCAGCAAGGGGCATTTCTCCTGGCTGGCAAGCGCCAACGCGAGTAAATCATTGCGGCTTGCGCCGCTCTTTTCGTATTTGACGGAAAGCTCTTCCGCATACTTTACCGCCTCCTCGTGAAGTGCCAGTGACTTTAAACCGAGGCCAGGCAATTCCGGATGCTGTGCTTTTAGTTCTTCTTCAAACAGAACGTCAGGGACAGCAAAGCTGTAGTCGAGCTTGAGCATCCCATTGAGATGCCCGCCAGCGTCCATATCATTCAGTATATTGGCATCACTGACCAGCAGCTGTCCGGGCATGATCCATATTTCGCATAGCGTGGAAATTGACTAACGATAAGCGTAGCAGTTCGGCCGCTTTCGATTCGCTAATGAGATCTTCCGCCAGTGCATGGAAGACCAATTGCTCGAACAGTTGAGGTTGCTCGGGTGGAAACTGCTCTCCCGGCTCTTTTTTGTGCCAGCCGCGTGCACGGAAAAATTTGACCATCGCAAGGTAATGCGCATCGGTGAGAATCCCCAAATCGTTCGCGCGATGCATCCAGCCTCCCATGCTCAACCCGTATGCTTTCTTCAAGACTGCAAGTTCCTTAGGCTCAAGCCAGGTACGGCGTTCACCCAGTTCTTTGCGGACTTCAGAATCTGGGACTAAAAATGCGCCGGCGAAACGATTTGCGGCCTTTTCTTCTTCAAGGTCCGGATCAAGCCGCCCTTTAAGCATCAGATGTCCGAGTTCGTGGGCAAGCGTGAATCGCTGTCGATCTCCTGGCCAGCCGCTACCTACCACAATCACTGGAATGGCGTTGACCAATGCCGCCATGCCGTCAAATGCATCGCCATGGAATGCTTGGGACTGGAAAATCTTGACGCCACGCTCCTCGAGCATGTCTGTCAGCACGGGTATCGGATCGACGCCGAGATTCCAATATTGGCGCAACTTAGCTGCAAGTTCCCCGATCTCTGCATAATTTGAAATCATGGCAGGCAAATTTTCAGGCAACTTGAATTCTTGCAGCGGTCCATTAGGAAAGTACCGCTCCAATTCCAAAAAGCGCTCGATTTGCTCTAAAACATCGCCCTCGATTTGTTGCAGCACTTTCGCAGGAAGTTTGGAATGTTTGCGATATTCAACTTCCGTCAGCTCGACTTTGACAGGCCGAAAAAAGTACTCCGTACGGACATTGAGTGCTTTGGCCAACGACAACAAAACACCGGAAGAAGGTGTTGATTTTCCGGTTTCATACTTCGAAATAGCCATGGCTGAAATGTCAGCTTTTTCGGCCAATGCGCGTAACGAAAGTCCGGCAGCTTTCCGTGCTTGATTGATTCGCGCCCCGACCATGAATACCTCCGTAGTTTACAAACTTTACAAATACTATTTAATTTTGTAAACTGTAATCTGTGGGAAGTTCATCGTCAAGCTCTTTCCGACACTTTTTCAATTACTTAGGACAGATATCATAGCAAAAAGCCCACCTTATGAGTGGTATGGCAGAAGGCACTAAAGCGGGTAGCATTGAAAATTTCCGTTGGTATCATCTTTCCATATATGGGCAAGTTTGTTCGCACAAAAGGGTGTACCGCTGAGCGACATTCGGGAGATGGGTGGGCGTGGGAAACTTGCACAGGATTGCGAAGCGATATTCACATTTGCTGCCAGCGCATATGGCCGATTGGACCAATGTGATTGACCAACTGATAAACACAAATATGGCACCGCCACCAGATGATCAATCCATTAGTAATTGAATTTTGGTGGCCAAGGTGAAAACAATCCCCCTCAAGGTCAAATAACGCAAATTTGGGTGCGGGAGCGCTCAGCACGCGTAGCGCTTCAAGGACGAGAATAATATGAAATACGAAACCGGCAATACAACTGGGGAGGGCACGGCATGTTCCACTACATTCCATTTGCAATCCACAACTGAGGATGGCACACCACAAGTTCGATTTAACCTCGTGCGTCATCCTTCAAATGTACTTGTAAAGCGTTACCGCCTCATCGACGGCAGAGTTATCAAAGAAGCCGGAGGGAAAATTCCGAAGGGCTGTACCGTTACGACCATCGATTCCACACTCGGCAATTACGCAAAGCTCGCACATGACGGGGGTCCATGCCAGTACGCATTACCCACAAATACCTACATCGGCAAGAATGTACCGCTTACCTTAAAAAATCGTATGCAGGACGGCGCTGTTCACCGTGGTGCAGAAGTAATGCACTTTGAGGCAAAGGTGCCGGCGGTCATTACTTTCGACTACGATCCGAATCCGCGCGCCGCATACGCATGCGATAAATCGAACGATCTCTGGCGGCTCATGGAGAAATTGTTCCCGGATGCATTCGTCGGAGCAGCGCACGTTGGGTACGTCAGCTCCAGCAGCTACATCTACCTGCCCGACGGAGCCGAGTATAGCGGTTCAAAGGGCCATCACACAGCATTCGCGGTGGAAGATGCTGAAGACGTACCGCGGTTCAGCGAGGCGCTCTTCCGTCGACTGTGGCTGAACGGGTACGGCCATATCTATATAACTCGTTCGGGGATCTTGTTAGCACGAACCATCTTCGACAGTAAGGTCATGGAGGCGCAGCAGCCGCTTTTTGCTGGCGGGGCGCATTGTGAAGACGGCATGGAACAGCGTCGCCCTGCTCCTTCCACTGTCGCGGGCGGATACGTGCGAACCAAGGCTATACATACGCTCTCGCCAAAGGAAACAACGAAATACATGCGCCTGCTGGATGAGGCAAAGCGCACTTCTGCGCCCGAAGCGGACCGCGTCCGACGCGAGTACCTTCGTAGTGAAGTCCAGCGCCTCGTCGCGAGCGGCATGAACGAACAGCGCGCACACCGGATGATTGAGTCTCGCTTTGCCGACACCCTTATCGGCGATGACGTATTGATATTCGCCGAACACGGATGCCGAACGGTGGCGGATGTGTTGGCCGACCCGTCGAAATACGATGAGTGCAATCTGCACGACCCGGTTGAACCCGAGTACGGTTCGGCACAAACGGCTATCTTTTTCGCAAATGAAGCAACCAACAATCCTCTCGTTTATTCACATGCACACGGTGGCCGCAAATTTAAACTTCGACTTGATGAGAACACAGACTCAATCGGTCCATCAGCAGCCCCGGAAGTAGTCGCTATTCAGACCGGCTGAATCACCAGCCGAAGCAAAGTTTCTCCTACTGCTGCGCGCTGGTAATCCTTTGCCATCAGCGCAACTTTTTTCGAGCCTCGAGCCTGTCTAAAGCCTCTTTGCGGAGCGCACTCCAGTGCGCCGGTGTCAACTCATGCAACCACTTCTCCCTCTGTATTTCCGATCGGGGTTTTATGGTTATGGAATCCGTAAAATAATACCTATAATCCCGTTCGGGAATATATAACTTGACAATATCCATACACCTCATCAATATTCCCGTTCGGGAATCTAAATGCGGTACAAAATATGGCTAGCCCAGAAAACTCTGTGACCGGCGTTGCAACGACCAAGGACTTAGGGCTCTATATTCGCAATGCCCGCAAAACTATGAACCTGCAGCAGGCCGATGCAGCCTTGCTCTGCGGTGTCGGCGTACGCTTTCTTTCCGACCTGGAAAATGGCAAGGAAACCGTCCGCTTGGGTTCTGTGCTCAAGGTCATAGCCGGACTGGGGCTCGCGCTGGCCGTTGCCCGAAAACAACCTTTCTGGATCCAAAATGGCCGAAGCACTTGATGTCTATCTGGGCGATAGTCTTGCTGGCCAGTTGACAGAGGATCGCGGCAAGCTTTCGTTTGCCTACGAGAAATCCTGGATCGCAGCAGGAAATTTCATACCTCTGTCGGTAACGATGCCGCCTACGCCAGATGCTTACCCGGACAACATCACCAGACCTTTTTTTGAAAATCTGCTGCCAGAGGGAGAAATCCGCGCCGTTATCGCAAAGTTGAAACGTGTGTCCGAACGCAACGCGTTCGGTCTGCTGGGAGAAATCGGCGGTGATTGCGCTGGCGCCGTTTCACTTTGGCCAATAGGCGCTACACCCCCGCGAAACGCCGATTACGAACCCTTGAGCGATCAACGATTGCAAGAGGACTTGTCTGCAATGCAACAGCGCCCCCTGCTCGTAGTCGACGATGAAATTCGGCTCTCACTCGCCGGCGCCCAGAATAAATTGCCCGTCTATTACGTCGATAAACAGCTAGCCCTTCCCAAAGGCGGTGCTGCAAGCTCCCACATCCTGAAGCCCGGCGCTCTCGACTTCGAGCACATGACGGCAAATGAACATTTCTGTATGCGGCTTGCCAGCGCCCTCGGGCTTACCGTACCTGAGTCGGAACTCCTGCGAAAAAACCGGCCGCTCTATCTCATTAAACGTTATGACCGATTCATCGATGCTGATGGCGCACTACACAGGCACCATCAAATCGACTTTTGCCAGGCGCTGAATTTTCCTTCACACAAGAAATACGAGCACGAAGGCGGACCCAGTCTTTCCACCTGCTTTGAAGTCATCACACGTTTTAGCTCGCAGCCTGCAAAGGATCGCCAGAGCCTGATAGGCTGGGTTATTTTCAACTTTGTCATCGGCAACGCCGACGCCCACGCGAAGAATCTGTCACTACTTATTACGCAAGATGGTGGAAAGCTTGCTCCATTCTATGACCTGCTTTCAACAACCATATACAGCAAGCTAACCGATAAGTTTGCACTAAGAATCGGCGGTGAAAACCGGCCGGAATGGATCAAAAAGCACCACTGGGGCGATCTGGCCAAAGTCTCAGGCGCAAACCCACGCATTCTATGGCAACAGATGAAGACCTTGGCAAACGCCGCGCCCAATGCAGCCCAGCAACTCGCCGACCAAATCCAATGGGAATTCAACGAGCGTACAACTATCGATCGCATTCTGACAACAGTCTTAGCACGCGCCGCATATCTTAGCCAGATGCAGGAGTAATGCGACTTGCCATACGACACGACGGAACTTGAAGTCAACTTATGAACCGGTTGGCGCCAATCACTACAGGTCGCAGCACGCTGGCGCAGTAAATCTCGTCACCCCACTCTCCGTTAACTATCATGCGGAGAGCGTGCGGGAATCCGTCAGCGGATAGCAACCTTGAGCGAAATGGGTAGTCCATCGCCACGGGCGACAGTTCCAATACGCGGCGAGGCAGATTAGTGACGCATCGAGCACTCGGGGTGTTCACAGTGCGAACAGTTCATGCCTGACGAACGACGATCCATCGTGCGGAATGTGTTGGCGCAGCAAATTCCGTCACTACGCTGTTCAGGGCCTGAACACCCTTGCGATATTTGACACAGCAAGTAAATCCTCGCTGAAAAATTTTACCCATGCAGCATATGTCATTGAAACTTTTTTTCTGGCGCAAAGTCAAAGCGGCAAATGCGAGGAAGATTATTTTTGTCTCCTCGCACAACCAGTGGATAACAAAGTACTTCTTTGGACGTCACTGGACAGCACCGGATTTTCGCTGGCTGAGTCAGCCCGGTTGATGCCCGTTACGCATCGCCCTTTGCTCGCAAGAGCGCCCAGAGCCGGTAAATCCCCTGTAACCCGGTCAGGCCGCGAGGCCTGGAAACAGTAGTTGATCATGAGAATGAAGTAGCTGCACGTTTGCTGTTCAGGTTGTTTGAACCACGTTAAGTCAGTCATACCGCATGTGATTTTGCGCATGCGTGCATCACGTTAAGCCAAGAAGTCGCATATTGACGACGTTCGCATGATTGCGTGGCTTCAACAGCATCTCAGCAAAAAGATGTTGCTGGACGTTACGCGGGATATCGTGATGAAGATTGCCGAGGAGAAGTGCAGCAAGCCTCTCCTAGTCGTGCTAATCGCTTCCTCGCGCTTATACGGGCGATATTGCGAAGGGCCGAAAGGGAGTGGGAATGGTTGGATAAGGCGCCAACCGTCCGGATGTATAAAGAAGCCAAGCGGCGCGTACGGTGGCTGACACCAGAACAAGCCGCTACGTTAATAAAGGAGCTTCCCGATCATCAGCGCGAAACGGTGTTGTTTGCTCTGGCTACCGGCCTTCGCCAAGCCAACGTAGTTAAGTTGGAATGGACGCAGGTTGATCTGGAGCGCGGCACAGCATGGATACCGGGCGATCAGGCGAAAGGTGGACGCGATATCCACATCTCGCTGAATGACACGGCTATCGCGGTACTTCAGCGACAGCTAGGCAAACATTCGATAAGGGTGTTTACCTACGATGGCAAGCCTTTTAATCGGGCCTATACCGTGGCGTGGCAAAACGCATTAAGGCGGGCAGGTATAGAAAATTTCCGCTGGCATGACTTGCGCCACACATGGGCTAGTTGGCTCGCACAAAAGGGCGTGCCGTTGACTGACATTCAGGAAATGGGGGGCTGGGAAACGTATGCGATGGTGAAACGGTATGCGCACTTGTTGCCCGCGCATCTCGCCCACCGCGCTAAGGTCATCGACGAACTGATAATCACGAATTTGGCACAGTCGCCAAACAGTGAATCAGTAAGTCATTGAATTATTGGTGGCCAAGGGCGGAATTGAACCACCGACACACGGATTTTCAGTCCGCTGCTCTACCAACTGAGCTACTTGGCCCCGTACTACAGGAGAGCGCTATTTTATCGTACGGTGCTTGCAGCGCAAACCATTGATTTAAAAACAGTGTCGAGGTAACG
Organism: Betaproteobacteria bacterium; assembly: GCA_021730905.1. Taxonomy (GTDB): domain Bacteria; phylum Pseudomonadota; class Gammaproteobacteria; order Burkholderiales; family SG8-41; genus UBA5216. The sequence continues at coordinate 6,377 of JAKFYK010000062.1, read as the reverse complement.
AGCGCAATGAAGTGACGCTTTGCCCTTCGACAAGCTCAGGGCGAACGGTGATGCGGGCGCAACAATGTACGGGCAAAAAGAAACCCCGCAAAGCGGGGTTTCTTTTTTATGCGGAGGGGAGGTTACGGAGGGAACCGCTGGTTCCCTCTGTTCGATTATCCATCCGCAGGATATGTAAGTGCTTTGCGCTTACATATCCATACCGCCCATACCGCCCATACCGCCGTGGCCATGACCACCGTGGCCACCGCCCGACTCTTCCTTCGCCGACTCGGCAACCATTGCATCGGTGGTGAGAATCAGGCCAGCGATCGAAGCCGCGTTTTGCAACGCGGCACGTGTCACCTTGGTCGGATCCAGCACGCCCATCTGCACCAGGTCGCCATACTCGCCGGTAGCAGCGTTGTAGCCGAAATTGCCTTTGCCTTCGACCACTTTGTTCAGCACCACCGAGGGCTCGTCGCCCGCGTTGGATACGATCTGGCGCATCGGCTCTTCCAGCGCGCGCAGCACGATCTTGATACCGGCATCCTGATCGCTGTTGTCGCCTTTAAGTTTGTTGCTCAGATTGCCACGCGCACGCAGCAGTGCAACGCCGCCGCCGGCCACAATGCCTTCTTCCACTGCTGCACGGGTTGCGTGCAGGGCGTCTTCGACACGCGCTTTCTTCTCTTTCATTTCGAGTTCGGTCGCGGCGCCGACACGGATCAACGCAACACCGCCGGCCAGTTTTGCCACGCGCTCTTGCAGCTTCTCTTTGTCGTAGTCGGACGTCGCTTCTTCGATCTGCGTGCGGATGTTCTTCACACGGCCTTCGATGCCTGCTTTGTCGCCGGCGCCGTCGATCAGCGTGGTGTTTTCCTTCTCGATCTCGATGCGCTTGGCGCGGCCGAGGTCTTTCAGGGTGGCTTTTTCCAGTTGCAGGCCGACTTCTTCCGCGATCACGGTGGCGCCAGTGAGAATCGCGATGTCTTCCAGCATGGCTTTGCGACGATCACCGAAACCGGGGGCTTTCACCGCGCAGGTCTTGAGGATGCCGCGCAGATTGTTCACCACCAGGGTGGCCAGTGCTTCGCCTTCAACTTCTTCGGCGATGATCAGCAGCGGCTTGCCGGCTTTCGCTACTTGCTCCAGCAGCGGCAGCAGGTCGCGAATGTTGGAGATCTTCTTGTCGTGCAGCAGCACGTACGGATCGTCCAGCACAGCAATCTGTTTTTCCGGGTTGTTGATGAAATACGGCGACAGGTAGCCGCGGTCGAATTGCATGCCTTCAACCACTTCGAGTTCGTTTTCGAGGCTCTTGCCGTCTTCAACGGTAATCACGCCTTCCTTGCCCACTTTGTCCATCGCGTCGGCGATGATCTTGCCGATCGATTCGTCGGCGTTGGCCGAAATGGAACCGACTTGCGCGATTTCCTTGTTGGTGGTGCAGGGCTTGGAGAGTTTTTTCAGTTCTTCAACGGTGGCGATCACGGCCTTGTCGATGCCGCGCTTGAGGTCCATCGGGTTCATGCCGGCGGCTACAAACTTCATGCCTTCCTGCACAATCGCCTGGGCCAGCACGGTCGCTGTAGTAGTGCCGTCGCCGGCGATGTCCGAAGTCTTGGAAGCGACTTCTTTCACCATCTGCGCGCCCATGTTTTCAAACTTGTCTTTCAATTCGATTTCTTTCGCAACCGACACACCGTCCTTGGTGACGGTGGGAGCGCCGAAGCTGCGCTCGAGCACCACGTTGCGGCCTTTGGGTCCGAGGGTCACTTTGACCGCATCGGCAAGTACATTCACGCCGGCCACGATTTTGTGGCGGGCATTTTCATGAAATTTGACGTCTTTTGCTGCCATGATTATTTCTCCTGATTAGTTTCAGCGGCTTGCTTAAGCGAATTACTCGACCACGCCCATAATGTCTTCTTCGCGCATCACCAGCAGCTCGTCGCCGTCAACTTTGACGGTTTGGCCGGAGTATTTGCCGAAGAGCACACGGTCGCCGACTTTGACGTCGAGCGGGATCACTTTGCCGTCTTCGCCTCTTTTTCCTTTACCGATGGCTTTCACTTCGCCTTGATCGGGTTTTTCAGCGGCGGTGTCAGGAATAACGATACCGGAAGCGGTTTTGCGTTCCTCTTCCAGCCGCTTCACGATGATACGGTCGTGCAACGGACGAATTTTCATAAGCTCTCTCCAATTGAATTAGTTACGGAATCTTCGGAGCAGCCGCGGTAGCTGTGAATAGCCTTGAGACCACGGGCGCGAGACCAATAGTCCGGCCCCAAAACCTTGTTAGCACTCAACTCCGATGAGTGCTAATGATAGTGCCGTACTGCAGCAATTTCAATAGGCTGGCACGAATAAAACAAAGGAATGGCCGATAGTTAGCTGGCCGGTAGTGCGTGGTATGTATGATAACTATTTGTTTTTATTATACTTTTTGTAATCGTATGAACAGCGCCGGCTGACCCGACTGCGTTTCAGATGTTCTCGTCAGTTCCACGCCATCTACTGTCATTTTCCAGCGCCCGGCCGCCTCGCGAGGCGGCTTGGACACCACGAAAGTGGTAGTCCACAGGCCGATTCCAACCACAAAGTTATCGCCTTCGAATTTTTTCAGCGGCGCGTTGACGCTGGTTGAGACACCGCCTTTTATGCGCTTGTAGGACACGCTGCCGTCCTGCAGGATCAGCAAACTCATGCCCGGCGCGTTCCATTGCCCGACGTACGCGGATTTCTCCGGCGGCACTGGGTTCGCGCAGCCAGCCAGCAGCACGGCCATACACACCATCGCCGACACGATCCAGTTTTTCATCGCCATCCCCCGATGCAACAGCCGCGCTAAAGCAGTAACCTATCCTATCATCAACCGGCTTCGGAGAATTGTTCACTGCGCGGTCCCGGAACGCCAAAACGATAAACCGTCTGGCGCTTGCCGGCACAACGCGGCGGTATCGGGTGCAGCGGACACGGTCCGGCGCGGCGGCCCTCCGGCGACAGCGTGGCGTCGGCGGCGACGTCGCCCCAGATACCGCCGCTTACCGGCCGGAACAGCCACATCAAATAGCCTTTCATCGCCGCGAGCTTCAACAGCTCGTCGGAATCCGGTGCGTCGGCAACTACCATTTGCTGGCCGTTGACCCCGTACGGAAATGCACCGAAAGCCTGCATGCACTCCAGCGGCTCGGTTGCCCGCGCGCCAGGGCGCAAGCAACCCGGACGCTCGGCGCGCGCGACATCCCAGGCACCCATTTGCCATGCCGCATCCAGCGTTGCCTGATCCACAGTGACCAGATCGTCCCAACGCTCGTTCACCTGCAAAGCCGAACTGGGAATCGGCGTGTACGCGACGGGCGTCGCGCCCTCGACATCCGCGAGCTTTTCCTTGATGAAACCGTGCCAGTGCAGCGTGAGAATAATTGGCGTATCGGGACACGGCACCGCGGCCAGCGTGATTCCCACCAGCGGCAAGCCGGTGGCGGCGATCTGTCCTTCAATGCGTTCAAGTAACTGCATACTCATGTTGACCTCCATCAGGATGCGCACTCAGAATCACAGCAATACTTGTGCCTGCTGCTACTAATAACGGCAGCGCAAGGCAAATGTTGACTACCAGGGAACAGAATGAACGCGAACCGCGACGAACGGCAGTCGCTGAGGGACCAACGGTGGCGATAAAGCGGCAATGCGGGAAAACGCGCCTCCTGTATTGTCTTTGTCTCTGCACGCGCGGGTTGCCGCCCGCGGAAAAAACGTCACTTATTGGCGATCTTTGTACGGACTTGTGAAACAGAATGCAAACCAGCACTCGCAATAGTCTGCTGCTAAAACGCAGCCTCGCTGCCGTGTGGCACCCCTGCACCCAGATGAAGCAGCACGAGTCGCTGCCGCTCATTCCTGTGGCACGCGCCGCCGGTTGCTGGCTCTACGACTTTGACGGCAAACGGTATCTCGATGCGGTGAGCTCGTGGTGGGTTAACCTGTTCGGTCACGGCAACCCGCAGATCAACGCCGCGCTGCGAGATCAACTCGAGACCCTGGAACACGCGATGCTCGCGGGTTTCACGCACGAGCCGGTGGTGGAACTGTCGGAGCGATTGTCCAAGCTTACCGGCGGCAAACTTGGCCATTGTTTTTATGGCAGCGACGGCGCATCGGCGGTCGAAATTGCGCTCAAAATGAGTTTTCATTTCTGGCGCAATACAGGCCAGCCCGAGAAAACCAACTTTGTGAGTCTCGCCGGCAGTTATCACGGCGAAACGCTGGGCGCGCTGTCCGTGACCGATGTTGCGCTGTTCAAAGACATCTACGCGCCGCTGCTGCGCGCCAGCATGCAAGTGCGAAGCCCCGACTGGCGGCTGGCGGAAGCGGGCGAATCGGCGGAGGCTTACGCGCTGCGCGCTGCGCGCGCGCTGGAAGCCCACCTGGAACAAACTCACGCCACCACCGCCGCGCTGATTGTGGAGCCGCTGGTGCAGGGCGCCACCGGCATGGCGATGTACCACGCTGCCTATTTGAGCGAAGCGCGCGTGTTGTGCGACCGCTATAACGTGCATCTCATCGCCGATGAAATCATGACGGGCTTCGGTCGCACCGGCACTTTTTTCGCCTATGACCAAGCGAGCATTGCGCCGGATTTTCTTTGTCTGTCCAAAGGCATCACCGGCGGCTATCTGCCGCTGTCGGTGGTGATGACACGCGACGAAATCTATCAGGCGTTTTACGACGACAACGTCACGCGTGGCTTTCTGCATTCGCATTCCTACACTGGCAATGCGCTGGCCTGCCGCGCCGCGCTGGCGACGCTGGATATTTTTATTGAAAAACAAATAATCGAATCGAATCGCAAATTAAGCATCGCGATCAGCAAAGCAGCGGCGGGCATCGCCAGCCATCCACGCGTGCGCCACTTTCGCAACTCTGGCATGATCTGGGCGTTTGAAGTGGAAACCGGCGACACGTCGTTCGCGCGCGATTTTTATCAGCGCGCTCTGGCGAAGGAACTGCTGCTGCGCCCCATCGAGAACACGGTCTATTTCATGCCACCCTACGTGATCAACGAGGAAGAAATCACGCTGCTCACCGACCGTACCTTGGCGTTACTCGAACCATGAAACTCTCTTTTCATGGTGGCGTTCAAGGTGTTACCGGCTCTTGTCACCGCGTTGAAACGGAAACCACGCAATTCCTCGTCGATTGCGGCATGTTTCAGGGCGGGCGTGAGGCCGACGGCAAAAACCACGAACCTTTTGCATTCAAGCCGCGCGATATCGAATTCGTGCTGCTCACGCACGCGCACATCGATCATTCCGGACTGTTGCCACGGTTGGTCGCCGAAGGCTTCAGCGGCCCGATTTACGCCACAGCCGCGACCTGCGACCTGCTGGAAGTGATGCTGCTCGACAGCGCGCACATTCAGGAAAAAGAAGCCCAATGGCGTAACGAAGCGCGCAAGGCGTCACGCTCGCGCCCAACGTACGATAACAAACCCATCTACACTGCGCGCGACGCACAGCGCACGTTGCAGCAACTGCGCGTGGTGGCTTACGGTCAGGAAATTCATCCGCACCCGACGCTGCGCTGCATTTACCGCGACGCGGGACACATCCTCGGCTCGGCGATCATCGAGGCTTGGATCAGCGACGCGGGCAAGCGTACCATCAAAGGTGTGTTCTCCGGTGATATTGGCCAGCCCGCGCGTCCGCTGGTGCGCGATCCCACACCGGTTGCGGAAGCGGATTTCCTGCTGATCGAATCGACCTACGGCAACCGCCTGCATCGTTCGATGGAAGCAACGCTGCTTGAACTTGAACACGCCATCACCGACACGCTGCAACGCAAGCACGGCAATGTCATCGTGCCGGCCTTCGCCGTCGGCCGTGCCCAGGAAATGCTGTATCTGCTGGCCGATCTGCATCGCAAAAAACGCCTGCCGCCGATGAAAATATACGTCGATTCGCCGCTGGCGATGCAGGCCACCGAAATCACGCTGCGTCACATGGCGATACTCGATCCCGACACCTCCGAAGTGATGAACTGGGCGCGCAAGCACCACGACGGCATGCAAGTCAACTTCGTGCAGGATGTCGAAGAATCGATGGCGCTGCACGACATCAAGCACGGCGCGATTATCATTTCAGCCAGCGGCATGTGCGACGCCGGACGTATCAAACATCATCTGCGCTACAACCTTGGTCGCAAAGAAAGCACGATTCTCATCACCGGTTTTCAGGCAGCGGGCACGTTGGGCCGGCGCATCGTTGATGGCGCGAAAGAGGTGCGGATTTTTGGCGTGCCGATTCCAGTGCGCGCGGACATCTACACCATCGGCGGTCTGTCGGCGCACGCAGATCAAGAAGGCTTGCTCAACTGGCTGTCGCATTTCAAAC
>JAKFYK010000029.1 GCA_021730905.1 Betaproteobacteria bacterium | reverse complement strand
TTGTGCTGGCTGCTGCCGCGGTGCATCCCGACCGGCCGATTGTTTCGGTTTCCGGTGACTCGGCGATCGGCTTCTCCGGCATGGAAATGGAAACCGTGTGCCGCTACAAAATGCCGGTGAAGATCGTCGTGCTGAACAACGGCGGCATCGGCAGCGGATCTGCGGCATTGCCCGACAACGCGCTGGACGCAGCGCCGAACCACCTGACGGTGGGTGCGCGTTACGACAAAATGATGGAAGCGTTCGGTGGCAAGGGCTACTTCGTTACCGATCCCAAGGACCTGAAAGCCGCGCTGGACGGGGCGATGAAGTTCAAAGGACCGGCGCTGGTGAACGTGCAACTGCACCACGCCGCCGGCCGCAAGCCGCAGCAGTTCGGCTGGCACACGGCTTGACGATAAGACGAACGGCCCGGATCGTATCGATCCGGGCCGTTCGTCCGCTTGATTCGCAAAAATCTTGTTGCGGTTTAGCGCGGTCCAGGCACCTCAGAGAGACGGACCACGAGCTTGCCCGTGTTCTCACTCCGGAACAGCTTGCCGAGGCCGATGGGCGCCTGCTCCAGGCCGTCCAGCACATGCAGTCTCTGCTGCAGGCTGCCGTCCCTTAGTCGCGCTGCAAGCCAGGTGCGGGCTTCGTCGTAGCGTTCGTGGTAGTTGAACACCAGAAATCCCTGCATGCGACCACGTGCTGCCGCCAGCCGGCCCAGATTGCGCACGCCATAGGGTTCGGCAGCGTGCGTCTGGGAAATGCGGCCGCACAGCACCACGCGCGCGTTTAGTCTTAGATGTTCCAGCGCCGCATCCAGCGTGGGACCGCCGACATTGTCGAAATAGAGATCTACCCCTTCCGGGCAGGCGCGGGCGATGGCGGCGGACAGGTCTTTCTCCGCTTTGTAATCGATCACCGCATCAGCGCCGAGTTCGCCCGCGACAAAAGCGCATTTCTCCATCCCACCGGCGATGCCAACGACGCGGCAGCCTTCGATGCGTGCGATCTGCACTACGATCTGGCCGACTCCGCCTGCGGCGGCAGAGACCAGCACGCGATCGTTTGGCCGCAACCCGCCGATGTCGCGAAGGCCGAAATAGGCGGTGACGGCGCTTAAGCCCAGCGGACCGATCCAGTCCTCCACAGTGCCGAGGGCAAGATCAAGTTTTTGCAGGTAACGGCCGGCAATGGTTGGATGGGTCTGCCAGCCCAGCCTCGCCTGTACCAGATTGCCGGGAACGAAATTCTCTGCGCGGCTTTCCAGCACGCGGGCGATTCCGCCGCCACGCATGACTTCGCCGAGTGAAATGCGCTGGTTATACGCCGCGCTCTCGTTCATCCAGGAACGCATGGCGGGATCAATCGAGAGATAGAGTGTCTCCAGCAGCACTTCTCCCGCGCCAGGGGTGCGCGCCGGTACGGCATCGGCAGTGAAATTTTCCGGCCCCGGAATACCTGTAGGCCGCGCTGCGAGAAGCAGGCGATGATTGGTGGGCATTTTGTCAGGTGCTCTTAATATAGCTGTAATCCTGAGAGACGGGTCTGGATGCTGTGCCGCGCAACTTTACCCGATTCTGCAGATCGAGAAACCTATGAACCCGTTAGCGCGAGGTTACCTGTTCAAGTTCATATTGCGTTAAAAACACGCCCTCCGTTCAGACTCGTCCTGTATTGGAAAGGACTCAGGATTGACCGCAACCGATAGATTGGCGACACTCGCGGACGTTTAGTCCAACTCCCCAGCCATGACTGCCACATCCTTGTTCCCATCCCTGTCCCCACTCGAAGCCGCTCGCGAGCTGGCTCCCTTGATACGCGCAAGCGCAGACGAGATAGACAAGGCTCGCCAGTTGCCACGCCCGCTTTTCGAGGCCATGGCCGATGCCGGCCTGTTTCTCATGGCTGTGCCGCGCGACGTCGGCGGCAGCGAAATCGATTATCCGACGTTTGTAAAGGTGATGGAGGAGGTCGGCAAGGCCGATGCCAGCACGGCCTGGGCCTTGAACCAGGGTGCGAATTTCGGCGGCTTTGCAGCGCGCATGGCGCCGCATGTGGCGCGCGAGATCTGGATCGACACACCGCGCAGCGTGGTGGCGAACACGCCGGGTCCCAGTGCGAAGGCGATCGTAGTGCCGGGAGGCTACCGCGTCACGGGCAAGCAGCCTTTCAGCACCGGTTGCCGGCATGCTTCGTGGATCGCGGCGCACGCGCAAATCATCGACAACGGCGAGGTGAGGCTGAAGGACGGGAAGCCGGAAGCGCGATATCTGCTGATGCCGGTGGCGCAGGTGGAACTGCTGGACACGTGGCATACGCGCGGCATGCGCGGCACGGGGACGCATCACTTTGAGGTCAAGGATGTGTTTGTGGCAGAGGAGCGCACGGTCTTCCCCAGGGGCGGGCCGCAGGTGTGCGGCGGCGCGCGCTACAAGGTTCCTCCCACACTGGGCTTTGCCGGCGGTGATGCCGCCGTGGCGCTCGGCGTGGCGCGAAGCTGCCTTGAGGCGTTCTACGAGCTCGCCGGCGCGAAGACGCCACGATATGTGCAAGGTCTCCTGCGCGATCAACCGCTGGTCCAGTTCACTGTTGGCCAGGCGGAAGCATCCTTGCGATCCGGACGTGCTTTTCTGATGGAGTCGATCGATGATCTGTGGAACGAGCTGACATCCATCGGCGCGGTGAGCATGGAGCGGCGCGTGAACATGCGTCTGGCGACGACCCATGCCATACGGCTGGCGGCGCAGATCGTCGAGAACATCTACAGCGCGAGCGGGGCAACGGCTGCCTTCGAAGGCAACCTGATCCAGCGCCACTTCCAGGACATCCACGTGATCACCCAGCACTTGCAGGGCCGTCTTTCCCACTACGAAACCGTCGGCCAGCACTGGATGGGCCTGCAAATAGACGACTCACGACTTTAGGTCCGGTCAACCGCAAGCGTAACCAGAATGGGGGGTGAGACGATGGATTTCGGAATCTTCAATCTGATGGGTTCGCGCGAAGCGGACAAGCCGGCGGCGCAGGTGTTTGGCGAAGTCGCTGAGCAGACCAAGCTGGCCGACGAACTCGGCTATACGATCTCCTGGTTTGCCGAGCATCATTTCTCGAATTATTGCCTGTGTGCATCGCCCTTAATGATGGTGGCGCACTGCGCCTCGATCACCCAAAAAATACGCCTCGCCACCGCGGTCGTGGTGTTGCCGTTGTACAACCCGGCCCGGCTCGTCGCCGAAATTGCCACTGCCGATGCATTGTCGAATGGCCGGCTATTGCTCGGCATCGGTGCCGGTTATCAGCCTTACGAATTCGAGCGCTTCGGTGTCGACCTCGCGCAGAATCTCGAAATGACCAACGAATTCAGTGACATCCTCGATCTTGCTTTCAGCCGGGATTTCTTCAGCTACAACGGCAAGCACTACCAGATGCCGGAAACGCATATCCCTGTGCGCACGGTGCAAAAACCGCTGCCGATCTACGTTGCCGGCCACACCCAGGCAATGTTCCGCGCTGCCGCGCGGCACGGCTACCGGGTGCTGACGTCGGGCCGGGTCGGCGGCACCCAATTGCTGGCCGAGCAATATGCGGACATCGTTGCTGCATTCGGCGCTGAGAACGTGCCTGTGTCGCGTGCGCATGTCGCCGTCAACCGCTTCGCCCACATCAGCGGCAGCCGCGAGGAGGGGATGCGCTTTGCCGAAAACGCGCGCTATCAGTCGCGGCTCTCGTCGAGCCTCAGGCGCCGGCAGGAGGTCATGCAAGGCACCGTGCTGGTCGATGTGCCGTTTCCGGACGAGCCGCTGCTCGAAACCATCCATGACAATCTGCTGATCGGTGATGTCGAAACCGTCGCTGAAAAGCTCGTCGCCGAAATCCGCGCGGGCAAGCCCGTGCATGTGTGCTTTTCGTTCAAGGTCGGCAACACGCCGCACAAGGCGGCGATGCGCTCGATGGAACTGATGATCGGCGAGGTCAAGCCGAGGGTCGAAAAGGCGCTCGGGCCGCTCGCACAAGTCGCGGTGGAACAAGCATAGCGGCGCTGAGTGTTAGGAGCCGTGGCGGTTGGGCTAACTTCGCCGCACGTGTTTCACGATACGCCTGCGTCTCCCCCACGATCCCGCGCGCACCACATACAGATCGCCGCGGGAGTCGCCCCAGATGCCATGGCACGAGCGGAACGCAGGATCACCCCATTGCGCGAGGCGCTCGCCTTCCAGCGTCAGTACGCTGACCCGGCCGCTGTTATGTTCAACGATATAAACGATGTCGTTGGCGTCTACATAGATTACTGCCGGACCGATCAGTTGCGTGGGCCACACGTGCAGCAATTTGCCGTTTTGATCGAACACCTGGACCCGGTTGTTCTCACGATCCGCAATGAGCAGGCGCCCCTGCCGGTCGATCCACACCGCATGCGGCAATTTGAACTGGCCCGGCGCACTTCCCGGCTCGCCCCACGAAAGAAGGTGCGATCCGTCAGCCGAAAATTTATGTACGCGGGCATTCCCATAGCCGTCGGTGACAAACATTTCTCCGGATGGCGCCACGTCGATATCCGTGGGCAAATTGAACGGGCCTCCGCCGTGCGTCACATTCTGGTAAGCCTCCGATCTGAAATCGTCGGGTGCTACGCCGGTGTCGGAGCGAAAGCCTCGCGTGCCTATGGTTCGCAGCAATTCACCCGTCGTAGTAAACAGCATCATTTGCGCGTGGTCACGGTCTACCAGCCACAGGTTGCCGTCTCTGCTCGCGCGTATGGTGTGCGGAAAGGCAAACAAGCCTGTGCCCCAGGACGAAAGGTAATTTCCGTGGCGGTCGAAAACGATGACGGGATGCGCCTTGCCACGATTGAAACAGTAAACGCGATCCTGTGCATCCACGGTCACCGACGCAGCCATCATCTCGCAGCCTTCCGGCGGATGCGCCCAGTCTTCGTGCACCTCGTAAGTGTGCCGGCCACTGCCGACCACGGAATTCACTGCTGACATGATGCCTCCGTCACGAGTGGTTTGCCGCAATACAGACTTCCCCGCAATGATAATTCAACCAACCAGCATCTTTTGGTCACTGCCCCTGGATCGAATGGTGCAGTCTACAACAGCAATCATTCCACCCTGACTCTGGCATCATCAAGCAATGCAGATCATTTCAACCCGGAGATAGGCGTAGTTGCCCTGCCTCTGGTATCGGAGTAGATTTTCATATGGAAAGAAATGCGCTTTCTGTCGGTCAGAACGCTGTCGTGCGCTGAAAGGGACGAATGGGCTCGATACCTACATCCAATGCGGCTGTCGTCAGGGCGCTGTTTCTTGCGCTGTTCAGCACAGGCGCGCTTGCACAGACTGCTGCACCCGGCGCAGTGCAGGTTCCTTCGACAAGCTCTGGGCAGGCCTATCCACTCAAACCGATACGTCTTGTCGTGCCATTTCCTGCCGGTGCGTCGAGCGATGTCGTGGGCCGCATGCTGGGTCAGAAAATGTCCGAGCAAATGGGCCAGCAGGTAGTGGCGGACAATCGCGCCGGTGCCGGAGGAAATCTGGGGATAGCGCTCGCGGCCAAGTCTCCGCCTGATGGTTACACGATCGTGATCGCTACCGCGAGCATCGCCGTCAGTGTGTCGTTATATTCGAACCCCGGCTACGATGCGGTCAGGGATCTCGCGCCGGTGGCCCGGCTGACGTCGATCCCGAACGTCCTGATCGTGCACCCATCGGTGCCCGCCAAGACTCTGCGCGAGTTCGTCAACCTTGCGCGGACGCATCCCGGCAAACTCAACTACGGTTCCGGGGGCGCCGGCACGACCAACCATCTCGCCAACGAGCTGCTCAAGCACCTCGAGAAGATCAACATCGTGCACGTTCCCTACAAGGGCGTTACCCAGGCGATGACGGCGATGATGGGCGGCGAAGTGGACGAAGTAGTCATGCCAGTCACAACCGCGATTCCGCAGGTTCGAGCCGGCAAGGTGCGTGCCCTGGCGGTGCTCACCGAGCAACGCGTCGCAACCCTTCCCGATGTCCCGACCGGAACAGAGGCTGGTGTCAAAGGCTTCACGATGCCGCTGTGGTACGGCATGTTTGCGCCTGTGGCAACGCCACGCGATATCGTGTTGAGGCTGAACCGCGAATTGGTGAGGGTGCTGGAGGCTCCGGACATGCGCGAGCGGCTCGCGTCCCAAGGCGTTGATCCTTGGCCGGGCACACCCGAGCAGCTTGGAGAATTGCTGCGTGCGGACATTGAGCGCTACGGGACTATCGCACGCAGCGCGGGTTTGCCTAAACAGTGATGGACTAAACGCGGGTTAATGTTCAGTGGCAATAAGTAGCTGTTTTTAAACGTAACGTGTGGCAGCGACATTGCGTGGCTGTTTGGAACCTATTTCATCAGGGCTTGATGCCGATCTCGCGTATGACTTTGCGCCACAGTTCCATCTCCGCCTTGACTACGCGTGCCAGGTCCTGCGGCGAGCTGCCCACTATTTCCGTGGCCTGCGCTTCCGCGCGGCGTGCGAATTCCGGCCGTTGCAACCCTTGCTTGGCCTCGGTGCTGAGTCTTTCGACAAGCGCCATCGGCGTGCCCGCCGGCGCGAACATGCCGAACCAGCCGTCGACTGCGTAGCCTGGCAGTCCGCTTTCAGCCACCGTCGGCAGATCCGGCAACGCTTTCGACCGCCGCGACGAGGTGGTGGCGAGTGCGCGTAAATGGCCTGAATTGACCAGTGGCAGCGAGGAAATCGCCGCGCCCAGCATCCAGTTCACATCTCCACTGACCACCGCAGGGTAGGCGTCGGCCACGCCCTTGTAAGGGATGCCATGCATTTTGACGCCCGCAAGCGTGGGCAGCAGGGCAGCTCCCAAGTGCGTGATACTGCCTAAGCCGGAATTGGCGTAGCTCACCATGCCCGGTTTCTGTCTGGCGAGCGCGATCAAGTCCTTGATTGACGTTACCGGCAGTGATGGCGTCACAACGACAAGATAGGGCAGGGATGTGAGATTGCTTACCGGCTGAAAGTCGCGGATCGGGTCGTAGTTCACCGGCCGGTACGCCGCATTTGTGACGATGCCGCTGCTGCAGACCAGTAGCGTGTAGCCGTCGGCCGCAGATTTCGCTACGATTTCAATGCCGATGGCGCCGCCGGCACCGGTGCGGTTATCAACCACGAACGGCTGATTGAATACGGCGTGATAGTGCTGGGCGACTACGCGCGCGGTCGTGTCAACGCCGCCGCCTGCGGTGACGTTGACGACGATACGCACGGGCCGTACAGGATAAGGCTGTGCCACTGCCGGCAGGCAGGTGGCCAACAGCATCACGGAAGATGCTGTGACCACGGTAGTGCTAACGAACATGGGCGAGATCAGATGGCGCCTCGACTTGAAACAAGCAGATCGCGCTTCATTTCGTCAACAGACGAAATACCCAGCATCGCCATGTTGCGGCTGATTTCGTCGCGCAGGAGTTTGGCGGCATGATGCACGCCGGCTTCGCCCGCGATCGCAGCCGCGTAGAGAAACGGTCTGCCGACGAAGACGAAATGTGCGCCCATGGCGAGCGCCTTGAGCACGTCAGTGCCGCGACGGATACCACTGTCCATCATGATGGCCATGCCGCCGGCTTCGGCGACTGCGCCCGGCAACGCGCGAAACGGTGAGACCGTGCCGTCGAGCTGGCGGCCGCCGTGGTTCGACACCATGATGCCGTCAACGCCACTCTCGCGTGCGATGCGCACGTCGTGCCTGGAGAGCACGCCTTTCAATACCAGCTTGCCTTTCCAGATTTTGCGCATGAGCTCCACGTGCTCCCAGGACAGTCCGTCGCGCGACATGCGCGGGCGGTCGATGTTGCCAAGGATCGGTATGCGGGGGAAGCCCATGTTTTCGAGGTGCGGCATGCCGTGATTGAGGATAGTGCGGCCAAACGTTCCGAGCAGCCAGCGCGGACGTACCATGCCGTCCCACGCCAGCCGCAGCGATGGTTTTAGCGGAGAACTGTAGCCGGCGCGCACGTTGTTCTCGCGGTTCGCGGACACTTGCACGTCCACCGTGAGCACGAGTGTTTCAAAACCCGTCGCCTGCGCGCGTTCCACGAGCGGCGTGATGATCCCGGGGTCCCCCGGTAGATACGCCTGGAACCACGCGGTCGGTCCGACTTCCCGGACGCGTTCCATTGGCATTAATGACGCACCGCTCTGGATCATGACCGTGTTGAGTTCCGCCGCGACCTTGGCGAGGACGTCGTCGCCCCGGTAGGCGGCAAGCGCAGTGGCGCCCATCGGCGGAAAACCGAACGGCAGATCGTAGGTGCGTCCGAACAGCGTGGTCTTTTGATGACGAGCCTTGGTGTTAACCAGCACGCGCGGCATGAACTCGTATTCGCCGAAGGCGGCGCGGTTGCCGTCGAGCGATGCGTTGGTTTCCACGCCGCCCGAGATGTAGCCAAAGATGGGGCGCGGCAGGAAGCGGCGCGCGGGTTCTTCGAAATCCCCCAGGCACAGTATGTCGTTGAGGCAGCGCGGTGTTGCAGACGTCTGATTGCTCATTTCTTATTTTCTTTCCCTGATTGTTATTTGATTCAGTCGATTCTACTCGAACGTCTCAAACGCGTAGCGGTAGGCGCTGCCATGCCGGACGATGCGGCCCGCTGTAGGCGACGGAAAATGGCCGGGCAGCAGGTGCGTGCCGCGCTCGGCGTATTCTTCGACGAGCCGCATGCGCGTCTTGCGCGACAACTCAGGGTCGGTGCAGGCTAGCGTCGACCATTGCGGCGCCATCAACTGGAACTGGTGATGCAACACATCGCCGAGGAAAACGGCACGGTCATCGCGCGAGCGGGCGTGGATCACGACGTTGCCGGGCGTGTGGCCGGGGGCGCTTTCGAACCACAACGAAGAAGTTCGGCCGTCTTCGAGCGCATAGTCGTCGTCGACCAGCACCGATTGCCCTGTACGCACGACCGGCAGCACGCTGTCCTCGAAAGCAAGACGATGCGGCGATTCCTCGCCGCGCTGCTGCACGCCCTGCCAATGTTCGAACTCGCGGCGCGCCATGATGTAGCGCGCATTGGGAAAGGTCGGCACCCAGCGCCCGTTGTCGAGGCGGGTGTTCCAGCCGACGTGATCCCAGTGCAGGTGCGTACACATCACGTAGTCAACATCCTCGGGCCTGACCCCAGCCTTGGCGAGGTCGGCGAGAAAGGGAGATTGCAGCCGATGAAACTGCGGCCGCGTCGGACGCTCCTTGTTATTGCCGATGCAGGAGTCGATCAGGATCGTGTGATGCCCGGTCTTGACGATGAAGCTGTGAAAGCTGAAGACGAGCTTGCCGGTCGCCGGGTCGATCAGCCATGGCCCCGTCATATCAGGGTTCGCACGCAACACCGCCGGATCGTAATCAGGAAAGAAAACCTCGGGCGCAATGAACGGCCCCTCAAACTCGATGATGCGCTGCACTTCAAAATCACCTATGCGCGTAAACTGCATATCTTCCTCCGAACGCCAGACAGTTATTTGCCGTAGTATTCCTGCACCGTTTCCCACGCGATCTCCTGCAGGAATTTGGCGGTCGCTGCATCGACGGTCGCCGGGTGCGGGCCACCGACGGGAGACTTGCGATAAAGCGCCGCGTAGGTCGTGGCTGCGGCGAGGTAGGTTCCACGAGCGGTGGGGTGGCGCTTGTCCGCTACATAAAGTTTGATTTCAGGCTGTCTGGCGATGGCCCTGGCGAATGCGAGCCCTGCCGGGATGACCAGCGCGCCATTTGCATTGCCGGCGATCGTGTATTGCTCGGCCAACTGCGCGGTCATTTCGAGTTTATCCTCATACGCCCAGCTCATGAAAAGCACAGGCTGGGCCTTGTGCTTGCGCACGGTGTCGCTGTGCTTTTTGGCGTAATCATGAAACATCGGCCCCAGTTGCGGGTGGATCGGGCACTGGCTGCAATCCATCATGATCACCAGATCAAACGGCTTTTCGAATTTGTTGAAGCGGATTTCGTTGTCGCCGACAAAGGAATACGATGCCACGCCGCCGGGTCTGAAATAGGAGTCGATGTTGTGCCAGTTAAGACCGGAACCGCCCATGGTGATGGAGGTGCTGCGATACGCGGCACGGTTTTGCGGATCGGCGGCGGTCGCAATTGCCGATACCTGACTGTGCATGCTGTTGTTGTAGTAGAAAAAACTGTTGCCGACATACATGATGGTTTTGGGTTGCGCAGAGCCTGCGTCAGAGATTCTGGGTTTTGTTTGCGCACAGGCGGATGCGCTGACCAGCGCCAGAGCGAGTATGGCTGCGCTTGTCATTGTTGGAAGGCGGCTGGCGATGCGATGCATGATTGCTTCCTTCGAATAGAAAGCGGAAATGTAGCGCATTTGATGTTATCTTGCCTGCCGTTAACTCGGGGAGAGTGACATGGCTGCGACGCCGCAACCTATTGACAAATCGATAACGGTAAACGGCCTGCAAATTCACTATCTGGATTGGGGCAATGCCGGCAAACCGCCGCTGATCCTGTTGCATGGAATTGCGCGTGTGGCACACACGTTCGATCATGTTGCATCGCATTTCATCAAGCGTTATCACGTGATCGCCGTCGACATGCGGGGGCACGGCGACTCCGGCTGGCACCCGCAAGGCGCGTATCTGGTAGAGGATTACGCGAGTGACATTGAGGCGCTGATCGAACAACTCAAGCTGCGCGACATCGTGCTGTGGGGCGCCTCCACCGGCGGGCGTGTGGCGCAGATGATCGCCGGCCTGCATCCTGATCGGGTATCGTCGGTGATCGTCGAAGACGTCGGTCCCGAACGCCCGGCAGCGATTTCCAGCCGGCGCGGCGCGCGCATGGCGAAAGAAGAAAATGGCTGGACCTCGGTGGACGAATTGCTCGCGCAGATCAAGGCCGACAACCCGCGCACATCCGAGCCCGTGTTACGCAATCTGGCGCAGCATGGCGCGAAGGGGCGTGCCGACGGACGCCTCGTGTGGAAGCGCGATCCAGCAATACTCAAGGGCTTTATACCCACGGAACTGTGGGGTGCTGTGCGCAGGATCAAAGCCCCCATCATCTACGTGCTGGGTGGAGCAAGTACCATCGTGCCGCCCGAGACGCAGCAGGAATTGAAGCGAGCGCTGCCGCAAGCGCAGATCGTTATCCTGCCGGGACTGGGGCACTATCCGAGCGACGAAAAGCCGGAGGATTTTCTGGCAGTTGTGGACCGGTTTTTAGCTGGTGCAGCGGCATCCCGCTAAAGACAGCGCGACGCGCGCTCATTTTGGACAGGCGTGCTGAATTCTTGATGTAAACTGCGCTTTCGACAGGCAGATCAGGGGAATCAAAATATGGAACTCAAGGCACGGCGTCACACGGCGCAGGATCTCGGTGGCGCCATCGATCTTTGTTACACCAACGGCTGGACCGACGGGCTGCCGGTGGTGCCGCCCACGGCGGATCGCGTGAGCGCGATGCTCGATGCGGCGAAGATCGATCCGCAGTATCAACTGGCCTTCATCGAAAACAGGCAGGTATCGGTTACCGCTGAAAAGGTCGCGATTAATGCCGTGATGGCAGGTTGCAAGGCTGAATACATGCCGGTGATCGTAGCGGCGGTGGAAGCGCTGGCCGATCCGAAATACGGCTATCACGGTCCGGCCACCAGCACCGGCGGCTCGGCAGTGTTCATGCTGGTGAACGGTCCGATTGCGAAGGAACTCGATATCAATTCCGGCGATAATTTGTTCGGGCCGGGCTGGCGTGCGAATGCGACCATCGGCCGCGCGATTCGGCTGGTGATGCGCAACGTGATAGGCACCTTGCCGGGCGAGCTGGATCGCAGCAGCCTGGGGCATGGCGGCAAGTACAGCTTTTGCATCGCCGAGAACGAGACCGACAGCAGCCCGTGGCCGCCGTTTCATACCACGCGCGGGTTTCGCCGCGACCAGAACGCAGTGACAGTATTTGCCGCGTTCGCGCCGCACCAGATTTCCAATGGCTTGAGCGCAACACCCGAGGGCGTGTTGACGACGATGTGCGCCAGCATGCGCATATCGGCGGGCACCAATCGGCGGCCGCAGTATGCACTGGTGTTTCCCGGCGAGCATCAGCTGGTGATGAAAAAAGCTGGATGGTCGCGCGAACAAGTACAGAACTTTTGCTTTGAAAATGCCAAGAGTTCCATCGCGGATTTAAAGCGCGTGAATATTGCCGCGGGTGAAATCACGCCGGAAGACGAAACAACCAGGATATCCGTGGTTGAAACGCCGCAGGACTTCATCGTGGTGGCGGCGGGCGGCATCGCCGGTGTGCAAGCGGCTTACATACCGGGCTGGGGCGGCAAAGCCGGCTCGCAGAGCGTGACCAGGGAAATTCGAAAGCCGTCGGACGTGAAACGTGAGGCGGTGGCAGCTTGATTTTATCTGTGACAAGGATTCATATTTTTAACGAAAGGAGCACATCATCATGACAGTGCAGATACTGGACCCAACGACCGAAGTCATGGGGCGGCGCATCGCCTATGCACGGCGGCCGAAATCGCTCGAAGGCCTGCGTGTGGGGCTGATCGACAATACCAAGCACAATTCCGACCAGTTGTTGCTGCGTATCGCCGGCATACTCGAAAAAGAGCATGGCTCGAAGGCGCATATCATCCGCAAGAAAAAAAGCTCTGGCGCGGCGCCGCATGCTGAAATCATCGAGGAATACAAGGCCAACTGCGACGTGATTGTCGCGGGTGTCGGCGACTGAGGGTCATGCAGCTCGGGCAGTGTGCTCGACAGCATTGTATTTGAACAGCAAGGTATTCCCTCGGCTTCGATTATCACGCACGTGTTCAGGGCCACAGGGGCAGCGATGGCGCGCACCTGGGGCTTGGAGGGTTTTCGCTTTCTGGAAATGCCGCATCCAATTGCAAACCTCACGCCCGCGCAGCTTGATCAGCGTGCCGCGGAGATCACGCCGGAAGTGGTGAAGTTGCTGCTGGAAGGGCAGGTGGGGTAGTTTCAAATCGCCCGTCGCCGGGGCGTGGTGCTCCGGCGGCGCGGCTACGCCAGCTTGCCTGACGCGCCCAATGCGTCGTAGCGGCTTGCCAGCGCGCGATAGAGCTGGTCGGGCAGATGCTCATCGGCATCTGTCATGGCTTGCAGAATTTCGGCCATATGCACATTGTCTTCCGCGCCATCCCAGAATTTCTTGTATTCGCCGCTCTTGTAGCCGCGATCTTGCCGAAAGTGGTTGAGCACGTTCTTTGAAACATAGTCGCGGAAGAGCGACGCTGGCGTCAGCTCGCAGGCGGCGAAGAGCAGCGCCAGCAGTGGCAAATGCATGCGGCGCACTGCGGCCAGTGCGGCAAGCAGTTCAAGCTGCTGGCGGATATCGAGCGTTCGAGGATCGTAGCGCGCGCCATCGAATTCCAGTGCCGCGTTTGCCATCCAGTCCGCGATCATCGACTTTGCCGCTGCGGGTTTCTCGCCATCGGCGCGCAACAGATATTCGGACAGCACAAAGTGCCAGATGTCGATCATCTCGATGCGCAACTGTGGCATGTCCGGCGATTGCTGTTTCCACCACTTCCAGCCGTAATGCTCCAGCGCTTCGGTGGCCTCGACCAGCACCGCGCGCAGGTACGCGTGGCGCTTTCCGATCCAATCCGGGTCGATCTTTTTGTTCATGCCGTCCTGCAGTTCCAGCATGGTAAGCAGCATGCCGGTATCGAGTGCGTTCATGCGATTCCTTTTAACAGCGGTTTTTTGATGCCGCCGATTATCTCGCGTTTACCCAAACCATCGTAAATACGTTACGCTGCGCGGCCTGATGAATCACACTTCCCAAGCCAATTTTCCCGAAGGTATTATCTTGCGCTCGATTTCGCGCGAAGACCTGGCTAACCTGCCGATTCGTCGTTACCAGGGACCCGTGCATCTGGTGACCACGGCGCACGATTTAGCGCCGGCGCTGGCGGATATCCGGCAGGAGCGCGTGACCGGGTTCGATACGGAGACGCGCCCATCGTTTCGCAAAGGTGAAGTTCATTTGCCGAGTCTCGCCCAAGTGGCGACCGCACGCGCGGTGTATCTGTTTCCGTTGCGGCACACGGAGGCGTTTCCCGTGCTGAGCGAGTTGTTGTCGGAGGCGCGCTTCGTCAAAGCCGGCGTGGCGCTGGCGGATGATCTGCGAGCGCTCAAAGCATTGTTTCCATTCACTGAAAAAAATATCGTCGATCTTGGCACGGTGGCGCGTCGCAACGGACTGGAGCAGACGGGCCTGCGCAATCTTGCCGCGATATTTTTGGGATTTCGCATCCCTAAGGGCACGCGTACTTCGAACTGGGCAGCACCGCGCCTGACCGAAGCGCAGATTACCTACGCGGCCACCGATGCCTGGGTGTGTCGAGAGTTGTTTCTGCGGTTTCAGGATTTGGGAATGCTGATGCCATTGTCACAGGTGCAGTCAGCGTAGCCAGGCGGGGCATGCATTGTGCGCGCCATTGTTAAAATTTCTGCACGTTAAACATCGGTTCACCGCTTAGCCAATGACCGAAATTGGCGATGAACATTTCAGCGCAGCGTGGTTCGTTGCCGGTGGAGGCGGAGGCGTTGTGCGGCGAGATGACGATGTTGGGCAAATCCCACAGCGGTGAATCGGCAGGCAGCGGCTCCTGAATGTGCGCATCGAGCGCCGCACCGCCGAGATGTCCGCTGCGTATGGCCTCGATCAGCGCTGTTTCGTCGACGATTTCACCGCGTGCGATGTTGATGAGTTTCGCGCCCTTTTTCACGCGCTTGAAGGCATCGGCATTGACCAGATTCTGCGTTTCTTTGGTGAGCGGGCAGCACAGCACGATCCAGTCCGCGCGCCCGTACAGTTCGGGCAGTTTTGATGGCGGATGCAATTCATCGACCGTATCGTCAGGCTGGCGCGGGCTGCGGCGCACGCCGATGACTTTCAGGCCGAATGCGTGCGCAAAGCCGGTGAACTTCTTGCCGATCGCGCCCACGCCGATAAGCAGCACGGTTTGGCCGCGCAGATCGTCGGGCAATGCCGTGCCGCGCAGCGGGTTCCACTCATGATTGCACTGTCCCCGAATGTGGCTGCCGAACCCGCGCGCGAGCATCAACAGGCCGGTGATGCCGGTCTGCGCCACGGGTTCGGCGTTGGAGCCGGTGGAACTGGTGGTGATGACGCCTTTTGCATTGAGTTCGGACACATATAACTGCTGGCCGATACCAGAGCTGGTGAAATGCACCCATCTCAAATTGTTCATTTTGAGCAGTGCATCGCTGTAGGCGGCGTACAGTTGTTCCTTGAAACGCATGTCGCGGTCCAGAAAAGCACAGTCGACGCGGTCGCAATCCGCTTGCGATAACCGTGCGCCTTTTGCTTCGGGAAGCGTCATGAATTCAACAGGCTTGCCGGCGCGCTCGCCGGCGGCTTTAAAAGCGCTGCCAAATTGCGCGGCGAATTCTTTTGATACCAGTGCGGTGATCATGGTACTTTTTGTCTTTCAGGCGCTGATTTGGTAAATGGCGAAGTGCATTCACTCGGCTTTCATGCCGCGTTCCTTGATGACTTTGCCCCATTTTTCAACCTCTTTTTTGAGGTGCGCGGCGAAGTCATCGGGCGTGCTGGCAATAATATCCAGGCCGCTGTCGTTGAAACGCTTGATGTGCTCCGGTGCGCTGAGCGATTTTCGCACGCGCTCGGACAGCGAAGTGACGATGGCGCGTGGCGTGTTTTTCGGCGCGAGCAAGCCTTGCCACGTGGTGAATTCGTAACCCGGCAGCGTTTCGGCTATGGTGGGTATATCAGGCAATTGCTGCGCGCGCTTAAGGCTGGTGACGCCCAGTGCGCGCAGCTTGCCCGACCGCACATGGGGCAGGGTATCCGGCAGCGCGGGAAAGCCAAGGCTGATCTCGCCCGACAGGGTGGCGATCATCGCCGGGCCGCCGCCCTTGAAATGGATGACCGTGATGTTTGTCTTTGCGAGATAGTTAAAGAGCTCGCCCGCGATGTGCGGATTGGTGCCGGCACCGGCGGCACCGTAGTTGAGCCCGGTGCTGCGTGATTTGGCCAGCGCAATCAACTCGCGTATTGATTTGGCGGGCAGCGAAGGATGCACGATGCACGCCGTAGCCGTGCCGGTTAACAGCGACACCGGTGCGAAATCGCGTATCGGGTCGTAAGGCACTTTGCTGTAGAGAAACTGGTTGGTGACCAGCGGCACGGTATTCACCACCAGCGTGTACCCGTCGCCCGTCGCGTTGGCGGCGATCTCCATGCCGATATTGCCCGAAGCACCGCCGCGGTTGTCGATAACAAAGGTCTGACCGTAGCTTTCGCTGAGCCGCGCGGCAATCAGGCGCCCGACGGTATCGACGCTGCCGCCCGGCGGAAAGGGCGCGATGATGCGCACGGATTTTGTCGGGTAGTTGTCGGTTTGTGCGATGCTTGGTGCCGCGGCGTTAAGCGCCGCTACAGCCGTAATGAAGACAACTAGTTTTTTTTGCAACATTTCTTTTCCTTTAATCGGATTTGATGCCCGCAACCTTGACCACTTTGTTCCATTTTTCGGGTCCCTGCTTAGGGAACAATTCAAACTTGCTGCGGCAATGATTAAGGCGCTTATCGTTTTTGGCATGCGATAGATACGTGCTTACAGGCGGTTTTCAATCCAGTCGGCGATGTAATCTATCCCGACTTGCCGGTTGTCGGCCTGCGCATGATAGTGGCCGCCGTCTTCGGCGGTAAGGATTTTCAAGTGCTTATCCGCAGACGCGAGCGCGTCATAAAGCTTGTGCGCATTGGCGACGGGCACCACGGTATCGTCGGCCGCATGCACGATGATAAACGGGAAGGTGATCTTCGATGCTACATCAGCGAGCGAGAATTTCTTTGCTTTTTCGAGCGCCGCTTCGCCGTCATCGACACAGCCCATGATCCATCGAAAATGAAACGCCGACTGCGGCGTGCCTTTCGGGTCGGCGTCCTGCCGGCGCTTGATATCGCGCTGCCAGCCGTGCAGATCCCAATGCAACGCGCTCATCGCGATGCCGCCACGGTAGCGCTTCTCGAACGCAGCGACGCGCGAGGCGTAGTAGCCGCCGAAGCTGTAGCCCATGACAAATACGCGCGATGCATCAACGTCGGCGCGCCTGGCCACATAGTCGTAGGCGGCGGTGCCCGCGACTTCGTAATCATGCCGCGCATACAGTTCGCGCAGCCGCAGCGATTCCCCTTGCCCAGGCCCATCGATGGCCAGCGTGTTCCAGCCGCGCGCGGCGAATTCCAGTCCCGCGAACAGCACGCTCATTTCCTTGCAGTTGTCCATGCCGTTGAACACGACGATGGTCGGTGCGCGAGCGGCAGTGGTGTTGCGTGCCTTCATGAAAAAGGCGGGCAGCGATGCGCCTTCGAACGGCACTTCCACGCGCTCGACATTCGGGTAGCGCCGCAGGATGCCTTTGGTCTGGCAATCGATGGCGATGCGGCCCATCTCGCGTTTGTCGGGGCCGGGCTGGATGAAGCGTTCGGCGGTGAAGTAATACATGCCCGCGCGCAGATAATAGTTACCCGCGCTCATGCGGTGTCCGGCGTCTTCGGCGGCATCAGCGCGTATTTGCAGATGTGCGCCCATAGTGCTCCATTCTTCCCACCATGCTTGTGGCTCGGCTTGCCGCGCGCGCAACTTTTCGCATACCTGATCGATCTCGCCCAGTGCTACAGCGCCATACGGTGCCATGCCCTTGGTGACGAGTATGGCGTTCGACCACACCATGTTGCCGGGAATGTGTTCGATCCAGGGGCCGCTTCCAGTCATGACTTTGCTTTCCTGAAGTAATTGAGGTGACTTGTCGTCGTCGGCGTGCTAGCGGATATTATCGCGTGTCCACTTCGTCAGAAACGCGGCGATATCCAGATTGTTTTTTTCCAGCATCATCATGTGCCCGTTGCCGCGAAGGCCGATCGCATCCAGCCGCACGAAGGTGTTGACGACGCCCGCTTGACTCAGGAATTTCGAGGTGCAGTGATCGTACGGCGCATGGTACGAGGCCTCGCTGACGACGATCAGTATCGGAACGCCTTTAAGGTTGGGCAACTGGCGCGCCGGTTCGGGTTGCAGCCAGCAGTGTATGAGGTTGGGCGCATCGGCGGTAGGCTGGCGCGCGAGGTTGAGATCCTTCGCGGTGGCGGCGGCAGGCTGGAAGGTCAGCGGGCCGCGCGTCACACCCCACGCACGGGCGACAGCGCCGTCCTTGTAAAACGATTCGGCGCCCGGCGTCATTACCACGTCGTGCAGCGGCCCGCCGCTGGGCTCGATGGCGATGATGCCTTTCACCAGTTTTGGGCGGTCATTGGCGAGCGCCCAGCCGAAGGGGCCTGACTGCGAATGTGTGAGCACGATCGCCGGGCCGATTTTGTCGAGGAGTGCCGCGCCGGCTTCGCGATTGAGTTGTTCCATGATGCCGACATCCGCCATGTCCTCAACCTGCGACGAAAAGAACTGATCGAACGTCGGATCGCCCGCGACGCCGCTGCCGGGCCACTGCGTGTGCAGCCTGGCCTGCGGATACTGGTTGGCGCGTGCGGGCGCTGTAAAGCGGTCGGACATGGCCTTTGTATTGGGCTGGCGCGTGCGTCCGTAGATTTCGGTGAAATAGCCTGAACGCGCGCGGCCCGGCTGGTCAACCACGTAAACCGCGTAACCCTCCTTCAGAAAATAATCTGCCCAGCCTTCGCGCCCGTCGGGCGTGCCGAGGAAATTGGTGCCGGTCTGGCCGCCGCCGTGCCACATGATCACGGGATAGGGATGCCTGCGATCCGCTGGAATCTGATACTGCACGTACATCTGGTTGGCGCGTATCTGCAGGCCTGCCTTGGTGGTGACGTATTTGCCACCGGCGAAGAAATAGCCTTGCTCCGCGAGTGATAACTTGCCGGAAGTCGAAGAAGCGCAACCGGCGAGCGCGATGGAAATCAGCGCGATTAGCATTGCCGCGCGCGGAAACCGTTGTATCAGTATCATCTTGGTATTTCTCTTAAGTATTTGTTTTCATACAATATTATTTGATTCAGATGTTACGCAGAATCTCTGCCCCTTTGGCCAGCGTTTGTTCCGACTTGGCGAAACAAAAACGCAGCACCTTATGCGCGGGCGGCTTGCGATAGAACACCGACACCGGAATGGACGCGACGCCTTTCTCTTTGGTCAGGCGTATGGCGAGATCGGTATCAAGTTCATCGCTGATGGCGTCGTAAGCGAGATTCTGGAAGAACGTGCCGCGCGACGGCAGCGGCTTGAAGCGCGAGCCTTTCAATCCTTCAAGGAAGAAATCGCGCTTGCGCTGATAGAACGCGGAAAGCGAAAGATAGGCGTCCTTGTTCTTCATGTAATCGGCGAACGCATATTGTACGGGGCCGTTGGAGACGAAGGCGTTGAACTGATGCACCTTGCGGAATTCCGTCATCAGGTTTTTGGGCGCCAGCACGTAGCCCATTTTCCAGCCGGTGACGGCATAGGTTTTGCCGAATGAATTCACCACGAAGCTGCGTTCCGCAAGGCCCGGAAAGCGCGCGACGCTCTGGTGTTGATGGCCGTCGAATATCAAATGTTCATACACTTCATCGCTGGCGACGATGATGCCGGTGTCGCGCAGCAGACCTTCAAGCAGACGCAGGTCTTCGGCGGAAAACACGCTGGCGGTCGGATTGTTGGGCGTGTTCAGAATCATCATGCGCGTTTTGGGCGTGATGGCGTTTTTCACGGCTTCCCAGTCGATGCTGTAGTCGGGGTAGCGCATTTGCACGTACACCGGTTTGCCGCCGTTGACTTCGACCGCTGGCGCGTAGCTGTCGTAAGCAGGTTCAAACAAGATGACTTCGTCGCCGGGACTGACAAAAGCCGTTACGCAGGAAAAAATGCCGTAAGTGGCTCCCGGCGTCACCGTGACTTCATGCTCCGGATCATAAGCCGCGCCGTAGAGCGAGTGCATTTTTTCGGCGATCGCCTCGCGCAATCCGATGATGCCGGCCATGGGCGGATACTGATTGAAGCCGGCATTGATGTACTTGCAGAACAGCGCGCGCAGTTCCGGCGCGCAGTCAAAATCGGGAAACCCCTGCGACAGGTTGATCGCGTTGTGCTCGATAGCGAGCCGCGACATGACCGTGAAGATGGTGGTGCCGACGTTGGGCAGTTTGGAGCGGATCGGATACGGGTAGGCTTGCATGATTTCGTAATGGATAATGGCGATCAGCCTGAATGGCTGATCCCGGTAGTCTGTAGCTCAAACCGTTCTTGTGTTATCGAAGTACAAACGGATTCGGCACTTCGGTGGCAGTAGAAATCCACACGCTCTTGGTTTGTAGATATTCATAAATCATTTCCTGACCGCTTTCGCGCCCGAGGCCGGAGCGTTTGTAACCACCAAAGGGCGACATATAGCTCACCGCGCGATAGGTGTTGACCCACACCGTGCCGGCCTGCAGGCGCTCGGACATCATGAACGCGCGGCGCATGTTCTGCGTCCACACGCCTGCGGCAAGTCCGAACACTACATCGTTGCCAATATCGATGGCTTCTTCTTCGTCCTTGAACGGAATTACCGACAGCACCGGCCCGAACACTTCCTCCTGCGCGATACGCATGCTGTTTTTCACGCCACCGAATATGGTTGGCTCGACAAACCAGCCATTGCCGCATTCCGGCCGCGTCGCTTTTGCGCC
Organism: Betaproteobacteria bacterium; assembly: GCA_021730905.1. Lineage (GTDB taxonomy): Bacteria > Pseudomonadota > Gammaproteobacteria > Burkholderiales > SG8-41 > UBA5216. Next base: position 114,832 of record JAKFYK010000029.1, on the reverse strand, counting down.
ACCGAGCAGAGTTTTTGCACCTTCGGACTTGGCGATGTCAAGGTATTTGAGAATTTTTTCGTATTGCGGTTTGTTGGTGACCGGGCCGACCTGTGTATCCAGATTCATCGGGTCGCCCATGCGCGCGGTCTTGGCGAAGGCCACAAGTTTATCGACGAATTGATCGTGGATACTTTGCTGCACCAGCAGTCGCGAGCCGGCGATGCAGGTTTGCCCGGTGGCGGCGAAGATGCCGGAGATCACGCCTTTTACTGCGTTGTCGAGATGTGCATCGTCGAACACGATGTTGGGTGACTTGCCGCCGAGTTCCATGCTCACGCGCTTCAAGCCGCGCGCGGCCGCTTCGTAGATTTTTGTGCCGGTGGTATCCGAGCCGGTGAAGGCCACTTTTGCCACCAGCGGATGCTCGACCAGCGGCGTGCCGACTTCCGCGCCGAAACCGGTTACCACATTGACCACGCCCGGCGGAAAGTCAGCCTGTTCGATCAGTTTCATGAATTCAAGCGCCGACGCCGAGGTAAATTCCGAAGGCTTGATGACCACGGTATTGCCGGCCGCCAGCGCGGGCGCGAGTTTCCACGCGATCAGCAGCAGCGGCGAATTCCACGGAATGATCATTACCACCACACCCAGCGGCTCGTGGCGCGTGTAGTTGAAGGTGTCGGGCTTGTCGATGGGAATGACCGCGCCTTCGATCTTGTCGGCGAGGCCGCCGAAGTAGTAATACCACTGCGCCATGTACGCGGTCTGCGCGCTCATCTCGGCGTAGAGCTTGCCGTTATCACGCACCTCGATCTCGGCGAGAAATTTTGATTTCTCGGTGATCAGATCGCCGAGCTTGCGTAGCAGCGCACCGCGTTTGGTTGCATTACATTTCGGCCACTCGCCAGAAGTGAAGGCCTTGCGCGCGGCCTGCACCGCGCGGTCGGCGTCGGCTGCGTTGCCGCGCGGAATCAGCGCCCACGGTTTTCCGAGAAACGGATTGTCGCTTTCGAAGTGCGTGCCCGACGAGGCATCGACCCACTCACCGCCGATGAACATTTTATAGCGCGCAAGCTGTGCGGAAGGAGTATCCATAGGGCCGTGTTTCTGAAAATAAGTTTTAATCGAAAGCTTTCGTGCCCAGCAATGCCTCGCGAAAACGGTTTTTGATGTGCGTGCCGTCGCGCAAGCGGATCGACAGTGGATAACGGTTGGCATTGACCTTGATATCAAGGAACACCGGCCCTGGCGATTTGTAGAGCTTGGGTATCCAGGATTTCAATCCCTGTTCGGTGGACACGGTACCGCTGGCCGCAAATCCTGTGGCTTTGGCGACACCGGCGAGATCGACGCCACGTGCAGTGTGCGTGGGCTGCATGCCGGTTTCACTGTACAGCTCGTTATCGATGACGACGATGGCGAGATTACGAATTTTTTCCGCACCGATGGTGGCGAGCGAACCCAGCCCCATCAGCATTTCACCGTCACCAGTGATGACCAGCACGCGGCGTTTCGGCTGCGCCAGCGCGAGGCCGAGCCCGATCATCGCAGCGCCACCCATGCCGCCCCACATGTAGTAGGTATTCGGATGATCGACGGTGCCCGCGTCGTAGCTCGATGAGCCAAGACCGGTGACCAGCAATGCATCGCCACGCGGCGCGAGCAGGGTCTTGATGACGCCGCGGCGGTCGAGTTTTGACTTTACTTTTGTCGCCATGTTATTTGCTCCAGTCCTTGAAGCCCACCACGCGCTGGCCAATCAGCACTGCGACCGCGCGGCTGGTCTGAAACGCCATTTGCGCGCAGGCAAACACGGTTTCGCCGACGAGCGCCTGGTCGCTGACGTGTTCCACTACCATGCCCACGTCTTCAAGCACGCGCGTGGTGCTTTGTCCCATCGGCAGTTGCCACGGATTGAATTCACCCCATTCGCCGCGCATGGTCACCAGTGTGAGCAACGGAAAGCGGCACTCGCGTATGGTGCCCAGCATGTTGATGCAGTTGCCCACGCCCGACGATTGCATCAGCAGCGCACCGCGGTCGCCGCCGAGCCAAGCGCCGGCGAGCATGGCCACGCCTTCTTCCTCGGTGGTGAGCGAAATGGCGCGCATCGATTTGTCGGCGTGGCAGCTTTTGATGAGTTGCGTGTGCCCCGCATCGGGCACATAGGCGACCTGGCGTATGCCGACCTGTTTGAATACGTTATAAATGTCCAGCGGCCATGCGGGCGCCGGTGGCACAGGTTTTGCTGCTGTTTTCAAATGAAACCCCCGAAAATGCGGAATAAATAGCTCGTCAAAAAGTATCGTTTTTATTCGATTTTTGCGCCCGCCGCCTTGATGACGACCGCCCAGCGAGCAAGGTCGTCCTTGATGATTTTCGCAAATTCCGACGGCGTATTGCCAACGATGATGGCGCCCGTGGTTTCGAAGCGGTTGCGCAGGTCGGGCAGAGCCAGTATGCGGCGCGTTTCCTGTAGCAGCTTGTCCACGACCTCGGACGGCGTTTTTGCCGGCGCCAGCAGGCCGTACCACAAATCGGATTCGAAACCCGCCAATCCGGGTGTCTCGGCAACAGAGGGCACGTTGGGCAGCGAGGACGCACGTTTTTTGCTGGAAACGCCGATTACCCGCAGCTTGCCGCTTTCGATCAGTGGCGTAGCGGGCACGATGCTGACGAACATGAACTTCACCTCGCCGCCGATCAGCGCGATCAATGCCGGCGCCGCGCCTTTGTACGGCACATGCGTCATACTGAGTTTGCCCATGGTCCGCAGCAGTTCACCCGCGAGATGCGCGCCACCGCCGTTGCCGGACGAGCCGTAATTGAATTCACCAGGCTTGGCCCTGATCAGCGCGATGAGTTCAGATACTGATTTTGCCGGCACCGACGGATGCAGCAGCAGCACAAAAGGCAGTACGGCCGCCTGCGTGATCGGCGCGAAGTCGCGCACCGGGTCATAGCCCAGCTTGCTCATGTTTGGATTGATCACCAGCGTGGCATTGGTGTTAAACAGCAGTGTGTAGCCGTCGGCAGGTGCTTTCGCCACGATCTCGGTGCCGATGTTGCCGTTGCCTCCCGCGCGGTTATCAACGACCACCGGCTGCCCCCAAGTTTCAGTGTATCGGACGGCAATCGCGCGCGCCATGAGGTCGGTACCGCCACCGGGCGCGAACGGAACGATCATGCGGATCGGGCGTGTCGGGTAGGTTGTTGCGGCGTGCGTGGCCCCTGCCGATACGGCCGTTGCGGCGAGCAATGCCGCGATAAAACAGGATTTCATTTTATGGATTCGCATTCGTGAATTACCGTACGGGGATGACTGCCATGATGGAACGTTCAGCAGCCCACGTTATACCAGAATATGCGGTGTTGAGCCGGGCAGCGGCGGCGAAAATGACAGCGGAAACGGTGGCGGGAAGAAGGCTGTGCTGGTAAATTCGGCGCATCATGCGAACGCCACTTCGACGGTATTTTCCTGTTGCTTTCCTGATGGTTTGCATTGTGAACGTGTTGCCCGTTCACGCGCAAACGCCGGGATGGCCGTCGCGCCCGGTACGTATCGTGTCCGGTTTTGCGCCGGGTGGCGCCACCGACATCGCGGCACGCGCCGTGTCGCAACGGTTGAGCGAATTGCTGGGGCAGCCGGTGGTGGTGGAAAATCGTCCGGGCGCCGCCGGCATTATCGCCGCGGAAATGGTCGCGCGTTCGACGCCGGACGGCTACGCCATGTATCTGGCGAATGCGACACTGGGTGCTCCCACGTTGTTTGCCAAGCTGCCGTTCGATATCACCAGGGATTTTGCGTTCGCTTCATTGATCGGCATGGGCGCGTCGGCGCTGGTGATGCATCCGTCGGTGCCGGCAAAAAATCTCAAGGAGATGATCGCGCTGGCGCGTACACATCCGTCCAAGCTCAACTACGCTTCGGGGGGGACCGGCAACATCACCCACCTGCAGATGGAATTGCTGGTGTCGATGGCGAAGATCAGCATGGTGCATGTGCCATACAAGGGCGGCGCACCGTCCACCATTGCCACGGTGAGCGGCGAGGCGCAACTCATGTTCAGCTCGATTGCCTCCACGCTGGGGCCGATCCAGCAGGGACGGCTGCGCGCCATCGCGGTGTCCACGGCCAAGCGCAGCGCCGTGTTGCCGAACGTGCCGACGGTGAGCGAAGCGGGGTTGCCCGGCTATGAGGCGAGTTCCTGGTATGGTTTGATCCTGCCGGTGGCGACACCGCCGGCGATTGTGTCGCGGCTGGGCAATGACATGACCAAGGCCCTGGAATCGGCCGACGTGAAGGAGCGTCTGGTGAGTCAGGGCATCGTGCCTGCGGTCGGCGGCAGTGAGGAGTTTCGGAAATACATCATGGCTGAAATTCCGAAGTGGACCAAAGTTATCCGCGACGCGAAAATACCGCCGCAGTAATAATTGGTTTTTGAAGTCTTTTCAAGGATCGATTCATGTACGTTCAATCCATTCCCGATAACAGTGAATTCGATTACGTGGTGGTGGGCGCGGGCTCATCCGGCTGCGTCATGGCGGCGAAGCTTTCACAGAGTGGCAAACACCGCGTGCTGCTGCTGGAGGCCGGCGGGCGCGATACCAGCTTCAACATCAAGGTGCCGCTGTTCGTCGCCCATGTTCTCAACGACGAAAGCCTGATCTGGCCCTATATGACCGAGCCGCAAACGCATCTGAATGGCCAACCGCAGCGCTGGACGCGCGGGCGCGTGATCGGCGGATGCAGTTCGATCAACGGCAATCTGTTTGTGCGCGGCGACCCCAGGGAATATGACCGCTGGCGCGAGTTGGGCTGCGCCGGCTGGGGCTATGAAGACCTGTTGCCGATTTTCAAAAGACTCGAGGATTTCCCGGAGGGCGATCCGGCGATACGCGGGCGCGGCGGACCGATACACTGCACGCCGCTGACAAAGTTCGATCCGCTGTCGGATGCGTTTTTGGAGGCCTGTGGCGAGGCGGGCTATCGCAAGCTGAATGACTACAACGACGGCAGCTACGAGGGCGCGTTTTACCTGCAATATTCGACGCGCAACGGCTGGCGCAACAGCACGCCGGTGGGCTATCTCAATCCGGCGCTGAAGCGGTCCAATCTCACGGTGCTGCCGAACGCCATCGTTACGCGCATGGTGCTGGAGGGCAAGCGTGCCACCGGTGTTGCTTTCCGGCTGGGCGAGACCCATTTGCAGGTTAAGGCGAAGCGTGAGGTGATCCTGTCCGCCGGCCCGCTGGCCTCGCCCAAGCTGCTGGAACTGTCGGGTATCGGCAACAGCGAGGTGCTGCAGAGACACGGCATTGCCGTGCAGCATCATCTGCTCGGCGTCGGCGAGAACCTGCGCGATCATCCCAATACACGCCTCACCTACGAATGTTCGCAGCCGATTACGATTAACGATGTGCTGCGCAGCCCGTGGCTCAAGATGAAAGAGGGTTTGCGCTTCATGTTCAAGCGCGAGGGGCTGCTGACGATTTGCTCGGCGACGGCGCAAATGAACCACCGCAGCAGCGACAAGGCGGAACAACCCGATCTGGTGCTGCGCCTGCTGCCGCTTTCGGGTAAAGACCGCTACGCGCGCACGCCCGACAAGGGTCTCGATCCGCATCCCGGCTTCACGTTCGGCGTCACCGTGTTGCAGCCGCACTCGCGCGGCACCTGCCACATACAGTCGGGCGATCCCATGCAGCAGGCCGCGATGGACCCGAAGTATCTGTCGCACGAAGCCGATGCGCAGTTGTTCCTCGATGGCATACGCGTGGCGCGCAAAGTGGCGCAGCAATCGGCGCTGAAATCGTTGATCGTGCGTGAGACGCGGCCGGGGCCGGAGGTGAATGACGACGCCGGTCTGCTGGATTACATGAAGGGAACGATCCAGACCAGCTGGCACATGGTTGGCACCTGCAAGATGGGCACTGACACGGATGCGGTGGTCGATCCGCAACTGCGCGTGCACGGACTTCAAGGTCTGCGTGTGATCGATTCGTCGATCTGCCCGACTATCCCGTCCTCGAACACCAATATTCCGTCGATAGCGATCGGCGAAAAAGGCGCCGATATGGTGCTGGCAGCGGCAAACTAATACTCCCTCCCTTGCGCGAAGCGCGGGGGGAGGGTTGGGGAGGGGGCGTCATCCGATTGCCCCCATCCGAGCCTTCCCCCGCAAACGGGGGAAGGAGAACTTTGAAAGGGACTTACCATGCGAATAAAGTATTGGCTGCTTGTGTTGGGAGCACTCGGTGTGACCGGCGTTTACGCCCAGCAATATCCGGCGAAACCCGTGCGCGTGATCGTCGGTTTCACCGCCGGCGGGCCGTCGGACATCGTCGGGCGCATCGTGGCAACGCAGTTGACCGAGCGTTTCGGGCGTCAGTTTGTGGTGGAAAACCGTGCGGGTGCCACGGGCATGATAGGCGCCGAGCTTGTGGCCAAGGCGCCGCCGGACGGTCACGCGCTGTATATCGCCAGCCAGACCACGCATGCGGTTGCGCCCTATATGTACAGCAAACCGCTCTACGATCCGGTAAAGGAGTTCGCGACCATCTCATTGGTGGCGCACAACCCGCTGTTAATGACGACGCATCCGTCGTTCAATGTGAAAACGGTCAAGGAATTGATTGCCCTCGCCAAGGCGCAGCCCGGCGCGGTGAATTTTGCCACCGGCGGCATCGGTTCATCGCCGCATATGTCGATGGAGCTGCTGAAGAACATGGCAAAGATCGACATGGTGCCGATTCATTACAAGGGCGATGGTGCGGCAGTGATTGATCTGATTGGCGGGCAGGTGCCGCTGTTTTCGGCGAGCATCGCGGGGCTGCTGCAATACGTGAAAACCGGCAAGCTGCGCGGCGTCGCGGTTACCGGCGCCAAGCGCTCGGCGATCGCGCCGGAATTCCCGACGGTGGCGGAATCGGGCCTGCCCGGCTTTGAGGTGGTGACGTGGTTCGGGTTGCTGACGACGGCGGGTACTTCGCCCGAGATCATCAATCGCATTTATGGGGAACTCGGCAAGTCGCTGGAGCAGCCTGCGGTCAAGGAGCAGATTACCAAGCTGGGCCTGGAAATCGTGGGCAGCTCGCCGGATCAGTATGCGCAGTTTTTACGTTCCGAGAACGTGAAATGGGGCAACATGGTGCGGCAATTGAAACTGAAGGCAGATTAAATGACTGAACGTGCAGGTGTACTGAGTCCTGAAGGGGTGCAACGCAGCGGTATCGTCAACGCCAGCCGCCATCTTGACACGCTCGAGGGCAAGACCATCGGCGAGGTGTACAACAACCACTTCAAGGGCGAACAGATGTTTCGCGCCTACCGGCGGCTGTTCAAGGAGCGCTATCCGGGCGTGAAAATCATTCCCTATGACAAGTTTCCGATCGTGTATGTGGGTGGCGATCCGAAATCGCAGAAAGAAACGGCGAAGGAAGTTGCGCGGCTAGCCAAGGAGTGGGAGGTCGATGCCATCATCACCGGCAACGGCGGGTGAGGGACCTGCACTCCGTCCTCGGTGAGGCCGGCAGCAGAAGCAGAAAAGGCGGGCATACCCGCCGTGGTGGTGACGACAACAGGATTTACCACCATCGCCAAATCGGTAGGCAAGTCGGAAGGCATTGCCAACCTGCGCGTGGCCGAATACCCGGGCGCGGTGGGTGTGCATCCGGAAGAACTGGTCGATGCCAATGTCGAAAACGTATTGTTTGACCGCATCGTCAGTGAACTGACCCAGCCGCGCACGGCGGTGGTGCGGGAAGTGGCTGCTGCCGCTTCTGGTGACCTGGTGGGCAACATCGTGTTTGAAGGCACTTATGACGAAATCAACGCGTATTTCCGCAGCAAGTCCTGGTCGGACGAACTGCCGATCACGCCGCCCACGCCGGAGCGGGTGGCAGTGTTTCTCAAGAATACAAAACGCGCGCCCGACGAGGTGATTGCGGTGCTGGCACAGGCGAACCTGGCGGCGACGCCGCGCAACATTGCGGTCAACGCGGTAATGGCGGGCTGCAAGCCGGAACTGATGCCGGTGCTCATCGCCGCAGTGGAGGCGATTGCCGACAACAACTACAACCTCGCCAACATCGGCAGCACCTGGGGTGTACAGCCGTTCCTGCTGGTCAACGGTCCGCTGGCAAAACAACTGGGTATCGAGAACGGCCCGCAACTGGTGAACCGTGGTGCAAATCCGTCATTGGGGCGCGCGCTGGCGCTGATCATCAAGAACATCGCCGGGTACAAATACGGCAGCAGTTACATGGGCACGTTCGGCTATCCGCTGAATGTGGTGATTTCCGAGAACGAAGCCGTCACACCGTGGGAGCCGTTTCACGTCGAGCATGGCTTTAACCGCGAGGACAGCACGGTCACCGCCTGTGGCACGGTGACTTGGGGTTGGCCACCGGCGATTTATGGCACGCCGCACAAGACGGCGGCGCAGGCGGCGCTCAAGTTTCTCGCGCTGGAGACCACCAAGAAACCCTGTCTTGCGCGGCTGGTGGAACGCGGCCCCAATGGCTTTCGCAACATGCTGACGTTCATGATCGCGCCGCCGGTCGCCAAGGCGCTGGCGGACGAGGGCTATACCAAGCAGAAGATTCGCGAATACGTTTATGAACATGCGCGCGTGCCGGCGCATGAACTGGAGTTTCTGATCGAGTATGGCCACTCCGAGGCGTTCAAGCTGTCGGACATGATAGCGCGCGGCCTGCTTCCGGAAGAGTATCGGGTTGAACCCGACGCCATGGTGCGCGTGCTGCCGAGCCCGGACGTCATTGAAATCGTGGTGTGCGGTGATCCGGATCGCAACCGGCTGATGGTGTTGTGGGGCGGTTATATCAGTCCGGTCAGCAAGATAATTGAGCGGTGAGAGGCGCTAAAAATATCTTTAAAAACAAATACTTATGAAAATAGAGCGAATAGAGATTTTTGTCACCGAACTGCCGGTGCGCATACAGCGCATTTTTTCCAGCGGCTCGTACGACACGGGCCCGTCAAAGCAAATTCTCGGCAAGCCGGTGCTGGTGAAAATTTTTGCAGAAGGCGTGGTGGGCTTCGGGCAGATCCGTCCGATCACACCCGGGCATTTTCTCGCCGACACCACGCAGGGCATGGTCGCCACCATCCGTGAAATCTATGGCAAGAATCTCATCGGCAAATCGATTTTCGATCTTGCGTCGGCCAACGAAAGTTTTGATCTGCGGCTGGCCGGCAACCCTTGCGCGCGCGCGGTGTTGGATATCGCATTGCACGACGCGATGGGCAAGGCGTTGAACGTTCCGGTGCACAAGCTGCTCGGCGGTTGTGCGCAGCCGCGCATTCCGCTCGAATGGTCCGTGAGCCTTGCCAATGAGGTTGAGACCATCGTCAACGAAGCAAAGCGCGCGGTCGATGAATTCGGCATCAAGGTGCTGTGCATCAAGGCCGCAGACCGCCGCGGCTGGCGGCAGGACGTGAAGCACTTCGAGGCCGTGCGCAAGGCGGTGGGCGACGATGTGGTGATCGGCGTCGATCCCAATACCGGCTGGACGCTTGCGGATTCGCTGTCCGCCATACACTCCATGCGCCAGTTCGATCTGGGCTACATCGAGCAGCCCATCGAGCGGCGCGATCTCGCCGGCATGGCGGAAATCCGCCGCCAGGCGATGGGCATACCGGTGATGGCGGACGAGGCGCTGTTCACCGTGCAGGACGCGTTCGCGCTGGCGGAAGCACGCGCGGTCGATGCGTTCTGCATCAAGCTCTACAAGATCGGCGGCTTCACGCCGGCGAAAAAAATCGGTGCCGTGGCCGAGGCAGCCAACATACAGCTCAACTGCGGCGGGCTTGCGGTGCAGTGCCAGCTCGAGGCGGCGGCTTCTGCGCACTACTATGCGAGCTATCCTGCCAGACGCATGATGGGTGCGGCAGAATTCGTGATGGGACTCAACACCATCGGTCCCGATCCCATCGTGCCGGTGACGGATTTCGTGGTGAAAGATGGCCATGTCAACGTGCCGACCGGGCCAGGGCTGGGCATTTCCGTGGACGAAGCGGCACTGAAGAAGCACACTCTGCTGCACGAGATTGTGACGTGAGCGCTACCGGTGGACTGCTGTGGCAGCCAGCGACGATGAGTAAAATCGCAACGGGATTTTTCTGCATGATGTTCCTCGCATCCTGCGCCACTACGCCTTCGGTTCCGCCGCAGGTGCGCGAAGATCTGGCACCGACTGGGAAACTGCGCGCGGGCATCAACTATGCCAACGCGGTGATCGCCACCAAAGACCCCGCCACCGGGGAATTGCGCGGTGTGTCGGTGGATTTGATGCGCGAGCTGGCGCGGCGGCTGGATGTACCGCTGGAACTCAGCGGCTTCGATTTTTCCGGCAAACTGACCGACGCGCTCAATGCCGGCGTGCTGGATATCGGCGGCATTGCGGGCGGCGCCGGCTCGGGACGCGAAAAGACGCTTGATTTCACCGCAGGCTATCTGCAGATCGAGACCACGTACCTGGTGGCGCCGGGTTCGCTAATCCGCAGCATCGCCGAGGTAGATCGTCCAGGCGTGCGTGTCGGCGTCGCGGACAAAAGCGCGTTTCAACCGTTTCTCGCGCGCACACTGAAAAACGCCACACTGTCCACCGGGCCCGGCAATCCCACGGCGTTCGAGTTATTGCGTTCCGGCAAGGTAGATGTTCTTGCCGGACTCAGGCATCAACTGATGGAAGTTGCGCCCAGGCTGCCTGGATCGCGCATACTCGACGGTCGCTTTCTTGTGGTCGAGCAGACATTGGCAATACGAAAATTGCCGGCGGGCCGCGAAGCCGGCATACGCTATTTGCGCGAGTTCATCGAGGAAGCAAAAGCTTCGGGATTCATTGCGCACTCGCTGGAAAAATCCGGTAACGCTAACGTGCCGGTATCGCCGCCGGCAATGCTGAAATGACTGTTTAACGGAAGCAAATACCATGGCAATAAAAATTCGCAAGATTGAGTCCCGTGACGAAGCGCGCTGGCGCGTTCTGTGGGATGGCTACTGCCGTTTTTACGAGCGTGATCTTTCCGAGCCGATCACGGCGCATACATGGGCGCGCATCATGGAGTTTGCCTCGCCGGTGCATGCTATCGTTGCGGACGATGCGAGCGCGGGCGTCGTTGGTATCTGCAATTACATCCTCCACGACAATACCTGGACGCTGACACCGGTGTGTTATCTCGAAGATCTGTTTGTCGATCACCAATGTCGTGCGGTCGGCGTCGGCAAGCAGTTGATCGACTGGCTGGTAGCGGAGATGAAGCAGCAGGGCTGGTCGCGGTTGTACTGGAACACCAAGGAAAATAATTACCGCGCGCGCGGGCTCTATGACAAGTACACGCCGCACAGCGGGTTTTTGCGGTATGTGATTAACAATTCAGCGGCGTAGCACGGGGCTGTCATTCCCGCGCAGCCGTAACCTGGCGCTGGACGGCAGAAAAACTATTCCACCCTGACTTTCGCCCTTTTCACCACGCCAGTCCATCGGCTGATTTCGTCCACCACGAAGCGGCTGAACTCCGGCGGCGACTGGTAATCGATATCCGCGCCCTCGTGAATGAGGCGTTTGCGCAAATCTTCCATCGCCAGCACGGTTTTTACTTCAGCGCTCATGCGTTCAACAATAGCAGCGGGCGTGCCCGCGGGCGCGAATAGGCCCCACCATTGCACGGATTCAAACCCGGGCAGGGTTTCCGCGATGGTTGGCACGTCGGGAACCTGCGGATTGCGCTTCACGCTGCCCACGCCCAGCATGCGCATATTGCCCGCGCGCACGTGCGGCAGGTTTTGCACCAGCGTGCCGAACAGCGCCTGGCTCTCGCCGCCGATCACCGCCAGCGCCGCAGGCCCGCCGCCGCGATATTGCACGATAACGGCGTCGATATTGGCCATGATCCTGAACAGCTCCGCCGCCAGATGCGTGGAGGTGCCGATACCGGCTGCGCCGAAATTCAATTGCTTCGGTTTCTGATGGGCAAATGCAATGAACTCCTTTACCGAGCGCGCGGCAAGGTGCTGATTGACCACCAGTGAGTTGGGCGACGTGCCGATACGCGCAATCGGCGCAAATGCTTTCACGGTGTCGAAAGGCAGCTTCTGCAACGCTGGCAGCACGACGTGCGGCGTGGAAATGAACATCAGCGTGTAGCCGTCGGGCACTGCGCGCGCGACGATCTCGCTGCCGATGATACCGCCCGCGCCGCCCCGGTTGTCCACCACGATCTGTATGTTCATGCGCTCGCTCAACTTGGCCGAAATCAGGCGGCACACGATGTCCGGGCTGCCGCCGGGCGGGAATGGAACCACCATACGTATCGGTTTGGCGGGGTAGGCTTGAGCCTCAGCCAGCGCCGTGAATAAAAGCGCGGCAGTTGCAAAGGCGGATACAGCAAGCCGGCTGATGGGCGTTTTGTGCGTCACGTTATCGCTCAATCTTGATGCCTGCTGACTTGATGACTTTGTCCCAGCGATCGGATTCCTTGCGCATATGTGCCGCGAGCCCGGCGGGCGTGCTCGACAGCGGCTCCGAGCCCATATCAAGCAGGCGCTGCGCAAACGGTGGATCAGCGATCATTTTCACCATCTCCGCATTGACCTTGTTGATGATGGACGGCGGTGTGCCGGCGGGCGCGAGCATGGCATACCAGTTCACGCACTCGAAGCCCGGCAATGTTTCAGCGATGGCGGGAATGTCGGGCGCAGCGGGCGAGCGCTTGGGGCCGCCGACACCCAGGCCGCGCAGTTTGCCGGACTTCACCAGCGGCAGCACGGCAGGAATGCTGTTGAACATGAACTGCGCCTGCCCGCCCACCACATCGGTCACACCGGGCCCCGAACCTTTATAGGGCACGTGTACGAAATTGATACCGCCCAGCGACTTCAACAATTCGCACCCCAGATGATTGGGTGTGCCGGTGCCCGCCGAGGCGCAGTTCAGTTGCCCCGGCTTTGCTTTGGCGAGCGCGATGAGTTCGGCAACATTCTTCGCGGCAACGCTGGGATGCGAAAACAGCATCTGCGGATTGATTGAGCCCAGCGAAATCGGCGCCAGATCGCGGAACGAATCGTAGGGCGTCTTGTGGAGCAGCGGATTGATCACCAGCCCGGCGGAGGTGGAAAAAATCAGCGTATAGCCGTCTGGATTCGCCTTGGCTGCAATTTCGTGCGCGATAATGCCGCCGGCGCCGGAGCGATTATCGATCACCATCTGCTGACCCCACGCGTCTGTGAAGCGCTGCGAGATTGCGCGCGCGGTGAAATCGTTGGCACTGCCGGCCGTGCCGGGAACGACGATGCGGATGGGGCGGTTGGGGTAGGGCTGTGCCCATGCGGGGGCCGACAACAATGCGAGCGTTGCGATACTTGCCGTAGTGAACAGATGATGGCTCAAGCGATTTTCCCTGTGTGTTTTGTTTTCAAGAGAATATTACCAACTCGTCGTTGTGGCGTATGCAGGCACTACACTGCCCGCTTTCGCGGGAACGACGGCTTGGTGTTTTACTGTTCTTTTGATAAATTACTTAATAAAAACAAATACTTATAATTAAATCACAAGATGCTGAACAGTTCTTGCAGCGCAATACGATGTCGGCGGTCTCGTGGTTCCTGCAGGAAATACCTGCGACAATCATTCCATACCACAAAGGAGGAGCACCATGAAAATAAAACGATTCAATGCAGCATGCGTTGCAAGCGCGCTGGTTGCGAGTTTTGGGTCACCCCTATTGGCGCACGCGCAAAACTATCCGGTTAAATCCATACGCTACATCGTTCCGTTTCCGCCCGGCGGCACCACCGATATTCTCGGGCGCCTGATTGGCCAAAAACTCAGCGAAGCCTGGGGCCAGACGGTCATCATCGACAATCGCTCGGGCGCCGGCGGTTCCGTGGGCGCGGAGATCGCGGCAAAAACGCCGCCCGACGGCTACACGCTGCTCGGCGGCACCATCAGCTCGCACTCCATCAACTCCAGTCTTTACAGCAAGCTGGCGTATCACCCGTTGCGCGACTTCGCGCCCGTCACGCGCATCGCCACCGTGCCGAATGTGCTGGTGGTGCATCCGTCGCTGCCGGTGAAAACGGTCAAGGAATTCACCGCGCTGGCGAAAGCGCGCCCCGGTCAATTGCGCTTTGCCTCGTCGGGCGCCGGCACCTCGCAGCATTTGTCGGGCGAACTGTTCAATCTAATGACGGGCGTGAAGATGGTGCACATCCCGTACAAGGGCGGCGCTTTTGCGATGACCGATCTCATTGGTGGTCAGATCGAATTGTCATTCGAGAATGCCCCCAACTGTGTGCCGCACGTGCAATCCGGCAAGCTGCGCGCCATTGCTGTCACCACGCTCACGCGCGCGCAGGCGCTGCCCAATGTTCCGCCCATTGCGGAATCCGGCGTGCCGGGATTCGAAGTCGGATCATGGCAAGGCCTGTTCGTTCCCGCCGGCGTGCCGCCTGCCATTGTTGGCAGACTCAACACCGAAGTGCGCCGCATCCTCGCGCTCGACGACGTGAAGAACCGCATTGTCGGGCTCGGCGCGGAAGTGGCGACCACCACGCCCGAACAGTTCGTCGAATTCATCAAAGCGGAGATGACGAAATGGGAGAAGGTGGTTAAGGCGGCGGGAGCGCGGGTGGATTGAGGCTTGCTGGACAGGCTTGCATGGGTGTTCGCAAATAAGACTTCGGATCGGCGGCGCAGGGCAAGGCGCGCGGCACCAGCGACGTGGATGTGCTGGTGGTGGGGGCGGCTTCATTTGCCGCCGTGGTAGCGGCGCTGAGCACGGCGGGCGTACGCCTGCGGCGCGAGGAGAATCCGGTGGTGATGACCGCGGCTGCGTTTGCGGCTAAGCTTGCCAGGAAAGGCCGTTTCGCCGCGCGCGTGGCGCGCGAGCCGAAGATAATTCTGCAAGGGGATGCCGGTGAGTGGTGCGTGGAGTATGCCGAACGTTTTGCGGGGAGAACCGTGTCATGGCTGACGCGCTGCACGGCGAGATGCTGGTTTACGAAACGCCCGAAGGCGGCGTGCGCGTGGACGTACGGCTGGAGCGCGACACGGTGTGGCTGACGCAGCGGCAGATGGCCGAGCTGTTTGACACTACCCCCGAAAACGTAGTGATGCATCTCAAGAACGTTTTTGGCGACGGGGAATTGGAGGAGCCGGCAACTGCTAAGGATTTCTTAGTAGTTCAAACCGAAGGCAAGCGTCGCGTCCGCCGCCAGACCAGGCATTACAACCTGGACGCGATCATCTCGGTGGGCTACCGGGTCAATTCGCGGCGCGGGGTGCGCTTCCGCCAATGGGCCACCAGCACTCTCAGAGATCATCTGGTGCAGGGCTATACGCTGAACCGCCAGCGCTTCGAGCACAATGCCCGCGAGTTGGAGGCGACATTGGCGCTCGCGCGCAAGGCAGCGGCAGGAGAGGCGCTAAGCACCCATCAGGGGCGCGGGCTGGTGGATATTATTGCCCGCTACACGCAGACCTTTCTGTTGCTGCAACGCTACGATGAAGGATTGCTTGAGGAGCCGCAGGGTGCTGCGGGCGGGCTGCTGCCGGATGCGACTGAAGCGCGCGCCGCTGTTGCGCAGCTCAAGCAGGATTTGCTGACGCGCAAGGAGGCGACCGATTTGTTCGGGCGCGAGCGGGACGAAGGGTTGGCGGCCCTGCTCGGCAATCTCGAACAGAGCGTATTCGGCGAACCGGCGTATCCGACCCTGGAATCCAGGGCCGCGCACCTGTTGTATTTTGTCATCAAAAACCATCCGTTTTCCGACGGCAACAAGCGCATCGGCTCGTTCCTGTTCGTGGCGTTCCTGCATCGCAACGGGCGTTTGTTTCGCGCCGGCGAACCCGTAGTGAATGATGTGGGGCTGGCGGCGCTGGCCTTGCTGGTGGCGGAATCTTCGCCCAAGGACAAGGAGGTGATGATCCGCCTCATCATGAATATGCTGGTGGCGCCGCTGCCATGAGCGGTCTTACCGAATCCTTTGTTGAAGAAGCTGCGTTGGCATGGCTGGAAGGCCTGGGCTGGAAAATCTTGCACGGCCCGTATATCGCGCCGGATGAAATCGCGGCGGAGCGCACCGACTACGGCCAGGTTGTTCTGGAACAGCGCCTGCGTGATGCGCTGGCGTTGCTGAATCCGAATTTGCCTGCCGAGGCGCCGCGCGCGCGATGAAATCAGGCGGAATGCGCAAGATCACGGTCTTCCCAATCGGAGATCCATTCGGGAACCAGTTCTCCCGGCATCGGTCTGCCGATGAAATAGCCCTGTGCCAGATCGCACTTGGCGGCGCGCAGGAAGTTCCAGTCGGCGCGATCCTCCACGCCCTCGGCCACGGTCTTGATGTCCAGTTGCCGTGCCAGGCTAAGGCTGGCGTCGAAGATCGCCTTCAGCGCCTTATCCTGCCATGCGCCATGCACGAAACCGCGATCAATCTTGAGTTCGCTGAACGGCACGTCCCGCAACTGGGCGAGAGATGAATGCCCCGTACCAAAATCATCGATGGACAGGCCGATGCCCTTGAGGCGCAGGCGCGTCAGGATATCGAGCGATGCCAGCGGGTTGCTCATCAGTTTGCTTTCCGTCACCTCCAGCACCAGTTTAGAAAGGGGAACGCCCGTTTCGGCCGCTAGTTTTGCCACGAAATCGGGAAAATCCATGGTGGTCAGGTTGTGCATGGATACATTGACCGCGACATGCGTATCCAGACCTGCGCTCAGCCATTGCCGATACTGACTCAAGGCAGCTGCCAATACCGCCTGTGTGACTTCATCAATGAGGCCGTGTTCCTCCGCCGTCTTAATAAACTGGTCTGGAAATACCAGCCCGTCCTTGGGATGGCGCCAGCGCACGAGGGTTTCGACGCCAGCAACCTTCCCCGTGGCAAGTACCACCTTGGGCTGGTAATAATTGACCAGTTCTTTGTCCGTGATGGCGACGCGCAATTCGTCGGCGCCATAGATCTTGCGCTCCGCACGGGGCGTCGCGGCTTCGCTTTTTGCGCCACCTGAAAGTTTGCCTTCCAGCAATTGCCGCAACTGTTGCGGGGAGGCGGGCTTGTGCAGGGCGCCGAGCACATTGAGCGCATGCGCCTTGGCCAGCCGCTCGGCGGTCTGCAGAATACGCTGATCTTCGCCGCTGACCAGCACCAGGGCGCCGCGGTAGCTGCTATTCACCAGATAGCGCACGACTTCCACGCCATCCATTTCAGGCATTTGCAGATCGCACAGGATCAGTCCTACCGATTTTCCTCCCGCTTCCAGCGCAATCATGGCGTCGCGCGCGGACTCGTAAGGCGTCACATCCGTGAACCCGAGATTGGTCAGCAGGCGCACATGCACTTTGAGCACGAAGGGCTCGTCATCGATCACCAGCACTTTCATTTGATTTTCCGTATCGCTCATAGTCATGCTTCCTTTAGTAGGCCGGCAATCCCCGCCTCGACTGCTGATAGCGCGATTTCGAATCTTGGTATGCCTTGCGTGATGGCCGTTTTGTCTCCGGTTTTGCCTGCGTTCTCCAGTTCGGCGCACAGATCGCCCAGCGCCAGTGCGCCCACGGCGCGGGAGGATGATTTAAGCTTGTGGCTGATGGCGGCGACTTGCCGTGTGTCGCCTGCGGTGGCGGCTGAGTGCAATTCCACATTGAGGCGCTGGGCTGATGCCTGATAATCGGAAAGGAATTCTCGCACGGTTTGCGGATCATCGCCCACCAGGCTCTTTAACACCGAGACATCCACCACGGGGGTGTCTGCAATAGGTTGGACTTTATCCGGTGGCACGGAAGGTGCGCTTACATCGCGTAATCGTGGTAGCCATTTATCCAGGGCCGCTCGAAGTATGCGCAGTTGCAAGGGCTTGGTCAGGTATTCGTCCATGCCCACGGCCAGTGCGCGGGCTGCTTCGCCTGTCAAAGCATTAGCCGTCAGTGCCAGTATGGGCATGCGCGGTGCTGCCGGTGCTTCACGGCGTATGGTTTCAGTCAGCAGGTAGCCATCCATTTCCGGCATATGCAGATCGGTCAGCAGCAATGCGTAATGCCCGGTGCGCCACATGCGCAGGGCTTCCATGCCATTGGGGGCAATTTCAGCGGCATATCCGAGCAATGCGAGTTGCTTGAGAATTACTTTTTGATTGATCTCGTCGTCCTCGGCAACCAGGATCAGGCGATCCTGCGCGCGTGCTTCGGCAATGGAAGGCAAGTCCGAATTCTCGGCAATCAGTTCGTTGCTCTTGCGCTCATATGATGTTTCTGGCGACGCGCGGCCGCCCGCCACCGCCACAGCGCGCAGAAAAGTCTGCTGGCGCAGCACCGTACCGTCCATGGTGACTGCATCCGGAGCATCCACGCGTGCGCGCTGGCGCCGGCCGCTCCGCGTGATCAGCACATGCCGCATGTTTGGCAAGGATGCAAAGGCAGCGCGCAGGGTAGTCAGCGGAGCGCCATTGTGCATCGTGTCATGAATGACTATGACTGAGCCGCCCAGGCTCGCCGCGAATTGCACTGCCTTGTGCAGGTCTTCCGCCACATGCACTCGTGCACCGGCATATTCCAGATAGGCGCGCAAATCATTGCTGTTGATAACCGTGCCGGTTACGACCACATAATTCAGTCCGCTGAGATCCGGGAAGGGACGGCGGGTGCTCCCGGCCACCGCTTCAACGGGCAGGGTAACGGTAAAGGTGGACCCGCGGCCGACCGTGCTTTCCACGGCAATTTCGCCCTTCATCATATCTACCAGCCGTCTGGAGATCGCAAGACCCAGCCCCGTTCCGCCAAAGCGGCGCGTGGTGGATGCCTGCGCCTGGGTAAAGGACGTGAAAAGGTTTTGCAGGGTCTCCGCTGTCATGCCGATACCGTTGTCGCTGATGGTGAAAGCCAGACACACCGGATCGGTTCTCGTGAGCGTCGCCCGTACTGCCACCTGTCCCCGCGTCTCGGCGCGACCGCCGCTGAATTTGATGGCGTTACCTACCAGGTTGTTGAGAACCTGGCGCAGCCGCGTGGGGTCGGACCAGATCTGCATGGGCACTTCGGGCGCGACGAACACGGCGAGGTCCACATTTTTATTGGTGGCTACTGGCGACAGCGCGGTGCAGATGTCTTCAACCAGTTCGATCACGGAAACCGGCGCTCGTTCGAGTTCCAGCCTGCCAGCCTCGATCTTCGAGAAATCCAGTATGTCGTCAATGATGCCCAGCAGGGAAAACGCGGAATCACGCATGGTCCTGACGGCATCGGCCTGATGTTCCGACAGGTTGCTGTGCGTCAAAATTTCCAGCATGCCGACAACGCCGTTCATCGGCGTGCGGATTTCATGGCTCATGTTGGCGAGGAACATCGATTTGGTGCGCGTCGCCTCTTCGGCGATTTCCTTGGCCTGCCGCAGCGCTTCCTCGGTCTGCCGCAGTTCGCTGACGTCGACGATGACGCCTACGAGGCCGGCGGCGGAACCGTCTGGATTGCGAAAGCCGCTGATCGAATAAAGCGTGTCGTGAGTCTCGCCGTCGGCAAATGGCATGCGCATTTCCTTGCGCACCACTGATCCTTCCGCAATCACGCGCTCGCCCTCGGCCTGATAGGCTTCGCGGTCCGCTGGCTGCAGATATTTCATGTCCAGTACGCGCTGGCCGATAAAATCCCTGCGGTCGATGCCGAAGGTCTCCTCGTACGCGCGATTGCAGCCGAGGAACCGTGTATCCGGCCCCTTGTAGAACACCGGCACCGGAATGCGGTCGATGATCGCCTGCAGTAGCGCATCGGCTTCCTTGCGCTTGGTGATGTCATTGACGATGGCAACCGTCGCCAGAAAACGGCCTTCCGGATCGCGAATGGCGCTGGTGACAACATCAGCCCAGCGCAAACCGCCGTCTTTCCTGCGATAGTGCCTCTCGATGCGATACACGGAAAGCTCGCCGGTCTCAAGCTGATTGAACAGTTTTGCCACCGATTTGCGATCTTCGTCGGTCATTATCGCTGTCGGATCGACTCTGTCTATTTCTTCACGCGTGAAGCCGATGAAATCCAGGTAGGCGTTGTTGACCTGCACGACACGATGATCCGGACCGCGGCTAAGTATGCCCACGCCGGTGTTCTCGAAAATGGCTCGGAAGTAAGCCTCGCTTTCACCCAGTTCGCGGGTGCGCTGTGCCACGCGCGCTTCCAGTTCGCGATTGGATGTTTCGAGCGCTGCGGTGGACGCCTTCAATGCGACACGCATGCGCTCTTGCGCGGACGCGAGCATCGCGAGTTCGCGCCAGGGTGCTTCAACTTTAACCGGTTGCTCCAGATCGAGTTCACCCAGTCGGCGGCTTTCCTCGGCAAGCTTCTGCAATGGCGCACTGAAACCTTTTGCCAGGCGCGCGGTGAGTATCACTCCCAGAACCAGAACCACCAGAAAAATCAGGCCGAATGCGCCAGCCGCCTGCTTCAGCGCGACCGGAAGGAAGTCGCTGTCCGGGGCCACCGTGGCCACAATGAAATGACCATTGCCCACCGGCGTCGAATGAAAACGCCACAGCCAGTTCTCATTTCCGATGCGGAATTCGCCGATTTTGTCGTAGGGACGGCTATCGCGTTCCCACTGCGCCACGGCACTTGCCAGAAAATTGAAAGGGGTGTCCGATGGTTTGCGCAGGATACTGTCTTGAATATCCTTTTCCGTTTTTACATCCGGATGTCCGGGAACACCGACAATTCTGCCGTCATCCGTCAGGATTGCTGCCCGTCCGTGCTCGCCGACCTTCAGATTCGTCGTCAGTACCGAGAGATCGTTGAGCTTGACGTCAAACGCCAGCACCAGGTCGTCGCCGGAAGCAGTATTCCGCCATCTGGTGGAGGCGGTAATGCCCAAGTCCTTGGTGGTGAAAAAAACATAGGGATCCGTCCAATAGACGGCACGCTCGCGCTGCAGGCTCATCGCGCCGATATGCCATGGGCGGACCAGCGGGTTGTAATCGCGCTCGGTCCATTCTTCTCCAATCAATTCATCGACGCCTCGCCATGTCAGCCAGCGCTGGCGCTTGCTCCATTTTTCAGTGTCGGTTATACGGTTGCGCCATTCGCCATGCGGCATTTTGAGTAGCATGAATTCCTGGCCGCGGTTGTTGGCGAACAGTATCGAAGTAACCTGCGACTGGTTGTTGATGACAGGAATAAAGATGCGGTTAAACGCGCTGATTTCGGACAGGTTGAACTGATCCTGTATGCCCCAGTCCCGGCCGGTGAGGGCAATACGTTCGATCTGCCTGACCACTGACGCGATCTGGACTTCGGCCTGTTCGGCCGCGCGCTGCATTTCGCCGCGCCCGATTTGCGTCGCCGCTGGCTGTAGCACCAGGAAATATACCGCGACGCAAAACACCAGGAATGTAAACGCGATGCGCGCGACAAATCGCAGCAGCAAAGCCCGCCGTATGCTGGGGATTTGCTGCACCGAGGCGTCATCCGCAATGCCCAGATTGTTCATGACTAGCGTGTTCCCCATCAAGGGAGTTTTGCTAAACCCTCGCCCCTGCTAATGTAACCGGTAATCCCCCATTCTGCATCGCCGAACGAGGATAGTCCTGTTGCTCCGGCCTGGCTGGAAACATCCGGCGTCCATGCCGTGGCTTACGCAGCCATTCCCGCCAGCACATAAGGCAATATCCCGCCACGCTTCACGTACTCAATCTCGGCCTGCGTATCCAGCCGCAGCATGAGCGTTACGATTTGCTGTTTGCCATCAGCATGGCGTATGGCCAGCGTCACCGGCTGACGCGGCCTCGCAGTGTCGGTGAGCCCGATGACGTCGAAGGATTCGGTGCCATTCAGCCCCAGCGTGGCGACCGTGACGCCCGCTGGCAACTGGCACGGCACCACGCCGAGTCCTACGAGGTTGCTGCGGTGGATGCGCTCAAAGCTGTTGGCGATAACGACGCGCACGCCCAGCAAACGCGTGCCTTTGGCGGCCCAGTCGCGCGCGCTGCCGGTGCCGTATTCCTCGCCGGCGATCACGATCAGCGGCACTTTTTCGGCGGCATAGCGCATCGCTGCATCGTAGATGCTCAGTTGCTCGCCGCTCGGCTGATGCACGGTGACGCCGCCTTCGATGCCGGGCGTCATGATGTTGCGCAGCCGGATGTTGGCGAAGGTGCCGCGCACCATGATTTCATGATTCATGCGGCGCGAGCCGTAATTATTGAAGTCCGCTGTCGCGACACCATGTTGTTGCAGATACAGCCCGGCGGGCAGGGTGGACTTGATGCTGCCGATCGGACTGATGTGATCGGTAGTGATCGAGTTGCCGAGTAGCGCCAGCGCGCGCGCACCGCGATAGTCGCGCAGGCTTGATTGCGTGAGCGCGGTTTCTGAAAGCCAGGGTGGTTCTTTAATATAGGTGGAGTTGTTGCTCCATGAAAATAGTTCACCCGTGGATTGCGTGATGGTGTCCCATAGTGGATTCATCTGTGAAGCGGTCATGCTGTACACCGCGCGGTAATTCTCCGGGTTCATTGCGGTGGCCATGTGGCTGGCGATTTCCTCGCTCGTGGGCCAGATATCTTTGAGATACACCGGCTTGCCGTCGTTGCCAGTGCCTAACGGTTCGTTGTTCATGTCGATGTCCACGCGTCCAGCGATGGCGAACGCCACAATCAGTGGGGGGCTCATCAGAAATGCCGCGCGCACTGCCGGGTGGATGCGCGCCTCGAAGTTGCGGTTGCCGGAAACCACAGCGCAGGTGACGGCATCGTTGTCGATAATGGCTTTTTCCAGTGTGGCGTCGATGGGACCAGTGCCGCCGAAACAGGTGGCACAACTGTAACCCGCGATGTTGAAGCCGAGTTTGTCGAGGTAAGGCTGCAAACCGGTGGCGTCGAGGTATTTGCTCACGGCAACCGAGCCGGGTGTGAGCGATGTCTTGACCCACGGCCGTGATGCGAGGCCGCATTCGACGGCTTTCTTTGCAACCAGACCGGCGGCGAGCATCACGCTCGGGTTGGAAGTATTGGTGCATGAGGCAATCGCAGCGATCACCACGTCGCCATCGCGCGGGCCTGCGTCTTTGAGCAAAGTGGTTTTTGCGTAGCCGCCGTCGGCGATGGATTTCGCAAGCAACGCATCGAAGCGCGGTTTCAATTCCGCCAGCGGCACGCGATCCTGCGGACGCTTGGGGCCGGCGACGTTGGGTGTAATGGATGAAAGGTCGAGCGTCAGCACCTGCGAATAGTCCACTTCGCCCGACTTCGCCGCACCAAAAATGCCTTGCATTCGGTAGTAGGCTTCGGTGGCGGCGACCTGCGCTTCAGGCCTGCCGGTCTGTCTGAAATAGCGCAGTGTTTGTTCATCGACCGGAAAGTAACCGATGGTCGCGCCGTATTCAGGCGACATGTTCGAGATCGTCGCGCGATCCGGCACAGTGAGATTAGCGATGCCCCCACCAAAAAATTCGACAAACTTGCCGACGACTTTTTGCTGACGCAGCATTTCCGTGACGTGCAGCACCATGTCGGTGGCGGTGACGCCGGGCTTGAGCGCGCCGGTCACATGCACGCCGACCACATCTGGCGTGAGCATGTACACCGGTTGCCCGAGCGTCGCCGCTTCAGCTTCGATCCCTCCCACGCCCCAGCCCACGCAGCCGAGCCCGGCGATCATGCCGGTGTGCGAATCGGTGCCGACCAGCGAATCGGGGAAGTAGGCGCCATCGCGCTCTAGTACCCCGGGCGCCAGGTATTCGAGATTGACCTGGTGCAGTATGCCGCCGCCGGGCGGAATCAGTCGTATGCCTTTGTATGCCTGCATCGCCCATTTGACGAAGCGGAAGCGCTCCGCGTTGCGCTGGATATCAAGCGCATTGTTTTTTTCCAGTGCATCAGCCGTGCCGTGGTAATCGACCGTCAGCGTGTGATCGAGCACCATGTCGACCGGTACCTTGGGCTCGGCGAGTGACATCGGCAGTCCGCGCCGGTTCACTTCACCGCGTATCGCTGTCAGGTCGCCGAGCAGCGGAATGCCCGCCATGCAGTTCAACACCACGCGCCCGACGATGAACGGAATCTCCTCGGTGCGTGGGCCATTCGGTCGCCAGGCCGCGAGCTCGCGCACGTTTTGTTCGGTGACGATCTTGCCGTCGCAATTGCGCAGCAACGATTCAAGTACGATGCGCAGCGATACCGGCAAGCGGGAGATGTCGCCCATGCCGAGTTTCTCGAGTGCGGCGAGCGAGTAGTAGTGACCAGTTTTGCCATGACCGAGATGGATGGAGCTTCTGCAGAAGGATTTGAGATCAGCGGTCATGTTTGGGTTTGTAGGAAGCGAATGGTAGTGGCTACGGCGTTCACGGATTTACACAGACTAAAAACCCGAAGGGGTCATTCCCGTGCAGGCGGGAATCCATGTTTATGATGCCTTCTGCAGTGCCTGCTGAAACCGCAGCTTGAGTTCAGTGCCGTCGCGCGGCGGCAATATGAATTCTCCACGATCAATCGCCACTTTGGCGCCGACGAATATCGGTCCGCGTTCGCGATGAATGCGCGGCAGCCACGCTTTGAGCTGTGCATCGGTGTAAATCGTTCCTGCCGCGCGAAAGCCGGTGGCCTTCGCCACGCCCGCGAACTCTGTGCCAAGCTGCGTATGCGTTTGCTGCATGCCGGTTTCGCCGTAATGCTCGTTGTCCATCACGATGATGGCGAGGTTCTTTGGTTGTTTCGCGCCGATGGTGGCGAAGCTGCCCATCGCCATCAGCATGTCGCCGTCGCCGGTAATCACCAGCACGCGGCGCTTGGGTTGTGCGAGCGCAAGGCCGAGGCCGATCATCGCGGTGCCGCCCATCGCACCCCAGGTGTAAAAATTCAGTGGATTGTCGCCGCAGGCCATCACGTCGAAGCAGGGCGCGCCAAGTCCGGCGACCACCAGTGCGTCACCGCGTTGCTTAAGTATAGCGGCGACGACAGCGCGCCGGTCCAGCGTGGGCTTTTTATGTTTGTTCATTTGAACTCCTTCACACCTACCACGCGCTGATCCATCAGCACTGCCACCGGGCGGTTGGTATTGAAGGCCAGTTGGCATGCAGCCGATACCGTGGGGCCGACTTGTTCAACGTTATCGACTTTTTTGACTACGCAGCCGATGGCTGCGAGCACCGATGGCGTGGCTTCCGCCATCGGTATTTGCCACGGATTAAACTCGGCCCAGGTGCCGCGCATCGTTACCAGTAGCAACAGCGGTACTCTGCATTCGGTAATCATGCCCAGCATGTTGATGCAGTTGCCGGCGCCGCTGGATTGCAGCAGCAGCACCGCGCGCTCGCCGCCGAGACACGCGCCAACGGCCATCGCCACACCTTCTTCTTCCGTGGTGAGCGGAACCGCCTGCATGGTTTTATCGGCGCGTACCATTTCAATCAAGCGCTTGAGTCCGGTGTCGGGCACGTAGGCGACCTGGCGGATTTTCTGCGCGTGGAACACGTCCATGACAGCGTCGGACCAGGTGGGTGGGGTAGGGGGCATTTCAAGTTCCGTGAAGGGTGAGGGGTGAAGCGCGAAATGTGAAGCAAACGCTACTCCGGCTTGATGCCGGCCGCTTTTACGACTTTCGCCCATTTTACGAGTTCAGCACGCAGCAGTTTGGCGAATTCGTCGGCGCCCGTCGGCGCAGGGTCGAGCCCGTTTTTGAGAAATTGCGCGCGGGTATTGGCATCATTGAGTATCTGTCGCAGCGTGCTGTTGAGCTGTTCAACGATGGCGCGCGGCGTATTGCCCGTGGTGAGCAGGCCGTACCAGCCGTTGACTTCGTAACCGGCGAGTCCCGATTCGATGAACGTAGGCACGTCGGGCATGGCAGCGGCACGCTTTACCGTGGTCATGGCCACCGCGCGCACCCGCCCGCTGTCAACGTGCGGCTTCAGCGTCGCGATGGAGCCGAAAAACATCGACACGCGCCCGGCGATGATGTCCGGCAATACCGCGCCGCCGCCTTTGTACGGCACATGCTGCATGTCCATGCCCGCGGTAATCTTGAGCAATTCGGCGCACAGATGTGGCGGGCTGCCGGTGCCGGTGGAGGCATAGTTCACCTTGCCTTGTTGCGACTTGGCCCATGCAATAAATTCGCTCACGGATTTCGCAGGCACTGCCGGATGTACCACCATCAGATAGGGTCCACCGGCGACAATGCCTATCGGCGCGAAATCACGCTCGGTATCGTACGGCAGTTTGCGCACCAGGCTCGGATTGACGGCCATGCTGGCGGAGGTGATCAGCAGCGTGTGGCCGTCCGGTGCGGCGCGCGCGACGATTTCGGAGCCGACCACGGTATTGGCGCCAGCCCGGTTATCCGTCACAAAGGTCTGCCCGAGACGTTCGGTGAATTTTTCAGCGATGATGCGGGCGAGAATGTCGTTGGTGCCGCCCGCCGCGAAAGGCACTACCAGGCGCACGGGGCGGGTTGGATAGTTTGCGGTCTGTGCCTGCGCAGCGCTGGCCACGGCCATGTGGGTTGCGGCAATACAGACAACAGCAGCCAGTAAGCAATTTTTGTTTGGCATTAGATCCTCCTGCGTGAACTTTACTCCGCGTGGCGCACAACTGCCAGACTCAACATGTGAACGTGGCAGGGAGCCTACTTGTTATAATTTGCGACCTTTCCATTTGCTACGCGGATTCCCCATGTTCAAAGGTCTCTCTGATCAGGACGCTCACGCCGATATTCGCGAGGGAGTGCGCGCCCTGTGTGCAGAATTCGGCAGCGCGTATTTCCAGAAAATCGACGCGGCGCATAATTATCCGACCGAATTCGTGCAAGCGTTGACCAAGGCCGGCTGGCTGTCGGCGCTGATCCCGGAAGAGTACGGCGGCTCCGGCCTGTCGCTCACCGCGGCGTCGGTGATCACGGAGGAAATCAACCGTAGTGGCGGCAACGCAGGCTTCTGCCACGGGCAGATGTACAACATGGGCACACTGCTGCGCCACGGCTCGGCAGCGCAAAAGAAAAAATACCTGCCGAAAATCGCCAGCGGCGAGTGGCGTTTGCAGTCGATGGGCGTGACCGAGCCGACAACGGGCACCGACACCACCAAGCTCAAAACCGTCGCGGTAAAAAAGGGCGATCGTTACGTGGTGAACGGGCAGAAGGTTTACATCTCGCGCATGAACAACACGGATTTCATGATACTGCTCGCGCGCACCACGCCGATTGCCGACGTCAAAAGCAAATCCGAAGGCATGTCGATATTCATCGTCGATGTGCGCGAAGCATTGAAGAGCAAGGGCCTCACCATCAACCCGATCCGCAACATGGTGAACCAGGACACCAACCAGTTGTTTTTCGACAATCTCGAAATCCCGGCGGAAAACCTGATCGGCGAAGAAGGGCGCGGCTTCAAGCACATCCTCGACGGGCTGAATTCCGAGCGCATTCTGATTGCCGCGGAATGCATCGGCGACGGCTATTGGTTCATCGAGCGCGCGACCAAATATGCCAACGAGCGCGTGGTGTTCGACCGGCCCATCGGCGCCAATCAGGGCATACAGTTTCCCATCGCGCGCGCCTATGCTGGCGTGGAGGCGGCCAATCTTATGCGCTTCAAGGCAGCGGGTTTGTATGACGAACACAAACCCTGCGGCGCCGAGGCCAACATGGCGTTGCTGCTGTGTGCCGATGCGTCATGGGCGGCGGCCAATACCTGCCTGCAAACGCATGGTGGTTATGGTTTTGCGGCGGAGTACGACGTCGAGCGCAAATTCCGCGAGACTCGCTTGTTTCAGGTGGCGCCGATTTCAACCAATCTCATCCTGTCCTACATCGGCGCACACGTGCTGGGGATGCCGCGGTCATTCTGAAAATATCAATAAAAACAAATACTTGGTGGTTTTCCTGCGGCCGGTGCCTTCTTGCCACCGGGTGGGGCCAGGGTGAGTGGCGGCGTGCGTTAATTTTACGATAAGCCCCGAACGTAAAATAACGCGGCGGCTTATTTTAGGATCGACCGCAGGCACGATGTGCTCTCGGTTGCACAACGTTTTAAGACGCCGAGTCGTTTTTTGCAGTCGGGATCTGCAGACATTGCGGAATTAACGCCTCGCTTCAATAACGGAACGGCGTTTATTCACTCCGTCGGTAAATTGCCTTAATGCTTCAATGTCTTCAAGTATTTCGGTCGGTGATGGCCTGTCTTCATGCAATCCTTTGGCTTTGTCGTGCCCGGTCATCCATGTGCTGACTTTCGACATGTTGCCATTGATGATCCCAAAGTCTTCATCTGTAATTTCCGCTGCCCTAAGCCGTCTAGTTTCTACGCTATTTCGGAACCTGCATACGGCTGCGTTCAACAAGTTCTCCTCGATGCAGTGCCTGTGCTGGCACAGTCGGCATTGGTAGCTCTTTCTCAGTGATAGTGGACCGGAGTTGTTTTTCGAACCTAATCTGTTGTGAGAGCATTGCGACCTCATTGAGTAAAAATACTCAGCGTATTGAGTAAGTGGATGTGAGGCATTGTGTTTTATTTAAGCATTTGTTTTTATTGATTAATTTTAATTGTAATGCTGCCTCTCACCTTGTCCTTGTGCTTCGCTTCCCCGCATACCCAAATGTCGTCGAGGCGAGGGAATGACCCACTAGGTCCTTGCCGCTTGACATGAAATGCTCGTCCGGTATTCTACGTTCTAGAATATAGAATATCGGTGGGTGTGATGACGATGCTGAAACCGCAGGACGTGCTGGTCATGCTCAAGCTGGTGGCGCTTGGCCAGCGGCCATGGTCCTATGCGCGGCTGGCCGTCGATTTGGCCATGAGTCCGTCGCAGCTTCACTCGGCAGTGCGGCGTGCGCTGGCGGCGCAGCTTGCCGTCAAGAGAGAAGACGCCATCAAGCCCCACATCCGAAACCTCGAAGAATTTTTGGTACACGGTCTGCGCTATGTCTTCGTACCGCAATTGGGTCAGCCCACGCGAGGCATGCCGACCAGTTATGCCGCGCCGCCGCTGGACGCGCATTTTGCGAAATCTGCGGAGCTTCCGCCGGTTTGGCCCGATCCCCAAGGCACAGTGCGGGGCGTGGAGTTTTCGCCCCTGTACAAGTTGGCGCCGCAGGCGGCGCGCGCTGATCCGGCGCTGTATGAATTGCTGGTGCTGGTGGATGCCATACGCGGCGGCCGCGCGCGCGAGCACAATCTGGCCATCAAGGAGCTGGGCAAACGGCTGGCGCAGTATGGCTAGGGCGGCAAACCCCAATATCGAGATCATGGAGCTTGCCGTCGCCTGTCTGGGCGCGCTGGCGGACGAGATGGTTTTTCTCGGCGGTTGCGCCACCGGCTTGTTGATCACCGACCCGCTGGCGCCGCCGAGTCGTGCCACGAACGATGTGGACGTGATTTGCGAAGTTGCGTCGCTGCTGGATTATCAGCGGCTGTCGAAGCGCTTGCGTGCCGTGGGCCTGCGTGAGGATCAAGGCCCCGATGCGCCCATCTGTCGCTGGCGTGCGCAGGACATGGTGCTGGACGTGATGCCCACCAGTCCGGAGATTCTGGGCTTTGGCAATCCGTGGTATCGGCCTGCATTTGCGGCCGCCGAGCGGGCGGCGTTGCCATCCGGCAGGGCCATCCGCATGGTTTCCGCGCCGTATTTTCTGGCGACCAAGCTCGCGGCGTTTGACGGCAGAGGGCAGGGCGACTACACGGCGAGCCACGATCTGGAAGATATTGTCGCGGTGCTGGACGGCCGGCCCGAAGTGGTCGAAGAAATCCGGCAATGCGAATCAACGCTGCGCGAGCACCTTCAGCGCCGCCTGGCCACGCTGTTGAAGGAATCGCGATTTATTGAAGCATTGCCGGGGCACATGCCCGGTGATGCGGCCAGTCAGGCGCGTGTGTCGATTATTATTGAGCGCCTGAAGGCGATAGCGAAAATGCAATGAATTCGGCTTTGTTGTGTCTCCTCCCCCTGATCCTGCTACGCTTCTAATGTTCTCTCGCTTCTTCGAAAGTCTTCGGAGAAAGGGAATAAATACTTTGTTCGTTTAGCGCTCATGTCCAATCTCCCGTTATCTGGCATCACCGTCGTTTCCCTAGAACAAGCCGTCGCCGCGCCGTTCTGCTCGCGCCAGCTCGCCGAACTCGGCGCGCGCGTAATCAAGATCGAGCGTCCCGAAGTTGGCGATTTCGCGCGCGGCTACGATCAGGCCGTGCATGGGCAGTCGGGTTATTTTCTGTGGCTCAATCGCAGCAAGGAGAGCCTAGCGCTGGATGTTAAAAAAGATGAATCAAAACAAATACTTGCGAATTTGATCGCGAAGGCGGATGTGTTCATCCAGAACCTGGCGCCGGGCGCGGCGCAGCGATTGGGACTGGGCGCCGACGAGTTGATGCAAAAACATCCGCGATTGATCGTGTGCGACATTTCCGGCTACGGCGACAGCGGCCCGTATGCACACAAGAAAGCGTATGACCTGTTGATTCAAAGCGAAGCAGGCATCCTTGCGGTGACGGGCACGAAAGATTCGCCGGCGAAAGTCGGTGTGTCGCTGACCGATATCGGCACCGGGTTGCACGCGTATTCGGGAATACTGTCTGCGTTGTTCCAGCGCGAGCGCACCGGCAAGGGCTCGCGCATCGAAGTGACCATGTTCGAAGCGATGGTCGAATGGATGAATCACCCGCTGATGTACGAGCACTTCGGCGGCAAGCGCCTGCAGCGCGCGGGCACCGATCACGCCATCATCGTGCCCTATGGCCGCTTCACTGCGGGCGACGGCAAGGACGTGATGCTCGGCATCCAGAATGAACGCGAGTGGGCGTCGTTCTGCGCAAAGGTGCTGGACCAGCCGGAACTGGCGACAGACCCGCGCTACAACAACAACACCAAACGGCTGGCGGCGCGCGACGAACTGATCGAGCTGATTACCGGCATCTTTGCAAAAAAGACCGCAGAGCAAGTCATCGCCCGGCTCGATGAAGCGGGCATCGCTAATGCGCGCATGAATACGCCCGCCGAAGTGTGGGATCACGCGCAACTCAAGGCGCGCGACCGCTGGCGCGAAGTCGATACCCCGGCTGGGCGTATACCGGCGTTGCTGCCGCCGGTGACCAGTGCGGACTATGAAGTGCGCATGGACGCGGTGCCGTCGGTGGGGCAGCATACCGACCAGATACTGGCGGAACTGGGTTACAGCAGCGAGCAGATTCGCGGTTTGCATGCGTCCGCTGTGGTTTAATCAGGGTCATTCATAGTGGAGGCATGATCATGAAAGTACACGAACTGGTAGCGCGATTTGCCAAGGCGGCCGACAGCGCCGATGCCATGAACGCGGCGCGCGCCGAACTCGATGCATTGCGCGGCGACGTCGAAGCGATAGAAAAAGCGCTGGGCTACATCTCCGGCGTCGGCGGCAATGCGCGCCAGGTGTTCTATCGCGCGCCCAATCTGACTTTGCTTAAAGTGTGTTTCCCCAGCGGGCGCCGCACGCCTCCGCACGATCACGGCACGTGGGCGCAGATACTGCTGCTGTCGGGCGAGGAAAAAAACACGCTGTATCGCAATGAAGGCGGACAGTTGCGCAAGGCCAGCGAGGTCACGCTGACGCGCGGCACCGTATTGCCGATGCGCGCGGAGACGGTACACGTGGCGGAATGCCTCGGCGGCGTGCCCGCCATCGGCCTGCATGTCTACGGCGGCGACATACTCGATCTGCCACGTCGCATGTGGAATCCCGAGACGCTGGAAGCGCATGCGCTCGACTGGACGCTGTATGAACAATTTGCGCAGACGGCGTCACGGGCCGCGAGCGCGCCGGCGGCGTAGATGTTTTCGCCAAAATGTGCGAATGTGAGATGGATTAGTGTCGACCATAATAGTTTGATTCCCTCCCTCTCAGGGGGAGGGTTAGGGTGGGGGGGGTTACTTGATGAGCCCCACCCCCATCCCTGCCTTCCCCCTGAAGGGGAAGGAGATATTTAGTGATGCGTTCTGCAACTATTCTTTTTTGTTGTAGCAGTAGGAACTCCGCTTTTAAGGTATATCCATGCCCGACCAGAACACGACACAGGACAAGGTTTTTCAGCTCGAAGAAGCCACCATCGACGAATTGCATGCGGCCATCAAGGCGGGCCAGATCACTTGTGTTGAAGTCGTGCAACGCTACATCGCCCGTGTGCGCGCCTATAACGGTGTGTCCAGCATGCTGGTTACCGAAGATGGTGCAACGATTCCGCAAGCGACGGGCGTGGTGCGCGGCCAGCAGCCGCTGACGTTTCCGACGCAAACGCTCAAGGCCTCGACATTTCTTCCCGACCTCGACAAATATCAAGGCCCACCGCTGGAATTCGGCCGCATGGAAGCAACGGCGTCGGACCCGGCGGTGCAGCAGCAGTTCGGCATGATCGCGGGCATTCCCAATGCAGGCCAGGTCAATGCGCTGGGCACGCTCAATATCCGCGGCGAGCGTTCCGTTACCTGCAAGGGCGATTTCGACCGTCATCCGTCGCTGGGGCCGTTGCCTGCCGGCGCGCCGCCGGTGTGCGACGAGTTCCGCCGGCAGCCGGATGTGCTGGAGCGCGCTGCCGAACTCGAAGCGCAATATGGCCGCAATCCCGATCTCGAAAAGCTGCCGATGTACGGCGTGGTGTTTTCGTTCAAGGATCCGTTTGATACCAAAGACATGCGTTCGACCGGCGGTGGCGATGCCGCGTACGACATTGATTTTCCGGCGCGCGATCACATCCTCGTCGGGCAGTTGCGCAGCAAGGGCGCGATCATTTTCGCCAAAGCGGTGAACACCGAATACAACGGTCGTGCCGGCGATCCGGGCGGACGCAACATGCCCGGCAAAGTGTTGCCGTCCACGCTGGGTTATCAGCGCAGCACCTGGGGCGGTAATCCATCGAACCCGTACGACACCACGCGCGCGGCGTCGCTGGGTTCGAGCTCCGGTTCCGCGCTGTCGGTCAGCACCAATATGGTGATGGCGAGTCTCGGCGAGGAAACGCGCGCCTCGTGCCGCGGACCTTCCAATCACAATTCTGTGGCGCTGATCCTGCCGCATAAGGCGATGCTCGGTTTCGACGGCGGTGCCATCGGCGCGGATATTTATTGCGACCGCGCCGGCATACACTGCCGTACCATCAACGATTGTGCCAAAGTGCTCGATGCGCTGAAGGATGGCGACCGGCAGCAGGGCAGCGGCTACTACGATCCGCGCGATGTTTACACCACGGTACCGCGCTCGTCGGTGTTAGGCACGCCTTACGCAAACCACGCGAAATCGCTCGACTCGTTGAAAGACATCAGGCTCGGCATTGTCCGCGAATCGATGGCTTACCCGGCGGGATCAAAAACCGAGGAATCCATCGTCACCGCCGCCGCGAAAGAGATCAAATCCATCCTCGGTGAAAAACTTGGCGCAACGTTGGTGGAGTCCTCCGATCCCAACTGGAAGCGCGATGCGGACATCGAGTTGATGAAAGTCGATTTCCGGTGCGCGCTGGCGCGGCTGGTGCCGGTGTTCATGCCGGACATACTGTTCCGGCTGGATAAGGACGGACAGCCGCTGTTTAAAGAATTTGCAGCAGCGATAGAGCCCACCGAATTCGTGCCGGGCAAGGTGTTTGGCTCGGGCACGATGAAGCCCATCGACTACTTGGTGGAACTCGCCGATGAACGCATTGCGCCGCCGGTCAACCTCGATATAGCCACGATACAGGAACAGAAACTCGCGAACACCTTCCGTTTCCACATTCCGCAGTATCTCAAGCGCCGCGCGGCGGATTGGCAGGAGCGCGGATACACCGAAACGCTGACGGATTTCGCCGCGATCAACGCGCGTTCCAAATTCTGGGGCGACGATCAGCGGGCGGCGTTCAGGAACTGGGAAGAGACCGCCGATCCGCGCAATCCACTCAACGGGCGCCAGGGCGTCAACGAACGCATCATGCTGCGCGAACTGCTGCGCCGCGTGGACATGATGGTGATCCACGAAAACCGTCTCGATGCGCTGGTGCGGCTGCATACACCGTTTCCGCCGGGCATCATCGGCGGCGCATATCAGCCAGGGATGCCCGGCAATTTGCGGCTGGAGACATACTACGGCCCTAACGCCGGTCTGACCGAAGTGCTGATTCCCGCGGGCTATGTCACCACGGCCTACGATCCAGTGTTCAAATTGAGTGCCGACGGCAAACGTTATGTAACGGTGCCTTCCGATACACCTACTGTGATTCCAGCACCAGGCTTGCCGTTCTCGCTGGTGTTCCGCGCCGAGCCGGGCAGGGAAGATGTGATCCTGAAAATCGCATCGGCGTACGAGGCCGCGTCGAAGCGGCGTGTGCCGCCGCCGGCGTTTGGCCCGTTGCACAGCGCTGCAAATAATTGACGTTTCCGCAGGAGGCAATCCGTGGACAAGACCACCCAAACGCTGGCGACCTACATCACTGGCTTGAGCTACGACCAGTTGCCCGCAAGTACGGTGCACGAGACTAAGAAGCGTCTGCTCGATGCCATCGCCTGCGGCATCGGCGGTTACACCAGCGCGCCGGCCGGGATTGCGCGTCGCGTGGCGGCGAACACCAGCGGCACGCCGCCGGCGCGCATCTTCGGTACCGGCAAAGCTACGTCGATGGAAATGGCGGCGTTTGCCAATGCGGTGATGGTGCGCTATCTCGATTTCAACGACACCTACATCTCGAAAGGCTCCGGGCATCCGAGCGACATGACGGCGGCGATACTTGCAGTGGCCGAAGCGCAGCGGTGCAGCGGCAGGGACACGCTGCTCGCCCTCGCTATAGCCTACGAGGTGTACGCCGTGCTGGCGGATGTGATTGGCTTGCGTGACCGCGGTTGGGATCAGGGCGTGTTTGCGGTTTTGGGGAGTGCTGCGGGTGCGGCTAAATTAATGAAACTCACGCGCGAGCAAACCGGTGATGCGCTGGCCATAGCCGCGACCGCCAATAATCCCACGCGCCAAACACGCAGCGGCGAGTTGGCGATGTGGAAAGGCGTGGCCACGGCGGCAGCGGTGCGCGCAGGAGTATCGGCGGCGTTGCTTGCGCAAGCCGGCATGACCGGACCGACGGCCGCATTCGAGGGGCGCCACGGCCTGTGGGATCAGGTGACGGGGCCGTTCCAGCTGGGTGCGATGGGCAGCAGCAGCGTGCCTTTCGGTATAGAGCGCACCAACCTCAAGTTTTTTCCGTCGGAATATCACTCACAGGCGCCGCTGTGGATCGCGCTCGAATTGCGCAAGAAAGTGGCAGTGGCGGATATCGAAGCCATCAACGTGCAAACCTATTACACCGCGTGGAGCGAGATAGGCAGCGAGCCGGAAAAATGGGATCCGCGCACGCGTGAAACGGCCGATCACAGCCTGCCGTATTTGTTGTCGCTGGGGTTCGTGGACGGACGCATTACCGTAGACAGCTTCAGTGTAGCGCGCATGCGCGACCCGGTGTTACGTGATTTGATGCGCCGTATAAAGATATCCGAAAACAAATCGTACACACAGCAGTTTCCAGGGAAATTGATTTCCGAAATCGAAGTGTTGACACGCAGCGGGCAACGCGTGGTCGAAACCGCGCAATACCCCAAGGGCCACGCGAAAAACCCGATGACCGATGAGGACGTCGAGGCGAAGTTCCGCATCTTGTGCGACGGGTTAATCGGTAAAGCGCAGCAGGATCAGTTGTTGAATGCCTTGCGGGGAATCGATCAGGCGGCGGATTTAAGCGGGCTGCTGGACTTGCTGTTGATCCCGCGATGACTGTCACAGGAGTCACGCCCAACCGCGCCCGCATCGGCGTCATCGTGCCCAGCGTGAACACGGTGGTCGAGCCGTGGTTCAGCGCTGTGGCGCCGGCGGGGGTGACAGTGCACGCGGCGCGCATGTTTCTCGACAACAATCTGACCCCGGAATCGCTGGTGCGCATGGATCGCGACGAAGGCATGCGCGCAGTGAAGCAAATTATGAGTTGCAGGCCAGCGAGCGTGGCCTACTGCTGCACGGCATCGAGCATCGTGCAGGGGCTGGAGTACGACGGACGTCTTAACCATGAGTTGAACGAGGCAGCGGGCGTGCCGTCGTTCACCGCTACCAGCGCCATCATCGAAGCGTTACGCGCGGTCGGTGCGAAACGCATCGCCGTGTGTTCGCCGTACAGCAAAGCCATCGACGACGCCGAGCATGAATTTTTTTCTGCCGCAGGGTTCGAGATACTCGGTTCGGCGCATCTGGGTATCGTCGATGCTTTCAAACTTGCTGATCCAACACCGGACGACATCATGCAACTCGCGCTCAGGGCCTGGCATGCGGATGCGGATGCCACATTGATCACCTGTTTGAACATGAATTCGCAATTGGTGATCGAGACGCTGGAACAGCACACCGGCAAACCGGTGATTACCTCAACCCAGGCTACGCTGTGGAAAGCACTGCGCGCGGCGGGCGTCGCCGATGCTTTGCAGGGCTACGGCCTGCTTTTGTCTCATCACTGAAAAATACTATTAAAACAAATACTCACGTGTAATCCCATGGAAGAAAGCACGAAAGACCCGTACTGGATGCTGCACTTCATCGTCAAGCATGGTGACTGGATCGCGATGGTTGCCGGCGCGCTGCCGCTGCTGGCGAGTGTAGCCGGTGTCGTGTGCGGCTTGCCGCTGTGGGCGCTGGCCGTCGGCGCGGTCGGGTCAGCATTTCTATTTATGCTGATGCGCAGTTTTGTTGAACTGGTGCGCGTGATCGTGGATATGCTGCTGCCGAAATAGGCCGGTTTTTCAGGCAGCAGCGCTAAAGAACGCGGCGTTCTTTCCTGCGATTCTGCCCGACACAAATGCCCATCCCAAGTGATGGCCGTGGCCTTCCAGCAGCATGCCGCCCTGGCCATTGGCCCCGGCCGCGTAAAGGCCGGAAATGATTTCGCCGTCTGCATCGACGACTTCCAGATTCAAAGTGACCTTCAGTCCGCCGTTGGTGAAAATGATGTACGCCTTGGCAGGACCGAGCGCGTAGAACGGCGGTTTTACGATCGGCGGGCGTTCGTGGCGCGCGGGCGCGTCGCCTGATGCGGCGCCGGCGTTGTAATCGGCTATGGTTTTCTCAAACACGAAGCGCGGCACATTCATGCTCGCTGCGAGTTCGGCCAG
Organism: Betaproteobacteria bacterium; assembly: GCA_021730905.1. Classification (GTDB taxonomy): domain Bacteria; phylum Pseudomonadota; class Gammaproteobacteria; order Burkholderiales; family SG8-41; genus UBA5216. The sequence continues at coordinate 77,719 of JAKFYK010000029.1, read as the reverse complement.
CGTTGATGCACGATGAAAAATATCCTGGCGCGTGCGGCGGTAGTCGTCGAGGTAGGCATAGCCCACTGACGGTGCGGTTGACACGTAGTTGGGCCATTGCTGAAATTGCGCTGCCACCGTGCTGTCGCAAACGATGTAGGCCATGCCGCCGGGCCGCAGCGCCGCGCCGCGCGCAGGCTGATCGCGCTCGTCGGCGAAGCGCAATCCTTCGCGATCGACGAGGATGGCGCCGTGCTCATAGAGCTTGCTGTCCGGCGCCAGCGCGGTGGTCAGAAAATTCATCAGCGCGGGCCGCAGCAGTGCCTGCGGCAGATGATCAAAGCCCCAATGCAGCGCGCGCGTTACCAACGGCGACGGCGGCAGGCGCTGAATCAGCTTGGGGCGCGTCGGCGGCACAAAGCGCAGGATCGGTCCGCGGATGTGATCGCCGTTGACCACAGTGCCGCCGCAGTCCATGCCTATGCGGATACCGTCGCCGGTGTTGGTGGTATTGACCGCATCCACCGCCGCGGCGAGTTCCGATCCGAAGCGCGCCTTGAGTTCCGCACTCGCGCTGTAGTCGCCCGCAGCCAGCACCACGCCGTTGCGTGCGATGAACTCGCAGCTTGTGTTATCGGACAGGCTCGCCGCAACGCCGCACACGCCGCCGCTGGTGCTGTCGGTAATCAGCCGCTCGGCACGCGTGTTGAGACGGATATCCACGCCCAGCTTCAGGCAGTGCCGTCCGAGCAGGTAGGGAAACGCGCGCGAGTTGGGCAGCACGTTATGCATGCGCGGCTGGCGGTGCGGCGGCTCAGGCAGCGGGCCGATAAATTCAAGCCCGGTGGACAGCAGCCAGCGGAACATTTCCGGCGTGTTGTCGGTAAGCACACGCGCGAGTTCAAAATTGTCGCGATGGGCCAGCGCGCCGGCAAACAACCGCAGGTCTTCGAGGTGATGTTCCGGGTAATCCTTGATGCCTTTTTTTAGCTGGTGCGGTGTGCAGGTGGCGGTGACCGAGCCCACCGACCATGCAGTAGAGCCGCCGAGGTGCGGATTTTTTTCGAGCAGTATGACCTTGCGGCCCAAGGTTGCGGCACTGCTCGCAGCCGCCAGTGCCGCGCCGCCGCCGCCTACGATGATGACATCGGTCTCTATGCGCTGGAGGGCAGTCATGGCGTTTGTGCAACTACGGTTTGTAAGGATACTCGTTAAACCTTTCTTCCCAATCGCACACATTCTCTTTGGTGTAATCGAGCGCATACCAGCGCGGGAAACCGTGCAGCGTCTGGCCGCCGTCGATCATGATGCCTTCGCCGTTGATGTACGAGGCATCATCCGATAGTAAAAAGGCAACGAGCTTGGCGACATCCTGCGGCTGGCCCCAGCGGCCGACCGGCGTTTCGCGGATCAGCATGCGCTGCATGCGTTCGTCGCGCAGCATCGGCGTGGTCATGCCGGTTTCGATCACGCCCGGCAGTATGGCGTTGACGTTGATGCGGTAATTGCCGAGTTCGGCAGCCATGTGCTTCATCAGCATTTCTACCGCCGCTTTCGATGCGCAATAGGCGCCCAGCTGATCGGCGATGACTTTGGAACCGGAAGACGCCGTAAGCACAATCTTGCCGCCCTTGCCGCGCGCGATCATGCGCTTGGCGACTTCCTGACACACGTAAAACGTGCCGTTGAGATTGACCTGAATGACGAAATCCCAGTCGACTTTTTTCATGTCGACGATGGGCACGAACTTGCCGGTGCCGGCGTTGGCGAACAAGAGATCAATCTGCCCGTAATGTGCCATCACTTCGCCAATGCAGGCTTCGACGCTCTCGCCTTTGGCCTGATCGAACACAAATGCTTTGGAACCGGCGCCCGCCTTGTTGCACAGTGCCGCGGTTTCTTCCGCCATTTCGAGTTTGCGATCTGCTACCGCCACTTGCGCGCCGCGCGCCGCGAGTTCCACACAGGTGCCTTGCCCCAAACCGCGGCCGCCGCCGGTGACGAGCGCGACTTTACCTTCGAAGTCTTTAGCCACGGGCTTTTACCTCTGCAACGGTTTTTGCGGGCATGCCCAGCGCCTGCCGGTATTCCGCGGGCGACATCAGCTCGCGGCCCAGCAACTGCGCGATCTGCTTCATCTGTTGAAAGTGATCGACGTTGCGCTGGATGATGTCATCACGATGCGGGTAGGGCCACAGTGTATCTTCCATGCCCACGCGCACGTGCAGCCCGAGCAGCATGGCGAATGTCGCGAGATAGGTGCTGGCGCGTCCGGCTGCGCACACGAGTATGAAACAGTCAGGATCGATGTCGCGGATGGTGCGCACCATGCGCATCAGGCCATCGACCATTTGCTGCGGATTGTGCATCGGGCTGCAGCCGGGCAGCGCCGGCAGGATCAGCCAGTAGTAGGGCGGCTTCACCAGTTTGCTTTCGACCAGGAAGCGCCGCGCATTGTCGATGTCGCCGTCGTCGTAGACCGAGATGATGGGCTTGGCGCCATTCTGCTGCGCCAGCTGCGCCTTTTTGATCACCACGTGCGGCGCTTTGAAAAACATGCTGTCGCCGCAGCAAATGGCGGTGGTGTTGACCGGCAGCGCATCGAACAGGCCCATTTTCATGGTGGATTCCATCACCGCGCTTTCCTCGTCGGTGACCGCAACCAGGCAGCCATCGAACATCACCTCCGGGTATTTCTTCTTAAGTGGCGCAATGACATCGTGAAAACGCTGCGGGTCCAATGCATTGAAGCCGCCATCGTCGCGGACATGGATATGCACATTGGGCGCGCCGGCCTTGATACATTCCTCGGCGGAGTCGCGAATTTCCTCGACGGTAATCGGCTGATTCGGATTGCTGCGCTTACTGAAAAACGCACCGGTGATGGTGGTGGAGATCATCACCTTTTGCGGTATGTTCCACTTCGGCATCGGGTCGATGTCGGCGAAGCGGCTGCTGAACGGGTCCAGCACTTCGGGCATGCCATAGGGTTTCCAGTTGGTCTTAAGGCCTGCGCGCGCCACCCATTTATCGACCTGATCCCACTTGATTTTGTCGTCGCTCATGTTTAATCCTGATTCAATTTATATATCACCGTTCGGGCTGAGCTTGTCGAAGCCATTGTTCCCAATGATGCCCTTCGACAAGCTCAGGGCGAACGAGAGGTTTTAAGTTACACGCTTCGGCACAGGTCGTTCAACCTTGCCGATGTAATCGCAATCCTCATCGCGCACGATGCGCAGCGGTTTGCCTTCCCCGATCTCTTCGATCACATGTGCCATGATACCGGGCACCACCGCAATCAGCGCCACCGCTGCCATCTGCAGCGGACGGAAACCCATTTCGCTCATGATGGCGCCCAGCATGCCATCGACGTTGATGCAGATGCCCTGCTTGCCGGTGGAGCGCAGAAATTCGGCGTGTATCGCCTCAAACATTTTTATTTTGTCGCCGACAAAACCGTTTTCTGCAGCGATCCTGCGCAACTTGATGGCGCGGAAATCATCGCCCTTGTGCGTCGGGTGGCCGAGACCGGGTATGCGCTTGCGCCTGGCGCGCACATCGGCGACCACGCGTTTGGCGGTTTCATCCAGCGAAAGGTTCTCGCTTTTCATCATCTTGACGGCGTTGTCGAGAAACTCCGCGCTGTGCTGCGGTGAAATGGTATTGGAGCCGGCAGTGAGCAGGCCGGCGGCAGTGCCCGGCACCAGTTGCGGATTGCCCGATGCCGCATAACGCGCGGCGAGCACGCTGGCGGCAACGAAGCCGTGATCGAGCAGGCTATTCAGCATCGCATCCATCATTTTGCTTTCCTGCGGCGTCGGCAGTTCACCGCGCAGTGTGAGGAACACGCCATCGGCGTAGCTGTAATCGCCAATCAGGCTTTCATGCGAGTAGCCGTGAATGATGACTTTGCCTTCCGTCACGCGGCTGATCTTGGTTGCCCATTCGTGAGCCATGAATTCTCCTTTAGTTGTCGTTAGGCGTGAGGCGTGAGGTGTAATCCAGCGGTTGTACAAGTGTGTCACGACTGACTTGCGGCCTGTATAGAAAGTTGTGTCGTAGCCACAAAGGTGATTTTGCGCCTCGCGCCTCGCGCCTCACGCCTCACCGTCGCAATACTCCTTGTGCATCGATACGCGTGCGTAATACCTGTAATTGCTCCGGTGTAGGCGGTTCGGTGGTCGGCACCTGCGACGGAATGACAAGATCGAAGCCGGTGTTTTTCTTTACATCATCCACGCTCACGCCCGGATGCAGAGACTTGAGCCGCATGCGCTTGCTGCCGTCTTCAAAATCCATCACGCACAGCGGCGTCACCACATAGCGCGGGCCGCCGCCAGGCAACCCTAGCCTGGTGCGCGCGTCTTCGCCGCCATTGCCCCAGCCCAGCGCGGAAATGAAATCGCACTTCGGCACAATGATGCGCGGGTCGTGTGCATTTACCACGAGGTGAAAACGGCTGTTCATCACCGTGGCGTTGCAAACGCCGATCGCGCCCGGCCCGCGAAACTTGAGCGCCTTGTAATCCTTGCCGATGCCGATCAGGTTGCTGTTGCCATATTGATCGATCTGCAGCGCGCCGGCAAAGAACACGCCACGCTTGCGAAACTTCATGTTTTCCACCAGATCGTTGTGTAGGTAGTAGGCCTCGGCCCAGCGCGTGGCGCGGTGGTCGGTGATGAGTTCGAATTCCTCGATCACCGGTTCGTTCAGCACATTGGCCTTGGTCATCGCGATCATCACTGTCATGTTCGCGCCCCACATCATGTGCGCGAGCAGCACACCGGCGCGCGGCACCGGCAGATTGGCGCCGACTTCCACCCACTCGCCATCGACGAGATCGCGTGCGAGCACGGTGGCCATGATTTCCTTGGTCGTTGCTTCCATATCAGTAATCATCAATACTCATTCAAAGAAAGCAGGCGGCGGATGCCGACACGCTCCAGATATTCGGCGTGATCCCTGGGCCCGGTGACAAATTCATCCAGATACGCCTTGAGGGGCGCGAAATCATCCGACTTGGCCCACGCGGTGGCGGCGCGCACGTATTGTTTGATGTGCTCCTTGTCTTCGATATAGTGACCGGGACTCGAATACGGATGCGCACCAAATTTGGCGCGAATGATGCCGTCGGCACCGGGGATCGCGGTCTTCAGCGGATCGGCACGGATCTGCTCGTTGGATACCACCTGTTCCACCTGCACATAGGTTTCGTCTGCAGCCGCGTAAATTGCGCGGTCGCCGTAGCCGTGGCCGATGTATTGCACATTACCGTAAGCGTCAGACACCGCGGCGTGCAGAAAAGCAATGTCGATGTTCACGGCCGGAATCGCCAGCAGCGTTTCACCGTTGAGCGGGTCTTTGAATTCCTTGATCGCCGGGTTCATCTGCGGGAACGAAGTGCCGACGCCCGAGCGCCACGGATTGAACGGCACGCGCTGTGCGGCGGCGCGAAGGGCGGCATAGTACATCGCCTCGTCGAGTTCGAACACTTCGACTCTGCCGCGCTCGACCGCTGCGCGGAATGCCGGCCCGATGGGTGCCAGCACTTCGCCGCCTACGTAAGGCGCAACCACTTTCTTTGCCACGCCCGCTGCGATCAGCAGATCTATTTCGAGGCCGGACGAGGCGGGGCCAACCACGATGAGATTTTTCACGCCGCGCTTGATCAACCCGCGCACCACCAGCATCGGGTGGCTGGAATTGATGAAGCCGCCGATGGCGATGGTCATGCCATCTTTAACTTTGGCGAGCGCGTCGTCGAGTTCGATGATGCGCTTTTTTCTTTGAGGTGTTTCAGTCATGTTGCATACGTGAGGAGTTAGGCGTGAGGTGTGAGGTGTAAAACCAAGCGGTAGGGATGGTCATGTTGTTCAATGATGAGACGTCAATGCACGACTAACAGGCTACGCTTTACGCTTCACTCCTCACGCCTCACGAAGTTAATGAGCAATCTGCCCGCCGTCGATCACATAGGACTGCCCGGTGACGAATGATGACTCATCCGACGCCAGATACACGGCCATCGGTCCGATGTCATCGGGCGTGCCGAAGCGCCGCAGCGGAATCTGCCGCAATCCGGCATCGACGGCTTTCTGATCTTGCATATAGGGCCTGGTGAGATCGGTTTCGATCCAGCCGGGGCAGATCGCGTTCACGCGCACGTTATAGCGCGCCCACTCGACAGCAAGTGCCTTTGACAGTTGCGCGAGGCCGCCCTTGGTCATGCAGTAAATCGAATTCCACGGTGCGCCGACGAAGCTGTAGATTGACGACATGGTGATGACGCTGCCGCTCTTTTGCGCCACCATGCCCGCACCCACTGCTTGCAAAGTAATGATCGCGCCTTCAAGGTTGGTTGAAATCAGACTGCGCCAGTCTTCCGGCTTCATATCGAGAAACGGTTTCAGTTTCTGCACGCCGGCGTTGCATACCAGCGTATCGATCTTGCCGAAGGTCTTGACCGTTTGCGCGACGGACGATGCCATGCTGTCGGCGCTGGTCACGTCGGTCTTGAGCGCCAGCGCGCGCCGGCCTTGCTCCTGCACTGCCTTGAGTGTTTCCTCAAGTGCGGCCGTATCGCGCCCGATCAGCGCCACATCCGCGCCGGCCTTCGCGAGTGCAACGGCGACACTGCGTCCTATGCCGCGGCTGGCACCGGTAACAAACGCCGCTTTGCCTTTCAGATCAAACATGGCTGTTCCCTGGTTCCCTGATGAGAAGATGACTATTGCTGCTGCTGCGCCTGCTGCTGGGCGAGGCGATCCCAGGTTGCGGGCGTAAAGGGTGTTTCGCGCAGGATGTTCTTCCGGACTTTGTTGGTTTCGGTTTTGGGCAAGGCGGCGACAAATTCGACGTAGCGCGGCACGGCGAACTTCGGCAGCTGATTTTGTGCGTGAGCAATCAGCGTTTCCGCATCGAGCCTGGCATCCGCGCGCGCTACCACCACGATCTTCAAATCGTCGCCGCCCAGTTCGCACGGCACTGCAATGGCCGCGACCTCGATCACACCATCCAGTTGTGCTATGGCTTCCTCGACTTCGAACGCCGAAATGTTTTCGCCACGTACGCGCAGGGCGTCTTTTACGCGCCCGACAAAATACAAATTGCCTTTGGCATCCAGGTAGCCTGCGTCACCGGTGTGAAACCACAGATCTTTCCATGCAGCGATGGTTGCGTCCGGATCGCCATCGTAACCCAGCATCACGGTGCAGGGCTCGCTGGAGCGCACCAGTATTTCTCCGGTTTTCCCCGGCGGCAGCGGATCATTGTTTTCATCGGCGACGCGCACTTCAAAGCCATCGAGCGGGCGGCCCACGCTGGCGAGATTGGGATGGTCGTGAGGCAGGTACACCCCCACATTCCCTTCCGTCGAGCCGTAGCCCGAACGCAGCGCGACGCCGTGACGCGACTGAAATGCCTCGAAGTCTTTCGGTGATGCGCCGATGCCCCAGCCGATGCGCAGCACCGTGCCGGCGCCATCGGCAGCCGTAGTGGATTTAAGGAGGATGCGCAACATTTCGCCGATGTAGTAAAACACCGTGCAGCCGTGGGCGCGCACATCGGGCCAGAAGCGCGTCGCGCTGAAGCGGTCGATCAGCACCATCTTCGCTCCAGTGAGCAGCACCGGCAGCGTGATCATCGCTTGCGCGGTATTGTGAAACAGCGGGAAGAAGTTGTAGTAGACGTCGTTTTCGGTGAGCGCAAGATCGCGCGCGATGTTGCGGCCGAGGATGTACTGTTGCGCGTGCGACAGCAGTACGCCTTTCGACGGCCCCGTAGTGCCGGAGGTATTCATGATCGCACCGACATCTGCGCCGGTGATTGTCACGGCCGGTGGTGCAGTATGAGGTAATCGTAAAATATCATTTAAAAACATATACTTACGATTAAACTTCAATTGGGTGCCACCCAGCACGATGACCGTTTTGATGGCACCAATCTGATCGATCACCGCTTGCAGTTCCGGCAGCAGCGCATCTTCGACCACGATGGCCGACACCGGCGCGCGCTTCAGCGTGTGCAGCAGTTGCTGACTTTTGTAGGCGGTGTTGAGCGGCAACTGTATTGCGCCGATGCGTGACAGGCCAAACCACAGGTCGAGATATTCGACGCGGTTATGAAGCAGGATAGCGACGCGCTCGCCTTTGCCGACACCCAGTGCATGAAACGTGGCCGCGATACGATCGGCGCGCCGGTCAGCTTCGGCATAGGTGATCGTTTCGTTTCCGCAAACCGTGAATATGCGCTCGCCGATGCGTTGCGCCTGTTTACGCAGGAGTTGGGCGGCAACTTGTTCGGAGAGCGGCAAGCCCGTCAGAAAATCATCGCTCACAGCAGACGCTTTTTTGTGAAAAGAACATGCTACGCAGGGCTAATCCGCTTTGATGTTGGCATCGCGAATCACCTTGCCCCATTTCGCTACCTCGGATTTGATGAACGCGGCAAATTGTTCCTGCGTGCTGCCCACGGGTTCGGCGCCCATGCCGAGTAACCGTTCCTTGATATCGGGCGACCGTAGGATCTTGACGACCTCGGCGTGCAAACGGTTGCGGATGTCGGCTGGCGTGGCTGCGGGTATCACCAGCGCGAACCAGTTGGTGAGCGCGTAGCCCGGCAAAAAATCGCTCATGGACGGCACGTCGGGCAGGATCGGTGTGCGCTTGGTGCCCAGCACCGCCAGCGCCCGCAGCTTGCCGGCCTTGATATAAGGCAGGGATTGCACAATGCTGTCGTAACCGAGTTGCACTTGGCCGGCCATCAAATCGACCTGGCCCGGTGCGCTGCCCTTGTACGGCACGTGCGTGGTGCGGATGCCTGCCATGGCATTAAACATCTCCGCGGCCAGATGCGGCGCGCCGCCGGCGCCGCTGGAGTAATAATTCATTACACCGGGCTGGGACTTGGCGAGCGCGATCAACTCGCGCGGTGTTTTCGCCGGCAGCGACGGATGGATCATTTGCACGAACCAAACATCGACCACCTGCGTGAGCGGCGCGAAGTCACGTTCGATATTGAATGGCAGCTTGTTGCCATAGAGCACGGTGTTTACCGCAATATTGCCGAGTGTGCCCATGAACAGGGTATGGCCGTCCGGCGGCGACTTGGCGGCGAGCTCGGTGCCGACGACGCCTTGCGCGCCCGCGCGATTGTCGATCACCACTTGCGTGCCGAGCGCTTCGCCGAGCTTGGGCGCGATCATGCGCGCGACAATATCGGTGCCGCCGCCGGCGGGAAAGGCGACGATGATGCGTATTGGCTTCGACGGGAAAGTTTGCGCGCAAACAGCGCCGCTTAACGCAGTCAGGGCCAGCGCGGTACTTTGCATGATCAGTCGCATGAACGAATTCCTTTGAGTGGGCCGGGCTATGGATTTTTGGTGGTGAGATGGGTGCGTCGCGCTGCAATCCTTCGATTGCGCCCATAGTGATCAACGAAATTATAGGATAGCGCAAATCGACATACAATTAACACAGTGCCACGTGCTGCGCGCCTGCCAATGTGGACTGCGTGGCAAACACTGGCCGGTGGGCATTGACGTTCCCGCAATTAAACAACCAACGAGCGAGTACCACCATGGCTGAAAACGCGAAACGCAAGGGTTTTTTGATGGTGTCGATGGAGCCGACGCCGGCGTACGAGGAAGAATTCAACGACTGGTACGACATGGAACATATCCCCGAGCGCACGCGCATACCGGGTTTCGAGTCGGGGCGGCGCTTTGTATGCCTGTCAGGCTGGCCGAGATATCTTTCATATTACGATCTGTCGGAAATTGGCGTGCTGGAAAGCGAGGCTTACAAAAAAGCATCGTGGAACGGTTTCAGTGCCTGGACCAAGCGCATGCTGACCAAGGTGCGCGGGCAGTATCGCGCGAGCGGCACGCAGATTTATCCGGGCAATGCGCTGACAGGAAATTTTACCCGGCTTACGCTGTTGCGGTTTCGCGGCGCGCCCGACACACTGGCGGACCGCATCACGCAGGGCGTGCTCGACAACTTTGACAAACGCACAGAGACCAAACAGATACGCATTCTGCGTTCGGATTACAACAACCAGATCGATTACATCGGCTGGATCGAAGCCAGCGCGCCGTTTACCGCGACTATGGACGTGAAACTGTTCGGCGAGGCTGCGAAGTATCTGGACATCGTCAACGAATACACGCCGTACTGGACGCGCGGGCCGCTGGCCGGCGTATTTGGTGAAAAATAGGCAGCGAAAGGCGAGCGTATGTTTTCAGTGCTTGTTTTTTGAATGATATTATTTGAGTGTTCGGCGTGCGCCAAATTTGTACAACACCCGATAATCTCCCTTGAACCACGCATGCTTCGCCAGCTGGTCACGCCAAGGCGTGGCGCGTGCTTCATCGCGTTCCTTCGATTCGAGTGCACGCAAGTCGGCAAGATAATGCAGCGCGATATGCGTCCATGATCCTGGCGCCGGTGTGTCGATTTTGAAACGCCGGCACATCGGCCAGTACGGGCTGCGCAGCAAGATCCCCAGATGTTCTTCTTCGTACCAGGCGTTGAAATCCTTTTCTCCTTCGGCGGGCACGCCAAACAACACCGGATAGAGTATTGGCGCATCGTGAAACGGATCGCCGGCGCCGGGCGCTGCCTGCTGGTTCATGCGCGCTGCGACATGACGTTCGGTGGAAAGAATAGCTTCATGCGCAGGCGCAGGCAACGTGCCGTGCAGCGCGGCAGGACTGGCGTTGGATTCGAACACGGCGACGTACGTTGCGCGCAACGGGCTGCCATAACACTGCACGTTCAGCATTTGACCCGTTGCCAGTACTGACGGAACATAGTAATTCTGGTGCCAGGTGTCGAAGGCGATACCGCCTCCGCGCCTGACGGTGATGGTGTCGAAAACAATGGTTTTGCCTTGCATGGTCTTTCTCTTTTGTATCGGGATTTTGCCATGTTGACGGGAGGGGCCGTGGATCATGTTTGACTTGCGAGCGTGCGTGATGTCGGCTTTCTTATCAGGATGTTTGCTGCCAGCGGCGGCAAATGCGCAAACTCCTTCGACAGGTTCAGGGCAGCCTTATCCCTCGAAGACCGTACGCATCGTCGTCGGCCTTGCCCCGGGTGGCGCCACCGATGTGAAAGCAAGCCTCGTAGCGCAGGGGATCGATCAAGCGCCATCGACGCCGGAAGATCTCGAAAAATATGTCGCCTCGGAAATCCGCAAGTGGGCAAAGGTGGCGCAGGAATCCGGCATCAAGCTTGAATAAAAATATGTTTAAAAACAAATACTTATTGATATGTATCAGCATGCTGGCTTGCGCACAATGTTTGGCCGCCTACCCCGACAAACCGATACGCATCGTGACGCCCTTTCCCGCGGGCAGTGTCACCGACATTGTCGCGCGTCCGATGGCGGCGAAGCTCACCGAAGCGTGGGGCGCCAGCGTGGTGGTTGATAACCGTGGCGGCGCCGGTGGCAATCTGGCGGGTGACGCCGTCGCCAAAGCTCCACCCGACGGATACACCCTGCTGATCGGCGCGACCGGCCCGGTAGTTGTGAATGCGCTGCTTTACGCGAAAATGCCGTATGACGTGCATCGTGCTTTTGCGCCGATCACGCTGGCCGCGACCGCCGGACTGATACTGGTGGTGCATCCGTCAATGCCGGTGACCAGCGCGAAAGAACTGGTGGTCCTGGGTAAAACGCGGCCGGGGCAACTGACCTACGGCTCGTCGGGCACCGGCTCGACGACCCATCTGGCGGGCGCGTTGTTCACGTCGATGACGGGTGCGCAGTTAATCCACGTGCCTTACAAGGGCGGCAGCCCGCAATACACCATTGATCTCATCACTGGGCGCATAGAACTCGCGTTCGCCAGCATTGCACCGGTGATCCCGCATGTGAAAAGCGGGCGGCTGAAAGTGCTGGGCACTTCGGCGGACAAGCGCGATCCGCAGTTTCCCGAGGTGCCGACCATTGCCGAATCGGGCGTGCCGGGTTACGACATGCGGTCCTGGTATGGCGTGCTGGCAACTGCGGGCACGCCGCAGCCTGTGATCGAAAAACTGAACGCCGAACTGGTGCGCATACTCGCGCTGCCGGATTTGCGCGCGCAATATCTGGTGGGCGGCCTGCACGCGACCAGCGGTAGCGCAACCGATTTTGCGGCGTACATCAAAAATGAGCATGAAAAGTGGGCGCGGGTGGTGAAGTCGGCCGGCATACGAGCCGAGTAAAGCTGTTACGATTTCTTGAGCACGCCGCTGCCGATATAAGCGCCGAATGATTCGCACCAGATGGTGACGGTGTGATACTTCGCCGGGTCCAACCCTTCCGGCAGCATGAAATTCTGCGCGCCTTTGAATGATTTGAGCGGCGCGATCTTCACGCGGCCCGCGTCGGCATTGAAATCTTTTTCTTCACCCACGGCGCGCGTGTTGAGATAGACCCAGAAATTCGGGCCGGGTCCGGCCTCGAAATCGCCGTTGAGTCTGAGGACAGCGCCTTGCGCGGTGCGAATGATCGCGCCGCTGCCGTTGGCCCAATGTACCGGATCGCGGCCGGGCGTGGTTTCGTCCAGCTTGAAGCTAATCATCGCGGGTACTGCGGCATCCACGGGTTTGGGCGCGGCATCGTTTGCCGCCGGTGGCGAAAACAGAAATGGAAACGCGATCAGCATGCCGGCGGCGCCGGCGGCGACGCCCAGCAGGCCGCCCAACACAAAAACCGCGACTTTTGATCTGAACATGAGGTGTTCTCCGCCCTGATATCAACCATAGTCGCACGGACGGGCGCGGCCTTACAACGATCAAGCCGTGCGCGGGGCACACCAGCGCTTTGGAATACAATTGGCTCATCCCAAAGGAGCATTTTGTCATGGACCAGCCCGAAAAGAATCCGCTATCCACCGCCAAGAGCGAGACGCAAACCTTGTGCGAGTTTCTGGCGGCGATACGCTACGAAGCATTGCCGCAGGATGTGGTGTCGCGCACCGAGGATTTTTTTCTGGACTGGCTGGGTTCCGGGCTGGCAGGCAAAGGCTCGCGCCCGGTGCTGGCGCTGGAAAAATTTGCGAAAGCGATGGGGCCTGCGACCGGGCCATGCGAAATTCTCACCACACGCGCGCACACCTCGCCGTTCTTTGCGGCGCTGATCAACGGCGCGGCGTCGCATGTGGTGGAGCAGGACGACGTGCATAACGGCTCGGTCTATCACCCGGCGACGGTGGTGTTTCCGGCGGTGCTGGCGGCTGCGCAAGAGGTGGGCGCGAGCGGCAAGGATTTAATCGCCGCATCGGTGGCGGGCTACGAGTGCGGCGTGCGCGTCGGCGAGTTTCTCGGCCGCTCACATTACAAGGTGTTTCACACCACCGGCACCGCGGGCAAACTCGCGGCGGCGGCGGGTGTTGCGCATATCCTCAAACTGGATGCGCGCATCACGCAGCATTGCATAGGCTCTGCCGGCACCATGGCAGCCGGCCTATGGGAATTTTTGCGTGATGCGGCGGATTCAAAACAACTGCACACGGCCAAGGCGGCGGCGGACGGCTTGATGGCGGCTTACATTGCGCGCGACGGCTTTACCGGCGCTCATAAAATTCTGGAAGGCAAGCAGGGCATGGCGGCAGGCATGTCCAGCGATGCCGATCCCGCAAAGCTGGTTGATGGTCTTGGCAAGCGCTGGGGGCTGATCGAAACCTCGTTCAAGTTTCATGCGTCGTGCCGGCATACGCATCCGGCTGCGGATGCGCTGCTGAAGGTGATGCGTGACAACCAGTTGAAGGCCGATGACATTGCCAGCGTCACCGCGCACGTGCATCAGGGCGCTATCGATGTGCTGGGCCCGGTGACCGATCCGCAGAGCATCCATCAATCGAAATTTTCCATGGGTTTCGTGCTCGCGCTGGCCGCGCTGCACGGACGTGCGGGACTGGCGGATTTCACCGAGGCCGCACTGAAAGACCCGGCGACGCGCGCGTTTCACGACAAGGTGAAGATGGTGCTTGATCCGGTTGTGGATGGCGCTTATCCCAAGCGCTGGCTGGGACACGTCACAGCAACGACCCAAGACGGCCGCAAACTCGAAGGCCGCGTGTCGTCGCCCAAAGGCGACCCGGACAACACGCTCACGCGTCCGGAAATCGAAGACAAGGCGGTGCGGCTCGCCGGCTATAGCGGCGGCGCAGGCGAATCGGAAATGGGGCGGGTGATACAGCGCGTGTGGCGATTGCGGGATGAGGGAAGTGTGCGGGATTTTTTGAAAAGCTGAAAATTTTTCGCCCAGATTCGATTAATGACAAACAATTTCTTAGACCTCTATTTCAAACGAATTAAATATACTGAAACGCCCACGGTCGATTTGCAAACCTTGAGGGATTTGCACCTGTTGCACTTGCAGCACATTCCCTACGAGAATATCGATGTCTTTTGCCACCAGGCCGTCAATCTCGATGCAGAGACGCTTACAAGAAAAATGTTATTGCGTCAGCGTGGTGGTTATTGCTTTGAGCAGAATGGTTTGTTCTTGATGGTGCTTACTGAACTTGGCTTTAAGTGCCATGCCAATATGGCGCGTGTACACCGTAACCGCCCTCAACCCGGCGGGCGTACCCATCACGTTAATCTGGTGGAACTTGATGGACAAATCTGGCTTTGTGACGTGGGTTTTGGAGGCTCCGGTTTCCGGCATCCCTTGATTGTGCAATCAGATGTCGAAGTTGAGCAGTTGGGCGAGATCTACCGCTTGCATAAAGACGAGGTGCACGGTTTTTATCTACAGAAGCAAATAGAACGGGAATGGTACCCGCTGTACACTTTCAAGATTGAACCGGCCTTGCCCATCGATATGGAGATGGCAAATTTCTATACATCGAATAGCTCACAACACATTTTTCGGGACGCTATCATTGGCACCAAAATGACATCGCAGGGGCGCGTTACGCTCAGTGATCATACTTTCAAATGTTTTGATCTGACCCAAGGCACATTGGAGAGCGAAACCGTCACGGATTTCACAGCCTACCTGGAGAATTTACGCAAGCATCTCGGCGTGGAATTAAACGAGTCTGAAAAAGCGTTGCTGAAATTCCGGTTTGCAGCACTTAAACCGCCTGCGCGTTAGCGTGCACGGCAGTTTTTTCGGTCCTATTTGAAGAGGCAAGTTTTGTGACCCTGGTAGAGCAACTCAGTAACTACGCCGCCGGCCTGCGCTATGAAGACCTGCCGCCGGAAGTCATCCAAACCGCCAAGCGGGTGATTATCGATTCCATCGGTTGCGCGCTGGGCGGCTATGACAGTGCGCCGGAAAAAATCGCGCGCGACCTCGCTGACATGACCAGCAGCAGACAGCCCGCGACGCTGATGGTGAGCGGCATCAGAACCAGCCCGGAACTGGCGACCTTCGCCAACGGCGTGATGATTCGCTTTCTGGATTACAACGACGGCTATACCAGCACAGGCGAGTCGGGGCACCCGAGTGACAGCATTGCTGCGGTGCTGACGGCCGCCGAGATCAACCAGCGTTCCGGCAGGGACGTCATCACGGGCACGGTGCTGGCTTACGAAATATTTTGCCGCATTTGCGATGAAGTGGATCTGAAACCCATAGGTTACGACCACGTTACCGTGGGCGGCATGGCGAGCACAGCGGCAGCGGCGTGGCTGTTCGGGCTGCGAGGCAAGCCGTTCGAGCATTGCATGCAGTTGGGCATCGCGCCGAACAATGCGCTGTATCAAACACGCATCGGCAATGTGTCGATGTGGAAGGGCTGTGCGTATGCCAACGCCAGTCGCAACGCCGTGTTTGCGGCGATGCTGGCGGCGCGCGGCATGACCGGGCCGTCACCGATCTTTGAAGGCGTTGGCGGTTATTTCAAAGCGGTGGCGCGAAAGACCTTTACGCTCGACACGCTAGGCGGCCAAGGTAACAACGGCGGCGCGCCATTCAAGATCATGGAATGCCTGATCAAGCGCTTTCCGCTGGGCCAGTATTCGCAGACGGTGGTGGAGGCCGCACTGCAGATGCGCGAAAAGGTTTCGTCACCTGACGACATCGCGGAAATCCACATCGAAACCGTGACCACGGCGATAGTGTTAATGGCTGACACGCCGGAAAAATGGGAGCCACCCAACCGCGAGACCGCCGACCACAGCATGCCGTACACGGTGGCGGTGGCGCTGATCCACGGCGACGTGCAGGAAGAACATTTTGATGACGCGCATGTGTTCAATCCGGCGATCCGCGCACTTACACGCAAAGTTAAAATCAAGGTCTCTGCCGACGCTGACAAACACATGCCGGCGGCGATGCGCTGTTATTTCAAACTGATTACCACGTCGGGTGCTACGCACAGCACGGTAGTGGATCATCACAAAGGACATTGGAAGAATCCGATGGACGATGCCGATATCGAAAAGAAATTTCGCACCCTGGCGAAAAAGGTGCTGCCGGATGCAAAGATAGATACGATGCTCGCGCGCTTATGGCAATTGGAAGACATGACTGATGCAGGCGAGATTCTGCGCTTGACAGTGGTGTAACGCATGGAGGACAGGATGAATATAAGTATATGTTTTTATTCATTATTTATTGCTTGCGCTATAGTGCTGCCAACATCAGCCGCAGCCGCCGATCCCGCATACCCAACGCGTCCGATCCGCCTGCTGGTGCCGTTCGCGGCGGGCGGCGGCTCGGATACCACCGCGCGCATTCTGACGCCCAGATTGCACGAAGCCATGGGACAGGCATGGGTGGTCGATAACCGCGGCGGCGCGGGCGGCAATCTCGCGGCCGATATCGTCGCCAAGGCCAATCCGGACGGGCACACCATTTTTCTGGGTTTCAATACCGTGCTTACGGTGAATCCCTCGTTGTATAAACTGCCGTTCAGCGTGGAGAAGGATTTTCAGCCGGTGACCCTGCTGGCGACGGCGCAATACATCATGGTGTTGCATCCGAGCGTGCCGGCGAACAATCTCAAGGAATTCATCGCGCTGGCGAAGCAGAAACCGGGCGCGTTTAATTTTTCATCGGGTGGCATGGGCACGCCCCTGCACATGGCGGCGGAATTGTTCAGCAAGCGCGCGGGCATCAAGATGGTGCACATTGCCTACAAGGGGGGCGGTCCGGCCGCTGCCGCGTTGCTGGGCGGTGAAGTGCAGGTGCTGTTCGGCAGCATTGCGTCGTCGATGCCGCATGTAAAAACCGGCAGGCTCAAGGCATTTGCCACCACCGGCGCACGCCGCTCCAAAGTCGCGCCGGATTTGCCGACGATGATAGAGCAGGGCTTTCCGGGATTCGACGTGGGGTCGTGGTACGCATTTTTGGTGCCCGCTCATACGCCGGCGGCTGTCATTCGCCGGCTCCACGGCGAATCGCTCAAGGTGGTTGCCATGCCCGACGTGCAGCAGGCGCTGTCGCGCCAGGGACTGGAACCGGAGACCAGCACGCCGCAGGAACTGGCTGCGCGCATCAAGGCAGAAACCGCGACCTGGGCGCAGGTGATCAAGGAGGCGGGTATCAAGGGAGAGTGAGGGGAGTGGCAGTGCAACGATGAGGAGCAAGGCAGTGAAAATCAGAACTTACGTCGGCAGCGACGGGCATTCCGTGTGGTTCAGCGACGATCTCGGCGCGAGTTGGGTGCGCCCCAACAGCCTGTCGGGGTTGTATCTCGAAGTGGCGGTGCGCGGGTTTGCGAGTCACGCGGACGATGCACGCACGCTGCTCGCGGCAACCAGCCACGGCCTGATGCGCTGGGACGAATACGACGGGCTGTGGACCGCGACCACGTTTCCCGGCAAGGACGTGTGGGCGGTGGCGCAATCGGAAAAAGCACCCGATGTGATTTTCGCCGGCACCTGCCCGGCGTCGGTTTACCGTTCTCAGGATCGTGGCAAGAACTGGCAGGCTTGCAAGCTGCCTGACCTCGCACAGTTCTCCGATATCAACCGCGGGCCGACGCGGGTGACGCAGATTCTGTTTGATCCTATAGATGACAGGACGATCTGGGTCACGGTGGAGATCGGCGGCATCTATCGCAGCACCGATGGCGGCGACACCTGGACCTTGCTCACGCAGGGGCTGGTGTCGGCGGATATCCACGGCGTCCTTGCCACGCGCGATGCCGGTGGCAAACGCTTGATGATGGCGACCACCAATCGCGGGCTGCATTACAGCCGCGATGCGGGCGATAGCTGGGAATTCGTGCAACTCGATTCACCCTGGCAATACACGCGTGGCATTCAATTGCGGATGGATGGATTCAAACGTATTTTCCTCACCAATGGCGACTGGCCGCCGGGCTCGACCGGGCGTTTGTTGGTCAGCGACGACGCCGGGCAAAGCTGGCAGGAGCGCGCGCTGCCCGCCGATCTGAACAGCACCGTCTGGTGCCTGGGCATGAATGCGTCCGACGCGAAGCTGATTTATGTGGTGACCAATCTGGGGCAACTGTTTCTCAGCCGGGATGGCGGCGACAACTGGATGAAAATCAAACGCGAATTCGGCGGCGTGCGCAGCGTGCACTGGCGTGTGGTGCCGGACGATGTGCCGGTGATCGAGCAGAAGCGCAGCAGTATTTCGCTAACGCCGGCGAAGGCGGCGGCGTGAGGTATCTATCCTGACCGGGTAATAACCTGGCCGGCTGTATTTGTCGCGGGCATCGCCAGTTCACAAGGGAGGCGGTCATGAAAAAATTGCTTGTTGCGGTGAGCTTGTTGTCCTGGCTCGGTACATCAACGGCTATTGCCGCCTATCCTGACCGGCCGATACGTTCTATCGTGTCGTCCGCACCTGGCGGCGGGCCGGATATCACGGCGCGCATTTTTGCGGCGGAGCTGACCCGGCAGATGAACCAGCAGGTGGTGGTGGATAACCGGCCGGGTGCCGGCTCGGTGATAGGAACGACGATGATGGCGAAGGCTACGCCCGACGGCTACACCATGGGCTACGGGACGATAGGCCCGATTTCGATACAGCGCAGCGTGCAGAAGCTGCCCTATGATCCCGATCGGGAACTGCAGGCGGTGATGCAGATTACCTCGACGCCGAATTTGCTGGCGGTGTCGAAGTCGCTGCCGGTAACGTCGGTCAAAGGATTGATTGACTTTGCCCGGAGCAATCCCGATAAGCTTTTGTATGCCTCCACCGGCAGCGGGGCAAGCCAGCACCTGACCGGCGAGATGTTCAAACTCATGGCCGGCATCCAGATGACACACGTTCCGTTCAAGGCGGCCACGCTCGCCCTCACCGACGTGATTGCCGGTCGCGTGCACCTGATGTTTGAAAATATCAATTCCGTCGGCCAGTACGTAAAGTCGGGAAAACTTCAGGGGATCGCGGTGACCAGCGACAAGCGCGTCGCGTCGTTTCAGGACTTGCCTACGGTGGCTGAATCCGGGATGCCGGGTTTTGAATCCATTTCGTGGGGCGGCATCGTGGTGCCGGCAGGCACGCCGCAAGCCATCGTGGCACGGCTGAACAGGGAATTTAACGCGGCGATAGCGTTGCCGCATGTGAAAGAAAAATATGTCGTGTTTGGCGTTGATCTTGTGGGCGGAACGCCCGAGCAGTTTGCCGCTCAAATCAGGAAAGATGCGGTGAAGTGGGCCGACGTAGTCAAGCGCGCAGGCGTCAAAGCGGATTAACCGTCAATCCGCCTGTGATTTTTCGCGGTACGATAAGATGGTAAATCCAGCGATCGCCGCAAAGGAGCAAGCATGTCCGACGCACTGCGTGTAGGCCTGATGGTGCCGATCAACAACACCACGATGGAGCGCGAATTACTGGCGTGGCTGCCGGCAGGTTCGACCTGTTCCACGCAGCGCATACCGCGCGGCAAAGGACTGCTGACCAAGGAGTCTCTGCCTGAGTACGTGGCGCAGGCGCTCACGCTGGCGAAGGCATTCGACGACCCCGCCGTGGATGTGGTGGCTTACGGCTGCACGGCGGCGGGTTTTATTTCCGGGCCTGCGGGCGATGCGGCGCTGCAAAGTGATCTCGCCGCGATTACCGGAAAAAACGTCGTCACTACCGCGCGTTCGATGGTGCTGGCGTTGCAGGACATTGGCGCCACCAAAATTGCGCTGGTGACGCCGTATCCCGACGCGGTGAACACGCAGTTGAAAGCGTTTCTTGCCGATGGCGGCATAGCGGTGAAACGCTTCAACAGTTTTTACGCGCAGAACACCGATGAACTGGGCCGCATCGAATCGCATCAGGTGGCGAAGCTCGCGCGCGAAACCATGGACGATGATTGCGAAGCGATGTTCATCGGCTGTTCGCAATTGCCGACGTATGAAGTTCTCGGCGACCTCGAGCGCGAGTTTGGGCGGCCGACTTTCTCGTCGATACAAGTCACGGCGCGCCGCGCGCAGCGTGTGGTAACCACGCAGGCATCGACATGAAGAGATGCATAAATATTGTTTTTAAACAAATACTTACATTAACGCTGTATCTTGGCGCAGCCTCGCTTGCGCTTGCGCAATATCCTACCAAGCCGGTGCGCATCATAGCCGCCTCCACCGGCACCAGCGGCGACTTGCTCGCGCGTTATCTCGGGCAACGGCTGAGCGAACGCTGGGGTCAGCCGGTGGTGATTGAAAACCGCTCTGGCGCCGGTGCGGTGATCGCGGCGGAAATTGCCATGAAGGCGGCGCCCGACGGCTACACCGTGCATCTCGGACAGCACGGTTCGTTTGCTGCCGCACCGAGCCTGTACAAAAAACTTTCTTACGATCCGCTGAAAGATTTCGCGCCGATCACGCACTATGCGCACGTGCCGCTGATTATCATCGCGCATCCATCGATGCCGCCGGGCAGCATGAAGGAGTTGATTGAATATGTGAGAACGCGTCCCGGTGCGATCAACTATTCCACGGGCGGCGCGGGCGGCGCGGGGCATCTGAATTTCGAGCTGCTCAATCACACCGCCGGACTGAAATTCGTGCATGTGCCGTACAAGGGGATAGGCGCTGCCACCACCGCGGTGATGAGCGGCGAAGTGCAGCTTTCCGGAGTGCCGGTGCCCATTGCACTGCCGCAGGTCAAGGCGGGCAAAGTCAAGGCGTACGCCACCACGGGCAAAAACCGCTTTGCCGGCGCCCCCGAGATTCCGACAGTGGCCGAAGCGGGATTCCCCGGATTCGATGCGTCCACCTGGTTTGCCATGTTCGCGCCCGCGCGCACGCCGCCGGACATCGTGCGCATATTGAATCGTGACATGGTGGGTATCATCAATGCGCCCGCGGTGCGCACGTGGCTCATATCGCAGGGCGCGGAGCCCGCGCCCGGCACGCCGGAAGAACTGACCGCGTTTCTGAAAAGCGATATCGAGAAATGGGGCAAGCTCATTCGCGCGGCGGGGATCAGGGCGGAATAGGTTTGTGCCATGCCGGCAACAGGTTTTACAGCGCGACTGCGATCTTTCCATTGAAGCGGGTTTTTAATTCGCGGATCCAGCCGCCGTTCCCCCGCGGTACGAAGAAGAGCGTGTTTGATTTCGCATCGAAGTCCATCGGCTTTCCGGTGTAGGGGTTGGCAAATGCCTTGCCTGTTTTGCCTGCAAGTACCGTCGCGACGGCATCCGCTGAGGGCGCTTTTTCATACAAGGCAAGTTGCAGCGATACCAGTTTCAGCAATGCGGCAGTGTCGTGCATACGCGCGACGTAGTGTGAAATATCCGAAGGGGCGTGAATCTTGCCGGCGGGATTGACGATCCAATCCCATCCCGGTACCGCTTTCAAATTCACGCGTGCTTTTTCGTCCGCCTCCGCAGCGTCAAATGCCGTGGCAGGTGCCTTTGTAACGCCTTCCTTGAAGCGGTAGTCCTCGGCGATAAGGTTTGCTGTTGCGTTCGGCCTGTATGCAAATTTCCTCAGCAAGACCCACCACGTTGACGTTTTTTTCTCCATCAAAAGCTCGCGCTCCCTGTCCTCCATCGTCCAATCCGGATCGCTTGCGAATGAAATTTGCAAACGGGTTTCGTTCCGCAACGCCTCGGTGATACTGAATGCCCGCGGCGACGGGGAATCGAGCATCGCGGCAATTCGCGCCCGGTACGGTGCCATTGCGTCGCGCCTTGTCCGGAATACCTCGGATATGAACAAGGCGTCGCGCGCCAGCATGGCGCCGGCCACCAGTTGGTCCACCATGTTGCGGGCGCCGACAGCCGCACGGAAATGAAAAGCCATTTCTTTCTCCAGTTCGGCTACTGCGTCGTCGAACTGGCCTGCGTTAAGCTTCTGCGCCACATCGAGCAGCGAAACCAGATGTCCGTAGGTAAGCGCCCCAAAGGAGGGGGATCCCGAACCGCTCCGCGCAGGGATGTATAACTGCGAATATTCAGGTTTGTCGCGGATGGCGCGGTAGCGCTCCAGCCCTTTGGCGTATTTTTTCAAAAGTGCGGGCAACATTGCATCGGCTGCACTTCTGGCAAGGCAATCCGCGATCTCGGGACGGCACCACGCAGCATCCTGGTCCAGCAGTTTAGTGGTACCACCGGGAACAATGGTGACTTTTGCATCAGTGAACTTGGGAGCGCCCGGCGTTTCCTGCGCGCGGTATGCTTGCAGTTTTTCCATCCCGAACTCACGCGTGGTCTGTCCCTCGGGCGCATCAAATCCGAGAAACTCGACGTAACCATTGGCGTCGCTGACTGCGGACTGGGGAACGGGCGCCATCAAAGCCTGCGCATCAGGCGCAAGACGCTCGTCCAGTGCATTGATCGCGACCAGCACCACGACAAACACGACGACAAGGACAACAACTGTTCCAACGAGCCAAAGCACGGCTTTGACCATACCGCGTAGTATCGTCGTGGTGATTGTTGCAATGCTCATGAACACTCCTTCACGCAAATAATTGTGAAATAGGTTCTAGCATAATTCGCACCGGGATTGACACGCGTGCACATCGGCCTAAACTAAACCGCGAATCGCTGGAATTTCCGGCGGCTACGCGGAGGATGTATGGCGAAATGGGGATTTTGTTTGTGGTTGTTGCTTGTGGCTGGTGTCGTTCCAACAGCGAGCGCGCAGACCGCTTCGACAGGCTCAGGACAGGCCTGGCCCGTGCGGCCGGTACGCATGATCGTCGGTTTCTCTGCCGGCAGTGCGACGGATATTTCGGCGCGCTTGCTGGCGCCCAAACTCTCGGACATGTGGGGACAGCCGGTGGTAATCGAAAATCGCACGGGCGCCGGCAGTTCGATCGCTTCGTCCATGGCGGCCCAGGCCACGCCTGACGGTTATACCATCCTGGTGATTTCCGCATCGTTCGCGATCAACGCGGTGTTGCGATCGAACGCTGGCTACGATCCGCTGCGAGATTTTGCCAGCGTGACGCAGATCGGCTATTCAACCGGCGCGCTGGTGGTTAATCCATCGCTTGGCGTCAAGTCGGTCAAGGAACTCATAGCGCTCGCGAACGAGCGCCCCGGCAAGATCTTGTTCGGTTCGGCTGGCGCGGGCAGCGGCATACACCTGACAGCGGAGCGTTTTCGCATGTCTGCCGGAATAAAAACCACGCACGTCGCGTTCAAAGGGCAGCCGGAAATGCTGATTGAAATACTCGCCGGCCGCGTCCATTATGGTTTCCCGGGTTTGGGCCCGGCGTTCGGCATGATCAAGGACGGTCGCCTGCTAGCGCTGGCGGTGGTGACGCCGAAACGCTCGCCCTTGTTGCCGGATGTTCCCTCCATGTACGAACTTTTGCCGACATTTCGCCGCGATGCGTCGCACGCACTGATGGTGCCCGCGAAAACGCCGCGTCCTATCATTAACAAAATTAGCAGGGATGTCGCCCGCGTGCTCGACATGCCCGACGTCAAGAAGCAGATGGAGGCTATCGACTTTGTACCTGCGCCAACTACGCCAGAGGAATTCGACAAGATACTGCGCGGCATGCTGGTGACTTTTGATGAAGTGGCGCGGGCGGCGGGGTTGAAGGCGCCGTGACGAGGGTTATGATCGAACCGGCCTGGGTGGGTTGCCTGTTACTGGCGGGTATCGCACCGTTGGCAACTGCGCAATCCGTTTCGTCAGGCTCAGGGCAGGCCTGGCCGTCACGCCTGATACGCATCATCGTCGCCACCTCGCCGCCGGGCGGCGCGGACGTGGTGGCGCGCACGGTGGCGCCGGGATTGTCCGAACGGCTGGGCCAGCAGGTGGTAGTGGAAAACCGCGCGGGAGCCAGCACCATGATCGGTCATGAGATCGCCGCCAAGGCGCCGCCCGATGGTTACACACTGTGCATGGGCATCAGCACGCTGGCCATCAACCCCGCCACGTTCAGGAAAGTGCCGTATGACGCGCTGCGCGATTTCGCGCCGATCACGCAGGCGGTGAAGCAGGCATTGCTGCTGGTGGTGCATCCGTCGTTTCCGGTGAAAACGGTGAAGGAGCTGGTAGCGATTGCGAAGCGTCAGCCGGGCGTCATCAATTACTCATCGCCGGGATTCGGCACCAATCCGCAGATGGGCATGGAGTTGTTTCTGTATATGACAGGAACGCGCCTGTATCACGTGCCGTATCGCGGCGGCGGCGAATCGATTATCGCGGTGGTGTCCGGTCATGTGCCGGTCACGGTGGCGTCCATGCTGGGGACGATATCGAACGTGCGCGCGGGCCGTTTGCGCGCGCTAGGGGTCACCAGTGCAACACGCGTTCCGGGTGCGCCGGACATTCCAACGATAGCTGAGGCCGGCGTGCCAGGCTACGAATCGGCGCAGTGGTACGGGCTGGTCGCGCCCACGGGAACACCGCGCGACATCATTCTGCGTGTGAACAAGGAAGCCGTAGCAATACTGCGCACGCCCGAGATCATGGAGCGGCTCGCCAATGACGGCAGTCAGGTGGTGGCCGGCACGCCGGAGGAATTCGGTGCTTTCATGCGTGCGGAAACAGAAAAATGGGCGAAGGTGGCGAAGGCCGCGGGGATCAAACCGGAGTAACAGGAGCGGCAAAATCCAACGTATCAAATAGTCAGTGTCCATTGTCACTGCGGCTGCTCAATATGACGCAAAGTCCGGCCGGGTGCCCCAACTTTTGCTGAGCTTTCAGGAAAATGAAAGAAGTTTCCAAGCAACAGTTCAAGGAGATGTTCTTCAAGTACGGTCGGGATGCCGACGGCTGGGGTCAGGCCTACTGGGAAAAATTTTTCGAGAATGAAAGGCCCGTGCCGATGAAGTATCGGATAGAAGAGCCCGCATCACCAGAGCACAACCGCATGATGATCGTCAGTGATTTCGGCGCGCGGGAATATCGATTGTTCCTTATGACCGAGGAATCGGAGGAAACCCATTTTGGGCGGTAACTTCGCGCCAAAATCGCGAGTGCTGAGCTTCGTATACGGTGTTAACAGGTCCCGATCCGCACTGCAGGTTACTCTGCCCGTATTTTCGCCGCAGCCACAACCTTCGGCCATTTCGCCAGTTCTGTTTTCATCGCCGCTGCATACTCCTGCGGGCTGGCGCCGGAAATGTCAGCGCCCTGTCCGGCGAGTTGCTCGTTGACATCTGGATAGCGCAGAATTTTGCCGATATCGCCGTACAGGCGATTGACGATTTCCGGCGAGGTTTGGCCGGGCGCCAAAAATCCCCATAGCGAACTGACGTCGTAGCCGCGCGCGCCCGATTCCGCGAAGGTAGGAACGTCGGGCGCCGCCCGCGAGCGTTTGCCGCTGGTGACGGCGATCGGGCGCAGTCTGCCACTCGCGAAATATGGCTTGGCGGAGAGCATGGAAGAGATATGCATGGTGACATGGCCGCCCAACAGGTCGTTGATGGCCTGCGCATTACCCTTGTATGGCACATGAATGATGTCAAAGCGCGGCACCATGGTGCGCAGCAGTTCCATCATCAGATGCGGCACGCTGCCCGGCCCGGATGTGGCGTGCGTGAGTTCGCCCGGCCGCGCGCGTGCGAGTTGCATCACCTCCTGCAAATTTTTTGCCGGCAGCGATGGATGAACTACCAGTATGTTCGGCACGGTCGCGAACAAAATAACAGGCGCGAAATCCCTGGCCGTGTCGTAGGGTACTTTTTGCAGTGCTGGCGTCATCAGCAGCGTGCTGGTGAACAGGCCGATGGTGTAGCCGTCGGGCGGCGCTTTGGCGACGACATCAGCCCCCAGAGTAGCTGCCGCGCCGCCGCGATTCTCGACGATCACCGGTTGCGCCAGCGTATCCGACAGCTTGCGTCCCACCACGCGCGCGACCACGTCCACACCGCCACCGGGCGGGAACGGCACGATGATGCGTACCGGCTTCGAGGGGTACGACTGCGCACCCAGAGGCGTGCTCAATAGCGTTGCCGTTCCCGCAAGGGCGGGAACCCATAACACGGTCAGCCAGCGCGACGACATGGCCTTTTTCACCTTAGGTAGCATGCCGCACCGCGCGCCCGCCGTCCACGGTGAGTATGGTGCCGCTGATGTACGATGCACGAGCGGAAGCGAGATACAAGACCGAATCTGCCACCTCGTCGGGCCGCGCCAGCCGTCCCAGCGGAGGATCTTCCACCAGTTCCAGCCAGCGATTCTTGTCGCCGAGTTCCGCAGCAGCGCGTTTTTCGAGGCGCACACGCAGCCGGTCGGTTTCGATCTGCCCGGGATTCACGCCCACCACGCGCACGCCATGATCGACGCTGTCGCCGCCGAGGTTGCGGGTAAACGCCATCAGCGCCGCGTTGCCGGTGCCGCCGGCGATGTAATCCTGCCGTAGCCGTTCACCCGCGACGCCAATGACATTGACGATGACGCCGCGCTTGCGCACGCACATGCCGCGGTAAATCTCGCGCGTGAGATTGATGTAACCGAACACCTTGAGTTCCCACGATGCGCGCCAGCGTGCTTCGTCGATGTCGGGCAGGTAGCCGGAAGGAATGCCGCCGGCGTTGTTGACCAGTATGTCCACATTACCGCAGCGTTTCGCAAGTTCGTTGATGTTGGCGCTGACGCCGAGATCCAGCGTGTGACACGTTACATTCACGGTGCTTTCGGCGAGTATCTTCGCGCGTGCGGCGTCGAGATCAACCGCTGTACGCGCGGCCAGGTGCAGATGGCAGCCTTCGCGCGCGAAAGCCTGTGCGACAGCGAAGCCGATGCCGCGCGAGGCGCCGGTGACCAGTGCCGTGAGTCCCTTCAGTTCGAGATCCATATGTTTTATAAGTATATGTTTTTATTAAATAAATAAATGTGTGGCACTGCGAGAGTAAACCAAGTGTAGCGCGAATGCGTTTTTTCGTGACGCGGTAGGTAGATGTGCTATTGCCGAATATGCCGTGATTCTCTATTGTGGCGTGGCTTTTTAACCAATCAGGGGGATGAATGTCATGAAACGTTTGATAGCCGTAGTTGCAGCGACGATGTTGTTGGGCACAGTTGCTTATGCGTATCAGGTCACCGGCCCGGTGCTGGAAGTGACCGACACCAAGATTGTGGTGGACAAGAACGGCGAGAAGCATGAAATTGCACGAGACAAGGACACCAAGGGTGATAAAAATATCAAGAAAGGTGACCGTGTCACGGTTCAGTATCGCATGACGGCGACCGAAATCGAGTCCAAGGCCGGCAAGAAGGACGACAAAGCCAAGGATATGAAGAAAGAAGACGCCAAGGCGCCGGCCAAGAAATAACGATACGCCAGTTTTTTGAGTTTTCGAAAAAGGAAGGTCATCGACCTTCCTTTTTTGCTTTCGGGGAACAGAGGAACAATGCTCAGACTGGCTGGCGGCGGTGCGGTGTTGCTGTTCACGATATCACCGGCCTTTGCGCAATACCCTGCGAAGCAGATTCGCCTGATCGTGCCCAACGCGCCCGGCGGCGGCGCCGATACCTCGGCGCGCATCATTGCGCAGGGACTGTCCGCGTCGCTGGGAAGGCCGGTGGTGGTGGACAACCGGCCCGGCGCCGGCGGCAATCTGAGCGGAGAAATCGCGGCACGCGCGGCGCCCGACGGTTACAGTGTGCTGTGGGGCGGCGTGTCGCATGCCGCCGGCGTCAGCCTCTACAACAGGCCGGGCTACGATCTCATCAAGGATTTCGTGCCGGTATCGCTGCTGGTGTTTAGCCCGTATGGCGTGGCGCTGCATCCGTCGTTGCCGGCGCGTTCGATCAAGGAACTGATCGCGCTCGCCAAGGCGCGTCCCGGCCACATTTATTACGCGACCTCGGGCAGCGGCACGTTTCTGGCTGCGGCGCTGTTTTGCGACATGGCGGGCGTGAAGATGACCAATGTGTCATACAAAGGCGGTGCGCCGGGGCTGGTGGCGCTGCTGTCGGGCGAAGTGTCGATGACCATGACGTCGGTGGCATCGATACTGCCGCACGCCAGAACCGGCAAGGCGCGCGTGCTCGCGGTGACCTCCGCGCAGCGCTCGCCGTCAGCGCCGGAATATCCCACGGTCAGCGAAGCAGGGCTCAAGGGATTTGAAGCGATCTCGTGGTACGGGCCGATGGTGCCGGCAGGCACGCCGCGTGATGTGATCAATCGCTTGTTTACCGAGTCGCTGAAGCTTGTCAAACAACCCGAAGTGCGCGAGCGCCTGATCGCCAGCGGGGTTGATCCGGCTGGCACCACGCCGGATGAATTCAGTGCTTACGTACGCAGCGAAGTCGAGAAATGGGCGAAGATCATCAAGGCGACGGGTGCGAAGCCGGATTGAACAAAATGCCACACTTGAGGCGTCGCGCTTGACCTGTATCATTGCGGTCTAGTAAGTTTTAGTTAACATGTTGTCTTAGAGCGCAATTCAGAATGAAACCCATGCGTCGTTGTGTCCAAAATCGGTGGTGGCGCGAAGGACGAGGAGTCTCATATCGCGAATATGAGCGACGAGTCCGACAAAGCCAGCGCCGATTTTGGACACAACCCGGAGGGCTGGCGCGAGTTTTGCATCAGGGCTTTGTCGCACGGCTTGCGAATATTCTCGATATTCACTGCGCTGCGCTTCGCGCCCTGAAGCAAAATCGTGACAGCGCCGCAAGGGTTTCATTCTGAAATGTGCTCTTAATAAAGATATAGCTCGAATGCGAACAGGAACACGCTGGCTGTTGATACTTGTCGTGGTGCTGATTGCAGCCGCTGTTGCCTATATCGCGACGCGGCCCAAGCCGGTGGCGGTGGATGTGATGATCGCCAAGCGCGAAGACGTGCAGACCAGCGTGGTGGCGAGCGGTCGCGTGCTGGCGCCGGCGCGCGTCGACATCGGCGCCACGATTACCGGACGTGTGCAGCGCGTGGCGGTACGTGAAGGCGTGCGCGTCGCTGAGGGGCAACTACTGGTGCAACTAGAACAGACGGAACTTGCCGCGGCAGTATCGCAGGCGCGTGCCGCACGCGAGCGTGCTCGGGCGCGCGTGGCGTCGGTGGCCAATCTGGCATTGCCGACAGCGCGCGAATCGCAGTCGCAGGCCGAATCGAATGTCACGCTGGCGGAGCGTGAATTCAAGCGCGCGCAGGACCTGGTTAAGAAAGGTTTTATCAGCCAATCCCGCCTCGATGAGGCCGAGCGGCAGGTGCAGGTCGCGCGCAGCCAGTTGGCGTCGGCGAAATCGCAAGTCACGGCGCAGAGTGCACAAGGCGCGGAAGCCCAGCAGGCTCGCCAGCAACTGGCCGAAGCCGAGGCCGCGCTCGAACTCGCGCAGGCAAAGCTTGCGCAGACCGAAATTCGTGCGCCAGCCGCCGGTGTGGTGCTTGAGCGGCTGACCGAGCCCGGCGATATCGCGCAGTCCACGCGGCGCATGATGACGCTGGCGCTGGACGGACCGGCGCGGCTGATTGTGCAGGTTGATGAAAAGAACCTGCCGCTGCTGCAGGCGGGACGCACCGCGCTGGCTGCCGCGGATGCGTTCCCGACCGAGCGCTTCGACGCGGTGATTGCCTACATATCGCCGGGCGTGGATGCCGCGCGCGGCACCGTGGAATTGCGGCTGGACATACCCAAGGCGCCGGTGTTTCTCAAGTCGGACATGACCGTGTCGGTCGAAATTGCCGGGCCGCTCATGAAACAAATCGTGCTCGCGCCCGCCGACATCGTGCATCAGTTGCAATCGGACGCTCCCTACGTGGTGCTTGACCGCGACAGGCTTGCCACGAAAGCGCCGGTGCGCATCGGCGTGCAGATGCAGGGCAAAGTGCAACTGGTTTCAGGGGTCGAAGCGGGCGAACGCATGGTGCTGACGCGTGACGTGGAGCCGGGGGTACGATTGCGGGAAAGGAAGTAGCGGGTGGGATTGCTCGGTTTTGAACTCACCGTGGCGCTGCGCTTTCTGCGCGAAGGCCGCATGCAGACCGCGCTGATCATCGGCGGCGCAGCGGTGGGCGTGGCGGTGATCTACTTCATTACCGCTGTGCTGGTGGGCGTGCAGTCCGATCTCATCAAGCGTGTCACCGGCGCGCAGCCGCACATCGTGCTGAAGCCGCCCGAGGAAACCGTGTCGCCACTGCTCGCCGCGCGCGCCGAAGCGCCACGGCTCGCCAGTGTGCAGGCGCGGCCGCAACGGCTGATCACGCTCGATGGTTGGCCGGTGATCGCGCGCCAAATGGAAACCACGGCGGGCGTTACGGCAGTGGCGGCGGTGGCGAGCGGTGCAGCACTTGCGATCAAAGGCGATGCCACGCGCTCCATCGTGATCGTTGGCACCGATCTCGACCGCTACCAGCGCGTGGTGCGCCTTGACGACAAGCTCACTCAGGGCGTGCTGCGGCTGGAAGCGGGGGACGCGCTGATAGGCATCGAACTCGCCAAGGATCTGGGCGCGGTGCTCGGCGACCGCTTCCGCGTGCAGTCGGGCGAGGGTGCGAGTGAAGTGTTCCAGATACGCGGACTGCTCGATCTCGGCACACGCGAGTTGAACCGCCGCTATGTCTATGTGAATCTGCGTCCCGCGCAGAGTCTGCTTAACATTACCGGGCGTGTCACCAATATCGATGCGGCGATCGACGACATCATGCGTGCCGAACAAGTTGCAGCCCGATTACGCGCCGCCACCGGACAGCAAATCGAAAGCTGGATACAGACCAACCAGCAGGTATTCAACGCCATTGGCAACCAGAACATCATGACGCTGCTGATCCGCTCGTTCGTCACCGTGGTGGTGGCGCTGGGCATCGCCAGCGTGCTGGTGGTGTCGGTAGTGCAGAAGCGCAAGGAAATCGGCATTCTGCGCGCGGTGGGTGCGACGCGCGGGCAGATGCTGCGCGTGTTCCTGTGGCAGGGTGCGATAGTGGGCGCGGCCGGTGCGCTGCTGGGCACCGCATTGGGGTTATTGCTGGTGTTGATTTTCAGTCGCATTCTGCGTTCGGAAAAGGGTGTGGCGCTGTTCACGATGGAGTTTGATCCGGGATTGACGGGTATCGTTTTTGTGGTGGCGACTGCGCTGGGACTGATAGCCGCGGTGCTGCCGGCGCGCACGGCGGCGCGGCTGGATCCGGCGCAGGCCATCAGAGGATGAGGGGATAGACGACTGCGATGGCGATGAACGATGCCGCAGCGCCACTGGTTGCGCTGGAGGCGCTGCGCAAAACCTACAACGCAGGCCTGCCCACCGAGCAGGAGGTGCTGCACGGCATTGATCTCACCATAGGCGCGGGTGAATTTGCGGCGCTGATTGGGCCTTCAGGTTCCGGCAAGAGCACGCTGCTGAATATTCTGGGATTGCTGGAAGGCGGTTCCGGCGGCGTCTATCGTCTGGCGGGGCACAACGTGACCATGCTCGATGATGATGCGCGCACGCAGGCGCGTCATGCCACGCTGGGTTTTATTTTTCAGTTCCATCATCTGCTACCAGCCTTCAGCGCGCTGGAGAACGTGATGTTGCCGACGTTGATCAGCGGCGACTCCACCGACAAGGCATCACGCGAGCGCGCCGCGTGGCTGCTCGATGCGGTAGGCCTCAAGGGGGCGCACAACAAGAAACCCACCGAACTGTCCGGCGGCATGCAGCAGCGCGTGGCCATCGCGCGTTCGCTGGTGCGCACGCCGCAACTGGTGCTGGCCGACGAACCCACCGGCAATCTCGACACGCATACCAGCGACAGCATTTTTGAATTGATGCGCTTGTTTAACCGCGAGCAGGGCACGGCATTTCTCGTGGTGACGCATGATCCGCGGCTCGCCGCGCGCTGTGATCGCATTGTTGAACTGGTAGATGGCAGCATTGCCGGCGATCGAATGAATACGCCTATGGTCGCGTGACGCCTGTTCGCGGCTCGGCTACACTGCGACGCTCACCAAAACCTTTCACGTTCAAAACATGCGTATCACCGCCATCCATTCCACCGCTGAGCCTATAGCCTCCGAAATCCGCAACGCCTACATCGATTTTTCCAAGATGACTGCCAGTGTCGTCGCGGTCGTTACCGATGTGATTCGCGACGGCAAACCGGTGATCGGCTACGGTTTCAACTCCAACGGCCGTTATGCGCAGCGCGGGCTGCTGGCCGAGCGATTTATTCCACGGCTGATGGAGGCCGATCCGAAATCCCTGCTGAACGACGCCGGCGACAATCTCGATCCGCATCGCATCTGGTCGACCATGTTTGCGAATGAGAAGCCGGGCGGCCATGGAGAACGCTCGGTGGCCATCGGCACCGTCGATATGGCGGTGTGGGATGCGGTGGCGAAGATTGAAGGCAAGCCACTGTACCGACTGCTGGCGGAGCGTTACAACGGCGGCAAAGTGGACGACAAGGTGTTTGTTTATGCGGCGGGCGGTTACTACTATCCCGGCAAAAACCTCGTTGCTTTGCAGGACGAGATGAAAAAATATCTGGCCCTCGGTTATTCCGTGGTGAAAATGAAAATCGGCGGCGATACGCTGGCAGATGACCTGAAGCGCATCGAAGCGGTGATCAAGGTCGTGGGTTCGGGAAAAAATCTGGCAGTGGATGCGAATGGCCGCTTCGATCTGAAAACCGCCATCGAATACGCGAAAGCATTGGAACCCTACGACCTTTTCTGGTACGAAGAAGCCGGCGATCCGCTCGACTACGCCTTGCAAGCCGAACTGGCGCATCACTACACGCATCCGATGGCCACCGGCGAGAACCTGTTTTCGATGCAGGACGCGCGCAATCTGATTCGCTACGGCGGCATGCGTAGCGACCGCGACTGGCTGCAATTCGATTGCGCGTTGTCGTACGGCCTGGTCGAATATCTGCGCACGCTGGCGATGCTGAAAGAAAACGGCTGGTCATCGCGCCGCTGCTGTCCGCACGGCGGCCACCAGATGTCGCTCAACATCGCGGCAGGCTTGGGACTCGGCGGCAACGAATCGTATCCGGATGTGTTTCAGCCGTTCGGCGGTTTTGCTGACAACACGCCGGTGGTCGATGGTTATGTCACCATGCCTGATATTCCGGGCGTGGGATTTGAAGCGAAGGCCGCGCTTTACGCCGTGATGCGTAATATGGTGAAATAGTATAACTATATGTTTTTAAAAGATAATTTATCATGAAACAATTCCTGTTCGCAGTGGCCCGAATAGCGGCACCGGCAACGCTGTTGCTGTCTTCGCATTTCGCGATCACCGCCCGCGCTGCCGATGTGTTCCCGAACAAGCCGATGCGCATGGTGGTGGCGTTTCCGGTAGCGGGCGCCACCGACATACTGGCGCGCGTGCTGAGCCAAAAGCTGTCGGAGTATTTTGGTTATCAGGTGATTGTCGATAACCGTCCCGGTGCCGGCGGCACTATCGGCTCGCGTATTGCCGCCAACGCTGCGCCGGATGGATACACGCTGTTGCTCGGCACCACCAGCACCCACGCCATCGGCCCGCATCTCTACAGCAAGAAGCCGTACGATCCGGTGGCGGATTTCACGCACATCACGCAGGTGGCGACCTCCCCGCTCGTGATGATGGTTGCCTCGCAGGTGCCCGCGAAATCGCTGAAGGAATTCATCGCGCTGGCCAAGGCGCAACCGGGCAAGCTCAATTTCGGCTCGTCGGGCGTGGGCACACAGTTTCATCTGTCGGGCGAGTTGCTGAAACTGCTCGCGGGCATCAACATCGTGCACGTGCCGTACAAAGGCACGGCGCTGGTGTATCCCGACATGATCGCGGGGCAAATCCAGATTCTGTTCGACCTGCCGATTGTCGCCGTGCCTTTCATCAAGCAGGGGCGTGTGCGCGCCGTCGGTATCGCGGGAAAAAGCCGCGCTCCGGTGCTGCCCGATGTGCCGACGGTGGCGGAAAGCGGCATCCCGGGCTACGAGTCCGATTTGTGGTTCGGTTTGTTCGCGCCAGCGCAACTGCCGAAAGTCCGCCTCACCCGCGTGCACGCGGAAACCATTAGGACGCTGGGTGCGGCGGATGTCAAGGAACGCTTTACGACGCTGGGCGCCGATCCGATCGGCAGCACGCCGGATGCGTTTACGGCGTTCCTGAAAGCGGAAAATGCCAAGTGGGAGAAGGTGGTCAAGGCTTCCGGCGCGCGGGCAGACTAACGGCAATCCAGCGTTCCAATCGCGGTAAACTGCGCGACGGCAAGAAATCGAAGCGGGAGACTTATGCCGCGGTTGCGTCAATCACTGGTGTTTGTGCTGGGCGCGGCTTTATTCACCGCGCCGCCGGCGGCCGATCTCGCGCGCGTGGATGAGGCCGAGATTCAGCGCCTGATGGATACCGTCGGGCAGAGCGAGGCGGAGAAA
The DNA here is from genome assembly GCA_021730905.1 of Betaproteobacteria bacterium. Taxonomy (GTDB): domain Bacteria; phylum Pseudomonadota; class Gammaproteobacteria; order Burkholderiales; family SG8-41; genus UBA5216. The sequence continues at coordinate 43,116 of JAKFYK010000029.1, read as the reverse complement.
AAAGTCATTCAGCGCCGTCTTGCCAATTGGAAATCGATGATCGAGTCGCCCAAAAACAAGGGCCTTGAAGATGGCTCCAAACTGAAGCTGGTCAACGAGTTCGTGGCGGAGACGCCGTTTTATTGCGATCCGGTGCAGTGGTGTCTCGAGGATTACTGGGCGAAGCCGCTGGAATTTCTGGCAAACGATGGCGGCGACTGCGAGGATTTTGCCATTGCAAAATATTACGCGCTGCGCGCGCTCGGTGTTCCCGATGACAAGCTGCGCATCGTCTATGCAAGCTATCGGCAGGGTTCGTTCAGCGGCGCGCATATGGTGCTGGCGTATTATCCGATGCCCGATGGCGATCCCATGATCCTGGACAACATCAACCACGAGGTGCTGCCGGGTTCGCGGCGCGCCGATCTTACGCCGGTGTTCAGTTTCAATACGCAGGGCTTGTGGTCGGCGAAAGAACTGAAGGGCCGCGATACCAGCAACCCGCACAAATCGTGGGGTGATGTGTGGCGCAAAGTGCAGACTGACACCACGATTCGATTTCTCACGCCGGAGCAGCGCAAATCACAGGAGTGCCAGGCGCTGCGTGGACGTGTGAGTTGGTGTCGATAATAACTATTTGTTTTTTAAGGGAAATATATGAACGGTGCAGAGAGTCTGGTACGCACGTTGCTCAACGGCGACGTGAACGTGTGTTTCGCCAATCCCGGCACATCCGAAATGCATTTTGTTTCTGCGCTCGATCGCGTCGAGGGCGTGCGTTGCATCCTCGGCTTGTTTGAAGGCGTGGTCACCGGGGCGGCGGACGGCTATTACCGCATGGCAGGCAAGCCGGCGGCGACGCTGCTGCATCTGGGGCCGGGCCTCGGCAACGGCCTAGCGAATCTGCACAACGCAAAAAAGGCGCGCTCCGGCATCGTCAACATCGTCGGCGAGCACGCGAGCTATCACATCAAGCACGACGCGCCGCTGACCGCCGACATTGAGGGCGTGGCGCGCCCGATGTCGAACTGGGTGAAGACGTCTCATTCGTCCAAATCGATTGCTGCCGATGGTGCGCTGGCCGTCGAAGCCGCCCGTACCGCGCCCGGGCAGATTGCAACGTTGATACTGCCCGCTGACACCGCATGGGGTGAGGCGGATGGTCCCGCGCAGGTGGCGGAACCCGCTCCGCGCGCGGCGGTTTCTGCACAGGCAATAGCCGACGGGGTGCGCGCACTGAAAAACGGAAAATCATCCACACTGTTTCTGGGCAACGCTGCGGTGCGCGGCAAGGCGCTGGAATGGGCGGCGCGCATCGCGGCGAAAACCGGCTGTAGCCTGATCAGCGAATCCGGCAATGCCCGCATCGAGCGCGGCGCAGGACGCGCACCGGTGCGGCAACTGCCGTTTGTGGTGGACAACGCGCTGGCGATGTTGAAGGACACGCGCCAGCTGGTGCTGGTCGGCGGGAAATCGCCGGTGTCCTTCTTTGCCTATCCCGGCAAACCCAGTGTGCTGGTGCCCGAAGGCTGCGAAGTGATAAAAGTCGCAGGTCCCGAGGCGGACCTCGAAGGCACATTGGAAGCGCTCGCAGGCGAGCTTGGCGCGCGCGATGCGGCGCCTCTGAAAAATACTCCGACTTATAACAACGCGCCGCCCACCGGCAACATCACGCTCGACGCACTCGGCGCATTCTTCAACGTGATGATTCCGGAGAACTCCATCGTGATGGACGAAGCCATCACCAGCGGCCGCGCCTTCACCTCCGCCACCATGGGCGCGCGCCCGCACGACTGGTTGAGCATCATGGGCGGTTCCATCGGCTGGGGGCTGGGCGCGTCGGTGGGTGCCGCGGTCGCCGCGCCCGACCGCAAGGTGATCGCGCTCGAAGGCGACGGCAGCGCGATGTACACGCAACAGGCGCTGTGGACCATGGCGCGCGAAAACCTCGACATCACCGTCGTCATTTTTGCCAACCGTGCTTACAAGATATTGGTGAACGAGCTCGCCAATGTGGGCGGCGGAGTGCCGGGAATGAATGCGACCAGCATGTTGACGCTGGGTTCACCCGCACTGGATTGGGTAACGATTGCGAAGGGCTATGGTGTTGAATCCGGGCGCGCGACGAACCTGGACGAACTGGCGGTGCAGTTCAAGCGCGGGCTGGAGACGCCGGGGCCCTATTTGGTCGAGCTGGTGATGTAATTTGTAGCGGGTAAAAGCTGCGCCAACTGTCGGAATTTCCCGGGTACTAAACCGTCACCGCTTCGCAATGCGAAACGGATTCACCAATAGTTACGGATTTTTTGAGAGGTGAACGCTTCCATTGTCCTGGCGGTTCTGTCCTCATCATCTTTGTTGGCAGCGCCCCCGGTGTAAGGCGCCCTTCTAAGCGGTTCGCCGCTTCCTTCATTGCTGCGGGGAGCGTCACTCAAATCCGAACGACGGCCAAAGCGTGGCAATTCTGCAAGGCCGAGATAGAAGTCTTTTGCAAAGACTTTGGGCGGGTTCATCTTGTGCTCCTCCGAGCCTATGTCTGGTGCTACGCGTTCCCAAGCATAGGACGTACCAACCAACAAAACCGTGACAAAATGCTCACTCAGTATCCGCAACTGCCATTTGCTGATGGTTTTAACGCGGTGTGAGTTTGCCAAGTGTGACCCAAAGTGTCATGGCGGGACGAAAACTGTCATGTGGGTCGAAGTGCAGCGTGACTGCGCGCTGCTTGCCTATCTCAAAGCCACACGCACTGAACGCAGCAATTGGTCGCGTGATCGGTACTATTTGGGGTGGCGATTGCGAAGGGCTACGGCGTTGATTCACCTGCCAAAATCACGACACCGCGGGAATCTACCTGCCCGTGCCAGAGCTCTAAATTTTCCCCAACAAGTACAAAATCCGTCAGGCCCGGTACTGCATCGGGATCAATCAGAACGTGAAATCCTTTTTTAATTTTCGTCCCAATGTCTTGTAGTGCCATCACCCAGAAGCTGGTGCCGATCAATGTAATCGTCAAAATTGTTTCCCTTCAACAGTACTGCTTCCCGGTGCCGCCGGGCCAGTAAAAAACTATGCGCTAACCAGCGATCTTTAACGCGGCGCCGATGGCCAAAATCAGCTTCCAGATCGCGGGTCCGATTTCTGTAGTCTGCGAGCCACGGCTCGAAAACCAACTCAACGGATTTCCGCGGGAAAGCGAATTCGACTGCCCGCATCATTTGTGATCCGGGCGGTAGTAAGATTTTCTGCGAGTGCTCCTGCTTGTTCAAGTATTCTTTGATATCTGCATCAAGCTTTATTTTGCGTACGTGTCTTTTCAGCTGGGCAGCCACTGCCACTTTCTCTGCTTCCAGCGCTGGCGCTAGCTAGCCGTGCTATAGGCAGGAAATTATCGTTTGCACGATTTACCGAGATTCGATGACCATCACGGCCACGTGCGACCTGGATACTGATTCATACCGCCGAATTGAGTAGAATTACTAACTCTATTCTATAAAACAACTCATTTGATGCCGTGCAACAATAGCCTCATATAAACGTTGTAAGTAAGTGAGTGAAATGTATGTTTTAAAAAGACTATATTTCACTATTAGATATAACTTAACTATGAGGACAAAGTCATGAAAACTGCATCTACGATTGAGAAAATCTCAACTTCAAAGCACATTGAAAAGCTTGGTTTGCCGGAACGGGCACGTAGCCGCGCGCTCGCTGACCTCGCCGTGGCAGACGCCTTGGTGGGCGCCTTCATTGCCGCTTCGAAGCTGTTGCACCTCCGCTAAAGGTTTGCATATGGTCTTCGCGCGTGACGAGGAGATAGTTAGAGCACATGGATTATCGTTGTTGATAGCTTTGACGCATGGCGCCATCGGTTAAAGGCGTTGAAGTGCCGCCAGGACTTTCACAGTTTTTCGTATCCCTGCGCCTTCATACAGTCGCTGATGGCCTGATGATAGGCAAGGCCTCCCAGCCCGCCAGCGGAGGCCAGCGGCTCAGCCTTGGCGCGACAGCCGGCAAAGGCGCGTTGCTGCGCGTCGTCAACCCTGCCTTCCGCCTTTCGGTACGAGCTGGCTTCATGTGCACAGCCGGATAACACACATACGGCGCACAGAATGATGATCATTCGGCAGGGCATGGCGGAATTGTAATACTGCATGCGCCGTGAAATTTGTCTGTATGATTTGCGGTGTCATAGCGAAAATCCGCTATCAGTCAAATCAAGCACTTACGTCAAGCGTCATTATTTTTCTATGACACAGCCGTGCGCACGCACGTTGTTGATTGCAAAGAAAAAAAAGATTGGTGGGCGGTACTGGGATCGAACCAGTGGCTTCCACCGTGTGAAGGTGGCACTCTACCGCTGAGTTAACCGCCCGGGAGAGGAGTTACAACCGGATCTACAACGGTGCGAATTTTACCACGTTGTTCGGAGCACGCCATGCCGAGTCGCGCCTTTTCATCTATAATTCTTTGCTATAACAAATACATACAGCGGGGAGCGGCGTGGCGAAGAACATCACCATCATCGGCGCTGGCATTGTTGGCATAACCACGGCGAGTTATTTGCGGCGTGACGGCCATGACGTGACGGTGGTGGATATGCGTCCGCCGGGGGAATACTGCTCTTTCGGCAATGCCGGCATTTTGAGTCCGGGTTCTTGTGTGCCGCAGGCGCTGCCGGGCGTGCTGGGCAAAGTGCCGGGTTATCTGTCCGATCCGCTGGGGCCGCTGGCGATCCGCCCCGGTCATTTTTTCAAGGCGCTGCCATGGTTTTTGCGATTGGTGGCAGCGTCGCGCCTGTCGCGCGTGGAACAGATTGCCGATGCGCTTCGTCCGCTGCTCAAGCAGACTTTCGATGCTTACCTGCCGCTGGTTCAGCATGCCAATGTGGCCGATCTCATTCGTCAGACGGGCTATGTGGTCGCGTACGATACGCGTTCCGGTTTTCAGAAAGATGCGCTGCCGTGGCAACTGCGACGTGAGCGTGGTGTATTGATGGAAGAACTCGACAGCGCCGGCATCAGGCAAAAAGTGCCGCAACTGGGCGGCCATTATGAGGCGGGCCTTTACCTGCCCGAACAAGGTTTTGTTACCAATCCCGAACGGCTCACTAAATCACTGGCCGAACAGTTTCAAAAAGACGGCGGCAGGATCGTGCAGCGCAAAGTGCTCGACATCGAGGTCGCACCCGACGGCCCGCGCGCGCTGGTGACCGATGCCGGCAATATGGCGGTGGAAACGCTGGTGATTTGCGCCGGCTCGCATTCGAATGAATTCTCCGCGAAATTTGGTGACAGTGTGCCGCTGGAAGCCGAGCGCGGTTACCACGTGACCTATTCCGATCCGAATTTCACACTGCCGATGCCGGTGTTTCTGCCGCAGCAGAAGTTTTTTGTGACGCCGATGGAGATGGGCCTGCGCATCGCCGGCCAGAGCGAGTTCGCCGGCAACGATGCGGAGCCCAATTACGCGCGCGCAGATGTGCTGGCGACGCAGATGCAGAAAGTGTTTCCGGGCATCAGCAATGTTGATGCAACGAAGTGGATGGGCCGGCGTCCGGCGACGCCCGATTCGCTGCCGGTGATCGGGCCCGCGTCGAAAATGCCCAACGTCTGGTATGCGTTTGGTCATGGCCATGTAGGGCTTTGCGGCGGCGCACCAACCGGGCGGCTGATGGCGGATTTGATTGCAGGCCGGCCGCCGAGCATGGATGTCGCGCCGTTCCGGGCAACACGATTCTAAAAGTTTTAAAAGTTGTGTGCCGAAACAGGGGGTTGCGCGTTATGTCATGGCACGCCAACGGCCATGCAGTAGCGAGGAGAAAAATTTGTTTAAAAACAAATACTTAAAATATATATCTAACGTAACCATGTCACTGGCTGCAGCGGGGTGGGTGGCTGCGGCATCTGCGCAAACGCCGGTGGCGGTGGTGCTGAACTCGGCGGGCGACAGCGTGAGCCTGATCGATACCCGGGCCTACAAGGAAATATCCCGCACACGCGTTGGCCGCGAGCCGCATCACCTGATGCCGACGCCGGACAACAAGTCGCTGATCGTTGCCAGTGTGCAGAGCAACGATCTGGTGTTTCTGGATCCGGTGACGGGCGAGTTCCAGAAGCGCATCACCAAGATCAGCGATCCGTACCAGCTCGGCTTTTCGCCTGATCGCAAATGGTTTGTGACGGCATCGCTGGCGCTGGACCGCGTGGATATCTACAGCGCCGACGACTACAAACTGGTCAAGCGCCTGCCGGTTCCCAAAGGTCCCAGCCATCTGGTGTTCAGCAAGGACAACCGCCATGTGTTCGTGACGCTGCAGCACACCAATGAAGTGGCGATCATCGATTACATCGCGCAAACGGTTAAAAGCGTTGCGCCCATCGGAAAAACACCGGCGGGGATCTGGATTTCACCGGACGACAGGTATCTTTTTGTCGGACTGCTGGGTGCGGACCATGTCGCGGTGTTTGACTGGCGCAAAGGCGAGGTGACCAAGAAAATCGTGACCGCGCCCGGCGCGCACAACTTCTGGCCGATGGGCGATGGGCGTCGCCTGCTGGTGACCAACCGCGTGGCGAACAGCGTGTCGATCATCGATATGAACACGCAATCGGTGATCGAGACTTTCCCGGTGCCGGGCGGCCCGGACTGCATGGAACTGACGGCGGACGGCAAGGAATTATGGGTGACTTCGCGCTGGATCGCGAAGGTCACGGTGATCGACATGGATACCAAGAAAATCAAGGCGCAGATTCCGGTGGGACGCTCGCCGCATGGCATCTATATCCATAAGCATGTGGCGAGCAACTAGAAAAGCCGCTCTAACGCTTGCTCTGCTGTGGCCGGCAGTTGCCGCCACCGCAGAACCCGCTCAGTGCAAGGGCACGGTCTATCTCACCATCGACACCGGCTGGATGAATCATGCTGAGCATATTGCGCGCACGCTCAACAAGCACAACGTCAAGGCCACTTTTTTTCTCGCCAATGAAAAGACCTATCGCGGCGATCACTCGCTCGATGCAAGCTGGGCGGATTTCTGGAAAGCACGCGTGGCGGAAGGGCATGTGTTCGGCACGCACACCTGGCATCATGGTTATTTTCGCGGCGATCTCGGTAATGGTCGCACGCGTTACGTGCTGATGAACGGCACGCAGCAGGAGTTCGATCAGGCGGCCCTGTGCAGCGAGCTCGATCGCGTGGAAGATGCCTTTGTCAGAATGACCGGCAAGAAACTAGAGCGCCTGTGGCGCGCGCCGGGCGGCATCACCACGCCGCTGGCGCTTAAATTCGCCAAGTCCTGCGGCTACAACCATGTGCATTGGGCGAAAGCGGGTTTTCTTGGCGACGAACTGCCTTCGGAAACGCATCCCAACAGTGTGCTGCTGAAGAACGCGCTGCGCGACATACGCGATGGCGACATTCTGGTGATGCATCTCGGCATACGCTCGCGCAAGGACGCGTGGGCGCCGGCGGTGTTCGATCCGCTGCTGGCGGGACTGAAGGCGCGCGGCCTGTGTTTCTCGACCCTGAAGGCGGGCGCATGATAGACGCAGCCATCAATGCGTTTACGTTGGCGCAGGCCTGGGTATTCCAGCAGGTGGTGCAGCCGGCGATGTTCCACCTGGGGCTGATGGAGTTTATCGAGGAGGCCTACGACGCGGTCGAAACGGTACTGCTCGGCGCCATCGAGATCGGCTTGCTTTACGCCCTGCTGCGGCCGCTGGAGGCGTGGCGTCCGATCGAACGCTGGCAGGATCGCGCGTTCGTGCGCAGCGACGTGATCTACACCTGGCTGCACCGGCTCGGCGTGCTGCCACTGCTGATTTTTCTGTTGTTGGTGATCCCGGTTAACGAGCTCGATGCGTGGCTGCGCATGAACGACATGGTGCGGCCCAATATCGAGGATCTGATTCCGGGACTCGCGCGAAATTCCATCGGCGCGTTCATTATCTTCGTGATCGCCATCGACTTCGTCGAATACTGGATGCACCGCCTGCAGCATCGCTTTCACTGGTGGTGGGCGCTGCACAGCTTGCATCACAGCCAGCGCCAGATGAGTTTCTGGGCGGACGACCGCAATCATCTGCTGGATGATGTACTGACCTCGGCGGTGGTGGCGATCGCGGCGCTTGCATTGGGCGTGGCATCTAACCAGTTCGTGCTGATTGTGGTGCTGATGCGCGTCATCGAGAGCTTGTCGCATGTAAACGCGCGCGTGGATTTTGGCTGGCTGGGCAACCGACTGCTGGTCAGCCCATCATTCCACCGGCGGCACCATGCTATCGGCGCAGGACACGAAGGCCGCTATCAGGGCGTCAACTTCGCGACGCTGTTCCCGATGTGGGATATCGTGTTTCGCACGGCGGATTTCACGCCGGGCTACCAGCCTACGGGCATACGCGACCAGCTTGCAGGCCGCGACTACGGTATCGGCTTCTGGCAGCAGCAGCGGCTGGGGATGGCGCGGCTGAAAAATTCGCTGTTGCGGAGGCCGGAGCACCTGTAAACGCCGATTTCCATTGCCGCGGCGCCACTGATCCAAAAAGTTGCTCGGGTAAGCGCTAATCGCCTTGGTGTTCCGGCATCTGCCAGCGGTGCGCCGCGTGGGGTAAAATTCCGCTTCCGCGCTCAATCAATCCGAAAGACCTCCCATGGCTTCAGGCGTATTCGACGACGCACTCGTCAGGCATTTGTTCAGCACGGATGAGTTGCGCGCGATTTTCAACGAGAAAAGCCGCGTGCAGAAGTGGTATGACTTCGAGGCTGCGCTGGCGCTGGAGCAAGCCGGCATGGGGATTATTCCCAAAGCGGCGGCTGACGAGATCGCTGCCAACGCCAAGGTGGAGAAAGTGGATATCGAGGCCATCGGCGCAGGCATCCGCCAGATCAAGCATCCGCTGATACCGGCGCTGAAAGCGGTGCAGAAGCTGTGCAAGGGCGACACCGGTGAGTACATCCATTTCGGGCCGACCACGCAGGACATCCTCGACACTGCCGTGGTGCTGCAGATCAGGGACGCGCACCAGATCTATCTGCGCGACATGAAGGCGATTGGCCATGCGCTGGTGAAGCTGTGCCAAAAATATCGTTTGACGCCGATGGCTGGCCGTTCGCATGGTGTGCAGGCGCTGCCGATTACGTTCGGTCATAAGGCGGCGGTGTGGCTGTCGGAAATGGGGCGCAATTACGAACGTCTGCGCCAACTGGAAGAGCGCTTTTTTGTCGGTGGCATGGTCGGTGCGGTAGGCACACAGGCCTCGTATGGAGAGCGCGCGAAAGAACTGGAACAGCGTGTGATGAAGCGCCTTGGCCTCGGCGTGGCCGATATCAACTGGCAACCGGCGCGCGACCGTTTTGCGGAGTATGTAAGCGTGCTGGGCATCCTGTCCGGCACACTGGGCAAAATTGCCAACGAGATCGTCAACCTCGAGCACACCGAAATCGGCGAAGTATTCGAGCCGTTCAGCGAAGGCAAGGTCGGCTCTTCGACCATGCCGCACAAACGCAATCCGTCGACCTGCGAAGCGGTGGTCGGCGTCAGCCGCGCGATACGTTACAACGTGGCGCTGATGCTGGACTGCATGATCATCGAGCATGAGCGCGACGGCTCGTCGTGGCGCGGCGACTGGAAGGCGATTCCGGAATCCTGCCTGATGATAGGCGCGATGCTGTCGTCGATGAAATATGTGCTCGAAGGCCTGCACATCGACGAGAAGAAAATGCGCAGCAACCTCGATCTGCTCGGCGGCTTCCTGCTGTCCGAGCGCGTGATGTTTGAGTTGTCCGACAAGGTGGGCAAGCAGACTGCGCACGATCTGGTGTATGAGGCATCGATGCACGGCATCGAGAACGGCGTTTCATTTGAAAAAGCGCTGATGGAAAATGCCCAGGTGCGCAACGCATTGAGCGTGGATGATCTGCGCAAGGTGCTGGATCCGACCACTTACATCGGACGTGCGCCGGAGATCGTGGATGAAGTGGTGGCCGCTGCACGCAAGGGTTGGTTGCATTAGAGGGTGTCATTCCGGCTTGTACCAGAATGATGGATGTTATTTAAGTATTTGTATTATTTATATTTTTAAACAATGTTTCAGTGCTAACACAACAATGAATATCACTGTACTCGACGATTATCAAAACATGGTGCGCTCGCTCGATGCGTTCAAGCTGGTTGCCGGACATAACGTAACCATCTGGAACGACCACACCAAAGATAACGACGTGCTGGCCGAGCGGCTGAAAGACACCGAGGCGCTGGTGCTGATCCGCGAGCGCACGCCGATCCGCGCGCTGCTGATCGAACGGCTGCCAAAACTGAAAATCATCAGCCAGCGCAGTGTCTATCCGCATATCGACGTGCCGGCGCTCTCCAAGCACGGCATCCTGTTGTCATCAGATATGCATCCGGGGCGTCCGTCGTATGCCACCGCAGAACTGACTTGGGGGTTGGTGCTGTCGGCGATGCGCCATATTCCGCAGGAGGTTGCGGCGCTCAAGGCGGGACGCTGGCAATCGACGATGGGACAGGGGCTGCGCGGCAAGACGCTGGGCATTTATGGTTACGGCCGCATCGGCGCGGTGGTTGCCGGATATGGGCGGGCGTTCGGCATGAATGTGATTGTGTGGGGCCGTGAATCGACGTTCGCGCGCGCCAGGGCCGATGGCTATCCGGCGGCGCGCAGCCGCGAGGAATTTTTCGCGGAATGCGATGTGATTTCACTGCACCTGCGCATGATTGAAGCCACGCGCGGCATCGTCAAGGCGGCTGATCTGGCGCGCATGAAACCGACGGCATTGATCGTCAACACCAGTCGCGCGCCGCTGATCGAAACGGGCGCGCTAGAAGCGGCGTTGAAGGCGGGCCGCCCCGGCATGGCGGCGGTTGATGTTTACGAGGAAGAACCGGTGCTGGGCGCGAAGCATCCGCTGCTCGCGCTGCATAACGCGGTGTGCACGCCGCATATCGGCTATGTCGAGCGCGGCGGATATGAAGGCCAGTTCAAGAGTTCGTTCGGGCAAATCATGGCTTATCTGGAAGGTAAACCGATTAACGTGGTGAATCCGGAAGCACTTCAAAATGCACGTAAATGAGTCTTCAAGGAATTGGGAAATGAAACATATTATTGGCGCGACGCTGCTTGCCGCACTGACGGGTACCCTGTCTGCGCAAGGCACGAAGCCTGATGCCGCGCCCGGCTACCCCAGCAAGCCCGTGCGCTGGGTGGTGCCGTTCACGCCGGGTGCATCGAACGACATCATCGGCCGCCTGATCGCAGGCAAGCTGACCGAGACGTGGGGGCAGCAATTCGTGATAGACAATCGTGGCGGCGCGGGCGGACTGATCGGGGCGGAAACGGTGGCGCGCGCGCAGCCCGATGGCTATACGCTGCTGCTGGCCAATCCCGGCCCCAGTATCAATGCGCCGCTGCTGGCGAAGAATGCGCCCTATAAAGTTGATGATTTCAGCAGCGTGATTTACATCGGCTATGCGCCGCTGATACTACTCACCAACCTGAATTTTCCGCCGCGCACGCCGAAGGAACTCGTCGATTACCTCAAAGCCAATCCGAACAAGGTCAACTGGGGCTCGTCAGGCATCGGCAGCAGCCTGCACATCGGGCTGGCCGTACTCCAGGGCGCAACGGGCGCGCAACTGACGCACGTGCCGTATAAAGGCACCGCCCCGCTGCTCACCGATCTGGTCGGCGGGCAACTACAGGGCACGCACACCACCACCGTAAGCGGCGAGTCGGTGATCAAGGGCAAACGCGTGCGCGTAGTTGGCATCGCCAGCGCCAAACGTTCGCCGCTGCTGCCCGATGTACCCACTCTGGCCGAGAGCGGCATCAAGGACGCCGAGGCGGTGGTGTGGTTCGGCATGGCCGCGCCCAAAGGCACGCCGCGCGCGATCATCGACAAACTCAATCGCGAAATCAATCGGCTGTTGACGCAGCCCGATGTGCGCGGCCGGCTTGATGGCCTGGGGCTGGAAGTGCAGGGCGGCACTCCGGAATTTCTGGAAAACTTTATCAAAACCGAAGTCGCGAAAATCCATAAGCTCATCAAAACCGGATTGCTCAAGCCGGAGTAAACTCATTCGCGTAGAATGCCCTGCGCAGATTTTATTTGAAATACAGAGGAGAAAATAATGTTTAAAAACAAATACTTAAAATATACCGCGACCGCGGCGCTCATGGCTGTTTCGGGTGTGGCGTTTGCGCAGGACAAATATCCGACTAAACCGATACGCCTGATCGTGGCGTTTCCCGCCGGCGGCTCGACCGACATCGTGGCGCGGCTGGTCGGCCAGCGCCTTGGCGACAAGCTGGGTCAGCAAATCGTGGTGGACAACCGCGGCGGCGCCGGCGGCACCATCGGTACCGAGATCGCGGCGCGCGCCAATCCCGACGGCTACACGCTGACCATGGGCACTACCAGCACTCACGTGATCGCGGTCGGCGCCTACAAAACGCTCAAGTACGATCCGATCAAGGATTTCGAGCCGATCACGCTGGTGGCTTCCACGCCGTATCTGCTGGTGGTAAACCCCGCTGTGAAAGCGAATTCGCTGAAAGACTTTATCGCGCTCGCCAAATCGCAACCGGGCAAACTGAATTACGCCTCCGCTGGCACTGGCACCACCACGCAACTGGCGATGGAAATGCTGAAGATGGCGGCCGGACTTGACGTGGTGCATGTGCCGTTCAGCGGCAACGGCCCGGCGGGTGTGGCGACGATTGGTGGACAAGTGCAGGCGCTGTTCGGCAGCATGCCGGCGGTACTGCCGCAGGCCAAGGCAGGGCGGCTGCGTCCGCTGGCGGTGGGCACGATGAAACGTTCGCCCGCATTGCCTGATGTGCCGTCGGTGTCGGAATCGTTCCCCGGTTTTGATGCGTCGCTGTGGCTCGGCTTCTTTGCGCCGAAGGGCACGCCCGCGCCGATCCTCAAGCGCCTGAACGCGGAGTTGACCGGCATTGCCAAATCGCCCGAAATGAAAGAGCAATTCGAGCGCAACGGTGCCGATCCGCTGTGGAGCAACTCGCCCGCAGAGTTGAGCAAGCTCGTTGCCACCGAGATCGAGAAATACAACAAGGTGATCAAGGCGGCTGGCATTACCCCGCAATAAACGCCATAGTGCTGCGCATGCAGATTTTCAAAGAATGGCACGGTAGTTGCTCAGTTCATGTGTGTCTGCAATGAGCGATTACAAAGGCGAAGCATGCGCAATAAACTGAATTCTGCCGCAGTTGCGGCGGCGCTGGTGTTGGGTATTGCTGCGAACACGTGCGGTGCACAGAGCTATCCGTCCAAATCGGTGCGCATCATCGTGCCGTTCGCGCCCGGCGGCCCCAACGACGTGATCGCGCGCATCGTCGGACAAAAGCTCGGCGAACTATGGGGGCACACGTTTCTCATCGAGAATCGCGGCGGCGCCGGCGGCACCATCGGCGTTGACGCAGGCGCAAAGTCCGCGCCCGACGGCTATACGCTGATCATGGGCGGGTCGAGCAATCTCGCGGTGGCGCCCAGTCTCTACGCCAGGCTGCCGTACGATCCGCTGCGCGACATCGCGCCGGTGAGCAACTGCGCTTTCGTGCCTTATGTGGTGACGCTCAATCCGCGTGTGCCGGCGAAAAACATGAAAGAGCTGGTGGCGATCGCAAAAACCAAAGCGGATTTTCTCAGCTACGGCTCATCGGGCACCGGCAGCATGTCGAGTCTTGCAGCGGAACTCATCAACTCGACCATGGGCACGAAGATTGTGCATGTGCCGTACAAGGGCACGGCGCCATCCGTGACCGACATGATTGCCGGGCAGATCGACATGATGGTGGCAGATTTGTCGGCGGTTGCGCCGCACGCGAAAACCGGCAAGCTGCGCATGATTGCCACCGCGGGCAGCAAGCGCACGCGTGGCGCGCCGGAGCTGCCGACGGTGGCGGAATCCGGTTACCCTGGTTACGCGGTGGATGCGTGGTTCGGTATTGTCGCGCCCGCTAAGACGCCGCAGGACATCGTCGGCAAGGTGAGCAGCGCGGTGGTGAACATCATGAAAACGCCCGACCTGCGTAGCCGCTTCGATCAGTTGGGTTACGATCCCATCGGCAATAGTGCTGCCGAGTTCGCGGCAACCATCCGCGCTGACATCGAAAAATTCGCAAAGGTAATCAAGGCCGCGGGGATCAAGGCCGATCTGTAGTCGCGGCGGCGCTCCCGAAAATGCGGTAATCTGCGCCTGAAGTTGGCTGGATACCGGCAGGAGGCGATGCCATGGCTGATGATGCAGGACGATTTCCCGATCCTACCGCCGGATTCCTCATGCGCGCCGGCATGGCGTTGCTGGTTTTGCTTTGCCTCGTTGCGCATCAGGGCGCTCAGGCCCAGAGCAGCCACGCGCCACCGCGCAACGTTGACGACATCATCGCGTTGCTCGATCAATACACCGTGGCCCCGGCCATTGATCAAAAGGAGCGCTTGAAGCAGGCCGAGCAGGCGCCGCCGGAAACCAGCAACAAGGCCGTACTGGCGGAATTCTACCTGGATCGCGCTATTGCCAGGCAAGCGCTGGGGCGCAATGCACAATACATTGCCGACCTGCGTTTGGCGTTGCAGAACGCGCCACCGAAGGGCGTGCTCCAATCCCGCATCGGCGGACGACTCGCGCTCGCGGAGTACCGGGTTGGAAGCCTTTCACAGGCGAGACGGCTATACGAATACATCGCGCAAAACGCGCCCAGAACCGCCATGGAGTCACGGATACACGCGCATTTGCGGCTGAGCCAAATCCATGGGCGGCTGGGAGACTTTGCTTCAGCGCGCGCGGAAGCGGCCAAGTTCGAGCAGATCTATGCCGAAGGACTATCCGGCCCGCAGTGGGAACTGCGCAAGCATCGCCGCGCCTCAAGAATTGACTATGCGCGGAACCTGCATTTCCAGGCAGAGGGCAAGCTGGCGGACGCCGAGCGGGCAATCCGACGCGCTTTGAAAGAAGATGAACTCGACGTTCCGTTGCATCGGCAGCGATTGGCCATGGGCCTGAATACAGCGACCGAAGATCAGGCCGAATCCACTCGTGAGATTTACCTGGTGAATCTCGCCGGGGTACTTGGCGCTCAGGGCAAGCTGGTCGAAGCCGAAGGTGTGGCGCGCGAGGCGTTGAGCCGGATGCTCAGGCGCGTCGGGCGTTACCATGCGCAGACAGGTGCGGCGTTACGCATATTGACGAGTATCGTGTACCGGCAGGGGCGCTATCGCGACGCGGAAAAGTTGGCGGCAGCAACTATCGATGTTTATCAGAAGTCAGAAGCAGACGAGCTATCGCAGTTTCTGATTGCCACCCGCGGGCTGCTGGGTTCGGCCTTGGCCGGGCAGGAACTATGGCCGAGGGCGCTTGCCGAATTCGAACGCAACGCCGACAGCATCCGCAAGGATTCCTCGCTGGCTGGGCGCTACCGCCTGGGCAATATGGACTGGGGCCTTGCACTGATCAAAACGCATCAGGCGACAAAGGCGGTTGCCATGCTCGACGCACTGACCAAGTCCAACAGTGAGCGGCTGGGCGAGGCCGCCGATGTGACGGCGCAGACGCGAGGCGTACTGGCCGTGGCACTGGCGGCAAGCGGCAACCGTGAGCGCGCGCTCGACGAGTTTCGCCGGGCGATTGCGGTATTGCTGGCCTATTCAGGCGGCGATGGCGACGCGGAGAATGGCGGGGTAGTGCGCGCAGTGCGGTTGCGCTACATACTCGAGGCCTATATCGACTTGCTTACCGGACAGCAGCAGGCTCCCGGCGTTGAGGCCATCGCCGAATCCTTCCGTGTCGCTGACGCGGCGCGCGGCAGCAGTGTGCAACGGGCATTGTTCGAAAGCGCGGCGCGCGCTTCCATTACCGACGCAGGCCTCGCCGAACTCGCGCGCGAGGAGCAGGACGCACGCCTGCGGCTGGGTGTGCTGACCAACCTGCTGGGGCGATTGCTGGGTGCGCCGCCGGACGAGCAATTGCCCAAGGTGATCGCGGGTATTCGTGCGGAAATCGGGAATCTCCGCGCTCAACGTGTAAAGCTCAAGTCCGACATCGAGAAACGCTATCCCAGCTACGCCAATCTGGTGGACCCCAAGCCGGTGACGCTGCAGCAAGTGCGCGCGGCGCTCAAGCCCGGTGAAGCGCTGATCAGTATTTACGTCGGGCAGGACAAAACCTATGTCTGGGCCGTGCCGCGCGAGGGTGCACCCGCCTTCGCGGCAGTTCCGCTCGGCGACAAGGCATTGGCAGACGTGGTCGGACAATTGCGCAAGGCGCTGGATGTGGGCAATACGGCTATCGTGCGCTTCCCGCGCTTCGATACCGCGATAGCGTACCGTTTATATAACGAACTGCTCAGGCCTGTTGAAGCAGGCTGGAAGGATGCGGCAAACCTGATCATCGTGCCGCACCGCGCGCTGGGGCAACTGCCGTTCAGCCTGCTGGTGACTGCACCCACCGAAGCCGGTGCTGATACGGAGGCCCGGTTCGAAGGCTATCGCGCCGTGCCGTGGCTGTTGAGAAAAGCCGCAGTCACACAACTACCATCGGTGAATGCGCTTACCACCTTGCGTGCACTACCCGCAGCTGCCGGAAATCGGCGTGAATTCATTGGCTTCGGCGATCCTTATTTCAGCAGGACGCAGCACGCAGAAGCCGGGGTTCAGGAAAGGATTCAAGTCGCTGAGTTGAGCGCCAACCTGCGCAATCTAAGAATCGACACAGTGGCGCTGCCAATGGCCGCCGATACTGAAGATCCACCGGATAGCGTATTGCGAAACGCACCCAAAATCGCTAATTCTTCCACCCTGGCGCAACTCGCACGGCTGCCCGAAACCGCGGATGAGATACGCGATATCGCGCAGGCGCTCAAAGCCGACATGACCCGAGACGTGTTTCTCGGTGTGCAGGCGAACGAGCGAAACGTCAAAAGCACGAATCTGGCTGACCGAAAAGTTATTGCTTTTGCGACCCACGGCCTGATACCGGGAGACCTGAACGGTCTGGAACAACCCGCGCTAGCCCTCACCGCGCCCGACGTCGCCGGCATCGACGGCGACGGCCTACTGACGATGGAAGAAATACTCGCGCTCAATCTCAATGCAGACTGGGTGGTGCTGTCGGCATGCAACACGGGTTCAGGCGACGGGGCCGGCAGTGAGGCCGTGTCAGGACTGGGACGGGCGTTCTTCTACGCCGGAGCGCGGTCACTACTGGTGAGCAACTGGCCGGTGGAAACAGTCTCGGCGAAACTATTGACCACGGATGTGTTCAAGCGCTCGTCGGAAAACCCCACGCTCACGCGCGCGGAAGCGTTGCGTCAAACCATGCTGTGGCTGCTGGACAACGCGGGCCAGCGTGATGCCTCGGGCAAGGTGGAATTCACCTATGCGCATCCGATGTTCTGGGCGCCGTTCGCACTGATTGGAGATGGCGGACGGTGAATCAGCGTGCCGTCGGCCCGGATGTTAATGCAACTTCCTCAATTGCCCTTGATCCACGCTGAGATTTTGCCGACAACATCAGCCTCGATACCGTTGTAGCCGTGGTAGGCGAACGCTTCGCAGGGGTCGCCTTCGTTATTGCCGCCATCGACAATCAGCGTATCGTTTTTTTTCAGGTGTTTGAGCTTGCCCGTGAGCCGTGGCAAATCCGCAAACCGGCAAACGCGGCAGCTATCCTGCCGGTGATGTGTAACCAGCACTGGTACATGGATGCGATCCAGCGCCATATCGGGTACTGCAACGCCGCGGTTGTCATAAAGCACGCTGGACGTGAGCACGATGCCGTCGGGACCGCCATTGGCGGGTGTGGTTTGCGTCGCGATGTAAGCCGCGGACTGCGTGCCGCGGCTGGTGCCGATCAGCCACACGGGAAGATTTAATTCCTGCTTGAGCCAGGCGATCACGGCCTTTACGTCCGTCGTGTGTTCTGCCGTCTGCCGAAAAAAATTCAGGTAAGGGGGACTCTGCCGGTCGGACGGCGCGTCGATCACTGCCACGGCCAGGCCTTGTGCCACAAACAAATCGCGCGAACGCACGAGAAAGTTTCCGCGGCGTTTGATGTTGCCATCCGGCGCAATCGTTATGCCGCCGTCGCCACCTGCGAACAGGATCACCGCGGCTTTGGCATTCTCGGGTTGCAACAGCAGGAAACGCTGCGTGACACCCGCGCGCGATGCGACATCGACCACGCGCTGCGCTTGTGCCGTCGTGAGGGATGTGTATAAAATAATACATAAAAACAAGTACTTAGGTATCATTTTTGATCGCCCCTGGTTTCCCTGTTATTTTCTCCCTTGATTTCTCCTTTCGCATCAACCGGCGCCGCGGTTGCAGATGCGGCAGCGGTTTTTGCGCGCAGTTCGGCGGCTTCCCTGGTTTCGATCTCGTATTTGAGAATGTTCAGGCTCTTCAGCAGTATGTAATTGAAGTACTGTGATTCTTCAACGTGCGGCAGGTGGCCCGATCCATAAATCACTCGCAGCGTGGTGTTGGAAGCCAGGCGCGTCAGTTCCCTCGCCTGCTCCAGCGGCGCAATGGTGTCGTAGTCTCCCCAGATCAGATGGATGGGGATATTGAGTTTGCGGTATGTTTCAGGGTCTTCGCTGCGCGCCGACTTCACGCTGACGATCCACTCCGGCAGCCATGCGCTGATCGCGGCAGTGGTGCCCTTGAGCCGCAGCGGTTGCCGGTAGAGTTCGGCCCACGCTTCGGTTGCGGCGCCCCGTTTGTTGCTCAGCCATTTGAGCAGATGACGCGCGAACAGCGGGTTGGCGATGAACGCAGCCACCGCGCCATCGCGCAATGTCGGCGAGGCGAGAAAACGATCCACCATGAAGGGCGGGTAGGGCCGGCTTTTGCGATTGAACGCGATATCGAGTTCCGCATCCACCAACACCAGCCCGCGCACGCGTTTCGCGGGCAAGGCGGCTGCTTCCACCGCCGGTCCGCCGCCGCTGGAGTGCGCGACCAGAATCGCGCGCTGGATGCTCAGTGCGTCCATCACGCCGAGAATGCGGTCCGCCTGATCCTGCTTGCTGTAGAGCGCGGTTTCCGGCCGCTGCGAAAACCCGAAAGGGGGCAGATCGATGGCAACGACGTGAAAGCCGGCCTGCGCTAGCGTCGTCATGGTTTGCGGCCAGGTGCCGCTCCAGCCGCCGATGCCGGGTACCAGAACCACATCCATGCCATCGGGCGGCCCGGCTTCCTGCACGAAAATGCTGACATCGGAGGCTTTGACATAGCGCCCTTTGGCGGGCGCAACGTCTTCGGCAAACTGCGTTTCACGCTTGGTGGCGTGCCACGAAAAGACCAGCAGGAAAAAATAGACGCAGGCGCTGAACACCAGAAAGCCGTAAAAGCCCCAGCGCAGCAATCCGCCCAGCGTGCTCAGCAGAGATCGCAACATGTTACGCGATGATCGTCTGCGTACCGTCGTGGGTCAAGTGCAGCGCGCAGTTTTGCTACGTTGCTTGTGTTGCAACGTGCGCTCCGGCGATGCGTCCAGTGACAAAACATTCCGCAATATTGCCGCCGGAAAGATAAAGATGTCCGAAGGCGCTGCCGAGTTCGCCTGCAGCATACAAACGCGGTATGGGTTTTCCGTAAGCATCGATGATGCGTGACTGCGCGTCGTGCACCGGTCCGCCCTGGGTATTGGAAAGCGTGGCCCACACCGGCGCGCCGTAGAACGGCGGCTTGGCGATGGGTGTCATGCTGCCGCCGGGGCGCCCGAAGTCGGCATCTTCACCGCGCGAACATTGGTCGTTCCAGCGCGCGACGCTGGCACTTACCGCTTGCGGATCAACGCCGAGTTTTTGCGCCAGCGCTTCGATCGTATCTGCCCGCGTGAGGATGCCATTTTCGACCTCCTGCAGATTGTCATCGCTCCATGCGTAGCGCACGCCCTGATCGTTGGAGGTCGCCTTGCCCAGTGGGTACATGCGTCGGCCTTCGTCGTCGCAGATCATGATGGCTGGATTGCGCGGCGCCGATTGTGTTTCGGGATCGAAATACTGCATTGGGCGAACGCCGGTATCCTGCGTGTACGGCTGATACTCGGACATGAAACGTTTGCCGCGCTGATCGAGCAGTATCCACGCCATCTTCAGCTTGGCGCGATGTTTTTCTCCGGGAAACCAGTCGGGAAAACGTTTCAGACGTATCGCATAGGGATAATCCGGATCGCTGTGGCGAAATCCATAGGCGCCGTGAATCATCCACATATGCCACAGCGCTGCGCCCAGATCCTGCGCCATGCGTATGCCGTCGCCGGTATTGGTACCGGCAGCGGCGTTGAACACCGGATTGCCCTCTAAAAACTGCTGCTTGATTTCAGCGCTGCCCTCGAAGCCGCCGCAGGCGAGCACCACGCCGCGCCGCGCCTGTATAGTTTTCTCGACACCCTTCGTACGCACGCGCACACCCAGCACCTCACGCGTGGCCGGATCGGCGATCAGCCGTACGGCCGGTGTGCCCAGACGGACTTCAATGCTTCGTCTGGTCACATTGTCATGCACTACTTTGAACAGTTTGGGTCCGTTAGGCGCGCCGTTGGCCCACGGATAGACTTGCGCTGCATCGAAGCCGGGCACGTCAACCACCGACGTGTGATAAAACGCCTCGGTGCCGGGCAGCGGGTAGTTTCCGCTGATGCGACGGCGGTAACTATCTCCGGACGCATTCTCGACGGTCTCGCGCTGCTCGTTTTCCTCGATCGAGGTTTGTATGTGCGCGTTGTTTACCTTGCCGAGTTCGCGCACATAGGTTTCCATTTCGCACATGCCATCGGCCAGTGCGCGATTCACGTCATCCGGCGTGCGTCCGCCGTTGGTGGCTTTGAGGTAGGTGAACGCGCCGTCGCGGTCGCGTGCGCTGCGCACGGCACCGTACGAGCAAATGGAGAGGCCGCCCGGGACTGTGGATTTTTCGATGATCAGGGTTTTCGCGCCGTGATCGGCCGCGGTGATGGCAGAGATTGCACCGGCGTGGCCGAAGCCGGCGACGATGACATCGAATGATTCGTCAAAATGCATTATATTTTTATGTTCAAAAACAAATGGTTACATGTATTTAGTCATGCTAGCCCAAGCGCAGCGGCGCGCTGCCTGACCGCTGAAAAATCATGAGGCCGCCCAGCGATGCGTCCAGTGTTATCAGCGTGCGATCACCAAGCTTGCTGCCGTTCACAACGGCTTGTGTCGCTGCCATGTCGTCGCTGTCGATGATGCAGCCCGCGATCCACGGCAGCGCCGGTGCGGTCACGCCCAGCGCTTGCTGCAGCAGTGCCGGGGATGCAAACAGCAGGTAACCCTGTGCGCTGTCCAGACGCCACGCCGTTCCCAACGCTTGTATGGGTAATCCGGTATAGCGTGCATAGCGTTGCGCCGCTTCGGTCGGGTCTGCCATGCACAGAATGACGCCTGCCAGTCCGACGGCATGGTTGGCGTGGGTGAGCCAGCGCGGTTGCCACACCACGTCGCGGGTGTGGTGCTGGCAGAACTGAATGCGTCCTTCCGCCATCGTTGTGGCTGCGACACGCACCACGGTGAAGCGCGCGGTGGCCTCGCCGGACTCGGTGCTTGCCTGGCGTTGCAGGGCTATCGGTGGGAGCGGCGCAAAGCCGCCCGCGGAAAGCCGCTGAAAATCCGTGTCCGGCGTGTGCGTGCCAAAGGCGATCAGGTGTATGCCGGTATAGCGCCGGATGGCGATGCGCAGCTGCTCCGCGTTGGGCGTGTCGTGGGTAGGCGTCAGGATTTCAAGGTAGCCGCGCTTCATCATCACGCAGCGGTTTCCGGTACCCGCCGGAACCAGCGGTCCGCCCGGTTCAAGGCGGTGGGACTGGGCCGAAAAGGGCGTCAGGGTGAAACCGAGGCGGTTTAGCGTTGCGCTGGCACCATCGATATCGGGCAGAAAATGCGCGATGTGGTCTACATCAAGAAGTTTGCCAGCGGCACTACGTAATTGGCGGTCTTCGATCATTTGATAATTTTAACATTTGGTCGGCTACGGGAATTCACGAATTCTCAACTGTAAAAGCTTTGTAAAAACCCTGTTACGGGTATAGGGAAACACATAGTCATGCGTTATCTTGCCTTCAACCTGAAGACGATATTTCCATGAGAATCGCACTGCTGGAAGAAGACGCGCATGACGCCGAATTGATCGGTGGCTGGTTGCGTTCGTCCGGACATGTGACGGTGCTGCAGGGCTCAGGCAAGGCGTTTATCAAGGACATGCCCGGCGAGACCTGCGACCTGTTGATCGTCGGCGCCGGGGTATCTGGCATTACCGGCACGGAGGTATTGCTGTGGGCGCGCGAGCATCTGCCAGCGTCCGTGCCGATGCTGCGTATTTCCGACAGCAACAGCGAGCAGGACATCGTTGCCGCGCTCAAGGCCGGCGCCGATGATTGCATGGCGAAGCCGCTGCGGCGGGCGGAGTTTCTCGCGCGTGTCGAAGCGCTCGGGCGCCGCATTCCGCGCTTGTCGAAACGCCCGGAGGTATTGAGTTTCGGCGACTTGAGCGTAGACCTGAAAAACCGCGTGATTCTGCGCAACGGGCAGCGCGTTTCCCTGACCCCGAAGAGCTACGATCTTGCAGTGTTTTTGTTCTCGAATCTCGGTCAGCTACTGTCGCGCGGCTACCTGATGGAACGCATCTGGGGACGCGGTTCCGGCACCAGCACACGCACGCTGGACACGCATATCAGCCGGCTGCGCACGGACCTGGGTCTGATGCCGGAAAATGGCTGGGTATTGCAGTCGGTCTATCAGCACGGCTACCGCCTGGAGCAAACCGATCCCCGGCCTGCTGTCCTCAAGCGTGACGGGCATCGCGAACAGCCCGCCTGCTGAGTTGTCTAGTGGCGCGTGCGCGCGCTGCGTTTTTTTTGCCTCGCTTTGTGCCTTGCGCCGTAGCCGGCCGCCTTGCAATAAAGTCTATTTCCACGCGCGCACCGCGCGCGAGACCTGTGACGCCGACGCAGGTGCGCGCAGGGCGCTTTCCCGGCGGAAAGTATCCGGCATACACCTGGTTCATCTTTTCGTAATCCGCCTTGAAGTGCGTGAGAAAAATACGCGCGGCAACCACGTGCTGCAGGCCCAGCCCGCAGCCTTCGAGTACGCGCGTGAGGTTTTTCATCACCTGATGCGTTTGTGCTGTGATTCCCCGAGGGTAAGGCGAATTGCTGGCCGTGCCGGTAAACGGCATCTGGCCGGTGACAAACACCCAGCCGTCAGCTTCTACGGCGTGGCTGAACGGCGCCACCGGGTCGGGCGCGCCGGGGATCATGTGGTGGATGGGTTTATTCATGTGTAGTGAAGGAGTGTGAAAACTGTGAAGGAGTGAATGAGTAAATGGGGTACCCCCTTCACCTCTTCACTCCTTCACACTTTCACCGCACTTAATACCCCAGTTTCCGATCCACAATGTTCTTGAGTTTCTTTCCCGCCAAAAACCGCTCGAAATTCAAAAACCAGAAATCAAGCAAGTGATCGATGTAACGCGGATCGTCGCAACTGATATGCGGCAGGACCACCAGGTTTTTGGTGGTCCAGTAGGCCGAATCGGGCGGCAGCGGTTCCTGATCAAACACGTCGAGCACGGCGCCGCACAGTTCACCCTTTTCGAGTCTGTCGCGCAGCGCTGCGTAATCGACAATCGGCGAGCGGCCGATGTTGACGAAGCCCGCGCCCGGTTTCAGCAGGTTGATCCTGTCGCGGTTGATCAGGCCGCGCGTCTCGGCGGTGAGCGGCGTGGTTACAATCACGAAATCCGCCTTGGGCAACACACTGTCGATGCGCGCCGAAGAGACCACACGATCGGCAAGCCTCGGCGCCTTGCCACTGCGCGTGACAGCGATCACCTCGAGGCCGAGTTTTTTCGCGGCGCGTCCCGCGCCCTGGCCGAGATCGCCAAAGCCCACCACGACTGCGATTTTGCCGGTGATGGGCGTGGTGAATACGCTTTTCCATACGCGATCCTGCTGGTTTTTGATGACTTCTGGCAGGCGCGATTGCAGCATCAGCAATGCCATCAAGCAGGATTCTTCGGCCTTCGCGCCGTGCGCGCCGGTGTTGTTGGTGAGCGCAATGTCATCGGGCAGCCAGGTCATTGGCATCAGACCGTCGACGCCAGCAGCGGTGGTTTGTATCCATTTGAGATGCGGCGCGCGCTCGCGAATGCGATCTTTCGGCGGCACTGAGTTGATCATGAAGTCCGCGGTTTTCAGCGCTTCATCGAGGATTTCGTTGTCCTGACCGATGGTGACACGCAGTTTTTTTGCCAGTGCGCGATGGCGCTTGGCGGCTGCGTCCCAATCGGCCGGGTGCATTTGGAAAATAGATGGGCGCTTACGGCCTGATTCCAGATGTAAATGATAAGTACTTGTTTTTAATGGCATTTTATTTTGTCAGAGAGGGATGGCGACCAGCGTGTCATAGCGCCAGGAATCGGTAATGACGATGCGCTTTCGCAGCAAAGCGGTGTCGCTGCTGACAACAATTTCGTCGAGATAACGCCCGGCGCTGAACACCATCATCTCGCCGTCCTGCATGGTGCGTACCACGATGTAGCTGGTTTGCGCGCGATAGACCTCGCCGGTATGGCCGAGAATTTCGGTGGGGCCGATCACGTGGCGATACACCTGCGGCTCGAACACATTGACCTCCCGCACCGAATTCACCCGGTCTTCGAGCATGCCGCGGTTGTCGCAAAACCACAGGCCGATGGGCAGGCCCTGTTCATGGTCGCGGCGCGAAATAATCTGATAGAGGCATTTTTCGGTGAACAGCGCCGGCCAGCGTTCGAGTTCATCGTTGTCGATCACGTTCACGTATTGCGCCATCAGGCGTGCGATGGCCTCGCGCGCAGTGGGTGGCGCCTGCACCCCTTGGGCAACGGCGATGGTTTCAGACATTGAGCAGCTCGCGATAATGTTTCCAGAAACCGCGCACCGAAGTCTCGGTCGCGCGGGTTGGCTGCGAGCCGACGCCGGTGCCGCCCATTTCGAGCACGGCCACGCCGTCGAGATCACCCTTGATCGCTTTCTGCACAAAGCCGCCGATCATGCCGTCTTCCATCGACACCAGTCCGGCAGGACCCACCAGATTGGATTGCTTGTTGCGCACATACGTCTGTTCCTCGCTGTCTTCCTCGAAACCGAACAGCGTCCATACCAGTTCGCAGGCTTCGGGTCCGCGCGTGACGATCTGGCGCGTCGCCAGCGAGTTGAGGATTTGATGCAGCACGAATCCGGGAAAGATGCTCTGGATGCAACTGGTGATTTGATCGGGATACTCCATCCACTGATCGATCAGCGACGGATCCTTGAGTCCGTAATCCTCTTTCTGCGCACGGATCATACCGGAATCGTAGACGGCATCGCCCTTGTCGGTGAAGCGCTTGGTGAAGGTGATGTGATGCCAGCAGCGGTCGTCCTGCTTGGTGCCGCCGTCGGCCGACAGGCGGTTGATCTTGAAGGTCGAGAAGAACGCGTGCAGCAGGCTGGGGTGATAGTTGTCGCGGCTGTTTTCGATGTACAGCTTCCAGTTGTTGTGCATGTACTGGCTGTAGCGGCCGAGCAGCCTGATCTTGCCGTAGATGGTGCGCTCTATGTGCTCGACCATCACCGGACCGAGATAATCGCGCAGCGGCAGCGTTTCGTCGGAGAAGGTGCCGAAGATCAGCCCGCGGATGGTTTCCACGCGCAGGCGGATCAGCTTGTGCTGCGATTTGTCAAAGCCCGGCGGCATGCCGCCTTTTTGCTGGATGCCTTTTTCGAACGCAACGGCAGTGAGGTTGCCGTCGAAATCGTAAATCCAGTTGTGATACGGGCACACGAAGTTGTGCGCGCGCTCGCGCTTGCCTTTCGACTGGTAGCAAATAATCGAGCCTTTGTGCACGCAGCGATTGACCAGCGCGCTGATGGTGTTGTCGGCTCGGCGTACCACGATGATCGGCGTATCGCCGACGCTGGTGGTGATGAACTCGCCGGCGGTGGGCAGCTCGGCTTCGAGCCCCAGATAGTGCCAGGTGGGGCCGCGAAAAATCAGGTCCTGTTCCCACGCGTAAAGCTCCGCATCGGAAAAAACCTGCAAGGGCACGCGTGTAATGCCTTCGGCGGGCCAGTGCAATATCTCTGCTATCGGGCGGGCTGCAACGGCTTGGCTCATCTCTCTGACTCCTTCCCGCTATTGCGCTTCGATTTTCGCCGCGCGCACGATCTCACCGAAGCGTTTGAGGTCGCTATGCGTCGCGGCGAGCAGTTCAGCCGGCGAACCTACCAATACCTCGGCACCGCTCAAGGCCATTTGCTCGCGCACATCGGGCAGGTTCAGTGCGCGACGGAACTCGCGGTTAAGGCGGTCGACGATGGTTTTCGGCGTGCCTGCCGGGGCATGGGTTGCGATCCACAAAGTACTCGCATATCCGGACAATCCCGCTTCACTCATGGTCGGCAGATCAGGCAGATTGACTGCGCGCACCGGCGTGGTCACCGCAAGCGCTCGCACGCGGTTCGACTTGATGTGTTGCGTCATCGACAGCGCGGTGTCGAATATGAGCGGCACGCGGCCGGAAAACACATCGGGGTAGGCAACCGCTGCGCTCTTGTACGGCACATGCGTCAGCTGAATACCGGCCATCTGGCCCAGCAATGCGCCGGACAGATGCCCCATGCTGCCCACGCCCGACGACGCGAACACCAGCGCACCGGGTTTGGATTTCGCCAGCGAGATCAGCTCCTTCAACGATTTGACTGGCAATTCCTGATTGACCGCGAATACTTGCGGCGTGATCGCCACCATCGTGATCGGCTCGAAGTCCTTGATCGGATCGTACGGCAGCTTCTTGTACAGATAAGGCACGACGGCGTGCGTGCCATTGCTCGACAGCAAAATCGTGTGTCCATCGGGATTGGCCTTGGCTACGATATCGGTGCCGATGGTGCCGCCGGCGCCGCCGCGGTTGTCCACCACCAGCGTTTGACCGAGCGACTCCTGCATTCTTGCCGACAGGATGCGGCCGATGATGTCGGAGGTGCCGCCGGCGGCGAAGGGTATGACGAAGCGGATCGAGCGCGTGGGATAGTCCGCGGCGAGGGTGGTGGTGGCTGCCGTTGCGAAGATCAGCAAGGCGCCCAATCGCGCAAGTGTATAACGGAAGAGCGGGTTCGCTGGCATGGGGATTCCTTATCGGGGCAAAGCTATTTTAACGTGTGAAAGCCATTGCGCTAGGCGCCGCGTACCGGCACCTTGGCCGCATGAACGGACCCGCGCGCACACAGGCGCCCGCGCGGGTCCTGCCACAGCTTTTCCTCGACATGCAATTTGCCGAGCGCGCGCGCCACGGCCTGAAACGTATGATGGGAGAAGCGCTCTGCCACGGCCGAGTAATACAGCGGCTCCTGGCCGATGACCTTGAGAATCTCATCGGCGAGCGCATTCACGATTTTGTCGTCTATGGCGGATTGCGCAGGCGCCGGATCGCTTTTGCCGCCGGCATAGTCGGCGATCTTCGCGCGGTCGGCGTAGGCATAAGCGATGCGCTCGAAGCGTTCGCGAGGGATGCCTTCGCCGATGGTGGCGTCGATGCCGACTTTGGCGCCGGTGGGCACCACGCCGTGCGGCATCACCGCGAGGCTGGGGTCTAGCGGCTTGGCGCGCGCACCGGGGATGATGATCACATCCTTGTCGCCCTGCACGCGCGTGGCAATCGCCCATTCCACGTCCATCGCGTTGTGCACGTCGATGTCGTCATCCACCACGACGACATGCTTGAGGTCGAGCACCGACAATGCGGCGAGCAGCGCGTTTTTGCCTTCGCCTGCCTGTTTTTTTATTGAGATCACCGCATGCCAGAACGCACAGCCGCCGAGCGTGACGTTGATGTCTTTCACCTGCACACCGGCGTTTTTGAGCGCTGCGCGGATGGCGGCGTAACGCGTGGGCGCGGCCAGCCAGGTGTTTTCCCATGGCATGTGCAGCGCGTAGTAAATCGGGTCTTTGCGCATTGTGACGGCCTTAATGCGTACCAGCGGATTCCAGTGCAACCCGCCCATCAGCCGCGTGAACTCGCCGAAGCGGCCTTCCGGGTTGGTCCAGCCGGTCGGCAGAATCTCGCCTTCCAGAACCATCTCGGCATCGGCTACGCACGGCAGATCGATGGTTTCGCACTGCGCGAGCTCAACCGGCGCGCCGCGTATGCCGCCGGTGATGCCCATCTCATCCACGCCGATGGGTGCGCGGAAATTCGCCCCCATGATTTCAATCGGATGGGTGCCGATGGAAATCGAAATCGGGCAGGGGCGTCCAGCCTCAAACGCGCGTTGCGCGTACATGCGCATGTTGTTGGGCGTCACGATATCGATGCCGGTGAGGTTTTTCTCTTTCACCATGAAGCGGTAGCAGCCGGAGTTCAATCCGTATTCAGGGTCGCGCGCGATCACTACGCCCGCGGTGATCATCGGCCCGCCGTCGTAGATCGACGACATCGGCACCGGCAGCCTGAACAAGTCGACATCATCGCCCTTCATGATGACCTGCTTGTGCGCCGGTGTTTCGACATAGCGCGGCGCAACGGGATGATCGATGCCCTGCCGCAGCCTGCGCTCGATCTCGCCGTATTCGGTGCAGCCCATCGACAGGATTGCGCGTTCGCGCGTGCGGATGATGCCCGACACCACCGGCATGTCGTAGCCGACGACCTTGTGAAAAAACAATGCCTTGTCGGACTGATCGACGAGTGTGGCGATGTGGCGGATATCCACTGGCTGCCGGATGTCGATCATCTGCCCAACTCCGCGCAACCGGTCGAGGAACTGGCGGAAATTCTCTGTTAAAGGTGTCATAAAATACTCAATAAAAACAAATACTTAAAATGATCTACTTGGCCTTCGATAGCGGCGATGGTGCGGTATAGTAGGTGCCGCGCCCGCTGGCGACCAGTGCGCCTTCTGCGTCATAAACATAGGCTTCAGCGGTTGAGTATTGTCCGCCCATGCGCACGACTTTCGCCTTCGCAATGAGATCGCCCGGCATCGCGGCCTTGTGATAATCAACACGAATGTCGATGGTCGGCACCGGCCGGCCCAGTTGCACCGCGATGGCATAGTCGGCGGCAACGTCGATGATGGCGGCGAGGATGCCGCCGTGCGTATAGCGGCGGTCGGGATTGACTACCCATTCTTCGCGCCATGTGGCCTTGAGTTCGAGGCCGCTCTCGTCCATCTTGAGCACCTTGAATCCAAGCCAGCGGTTGAACGGCCCCGCTGCAAGGCGTTGCTCCAGACTTTCCATGGTGAATGTGGTTTCAGCCATTCGCCGTTTCTCCGGTAAGCTCCGCTGCATGGCGGCGCAATTGTTGCTGATCGATTTTGTTGGTGCCCGCGAGCGGCAGTTGCTCCAGAAAAAACACGCGGCGCGGATGCTGGTAGGCAGGGCCGTTGGCGAGCGCGAACTGCTTCACTTCGTCCTCTGACGCGCTCTTGCCGGAGCGTAACACGATGAACGCGTACGGCACCTGGCCTTTCATCTCGTGCTCGAACGGCATCACATAAGCCTGATGAACCGCCGCGTGTTTTTCCAGCAGCGATTCGACCTCAATCGGGAAAATATTCTCGCCGCCGCACACGAACATGTCATCGGTGCGTCCCACGAAGAAATAAAACCCGTCTGCGTCGCGCCGGCAAATGTCGCCGCTGTAGTACCAGCCGTCGCGCACGCGCTTGGCGGTTTCGTCAGGCAGGTTGTGATAGCCGAGCAGAACCCCGGGATTTTTGAGCACCAGTTCGCCTTCATCCGGCGTCGCGCCGTTAATCAGTTTGGCTTCGGTGCCGGGATAGGGATAGCCGATGGAGCCGGGCGGACGTGGCTTGCCTTCGGGATGCGGACCCAGCGGTACCGGACCGCCTTCGGTGACGCCGTATACCACCAATGACTCCGCGTTGGGGAATGCGTGCTTTAGTTCAATCAGCAACTGCGAGGAGGAGGGCGCCGAGCCCATCATCACTGTGCGCACGCTGGAGGTATCGATCTTCGACATTAAGTCGCGGCGCGTGAGCAGCATCGACATCATCGTCGGCACGCCGGAAATTACCGTGGCGCGATAGCGGCCGATAGCTTCGATGTAGCGCTCGACGTTGAATTGCGGCATCAGTGCCAGTTGCGCACCGGCAGTAAGTCCCTGCTTGATCGCATTGAGCGCGTTCTTGTGGTACAGCGGTGCGGCGACGAGTATTATGTCGCTCGGCGTGGTGCCGCGCGTATGCGCGAGGATGCGCCGGCTCCAGTTTTGACTGTAATGGGTGAGCAGCACGCCCTTGGGTTTTCCGGTCGAACCCGATGTATAGGGCTGAATCGCTACCGAATCGGGTGCGGGTTCAAAGGCATCAAAAGGCCCTGCGTCGAGAAAGACGTTGAAATCATCATCGTATGCCACCACAGGAATATCAGCGGGGCACAGCCTGCGGTAAGCGCTTTCGATGAACACGTGTTTCGCGCCGGCGTCGCGCAGTATGTAATGTGCCACTTCGGGCGTGAGCTTGATATTGACCGGCACGGGCACTACGCCGGCACGCATCGCGCCCAGCAGTGTGGCGATAAATTCAATGCGGTTCCGCGACAGGATGCCGACGCGGTCGCCAGGTTTCAGTCCTGCGCGCACCAGCCCGCGCGCGACGGCGTTACAGCACACATCGAGTTCGCGAAAGCTGACTTCGCTCGGATGCACGGTGTCGTTAAGGTCGATGATCGCGGTGCGTGTGGATTCTGCATGCGCGGCAAATGGTGTACCCAGATTTCCGGGATAGCCGCGCGGCTCTGGGCAGGGCACGGCGGGACTGGGTGCGGTCATCGAAAGGATAGAAAAATATAATTAAAACAAATACTTATGGTGTAACGATGACTTTGCCGAAGACTTCCCGGTTCTCGATCAGCCGCAAGCCTTCGGCCGCGCGTTCCAGCGGCAGCACTTCGTCAATCACCGGCTTCATGGTGCCGTGCTGGATCATCTCCATCAGCGCCTTGAGGTTTTCATCATAGAAACTGTTGGAACCGATGATCTGCAGTTCGAAACTCCACACATAGCGCAGGTCTTCCTTCGGGTCGTAGCCGGCGGTGGCGCCGCATACGAGTATCTTGCCGCCGCGCTTCACGCAGCGCAGTGTCGGTCCCCAGGTATCGCCGCCGGTAAAGTTGATCACCACGTCGACACCACCTTCGTGGTTGCGGCGTTGCGGCTTGCCGAATTTTTCGACGGCCCATTTGGAAAAATCCGTATCTTTGTAGTTGATCACATGATCGGCGCCGAGATCCCGCAGCCTCTGGATTTTGTCTGCACTGGATGCGCAGGCAATTACTTCTGCACCGAGTTGCTTTGCCAGCAGCACGCAGCCGGTACCTACGCCGCCGCTGGCACCCAGCACCAACACCTTGTCGCCCTTTTTGATGGTGTTGTGGGTGATGATCATGCGGTGCGCCGTACCATAGGCCACCGGCAAAGACGCTGCTTGCTCGAACGTTACCTGATCAGGCATGGCGATCAATTGATCGGCGGCGACCAGGCACTTCTCCGCAAGGCCGCCGTGCATCATCTCGCCCATCAAGCCCTTTTTCTTGTTGAGCGGGTTGACCAGCACGCGGTCCCCCTTTTTCCATCTGTTCACACCCGCGCCGACCTCGAGGATTTCACCGGCGAGATCCAAACCGATGATCATCGGCATCGGCACCTTGATGCCGGGCATGCCGCGCACGGTGAACACATCGTGATAGTTGAACGACGTCGCGCGCACGCGGATTACCACATGGCCGTCGACGACGACGGGATCGGGAAAATCCGTCACGTATTGCAGTTTGTCGAGACCGCCGTGTTCATGCAGCACTACTGCTTTCATCTTTTTGCTCCGGAAGAGGGTGTCCGAATGACGCGGGAGAGTCAGGCATTATCCGGACTTTTACGGGCTGACTCAATGCCGATCGTATGCGATGATGGCATCTTGGCGATTTGCCTTTTCCAAGGAAATGTCCATGGGCCAGCAACCGGTAGTCAAAGTTGACGATATTACGCAGATCGCATTCGCATCGCGCCGACCCGGCTGCGACAAGGGCATCATGCACGAAGACGGCGCGGTGCAAACGGCAGTGTTTCGCGTAGCACCCGGTTCAGGCGTGCCGCGTCACCTGCATTCACGGGTCTACGACCTATTCGTGGGCGTGCAGGGCATGCTGGAAATCCGCTATGAAGGCCAGCACGGGCACGGCATCTTCGAACTGAAGCCGGGTGCATTCTGTGCCATGCCGCCGGGCGTGCGGCATGAGGTGTTCAATCCCAGCAAAAGTGACGAGGCATTTTTCCTGATTGTGCATGCGCCGCACGATGGCTATGACTTTGTGCCGGTGGAATTCAGGCAGTTGCAGCCGGCGTTGACCGATTTGGTTTATGGCGCGGGAGTGGTGCGTTAGGCCCGGCAGGTTTTGTGCAGGTATTTTCGAGCTTCACACCTGCAATGCTTGCCTGTTTCAATGGCTGTTTCGTGTAAGGGCTGTTTGCACCGCCGCCGTCGCCGGCGGGTTCATCCGCTGCGGGCAGCTATAATCCGCACCTCGTCCCGCGCCTCACCGTTCCCGCAAAATCATTCTCGTGTCTGCTGATTCCGCCACGCCTCCCATTGCTCGTTCGATAGTGATAACGGTGGTGGCGCTTACGACATTCGCGCAGATCGGTACGGTGATGGGCATTGCGGTGTTTCCGGTGATCGCGCCGGAGCTCGCGGCCGAGATGGGTGTGGAGCCGTCGCTCATCGGTTATCAGATGAGCCTGATCTACGGCGCGGCGATGCTGTCGTCGCCGTTTCTGACGTGGATGGTGACGCGCTTTGGCGCCTGCCGCGCGATACAGGCCGGACTGCTGCTAAGCGTGATGGCGCTGGCGCTGGCGTTGCTGTCGGGGCTTGCGGCTTTGATCGCGGCGTCGATACTGCTGGGCGTGGCAATGAGCGTGATGACGCCGGCGAGCGCGCACGTGTTGTTCCGTTTCAGTCCGCCCAAACATCGCAATCTGGTGTTCTCGATCAAGCAGACCTGCGTGCCTGCCGGCTGGATGATCATGGCGCTGGTGGCTCCGCCGGTGACGCTGTGGCTCGGCTGGCAGTGGGCGATTGTGCTGGTGATGATTTTCGCGCTGGTCATGATTGCCGCGTTGCAGCCGGTGCGGGCGGTGTGGGACGATGACCGCAGGCCGCAGGCAGGCAGCGTGCGGCAGCAGGCGCGTGAGGGCATGAGTTTACTTTGGCGTTTTGCGGAGTTGCGCTGGCTGTCGGTGGCGTCGATGTTCATGTCGGGCGTGCAGCTTTGTTTGAGTTCGTTTGCGGTCACCCTGCTGGTGCAGGAAGCGGGCTATGGACTGGTCGCGGCAGGTGTGATGCTGTCGGTGGCGCAGGGTGCGGGCGTGGCTGGGCGCATCGCATGGGGCTGGATCGCGGATCGTTCGGGCAATTGTCTGGGGCTGCTGATCAAATTGAGCGTGGTGATGGTGGTGTGCTGCGCAGTGATGGCGTGGGTGACACCGCAATGGCCGCGCGCATTGGTGGCGCTGCTGTTTGTGGCGTTCGGTGCATCGGCCGTCGGATGGAATGGCTTGTTCCTCGCTGAAGTTGCGCGCCTGAGTCCGCAGGGCAAGGTGAGTGTGGCGACCAGTGGCGCAATGGTGTGGAACTTCGCCGGCATCCTGATAGGTCCGGCGTTGTTCGCGTTGATCTACCGTGTGAATGGCAGTTACACCTTTACGTTCGGGTTGCTGTCGTTGTTCGCGATGGGCAGCTTAGTGTTTTTTCTGTTGGCCGCGGCGGGCGTGCGGCGCGCGGCGACAGGCTGACATGGACAATTTCGGCGCGGCCGACTACGTGTTGTTCGCCTTCGCGGTCACGCTGGGTTTCGCGGTGCGCGGCGGCGCGGGATTCGGCGGCGGCATCGTCGCGGTTCCGCTGCTCGCGCTGATTGCGCCGCTGCCCGTGGTGGTGCCATTCACGTCCGCCGTGAACACTATCGCTTCCGTGCTCTACGGCAGCAGCAACTGGCGCAAGGTCGAATGGCGGGAGCTCGCGCGCATCGCACCGTACGCGGTAGTGGGCGCGGCGATCGGCATTGCGTTGCTGGCGCATGTCGATCCGCGTCCGTTGAGTCGCGCGTTCGGGGTGTTCGTGATGGCGTACGCTGCCTATATGCTGTACTCGGCGGGAGAGATGCCGGCCATCCCGCGGCGCTGGCTGACGCCGCTTGCCGCGGTGTTGAGCATCATCGGCGGCGCGATAGGTTCTCTGTTCGGCGGCGCAGCGGGGCCGGTATTCGTGATGTATCTGAATGCGCTGAAAATAGAAAAAGACCGCTTCCGCGCCACGCTGACCATGCTGATGATCGCGCTGGGATTTACGCGCATCGCGGGCTATGCTGCGCTCGGCATGTATACCACGACGGTTTTGACCATGCTCGCGCTGGGCATTCCGCTGATGCTACTCGGCGGCTGGCTGGGCAATCGCATTGTGCAGCGATTCAATCAGCGCCGCTTCAATCAGGCGGTGGGTTGCGTGATCTTCGCCAGCGGCATACTGCTTATTTTCAAATAATATGCTCGACGCCTTTTCGGTCATGCAACTGGCGTGGGCCGCCGGCGCGGTGTTCTCCGCGTACGTGCTGCGCGGCATGTCGGGCTTCGGCGCGGGCTTGATCGCGACACCGCTGCTGGCGTTTGTGTTGCCGATGTCCACGGTGGTGCCGGTCACTGCGCTGGTGGTGTTCGTGTTGTTTATCCTGCTCACCATACGCGACCGTCATCAGGTGCTGTGGGACGAATTCAGGCGCCTGGTGCTGCCCACCCTGGTGGGCGTGGCCTGCGGCATGTATTTGTTTACCCTGCTGGACAATCGTTTGCTGCTGAAACTGCTGGGCGGTTTTCTGGTGGCTTATGCTGCTTACATGCTGTTCGCGCTGTGGGTAGGCATGCAACAACTGCGGCTATCGGAAAGGTGGGCGCTGCCGCTGGGCTTTCTGGGCGCGTTCATCGACACGATGTTCGGTGGAGGCGGCGGCACGCTGGTGGTGATCTACATGCATGGACGCGGCGTCGGCAAAGCGGAGTTCCGCGCCACGCTGGCCATGTTGTGGTTCGTGGAAATGATCACGCGTATCGGCGGCTACGCGCTGGCGGGGTACTACACCGAAAGCACGCTGGCGCTGGTGGCGGCGATGCTGCCGTTCATGCTGCTGGGGACCTGGGTGGGCGAGAAAATCAATGCCCGCGTGAGTCAGGAAACGTTCAGTAAAATTCTGGCGGTGATGTTATTGCTGAGCGGGGCGAACCTGTTGCTGAAATAGGCAGACAGAGACAGTCCTACTTCAGAAAGTACACTGCGGGGAAGGTCCCAACCGCGAGCACCAACACGATCCATTCGAGATTGTTGCGCTTGAGCCAGCCGGTGAAATGCAGGATCAGCACGACGATCGCGACGACGTAAAAGATATAAAAACCCATTTTTATTGCGCTCCAATCGGGGTGTACAGCGGCGATGATACAGGATAGTGGGTTACTTTGTGAACGCCGAATTGTTCCAAAACCGTCAGAAGCCTGCCGGCCGGCGCAATGCAGCGGTGCAATATGCGTTACGCTCGATAGCAGCGATACCGTGAATAGCAATCCGAACACATTCGACGCCATTGTCCGAAGTGGCATCGTGTAGCGAAGAAGACAGGTCAGGCGCTGGAGCGCGTCGGCGATTTACAAGGTGAATGTGATTTAACTATTTGTTTTTATTAAATAATTTTTAATCCAGTTTCGCGCCTGAAACTCGCACCACGTCGCCCCACTTCTTGATCTCCGCATCGAGGTAACGTTCAAAATCCTGTGTGGATCCGCCCATCGGTTCGACGCCGAAATCGACCAGTCGCTTGTTGAAAGCCGGATCCGCGATCAGCGCATTGATGTCGCGGTTGAGCTTGTTGACGATGGCTTTGGGTGTTCCTTTCGGCGCGAGTATGCCAAACCACGCCGAGGACTCGAGTCCTTTCATGCCGGATTCGGCAGTGGTCGGCACGTCCGGAAGCGCAGTGGAGCGTTTGGGCGACAGCACGGCTATGGCGCGCACGCGGTCGGCTTTGACGAATTGCGCGATGCCGGTCATCAACTGAAACATCAGTTGCGTGCGGCCGGCGAGCAAATCCTGCGTTGCCACGGCGGGCGACACGTACGGCACGTGCGTCATTTGCATGCCGCTCATCGATTTGTAAAGTTCGCCTGCGAGATGCATCGAGCTGCCGTTGCCGGTGGAACCGAAGTTGAGTTTATTGGGATTGGCCTTGGCGTACGCGGTGAATTCGCCCAGGGTTTTCACTGGAATCGCCGGATGCACCACCAGAATATTCGGCACGTTTCCGTACAAAACAATGTGCTCGAAATCTTTTACCGGGTGATAGGGCAGCTTTTTGTATAGATGAATGTTGGTGGCCAGCGCACCGGATGAGGCGACCACCAGCGTATGTCCGTCGGGCTGCGCCTTGGCGACCAGTTCCATACCGACGTTGAAATTGGCGCCGGGGCGATTGTCGATAATGACGTTCTGGTTATACAGTTTGCCCAGCGCTTCGCCGAGCATGCGCGAAATTGGATCGATGGTGCCGCCGGGCGGTGAGGGTACGACCAGACGGATCGGCTTGGCCGGATAGGCCTGTCCTGAGCCTGTCGAAGCGGATTCGGCGGCGTGCGTGATTGCCGGTGCAACGGTAAGCACAGCGGCCAGCGCGTACGCAAGCAACAAGGTGCGTGTAAGCATGATGGATTTCCTTATGAATCGCCTCACCAGTTTGCCTGCACCGTGCCGGCAGGTCAACGCGCGACTTGACGCTGCGCGGGCCGCAAGCGACCATTGAGTCCCGAATCACAAGAATTGCAAAAGGGATCCGGCATGAACAAGCGCGAACGTTTCGAAGCAGCAGTCAACGGCGGCGACGTCGATCATCCGCCGTGCGTGGTGTGGGTGCATTTTGTCACCGACGCATTGCCGGGCGAGGAAGCCGCGCGCCGCCACGCGGCTTTCCTGCGCACCTATGACTGGGACATCAGCAAGGTGATGCACGATTACCGTTATCCGTTGCCGCAAGGGCTTGAAACCATCAATACACCGGCGGACATGCTGCGCTTCGAGAAGCTGCCGCCGACGATTCCGAACTACACCAAGCAACTCGATCTGATCCGTGCGCTGCGCAAGGAGCTGGGGCCGGATGTGCCTATTGTCGATACGTTTTTCGATCCGTTCCAGCAGGTGGTGCGCACGGCGGGCATGAATAAATCATCATTGATTTACGCCAACCAGCGCGAGGCGCTGCACATGTTGAATGCGGTGACCGAAACCGTGTGCGGTTACATGCAGGAACTGAAAAAGGCCGGCTGCGACGGCGTTCTGTATTCGATCAATGGCGCGATCACGCCGGCGGGTGAGCGCGGCGTGGATGATGACACTTTCAATACATTCCTGAAGCCGTTTGACGTGCGCGTGTGCGAGGCGATGCAGGGCATGACGCGCATCCTGCATGTGCACGGCACGCACGTTGATATGAAGCGCGTGCTCGATTATCCTGTGGAAGTGTTCAGCGTGTCGGACCGGCTCAAGGGCAATCCGTCGCTGGCGCAGTTGCGCGAGATGACCGGCAAGTGCCTGATGGGCGGCATCAATGAATCAAAGATTCAGGAGCGCTCGATACCTGAAATCCGCGAAGAAATGTGGGACGCATTCAAGCAGGCGGGCAAGAAAAAATTCATTATTTCTCCCGGCTGCACCAGCGCGCCGCAGACGCCGGAACACATCCTGCGCTGTGTGCGTTCCACTAGCAGGGATATGAAGTAAGTATTTGTTTTTAAATATAAAAGTATTATAACACTCTGAGGCTACTGCGCGTTGTTCAGCGCGTCGATGCGTTCGCGCGTTGCGGGGTGCGACGCCAGGTAATCGCTGATGCCACTTCGGTCGGCAGCTTGCACGCCGTCTTTCTCCGCTTTGCCGGATTTCGCGCGGTGCGAGGCCTCGAGTTTGCCCAGCATGTCGGCGAGCCGGCGCGGCGAAATGCCGTTGGCCTTGAGCATTGCCGCGCCGAATTCATCGGCCTCGCGTTCGTGGTTGCGCGAATAGCGCGCCTGCAGCATCAGCGTGGGAAGACCGGCGGCGACGCTGCTGATATCGCCGATGTACCACGACACCACAAATGCGACGATGGAGCCCTGAATCAGCATGCGCAATCCATGTCGCCGGTTCAGATGGCCGAGCTCATGCGTCAGCACTGCGAGGATTTCCTCATCGTGCGCGGCGAGCGCAATCAACTGATCGGTGACCACCATGGTGCCGTCGGGCAATGCCATGGCGTTGGCACCGACGCGCCCGCCATCGCGAAACAGCAGGGTATATCGAGGCTTGGCGCTGCCCGGCGCCGCCAGCCGTTCAAAGGCCCCGCGCAGCGCCTGCTGCCGGTCATCCGGAAGTTTTGTTGGCGAAAAAATCGCGCGGTCGAGTACGCGCAGAGTGCCGCCACCCAGTTGCGCGAGGATTTTTTCCGGCACCTGATAGGCGATCCACTCCGACGCAGCGGGCAACCCCCAGTGATAACCCGCAAACACGGCGGCGAAGGCGACGACCACCGATGCCGCGGCCCAACGCCAGCGGTGCTGCAGCCGTACTACCCAACCGTCTTCGAAGTTGCTGGCGGCCAGCAGCGTTGCCATGCCGGCATGATCGCGCACTTCGCAGTGCGCGCCGTCGGGAAAAGAGACCAGCCGCGGCGCCGCGCCCATCGGTTCTGACACACGCAGTGTGGTGATGGGGTCGTCACGTTGTACGGTGTCGCCGCGCACCGACAGCACGCCATCCGCGAGTGTGAGCATGACGGCGTGCGCTTTCGCGCTGCGTCCGTCGAAATACTCCGCGCTGACGTTTAATGGCTCAGAAGGAGATATCGACATCGAATACGTTGGCGGTTTCTTCGCCCATTGCATTTACCGCCTGCTGTTCCTGCGCGAAAAACGCTTCTGGATCGCCCTGCGTTTGCAGCGCCATGTGCGTCAGCCGATAGCGGGCAAGGCGTATGTCGGCGAACGGTTTGAACAGGCCCAGCGTCAGAATGATGGCAATGAAATTCGTCAGATAGATCACGAACAGGTCGCGCGCCCGCACGTGGCTGGCAAAAGTGTGCGCGCCCAGCGCCGTATTGTTCCACACCAGATTCTGCATGCGCGCGGCGAACCACGGGCCGATGACCAGAAACAATGCCAGGTAGAAAGCCATGATGCCCATGAAGATCAGTGCCATGGTTTCGCGCATTTTCACCGGATCTTTGCCGGCGCCCGCCAGGCCACCGAACACGTTAAATACCCCCGCGAGCACGCCAAACAGAAATATGGGAATCAGCGTCAGGCCGACCATCTTCAGATAAACGATATAGAACATGCCTTCGTCCGCCTTGAAGCTGAACGGCGATGTTCCAAAAACGCTGTTGTTGTGCTGGTAAGCCTTGATGCGCTGATGCGCGAAGGGGAACAGCAGTCCTAGCGTGACGTAGCCGAGGATGGGCCAGCCGAGGAACACCTGGTAGGCGCCGCCGATGCTGCCGTTGAATCGGAAACGCAGCCCGCGATAACTGCTGTTGGTCAGTTTGAAACAAATGGATCGTTGCAGCAGCCACGGCAGCGCTGCCAACAGGCCGGCAAACACCAGCAAGCCGATACCGACGTGCAGGGAGATGGTGACGTTGTAAATCAACAGCAGTCCCACGCCGATGATGCGTCCCTTGAGTATGGCGATGGGGTTGCCGTGGTAATCGAAACTGTTCCCCATCAACGTGGTGTTGCGGTAGAAATACTGCAATCGCCGCACTTTCGCCCACGCCGAGTAGATGCCCAGGGTCAATATCGTCAGCGCGAGATTGACGATCCAGATGCGGAAATATTCTCCGCCGCTGCCGGAGAATTCGAACGGGTGTTTTGCTGCACTGTCGATTTCCGTGTTCATAGGCTCCCTTTCTCGTTGTTATTGCGCCGCAGATCGACTACTCCGCCTTGGCGCCCGATTCACGGATGATTTTTGCCCAGCGCAGGGCTTCGGTTTTCTGGAAGGCATCGAATTGCACTGGTGTATTGCCGACCGGCTCGCCGCCGAGACCCAATATGCGTTCGCGCACGTCCGGCAGATTGACGATGCGCACGATCTCGTTACCCCAGCGGCTGACGATGGTTTCGGGTGTTTTCGCCGGCAGCCACGCCGCGTACCACGAACCGGTGATCATGTCCTTGTAACCGGATTCGGCAAATGTCGGTACCTCCGGCAATTGCAGCGCGCGTTTCTCGGAAGTAATGGCAAGCACGCGCAGGCGTT
Source organism: Betaproteobacteria bacterium (assembly GCA_021730905.1). Lineage (GTDB taxonomy): Bacteria > Pseudomonadota > Gammaproteobacteria > Burkholderiales > SG8-41 > UBA5216. Next base: position 2,711 of record JAKFYK010000029.1, on the reverse strand, counting down.
TGGCCCTGGCGAATTCGATCACGGCGGGCAGCGTGTTGAACATAAACGGCACTTGTCCGGCAATCACATCGGTAATGGCCTGCGACTGGCCTTTGTAGGGCACGTGAACCATCTTTGTTCCGGTCACTGACTTCAGCAGTTCCGACGTGAGATGCGTGGACGAGCCCGCACCTGCTGACGCAAATGACAATTCACCCGGGCGCGCCTTGGCCAGAGCGATGAATTCTTTCGCATTGTTGACCGGCAGCGTGGGTGTGACCACCAGCAGCAGCGGCGAACTCATCACCACGCTCACCGGTGCGAAATCGCGAATCGCGTCGTACGGCACTTTGGGCAGGATGCTGGGCACGATCACATGTGCCGACGAACTCAGCAGCGCGGTGTAGCCGTCGGCGGACGCTTTGGCTACCGCGTCGGTGCCAATGGTACCGCTGGCGCCGGCGCGGTTCTCGATGATGATTTGCTGGCCCCACGACTCGGTCATTTTTTGCGCGAGGATGCGTGCCGTGATATCTACCGGGCCGCCGGCGGTAAAAGGCGCGATGATGCGTATCGATTTGGCGGGGTAGGTTTGTGCTTGTGCCGTGCCGCTTGTCGTTGCAGCAGCAGTGGCAAGTAATACTGCGATTCGCGTTATCATGAGTGTCTCCCAAATCGCAGTATAAAGCGCGATGCAGCGCGGTCAAGAAAGAAAGGACGGCACATGAAAGGTTATGGCGGCAAAACCGTGTACGGCGCACGGATCGGCATACTGATGCTGGACACGAAATGGCCTCGTCCGCCAGGCGACACCGGCAACGCGATGACGTGGCCGTTTCCGGTGCTTTACAAAGTGGTGCCGGGTGCGAGCGCGCGCGTGGTGATCCACGAACAGGGTAAAGGCCTTGGGCCGGCATTTCTAAAAGCGGCGGAAGAATTGGTGAAGGACGGCGCTGACGGTATAACCACTACCGGCGGCTTTCTGGCGATTTTCCAGAAGCAGCTCGCGGCGCACGTAAACGTGCCGGTGGCGAGTTCGTCGCTGATGCAGATTCCGCTGGTGCAGAGCACGCTGCCGCCGGGCAAACGCGTCGGCGTGCTGTCCGTGCAGGGCAACCGCATCACGCCGGAGCATTGGGACGCCGTCGGCGCGCCGCACGACACGCCGGTGATGGGCACGGAAGGTGGCAAGGAGTTCACGCGCGTGATGCTCGGCGATACCATCGACATGGATTACGAGCAGGCCGAGCGCGACATCCTCGATGCGGGTGAAACACTGCTGAAAAAAAATCCGGATGTGGGCGCCATCGTGTGCGAGAACCACAACATGGCGCCGTACGCCGCCGTGATGAATGCGCATCTGGGCGTGCCGATTTACACCGTCTATACCTTTGTGTGCTGGTTTCAGGCGGGCCTGCAGCCGCGCTACTTCGGCCGGCCGGGCGTGCCGGGGGTGGATACGTGGCGGGAGCGGTTTTAAAAAGTATAATAAAAACAAATACTTATATTTTTTCGAGATAAACCTGTGAATCACAAGGCGTTGCCGGCTGCCATTGTCATCGCTTGCAGCTTTTTGAGCATTAGCACGCACGCTGCCGATGCGTGGCCCACGAGGCCGGTGCGTCTGGTGCTGTCGTTCGGCGCGCCCGGCGGCTCGCCCGACCAGATTGCGCGTTACAGCGCGCCCAAGCTCACCGAACTGTGGGGCAGGCAGGTGGTGGTCGATCCGCGCACCGGCGCGGGCGGCGTGCTGGGCACCGACATTGCCGCGAAAGCGCCGCCCGACGGTTACACCATGGTGATAGTGAGTCCCGCGCACACCATCAATCCCGCGCTGCGCAAACTGCCGTACGACCCGGTGAAGGATTTCGAGCCCGTCACCAAGCTCGCCGAAGTGCCCAACATCCTGTCGATCCATCCGCAGGTCGGTGCGAAAAGCCCGCAGGAAGTCGCGGCACTGGCGAAAGCGAAACCCGGCGCGTACTCGTTCGGCTCGGCGGGCATTGGTTCGTCGCAGCATCTGGCGGGCGAACTGTTTCGCAAAATGGCGGGCATCAACATCCTGCACGTGCCGTACAAAGGCGGTGGCGCGGTAGTGCTGGACCTCATTGCCGGGCGCGTGCACATGACCTTCGGCTCGGCTACCTCGCTGCCGCACATCCGCGCGGGACGCCTGCGTGCGCTGGCAGTGACCACGCTCAAGCGCTCACCGGTGATGGCGGATATTCCCACCATGCATGAATCGGGCTATCCCAACTTCGAGGCGGCGGCGTGGTACGGCCTGCTGGTGCCTGCGCGCACGCCGCAGGCCATCATCAGCAAACTGCACAAGGATTTTTCAGCGGTGCTGCAACTGCCCGAGGTGCGCGAGCCGCTGCAGAACGACACTGTCGATCCCGCACCGTCCGCGTCGCCGAAAGCGTTCGCGGCGTTTCTCGCGACGGAGACCGCGAAGTGGGGCGCGCTGGTCAGGGAGACGGGGGCGAAGGCGGATTAGCAGCGTTATCGCAAAAGCTCGCAAGGACGTTTTTCGTAGGAACAGGAGCAATTGCATGCACTGCCGTCGCAAAGCGGGCATTGCTCGACGTTACAACCCAGCATATGGAAGCTTCCGTGTCCCAAGTTGCATTCGGGGCAGTTCATCAGGGACATGCGATTTTTTTCATCGCCAAACTGCACCCGCGGCATGAGTTCCCCTTCGACAACAAAGTGAGTCACCGCTTGAGATTTTT
>JAKFYK010000025.1 GCA_021730905.1 Betaproteobacteria bacterium | reverse complement strand
TGCCTTCGAGACACACCGCCGTGCCGTTGCCGGGTTTGAACTCGACCACCTTGCGTTTTTCGTCACCGCACACCAGCTTCGAGGCCGTGCGCAGCAGGTAGTCGACATGGCCGCACATCATGATGTCTCCCTTGGCGGCCATGATTTCCGCAATGAAGGGCGCGACCGGATCATCGGTATTGATCGGGTAGGCGGCCTTGGCGGTCTTATCCTTCGCCCCCAGCTTGGCGGCAACGCGGTCGGCGGTATCGATGGCCCATTGCTTGTCGCTGTGCAGGATGCGCACCGGCGCAACACCCAGCGCCTTGAGCCGCATCCCCAGCCGGTCGGCCTGATCGCGCCCCTTCGGGCTGATATGACGCTGCGGATCCTGCTCGGCCGACAGCGCATCGACGTGATGCACGAGATAGACTTTCATGATTACGCTCTCCCTCTTTATCTGATTTTTTAAACCGGTGTCAATCTATTCCAAGTGTCCGGATGAAACAAGGATTTTTGCGCGATCTGCCTGCCGCAGGGCTATGTATCGTTGTCGATTTGCTTGCGTACCCATTCCAGTACGTGCGTTAGCCGTGGCGGCAGCAAATCTTCCGCTTCATCGCAAGTTACCCAGCGCCATTCATCGTGTTCGGGCCGCCCGAGTTCTTCCGACACCGGCAGGGTGATGTCTTCGGTGCGCGTTTCCGCCACGTAATAACGCGCGACCTTGTTGCCCGCATAGGGCACGGTTTCCTTGTAGTCCTCGCCGAATACGAATTCGAGATCGATGATGCCGGTTTCCTCGGCGGTCTCGCGCTTGGCAGCATCGAGCGGATCTTCGTTGAGTTCAACGATGCCCTTGGGAAAATCCCAGTGCTTGTAGGCGCGCAACACCAGCAGCCGCCAGCTTCCCCACGCAAAGCGCACCGGCACGATGCCGCAGGACAACACCTTGGGTTTAATGACCTTATTCCCGGTATCCAAAATCACCTGCCTATTATTCAGACCATAACCACGCCGCACCGCGCACGCCGCTGGAATCGCCATGCGCGTTGCGCGCAAGCCGCGTGCGTACAACATCGGAGAATACCCAATTCCCCCACAGCGCAGGGATGTTTTTGTAGAGCCGCCCGATATTCGACAAGCCGCCACCCAGCACGATGACTTCGGGGTCGATCACGTTGATCACGGAGGCCAGGGCGCGTGCGAGCCTGCTTTCATAGCGCCCGAGCGTCTGCGCGGCGAGCGTTTCGTCGGCGCTGCGCGTAACGATTTCTTCTGCACTGATGGATGTGCCGTGTGGCTGCGCATGTTGTGCGTAATCGCGAACGAGGCCCGGCCCCGACAGAAAGGTTTCGATGCAGCCGCGTTTGCCGCAGTAGCACGCTGCGCCCGGTCGTTCATCATCTTCCGGCCACGGCAGCGGGTTGTGCCCCCATTCGCCGGCGATGGCGTTAGGCCCGTCGATCACCCGGCCGTTGATCACAATGCCGCCGCCCACGCCGGTGCCGATGATGACGCCGAATACCGAAGCCGCGCCTGCTGCCGCGCCGTCAGTCGCTTCGGAAAGCGCGAAGCAGTTGGCGTCGTTGGCGAGCCGCACTTCGCGGCCCAGCATGCGCTGCAAGTCGATTTTCAAGGGCTGGCGGTTGAGGCAGGTGGAGTTGGAGTTGCGCATCAGGCCCTTTGAAGGCGACAGCGCGCCCGGTGTGCCGATGCCGATGGTGGCAGTTGCTCCCAGCTCACGTTCAGCGCCATTGACGAGTTTTGCAATCAAGGCCAGTGTGGCCGCGTAATCGCCGGTGGGTGTCGGTTCGCGCCGGCGCAGCAACTCGGTGCCGGCCGCGTCAAAAGCCGCAATCTCTGTCTTGGTACCGCCGAGATCAATGCCGATTTTCATTGAGCCGTGCACGCGCGGGTGCACGCAACTTTACTGCGGCTTTGCGCCGAGTTGGATGGCCAGCTTTCGGGTCTTGTCGATTTCGGCCTGCACGAGTTTGGTGAACTCGGCGGGCGCGAGGATATGGGACTCGAAGCCCAATTCATCGAAGCGCGCGACCACGTCGGGCGTGGCCACGGCTTTTGCCAGTTCGCCGTGGAACTTGTTGACGTACTCCACGGGCGTTCCCGCCGGGTACCAGAAACCGAACCACGCGTAGTACTCGAAGTCTTTCACCCCGGCCTCGATGACCGTCGGCACATCCGGCAACTGTTTCCAGCGCTTCGCTCCGCTGAAGGCGAGCGCCTTGATCTTTCCCGCCTTCGCCATGCCCACCGCGTTGGACGAGCTGAGGAACGCGAGATCGATGTGACCGCCAGCGAGGTCGGTCACGAGCTGGCCGATGCCTTTGTATTGCACCGTGGTCATCTTGATGTTTGCCGCCGCATTGAAAAGCTCCATGCCTACATGCAGCACGCCGCCGTAACCCGAGTTGCCGTAATTGAGCTTCCCCGGATTTTTCCTGGCCAGCGCAAGCAACTCGCCCATGGAATTTGCCGGAATCGATGGATGCACGCCGAGCACATAGCCCACGGTGCGCGTCGCTGTGGAAACGGCAGCGAAGTCGCGCACCGGATCATAAGGCAGCTTGTTGAAGGCGGGCAGCAATGCATGCGCGCTGGAGGTGTGCAGCAGCGTGTAACCGTCGGGTGGCGCTTTTGCCGCAAGCTCGGTGCCGATGATGCCACCGGCACCGGCGCGGTTATCGATGATGACGTTTTGTCCCCACGCCCCGAGCAACTTTTGGCCGACGAGGCGGCCGATCACATCCATCGGACCGCCAGGAACGAACGGCACCACGAAACGTATCGGCTTGCTCGGATAATCGATGCGCTGCTGCGCCCATGCCGCACTGCTCATCGCTAGAGCCGACGGCAGTATTACCACCGCGCGCAACAGAGCTGTTTTCATGAGTTGGATGCGCAACAATGCTCAGGGCAACTGCAACTTGCCGCCGCCACCCATGCCACCCATTCCTCCCGCGCCGGGCACGACAATGGAGGACGATTGCTGGCGGCGCAATTCCTGCAATTCGCGCACGGTGCGTTCGACGCCTTCTTTTGCCGCCTCGCCGAATTTGGCTACGGCCTCGCCAAGGTTTTTAGCCTCGATTTCAAAATTGATCGGCAGCGGGCCGGCCTGCGTCATGATCTGTGCTTCGCCGATGAACAGCGTGGCGCGCGCGGCGTCGGTTGTGCCGTCGTTTTTGACCGGGGTCATCATGCGCAGCGTGCCGACCTTGCGGTCGGTGATGATTTCTTCACGGTACAGATTGTCCGCGTCCATCTTTGCTTCGACGCCGCGATCTTCGGGGGGACGTAATGCCATGGTAGCCTCGTATTGATTCAGTCGATAAAACCGAAGGTTATCAGAAAATGCCCGCGTGTCCGAAACTGTGCCGCGCTACAACGGCCAGCCTTCATGCTATACAGTTCAGTTGCAATCCGAAAAAAGGCGATTAATCCCTATGGGCAGCGGTAGTACCCGGAATTACTTGGGCGTGCGGTGCGTCAGGCTAAGGGAGGCCACGCGGATGCTGGCCGGCATGACGATCACAGCCGTTGTGTCGGGTATGCCTGTCGCGCAGGCACAACCGCAATCATGGAAGCCGGAGAAAGCGGTGGAGTTGCTGGTGGGCTCCGGCGCCGGCGGCAGCAACGATACCCTGGGGCGTCATCTGCAGAGAATCATGCAGGAGCAAAAGCTGGTGCCGGTGCCGGTCAATGTTCTGAACAAGGTGGGCGGCAATCAGACGCTGGTGCGCACTTATCTCAACCAGCATGCGGGCGATGCCCATTATTTCGATCTCGGCAATCCGACGCTGACCGTGAATCATATCCTCGGCATCACGGCCCAGCATTACACCGACTTCAGTCCCGTTGCACTGTTGCTGAATGAGTACACCGCGCTTACGGTCAAAGCGGATTCGCCCGTGAAAAACGCCCGCGATCTGGTCGACATACTCAAGAAGAATCCCGAGGGCTGGTCCGTGGGCGTCAGCAATCTCGGCGGGACCAATCACCTGACCTATACGCTGCTCGCCAGGTCGGCGGGCGTGGACGCGAAAAAGCTCAAGGTGGTGGTGTTCAAATCGAACACTGAAGGCATGACGGCGGTGATGGGCGGACACCTGCACATGGTTGCCTCCGCGGTGTCGTCGGCCATGGCGCAGGTCAGGGCGGGCAACGCGCGGATCATTGCGCTGGGCGCGCCGCGGCGCATGGGCGGCGCGCTGGCCGGGGTGCCGACGCTGCGTGAACAGGGGATCGATGTGGTGGTGTCGAATTGGCGCGGCATCGTCGGCGCAAAGGGACTGAGCGCGGCGCAGGTGGCGTACTGGGAAGACGTGCTCGCCAAAGTAGTGGCGACCGAGGCGTGGAGCAAGAGCCTGGAGGTGCAGTTCTGGGACGGAAATTTCCTGCGCAGCCGCGAGTTTGCAAAGTACCTTGAGAACGATTACAGCCAGAGCAAAGCAGTCATGGTCGATCTCGGCATGGCGAAATAGGCTCTAATCACGCGCCATGTTGTTTTAGCAGATCGGTGTACTGCCGCGCGCGTCATCTCCTCGATGCGCTCGAAATCGTAGCTCATGCGCTCGGCGTCGATCCACACCACGTCGAAGCCCAGCCCGCCCAGATACTCGACGAGGCGCGGCGATGCGAAATCCGGATTAAACATCGTGACCACCTGACCGGCGGCCAGCTTCTGTTTAATCTTGTTCATGCGCGCGCTCCGTTTGTCTTGAATATTATATAAGTATTTGTTTTTGTTGATATTTTCATTCACGTAAAATACAGCTTGAGTGCGGATTCGCCGCCGATAATGCGTCGCACGGCTGCGTCGGGCACCCAGTGTTTCAGCGCCGCGATAGTGTCGCTGTAGCGCACTTTGTTTTCAAAGGCCGCGAACGGCCAGTCGCTGCCCCACAGCAGGCGCTCCGGCCCGCAGTGCTTTACCAGTTCGCGCGCGCAGGCTTGCGCGACTTCGGGCGACTCCATGCGGTAGCCAGCCGACAGTTTGACCCAGGTGCGGCCGCGTTCGACGGAACGCAGCACCGCCTGAAAACCCTCGCAGGCAACGCCCTTGCCGCGCTGCGGATGGCCGAAATGATCGATGACGACTTTCACGCCTGCGGATTCCAGCGCGGCAATCGGCTGCGCTATCAGTTCTCCGGACTGATTCAGATGCACATGCCAGTCGAGATCGGCGACGCGGCGAAAGAATTTGCGATATTCCGGCGTGGTGATGTCAGGCGGATTGCTGACGTTGCGCCATTGCAAGCGCACGCCGGTGACGCCGTCGTCCTTCATCATGCGCATGATGTACGGATCGATGGCGGGCCTGACGATGGCCGTGGTGCGCAGGCGGTGCTTGTGCCTGCGCGTAGACTCGATCATGTAATCGTTGTAATCGTCGTACAGGCTCGCTGCTGCCATTACCGCGTAGCGCACACCGTGCTGGTCGAGCGTGGCGACATACCGTTCGATGGTTGCGTCTTCGGGTGGCTTGTGCCAGGCCGTGGCGCTTAACGGCATGTCGGTAGTGTAGACGTGGGCGTGCGTATCGACGAGTGGAGCATCTGCTGCCGCAGCGTTATTTTGCATGGAGATTCAGGCGCAATGGCCAGTAATGGATTGGACGGGGAGTGCTGCCGCTTGCCGGATTATAGCGGGCGAGCACCGCCGTTTCCCAAGTCTGTTATATTGGATTGCATGCCAAGGAAGAGGACAAGCATGAGAAAAATAATCGGTATCGCAACGTCTGTTATTTTGCTGATCAGCGTTGCGCATGTTCCAGCGGCGATGGCGCAATCCGCGGACGGTTATCCCGCGCGGCCGATCCGCATGATCGTGCCGTTCCCGCCCGGCGGCAGCAACGACATCATGGGGCGCTATTTCGCGCAATATCTCACCGAGCGCCTGGGCCGCCACGTGGTGCTGGACAATCGTCCGGGCGCCGACGGCATTATCGGCACCGAGATCGTGGCGCGCGCGCAGCCCGACGGTTACACCTTGCTGGTGGCGTCGGCGGCGCACGCCGTCAACGGCGGCACGCGCAAGGTGCCGTACGATCCGATCAACTCTTTTGCGTGGGCTGGAACGCTGGGGCTGGGGCCGAGCGTGCTTTCGGTGCATGCGGCCGTGCCGGCGAATTCGGTGAAGGAATTGATCGTGTACGGCAAGGCCAATCCCGGCAAGCTGGTGTTCTCGACCTCGGGTGGATACGCACAGTTCAGCTCGGAGTTGTTTCACCACATGTCGGGCATGAAGCTGATTGTCGTCGTCTACAAGGGTGGATTTCCGGCGCTGATCGACGCGATGGCGGGGCAAGCGCAGATCAATCTGGGTTCGCTGATTCAGACCATTCCGCATTTGAAGGGCGGCAAGATCAGGGCACTGGCCACCACGGGCGCCAGGCGCTCGTCGCCGACCCCTGATCTTCCGACCATCGCCGAAGCCGGTGTGCCGGGCTATGAGGCGAACAACTGGTGGGCCGTTGCCGCACCTGCGGGCACACCCGCCGGGATCATCACCAAGCTCAACACGGAAATCGCGCGCTACCTCAAGCTGCCGGAAACGCTCAAACGCTTCGAGGCCGAAGGCGTGGATGCCGATATCCGCACGCCGGAAGAAGTGCGCAAAATGCTGCCGGTGGAAATGGCGAAGTGGGCAAACGTGGCCAAGGTGGCGAATATTCGCAGCCAGTGAAGACGAATATGTGCCGGGCCGTTTAATTTGCAATTTAGCGCCTTGTCCGAATCATGTCATCCCGGCATGTGCGAACAGGCTTAAAAGGGGGAGCTATGACAGAACGTCTGCACGGGTTTCAAAACGTATCTTCCGGCACCATCCAGGCCGCGCTGCAAAATAAAACGTTGTGTCGCGCGAAAACGCTGGGCTGCTGTATCGTGGCTGTGGCCGCGATGGTTGCGGCAAGTGCAAACGCGACAATGACGACTAAGAAGGATGCCGGTGCTTCAGCCAAAGCACCGCCTGCCGCGAAGGAGGCGCCCGGCACCAAAAAGAAAGATGCCGTGAAAAGTACGGAAGGTGCGGGCGCGCAGGAGTCCAAATTGGCGCCTCCCGCGGGAGGCGCAAAGAAGCCGTCTCCAAAGTAACGCGGGCGTGTGATACCCGCTATCACGCACACTGCTGTCTTCGCCAGCCGTCCCCACGACGGCACGATTGAGTTCGTCAAGTGGATCGCACTGGCCGCGATGCTTGTCGACCACGCCGGGGCGTTGCTGTTCGATCAGGGCACTTCCTCGTTCGCTTACCGCATCGGACGGTTGGCCTTTCCGCTCTTCGCGTTCGTTCTTGGCTACAAGCTCAGCGTCAAGGCGGCCGACGGTTCCTCGTCGAGCCTGCATACGGTCAAGCGCCTGTTCCTGTGGGCGCTGATCTCGTTCGTGCCGTTTTACCTCGCGATGGAACGGTTGTGGACGCCCAACATTTTTTTCACCTTGAGTTTGGGGGCGCTGGCGTGCTGGGTAGCGAGTTCGCCGCTGCAGAAATGGCGCAAACAGCTCGCGTATCTGGGTATCTTCGTTGCGAGCTTCGGCTGCGATTACTATGCGCCGGGCGTGTTCCTGATTTTCAGCGTGTACGCCTTATACCGGTGGCCCGGCCCGCAAGCCGCAGCGGCGGCACTCCTTTGTTGCATGGCGATTGCATACCTCACATCGAGTCCGTGGACCCTGCTGGCGATACCGATAGCAGCGGCGACACACGGGATACGCATGAACGTCCCGCGCCTGAAATGGTTTTTCTACGCTGTTTATCCCTTGCATCTGCTGGCGATTGCGTTGCTGGTGAAACCGGGCTTGCTGCAATAGCGGCATGCCATTGGCGTCAGGGCAGTGTCTGAGGGATGTTTCAGTCCGCAAAGCAGTTGTGCTGGTCGTTTGAATTGCCTTTGCGATGGTTATTGCATAGCATGATGCACAGGCCTACTAACGAAGGAAACCGATGACGCCTACACGCTGCACGGCCTGTATTCTGATTACCGCCTGGCTGCTGCCGATGTCCGCACTGGCCGCCGATACCGCAACCAGCGCTGCCGCGGACTATCCGAACAAGCCGATCCGGCTCATCGTTCCGTTTCCCGCGGGCAGCGGTCCCGACGCCAATGCGCGTGTGCTTGCGGCTGGCCTTGCCCGCCCGCTGGGGCAGCAACTGCTCATCGATAACCGGCCGGGCGCGAGCGGCATCATCGGGACGCAACTGGCGGCAAAGTCGGCGCCCGACGGCTACACGCTGTTGCTGGGCACTGCGACGGTGTTTGCCGCGGTACCCAGTCTGTACGAAAAACTGCCGTTCGACCTCGACCGGGATTTCATGCCGATCAGCATGATTGAACTGATACCGTGCGCACTGGTGGTAAATCCAGCGCTACCGGCCAAAACGGTTGCACAACTCATCGCATTGGCAAAATCAAAGCCGGGACAGTTAACCTTCGGTTCCGCGGGCAACGGCGGCTTCCACCATCTTTCGGCGGAACTGTTCAAGTCGCTGACGGGTACCGATATGCGCCATATTCCATACGGTGCCGGCGGTCCCTATGCAGATCTGGTCAGCGGACAGTTGCCGTTGATGTTCGACACGCTGTCGCCTTTCCTGCCCAACGTCAAGGCGGGCAAACTGCGGGCGCTGGCGTTGAGCGGCAAACAGCGGCGTCCCCAGGTGCCTGATGTTCCGACGTTCATCGAAGCCGGTGTGCCCGCATTCGATTCATCCGCATGGTATGGCCCGGTTGCGCCTGCCGGCACGCCGCGACCAATGATCGTGCGCATGCGCGCAGCCATTGTCGATACGCTGAAACAGACCGAGGTGACAGAGAAATTAACCAACGTCAGCGCCGGCTATGTGGTCGGCAATACGCCAGAGGAATTCGCTGCGCATATCCAGACCGAGCGCGCGAAATGGGGCAAGGTGATCAAACAAACCGGCGTGAAACTGGCGCTCTAGCGCGGGTTAACCGTTATTGCGCGAGTGCATCGGACAGTCCTGCTCGCCCGTCATTCACACGAAATATTGGCGACGCACCGTTAGCCAGCGCTGCAGGAGCAACGCGGCGTGGCAGGCGGGGTGTTCCTCGACTAAGGAGAGATAGCATGGCAGGCAATGATAAATCACGCATTCTCGCGGGCGCGGGATATTCTGTGTCGGCTACCGGGGCTCAACTGCGCGGCGGCTTGTTTCGGCGTACTACCGGCGAGGGTGAATGGGAGGCGCTGAGTGCAGGCCTGCCGCAGAATGTCGAGGTGCGCGCGATTGCGGTGCATCCGCAAAACCCCGACATCATCTATGCCGGGACGCAGGATGGCCCGTACCGCAGCACCGATGGTGGCAATCGATGGGAGCGACTGGGCTTTCCCGATCGTGGCGCGGTGATCTGGGCGCTGTCGATCCATCCGACGCGGCCGAACATTCTGTATGCGGGCACTGCGCCGGTTGCGCTGTATCGCAGCATGGATGGCGGCGATAACTGGAGCAGGTTGCCGCGCGCGATATCACCTGCGCATTGCGAACGCAAAGGCTTCGAAACGCGGGTGGTGCGCATCACCGTCGATCCGAGCCGGCCGGACGATGTTTACGCGGCGCTGGAAGTGAGCGGCGTGATCCGCAGCAGCGACGGCGGCGACACCTGGAGCGACATGTCGGCGTCACTCATCAAGCTTGCAGAGCAGCCGCATCTGCAAAGCAATGTCGGAGGCCGCCACTGCGGGCATTGCGAAGGCATGCTGGATTCGCATGCCATTGCGGTGAGCCCGGCTGCGCCGGGCACCGCGTTTCTCGCGATACGCATGGGACTTTTCCGCAGCGATGATCGCGGCGCCACCTGGCACGATACGAGCATCGGCCGCTTCTCGCCGCTGACGTATTGCCGCGACGTGATTGTTTCGCCGCATGATGCGCGCGTGATGTACGCCTGCCTGTCGCCGGCCGCGTTCAGCAATGACGGATCGCTGTACCGCAGCGACGATATCGCGCAGACGTGGCGGCGTATCGACCAAGGGGTGAAGGCCGCATCCACGCTGATGGCAGTTTGCGTGCATCCGCGTGATGCCGCGCAGGTGGTTTGCGTCTCGCGCGGCGGACAGGTATTCGGCACGCAGGACGCCGGCGCTTCGTGGAAAGAATACCCTTTGCCACAAGGCGTCCACGACGCCTACACCGTCGCCTGTCTTTGAGTCGATGAATATATGAATCACGTAATGCTCGCAGCATGGCGCGCCACCTGTTTGTTCGCGTTTGCGTCGCACGTAGTGTGGGCGCAGCCTGCGGCAAGCAACTATCCTGACAAGCCGGTGCGGCTGGTGGTGCCGTTCTCGGCGGGCGCGTCGTCGGACATTGTCGCGCGGCTGCTTGGCCAAAAGCTGACCGAGGCATGGGGCCAGCAGGTCATCACGGACAATCGTCCCGGTGCCGGGGGCGGCGTGGGCGCGGAAACAGTTGCACGCGCGACGCCCGACGGCTATACGCTGATGATTACCAATCCAGGGCCGGGCCTCAACAACATTCTGCTGAAACAGAAGCCGGCTTATACCTTCACCGATTTCGCGCCGGTGATTTACATTGGTTCCGCGCCGGTCATCGCCGTCGCGAATCCGAAGTTTCCGCCGAACGACGTGAAAGAACTCATCGCCTGGGCGAAAGCAAACCCCGGCAAAGCGACGTGGGGTTCGTCGGGCACCGGCAGCAATCCGCACGCGGCGCTGGAGACGCTGAAGGCCGTCACCGGCGTGAATATCACGCATGTTCCCTACAAAGGCACGGCGCCCGCGCTGACCGACGCCGTGGGCGGGCAGATCGACGGGCTATTTACCACCACGGTCTCGGCGGAACCGTTCATTCGTTCGGGCCGCATCAAAGTGCTGGGCGTTGCGGGGCCGAAGCGGCAGGCGATTATTCCCAGCACGCCGACGCTTGCGGAGCAGGGCATCACCGGCGCCGACAATCTGTTGTGGATGGGGCTGGTGACCACCGGGAAAGTGCCGCGTGCCATCGTCGAGAAGCTGAATCGCGAAATGAATCGCGTCCTGCAACTGCCCGACGTGAAACAACGCTTCGAGCAACTGGGACTTGATGCCGAAGGCGGCACGCCGGAACATTTCGAGCGGTTCATCAAGGGCCAGGCGCAGCAGTTGCGTGTGCTGATCAAGAATGGCGCGCTGAAAGTGGAGTAAACGAAATTATGGAAAACCAGGAAATAAAATGACTGACAAGCTGAACAACGTTTCGCAACCCAAGGACTGGAAGCTGATCGTCGAGAAGGACGTGAAAATCCCGATGCGCGATGGCGCGATACTGTACGCCGATGTGCTGCGGCCGGACGCCGGTGGCGAGCGTGTACCGGCGATCATGAACATCGGGCCGTACCAGAAAGACAAGGTGTGGATACCGCCGCACGACCTCGACGAAGCCGCGAATCCGTATCTCGCGTGGGAAGCCGGCAACCCGATGTACTGGTGCCCGCGCGGCTATGCGCTGGTGCGCGTCGATTCGCGCGGGTCGGGCAAGTCGCCCGGGCAGTCCGACCCCAGCTCATACGCCGAGGCTGTGGATTTTTATGACGCCATCGAATGGACGGCGAAGCTGCCGTGGTGCTCCGGCAATATCGGCACGCTGGGCGTGTCGTATCACGCGAACTGCCAGTGGCGCGTGGCGAAGCTGCAGCCGCCGTCGCTGAAGGCGATCATCCCGTGGGAGGGCCGCGCCGATCTCTACCGCGACCAGACGTTCCACGGCGGCGTGTTCGCAATGGGCTTTCTCGCGAACTGGATCGCCACCAACATGGCGCATCAGGTCATCGGCAAGCCGCGCAGCTATAACCCCGGCGCATTCAACAACAACATGTTGTGGCAATGGGCGACTAACAACCTTGATTCCGAATTCTGGCGCGCGCGCAGCGCCGACTGGACGAAAACCACGGTACCGTTCTACAGCGTCGGCAACTGGACCGGCATGGGACTGCATCTGCGGGGCAACGTCGAAGGTTTCGTCAATGCAGCGTCGAAGCACAAGAAGCTGCGTGTGCACAGCGGCACACATTTCCACCCGTTCCATTCCGAAGAGGGACGGCTCGACCAGTTGCGGTTTTTCGATCACTGGCTGAAGGGGCAGGACACCGGCATCATGGACGAGCCGCCGGTAAAACTGATGATCCGCACCGGCGGCGGCAACGCCAGCAGCTATCAGTTCCGCTTCGAGAATGAGTGGCCGATCGCGCGTACGCGGTGGACCAAAAAGTATCTAAAGGTGAACGCTACCATCCAAAATAAATCCGGTGAATGCGAAGGCGAACTGGTTGAGGCAACACCGGCCGCAACCGCGCAATGCGAGTATGCCGCAAGCCCGCCGTCGCACGCCGGCGTGAGTTCGTCTGCGCCGTCAAATGCCCTGGGCAGCGTAGATCGTACCGGCGTCTCGTTTCTCGCCGCGCCTTTTGCCGAGGACACCGAGATTACCGGCCCTGTCGTGTTGGTGGTCTGGTTGTCGAGCACATCGGAAGATGCGGATATCTTTGCGACGCTGCGCAACATCGGACCCGACGGCAAGGATGTGTGGGAAGAAGGCCAGCAAGGCGGACAGGATTATGTTCCCGTGGCCAAGGGCTGGCTGCGCGTGTCGCACCGCAAGCTCGATCCAGATAAGTCGTTGCCTTACCGGCCATACCACGCGCACACCGAGCGCCTGTGGCTTAAACCGGGTGAACCCGTCGAGTGCCACATTGAAATCTGGCCGACGTGCATGGTGTTCAAAAAAGGCCACCGTATTCGTCTTGATGTACAGCCGCGCGACGGTGTCGGCGCTTCGGTCTACCGGCATTACCACGCCGACTACAACACCGGTGCGCGCAACACCATACACGCCGGCGGTGACAAGAATTGTTATCTGCTGTTGCCGGTGATTCCGCGCACTCCGGCGTAATGGTGGAATATAAAAAATACTTTAAAAACAAATACTTATAATACTAAAGCATAACCATCCATCGGAGACATCATGCATTACCCCGGCAACTGGATACACAGCTTCCCACAGAATTTTCAATGGTCGAATGCCACGCTGGTGTGCAAGGGCATGGCGCCCTATGGCGCGGTAGCGCTGGGCGAAATCGACTGGATCGTGCAAAAGCTGCACTTGCGCGCGGACGAGCCCAGTGCCTGGCACGAAGAATGGTGCGCGGTGGGCGACAAGGTTGCCGCCGCCGCCGACGTTGCTGCGAATGAAGGCCGCAGCGCGACGGCGGGAAACAATTATCTGCGCGCCGGCAACTATTACTACACCGGCGAGCGCATGGTGCCGCCCGGCGAACTGAAGACCGGCATTTACCGCAAGGCGCTGCGCTGCTTTCAGGAAGGACTCAAGCGGCGCTATCCGAATCTTGAAATCGTCGATGTGCCGTACGAAGGCAGCGCGTTGCCCGCGTATTTTCTGAAATCGCCGTACGCGACAGGTCTGGCGCCGACCGTGGTGTTGTTCGACGGCCTCGACAACTGCAAAGAAATGAGTGTGCTGTTTGCCGGCGTTGAATTGGCGCAGCGCGGATTTCACACGCTGGCGATCGACGGTCCCGGACAGGGCGAAGCGCTGCGGCTGCGCAACCTGCCTGCGCGCTATGACTATGAAGCCGCCGGCACGCCCGCGTACGAATTCGTTGCCAGGCGCAACGACGTAGATGCGAAGCGGGTTGCGATCATGGCCTACAGCGCGGGCGGCTATTACGCGCCGCGCGCCGCTGCGTTTGAACCGCGCTACGCCGCCTGCATCGCGTGGGGCCCGCACTACGATTACCATGCGGTGTGGCAGCAGCGCTGGTCAGCGATGAAGAAAGATTACAACAGCGTCGCTTCCTCGCATTTTCAATTGCCGTGGGTGCTGGGCACGCCTGACATGGAAAGCGCGATGGAGAAGGTGAAAAAGTTCACGCTGGCCGGTGTCGCAGACAAAATCAAATGTCCGTTCCTGATCATGTGGGGCACGCAGGACAAACTCACGCCGCGCGACGTGGCGCATCAGCTGCACGACAACGTCGGTTCGAAGGACAAGACGCTGAAGATTTTTGACGAGGATGAAGGCGGCGCTGAACACTGCCAGGTGGACAACCGGCAGGTGGGCACCGACTACATGGCGGATTGGTTGTCCGCGCGATTGCTGAAATAACGATCTCTTGCGATTGACTGCTGGTCAGCCGGGGAATACAGTTCCAGCCGGTGAAAAGGAGTGCTTGATATTCCTATTCCACGCATGAATCCGGATCTGCGCAACAACAAGGATTTCCTTGCCGGGCTGCTGTTTCTTGCGCTCGGCGTGCTTACCGTGTTCTTCGCGCGCGACTATCCGATGGGCCTCGCGGCGCGCATGGGTCCGGGCTACTTCCCCACGGTGCTGGGAGGCATCCTGTGCTTGTTCGGCGTCATCGTGATGATCCGCGGCATCCGTTCCGGCGAGCCGGTGCAGGGAACGTGGGGATGGCGGCCTCTGGGGCTGATCACGCTTTCGATCGTGACCTTCGGCTTCGCCATGGAGAAGCTGGGGTTGGTGCCGGCGTTGATACTGTTGTTCTTTATCGCCGCGCTCGCCGGTCGTGAGTTCCGCTTCAAGGAAGTGCTGCTGCTTTCCATCCTGATGAGCGCATTTGCCGCTGCAGTCTTCGTCTACGGCTTGCAGCTTCCCTATCCGCTGTTTGGCAGCTATTGATGGATATTCTGGATAATCTGCTGCTCGGCTTCAGCGTGGCGCTGTCGCTGCAGAATCTGGCGTACTGCTTCATCGGCGTCCTTCTGGGCACGCTGATCGGCGTGCTGCCTGGCGTCGGCCCGCTGGTCACCATCGCGATGCTGTTTCCGATCACCTTCAACCTGCCCGCGGTGCCGGCGATCATCATGCTCGCGGGCATTTTTTACGGCGCGCAATACGGCGGCTCCACTACCTCGATCCTCGTCAACCTGCCGGGCGAGACTGCCTCGGCGGTGACCTGCATCGACGGCTACCAGATGGCACGGCAGGGTCGCGCCGGGCCGGCGCTCGCGACTGCAGCGCTTGCCTCGTTCTTCGCCGGGTGTGTTGGCACGCTGCTGATCGCGGTCGCCGGACCGCCGATGGGAGAATGGGCGCTCGCCTTCGGCGCGGCCGAGTACTGTTCGCTGATGCTGATGGGGCTGGTCGCGTCGGCAGTAATGACGCAGGGTGATGTGATCAAGGGGCTGGCGATGGTCGTGCTGGGATTGGTGCTGGGGCTGGCAGGCACCGACGTCAATTCGGGCATGTCGCGCTACACCTTCGGCGTGCCCCAACTTTCCGACGGCATCGGCTTCACGGTGATCGCAGTGGGATTGTTCGCGGTCGCCGAGATCGTGGCCAATCTGGAACTCAAGGAAAAGCGCGAAGTCTTCACCGGCCGCATCGCGAATCTGATGCCGGTCGCGAAGGACATCAAGGACGCGTCGTGGCCCACTGTGCGCGGGACGGTAGTGGGCGCCATCTTCGGTGTGCTGCCGGGCACCGGCCCGGCGCTGTCCACGTTCGCCACCTACATGCTTGAAAAGAAACTCGCGAAGGACCCGTCGCGCTTCGGCAAGGGCGCGATCGAGGGCGTGGCGGCGCCGGAAGCAGCCAACAACGCTTCCGCGCAGACCTCGTTCATTCCCATGCTCACGCTCGGCATCCCCACCAGCGCGACAATGGCGCTGATGCTGGGCGCGATGACCATGCAGGGCATAGAGCCCGGGCCGCATGTGATGATGTCGAAGCCGGAACTGTTCTGGGGTCTCATCGCAAGCATGTGGATCGGCAACCTGATGCTGGTCATTCTCAACCTGCCGCTGGTCGGCATCTGGGTGAGGATGTTGCGGGTGCCGTACCGCTGGTTGTTTCCGTCGATCATCATGTTTTGCTGCATCGGCAACTACAGCGTCAGCAACAATCCGGTCGATCTTTACCTGTGCGCCTTCGTCGGCGTGCTGGGCTATGTTCTCTTGAAACTCGAGTGCGAGCCCGCGCCGCTTTTGCTCGGCTACGTGCTTGGCCCCCTGATGGAGGAATATCTGCGGCGCGCCTTGCTGATTTCGCGCGGTGACCCGACGGTGTTCTTTACGCGCCCGATCAGCCTCGTGTTCATGATTGCAACTGTGCTGATTCTGATTGCCATGGTGGTGCCCGCGGTGCGTCGCATCAAGCCGGCGGCGGGCGGCGGATGAAAAGAAAGCGTAACGAGTGACGCGTAGTTCCTTGGTGGTTTGCGGGATAATCCTGTTGACCGGGTTGTGATCCCGATTTGATTTATTCGTGCAGAGGAAATCTGATGACAATGACACACTCGTGGTGGTGGCGAGGTGCGGTTGCGACGGTGGCGGCAAGCGCCACCCTGGCCGCCGCGCAGGGCTATCCTGTAAAAACAGTTCGTTTTGTAATTACCTATCCGACAGGCGGCGGCTCCGATTTCACGGTGCGTCCGATTGCGCAGAAGCTTACGGAGCGTTGGGGCCAGTCCGTCGTCGTCGAAAGCCGGCCTGGCGGCAGCGCGATGATCGGCACCGACTTCGTCGTGCGGAGCCCGGCCGATGGCTACACCCTGCTGCTGAGCGCATCGAGTGAAGTGTCAATGAATACCGTGCTGTTCAAAAAGATGCCGTACGACCCGGTGCGCGACCTTCAGCCCATCACGCTCGTGGGCACCACGCCGCCGGTACTGATGGCGCATCCGTCCTTGCCAGTGAAATCGGTGAAGGAACTGGTCGCGCTCGCGCGCGCAAAGCCGGGCGCGCTGAGTTATGCATCGATCGGCAACGGCACGCCGCAACATTTCGCGGGCGAATTGATGAAAACAACGTTCGGTATCGACATGGTGCACGTGCCGTACAAGGGTGCCGCGCCGGCATTGATCGATCTTCTTGGTGGCCATGTGCCGATCGGGTTGACCGCACCCACGACTGCCATCCCGCACATCAAGTCTGGCAGGCTGCGCGCGCTGGCGGTAACGTCGGCACAGCGTTCCGGCGCGATGCCTGAGGTGCCGACCGTCGCGGAATCAGGCGCGCCGGGATTTGACATCGTGCAGTGGTACGCCATTTGGGTAGCGGCAAAAACGCCCAAGGACATCGTCGACAAGCTGCACGCAGACCTCATCAGTGTTATTCAATCCCCCGATTACAAGCAGCGCCAGCTCGAAGCGGCGACCGACATCGTCGGTTCCAGCGCCGAAGCGTTGAGCGTCCGCCAGAAGACCGATATCGAGAAGTACCGCAAGATTGCTGCGGCGGCGGGCATCAAGCCGGAGTGAGGCAGGCCGTTTCTATTTAGCGCCGGCGTCCTTTACCGCCTGCCGCCACTTGCGGATTTCCTGCACGATATAGGCGCGGGCCTCTGCGTCCACCAGCAATTCCACGTCGAAGCCGTTGTCGGACAGGCGCTTGCGGAATTCCGGGGGTTCCAGCGTGGTGCGCATGGCGGCGGCAAGCCTTTTCTGGATCGCAACCGGCAATCCTGCCGGCGCCACGAGAAACCGGAAGGCGCCCGGATTCACGGCGCCGAGGCCGACGCTTGCATACGTGGGCACGTTGGGCAGCGTGTGGTAGGGATTCTTTCCGGTGATGACCAGCGGAATCAGCGCGCCGGACTGAAGCTGCTGCATCACCGAGCCCGGTACCACAGAGGTGAGATCGGTATGGCCGCCGAGGACCTCCAGAATCGCCGCACCCGCGCCCTTGTAAGGGACATGCAGCAGCTCGATCTGTGCGGCGGTCATGAACATCTGTGCCGTGAGGTGGCTTGAAGAGCCTACGCCGGCGGAGCCGAAGGAGATCTTGCCGGGCTGGCGCTTTGCCAGCGCCACCAGCTCCTGCACTGTGCGTACCTTGAGCCCCGGGTGCGTCACCAGCAGCGAGGGAGAGGTCGCGATGATGGCGATGAACACGAAATCGCGTTCGGCGTCGTACGGCAACTTCTCCGCGATAGCAGGATTGATGGCGAATGCCGTGTCAAACACGCCGAGTGTGTAGCCGTCGGGGGCCGACCTGGCAAGAATCTGCGTGCCCAGCACGCTGCCGGCGCCGCCGCGGTTGTCCACGACGATCTGCTGGCCGAGCAGCTCACCGAAGCGTTGCGATACGAAACGCGCCAGAAGATCCGTGCCGCCACCCGCGACGAACGGTACGATCACGCGGATCGGGCGGATAGGGTAGTCGGCGGCACCGGCAAACGCGAACGGCAGGCACAAGGCCAGCGCGATCGACAGCCGGGGCACGAATGCGTACGTGAACATACGCCCAGTCTAATACCGATACCGAGGGTCTGTCACTCAAGCATCTCGGCTGGGTGCCTGCGGCATAAGGAGTTTCCCGTATCAAGGCGTTGCCGCAAGGCCCTGGAAGGCGCGCTCGCTTCCCTCACGTTTTGGTGTGCGCCGAATCTAAGTCACATTCCCAAAATGCGCCCGATTTCTGCTACGTAGCGGCCGGCCTCCACGCCCTCGGCCACGGCGGCGTCCAGCGCGTCGTCGAATCCTTCGCGTATGCCATGCAGCGCGTCTCTCACCCAGTGGTGCCTGCGCACGGGGGAGCGCAGCAGGTTCTTGAGTGTCTCCACCTCGTCTCGAAGGCGTTGAACGTCCCGGGAATCACCCTGGATTTTTTGCAGATCGCGCTCGAGAGCGTCAATCAGCGCGGCGACTTCTTCCAGGTCTATTTCACGGGTTCTGTCATCGTTGGGTTTGCTGGCGGCCACGGCATAGTCCTCCGGTCGGTGTCGGGCCATGCTACACCTTTCAGTTGCGCAAAGCTTGACGCAGGGCCGCTGCTCGTGTTCTGCTGTTTCACGGATGGCGCCCTCTCTCATCCCCCGCCCTTACCGCGGCGCCGGTTGAAATCAGGCCTCCACCCGGGCTTACCTCAAATTCAATCAGCAATGGGAGGCGCCATGCGTAATTTGCAACGTCTGCAAAGAGCATCATTCTCCTTCGTTATCGTCACCGGCATGGCGTTCGCTACCGTGCCGATTGTGGCGTGGGCGGCGGAGACTTATCCGAACAAGCCGGTGCGCATGATCGTGCCGTTTACGGGCGGCAGTGCGACCGACCTCATCGCGCGCCGGCTCGCGTTCAAGATGACTGACAGCTGGAACCAGCAGGTGGTGGTGGACAACCGCGGCGGCGGGGGCGGAACGTTGGGGTCACACATCGTCGCCAAAGCCACTCCCGACGGCTACACGCTGCTGGTGCACTCCATCGCTTATGCGATGAGCGCGGCGCTGTACTCGAAGCTTCCTTTCGATCCCGTCAAAGATCTCGCAGGCGTAAGCCAGATTACCATCACGACCAGCCTGCTGGTGGTGGCGCCGTCGCTCGGCGTGAAATCGGTCAAGGAGCTCATCGCGCTGGCCAAGCAAAAGCCGGGGCAGTTGAACTTCAGCACGTCCGGCGTCGGCAGCGGCATGCATCTGAATGCGGAGCAATTTCGTTTTGCCGCCGGCCTTGACGTCGTGCATGTGCCGTACAAGGGCGTACCGGAGCAGCTCGTCGACATCGTGACCGGGCGCATACATTATGTCCTGACACCCCTGGTGCCGGCGTTGCCGTTTATCAGGGACGCGCGGTTGCTGCCGTTGGCGGTGACTACCGCGCGCCGTGTGGCGATCCTGCCCGATGTGCCAACGATGGCCGAGGCTGCGTTGCCCGGTTACGAATTTCAGGCGTGGTTTGGCGTGTTCGCGCCCACCGGCACGCCGCGACCGGTGGTTAACCAGATCAGCAAAGAGATCGCGCGCATCGTGGAACTCCCGGACATCAAGAAGCAATTCCAGAATCAGGGCGAAGAGGGAAGATCCAGTACGCCGGAGGAATTCTCCCGCTTCGTCCGTACCGAGATCGAGAAGATCCGCAAGATCGTCAAGCTCGCCGGCATCCGCGTCGAGTAAAGCCACGGGTCGCCGACCCGCCCGCCAGTCCACATATGTCCGCAGGTTATCGGACGTGACGCGAACTGGCGGCTAGCGCCCGCCCGGTTTACCATCTGCTTCCCAGCTTGATTCAACCTCGCTTCAAGGAACACCCACCATGACTACGCACGACGGGCACGACACGCACCACGATCATCACCATAGCGGCAAACGGGTAGAAGATTTCCGTCTCATCACCGGCACCGGCAAATTTGCCGCGGACTGGCATGCGCCGGGGCAACTGTATGGTCATTTCGTGCGTTCGGATCATGCGCATGCAGAGATTATCTCGGTGAATACGGCGCGCGCGCTGGCGCATCCCGGCGTCAAACACGTATTCACCGGTGAAGACGCCGTGCGCGAGGGTTACATTAGAGGGCAGAATGCGTTGGCGGCATTCCCGGGACGCAATGGCATGAAACCGCGGGTGCTGGACCGGCCGGCATTGGCGCACCGCAAAGTGCGCTTCGTCGGCGAGGCGGTGGTGCTGGTCGTGGCGGAAAGCGCCGGCGCAGCAGCGGATGCCGCCGAACTGGTTGAGATCGAGTACCGTGAGCTGCCGGCGTTGACCGACGGGGAGGAAGCGCTGGCACCGGGCGCGCCGCAACTGGATGAGGCCGTGCCCGGCAATCTGGTTTTCGAATCCGAGACCGGCGACGAGCAGGCCGTGGCCGCCGCGATCAAGGGCGCTGCGCACGTCACGCGGCTCAAGGTGGTGTCCACGCGCGTATCGCCCAGTCCGATGGAGCCGCGCGCGGCCCTCGTGCAGTACGATGCGGCGACCGGTGTATATCGCTTCAACGTACCGATGCAGGGCGTCACCACCATACGCAAGGCGTTATCCACTTACTCGAAGGTTCCGGAAGACAAGCTGATTCTTGAAGTGCGCGATGTCGGCGGCGGTTTCGGCCAGCGTTCGCCGGCTTATCCAGAGTATCTGGCGCTGATGATCGCAGCCAAGACCAGCGGCAGGCCGGTGAAGTGGGTTGCCACGCGTGTCGAAGCGTTTCTCGCGGACAATCATGGACGCGCCACCGTCATCGACGGCCAGCTCGCGATGGACCGCGACGGCAAATTTCTGGCGATGCGCTTCGACTGGATCAGCGAGTTTGGCGCCTATCTCGCGCCGGGGCCGCAAGGCCACATCCGCAATACCGCTACCTGCATGACAGGGGTGTACCGCATTCCTGCGTTGTATGCGGCATACCGCGTGCCGCTGACGAACACCACGCCGGTGGGCGCGTACCGTGGGGCGGGGCGCCCCGACGTTGCCTACGCGGTCGAGCGCATCGTGAGTCAGGCTGCCGTTGAACTGGGGATCGATGGCGCAGAGTTGCGGCGGCGCAACTTCATATCCAATGACGCCTACCCGTACAAAACACCGACGGGTTCCGTCTATGAAAATGCTGATTTTCCGGGGCTGCTGCAGCAGGCGCTGAAGTTCGCCGACTGGCAGGGTTTTGCGTCGCGCCGCGCGCAATCTGCGGCGGCAGGCAAGCTGCGCGGCATCGGCATCGCGGTGGTGATCGAGCCCACCGGTGCAGGCAACTTCACTGACGAAATCGAATTGACGCTCGAAGCGAACGGTACGATTACGGTCTACACCGTCGCCAAAACACAGGGCCACGGCCACGAAACGACGATGGCGATGATCGTGTCGGATGCGCTCGGCATTTCCATGGAACACGTCAAGGTCGTGCAGTGCGAGCCGGGCACCAAACTTGAGGGCAATGGCACCGGCGGCTCGCGCACCATGGTGGGTGCGGGTAGTGTGTGTTTTCTCGCGGCGCAGAAGCTGATTGAAGAAGGCAAGTCGCTGGCCGCGCTGGAACTCAAGGTGGAGCCGTCGCAGGTGCAATACGCGAAGGGCGAGTTTCGCTCGAATGAATCGCCGCGTGTCATCAAGCTTGCGGACCTTGCGAAGACAAAAACGCTCACCCTCAAGGCCGATGGCAAATTCGGCTCCACTTTTCCCAATGGCTGCCACATCACCGAAGTCGAAATCGACAGGGAAACCGGTGCGCCGGAAATTGTGTCGTACTGTGCGGTAGATGACTGCGGCGTGGTGATCAACCACGCCATCGTCGAAGGCCAGTTGCACGGCGGCGTGGTGCAGGGCGCGGGTCAGGTGTTCGGCGAACACATCATCTACGACCACAAATCCGGTCAGCCGCTCACCGCGAGCTTCATGGACTACTACATGCCGCGCGCCAGCCTGCTGCGCGAATTGCGCGGCGAAGAACACCCCACCACCAGCAAGGTCAGTCCGCTCGGTGTCAAGGGCATGGGTGAATCCGGCTGCACTGCGTCGATACCCTCGCTTGTCGATGCGGTGATAGACGCGCTGCGCCCGCTCGGTGTGCAAAAGCTTGATATGCCGTTGACACCTTCCAAGCTTTGGCGGGCAATACAAGAGGTAAGGTGAAAGCACAATGAACACCCTCGACAGGAATCGAACATGAGCAGCGGCATCATGGGAAGCGGCGATTTCGCATACCAGGCGCAGGACGGCTGGGCGAAGTGGCCCGACGGCTGGGATAGCGGCGATGTTGCCGCGGTCGGCGTCGACCGCTGGGACAATGTGTATGCCTTCAACCGCGGCCCGCACCCGATGGTGGTGTTTGATCGCGAGGGCAATTTTCTGCGGTCTTTCGGAGAAGGCGTGTTCAAGAACGCGCACGGTGTCCACATGGGCGCCGATGACACCATCTTCCTGACCGACGATGGCGATCACACGATGCGGCAATGCACGCTGGACGGCAAAGTGCTGCTGACCATCGGCATTCCCGGCAAGTCATCGGCGTATATGAGCGGGGAGCCGTTTAATCGCTGCACCCATACCGCGCTGTCGCCACAAGGCGATATCTATATCTCGGACGGCTATGGCAACGCCCGCGTACATAAATACTCACCGAACGGGAAATTGTTATTTTCCTGGGGCAGCCCCGGCACCAGACCCGGAGAGTTCAACATTGCGCACAACATTACCTGTGACGCGGATGGCTGGGTCTATGTCGCGGACCGGGAGAATCATCGTGTGCAGGTGTTTGACGGCAATGGCCGTTACGAAACTCAGTGGAATAACCTGCATCGCCCCAGCGGCCTTTTCATGACCAGCGGCAAATGTCCGCTTTGCTACATAGCCGAACTGGGGCCGCATTTATCAGTCAACCGTAACCACCCGAACATCGGTCCACGCATCAGTGTGATGGACAGCAAGGGCAAGCTGCTGGCCACCGTCCAAGCCGACCCCGCGCGTGGCACCGGGCCGGGGCAGTTTATTTCTCCGCACGGCATGGCGGTGGATTCACACGGCGATCTTTATGTGGGAGAGGTCGCCTA
Source organism: Betaproteobacteria bacterium (assembly GCA_021730905.1). Taxonomy (GTDB): domain Bacteria; phylum Pseudomonadota; class Gammaproteobacteria; order Burkholderiales; family SG8-41; genus UBA5216. The sequence continues at coordinate 188,342 of JAKFYK010000025.1, read as the reverse complement.
CGTGTCGTTCTCGCGGTCATTCCCGGATATTCCGAAGCCAGCGCGGATTCGTTGCCTGCAAAAACTGGTTAAAGTAACGGCAAGTTAGCTGCGCATCAATGCGGTGTAAAGCGTGCGTAGGCGGGTGCCCATAACACAGCGCCGGATGAAACAATGTGAGGGTTCCCAACGAAACCTGTTCCCTGCACTAAAATCTACCATTGGCGTACCATAATAAAAGTCGCTTGACTGCCCCCAATCGCTCACCCGGTTTACCATTCGCCATTTCATTATTCCAATACGATCCAATCTGTTTCAAGGAAAATATCAACATGGACGCCCACACAACACATGACGCACATCGCCACGACGGCCGCCGGGTAGAAGACCAGCGTCTGATTACCGGCGCCGGCAAATATGCCGCCGACTGGAGTGCGCCGAACCAGCTCTATGGCTACTTTGTGCGCTCCGATCACGCGCATGCCGAGATCGTGTCGATCAACATCAAGCCTGCGCTGGCGCATCGCGGCGTCACGCACGTGTTCACGGGCGCGGATGCGGTTGCGGCGGGGTATGTGCGCGTGGCACATGTGCTCGGCACGCCGGGCAAGGGCGGCATGAAGGCGTGCGCGCTGGATCGCCCGGTGCTCGCGCATGGCAAGGTGCGCTTTGTCGGCGAGGCCGTGGCGCTGGTGGTGGCGGAGAGTGCTGACGCTGCGGCGGATGCCGGCGAGCTGGTGGAAGTCGAGTATCGAGAACTCCAGGCCATCGTCAATCCGGAACAAGCGCTCGCCTCCGGCGCGCCGCAACTCGACGACGCCGTACCCGGCAATCTGGTGTACGAGACCGAGACCGGCAACGAAGCCGCCGTCGCAGAAGCCATCAAGAACGCGGCGCACGTGACGCGGCTCAAGGTTGACTCCACGCGCGTGACACCGAGTCCGATGGAGCCGCGCGCATGCATGGTTGCCTACAACCCTGCAGCGGATTCGTACCACTTCAACGTGGTGATGCAGGGCGTGACCACGCTGCGCAAGATGATGTCGTCGTGGACCAAGGTGCCCGAAGACAAACTGATATTCGAAGCGCTCGATGTCGGCGGCGGGTTTGGCCAGCGCACGCCGGCCTACCCCGAATACTGCGCGCTGATGATCGCCGCCAAGGCTTCCGGCCGGCCGGTGAAATGGGTGTCCTCGCGCGTGGAAAGTTTTCTCACCGACAACCACGGGCGCGGCAACATCGCTGAAGGCGAACTCGCGATGGATCGCGACGGCAAATTTGTCGCCTTTCGGCTCAACTGGATCGCCGACATGGGCGCTTATCTCACGCCCGGTTCCGCGGGGCATATCCGCAACACCACCACCTGCCTGACCGGCGTGTACCACATACCTGCTTTGTATGCGTTGTTTCGCGTGCCGCTCACCAACACCACGCCAGTCGGGTCGTACCGCGGCGCGGGGCGACCGGACATCGCCTATGTGGTCGAACGTTTTGTCGATCAGGCCGCTGTCGAACTGGGCATGGACAAAGCCGACCTGCGTCGCCGCAACTTCATTCCGCCGAATGCATTTCCGTACAAAACGCCCACCGGTTCCGTCTACGAAAATGCCGATCTGCCGGGCGTGCTGTCGAAAGCGCTGGTGCTTGCCGACTGGGCGGGCTTTGACGCGCGTCGCGCGCAATCGGCCAAGGTCGGCAAGCTGCGCGGCATCGGCATTTCCACCGTGATCGAAGCCTCCGGCGCCGGCAATGCGCCGAAGGACGAAGTGGAAATGCAGCTCGATGCCAGCGGCACGGTGACGCTGTACACCGTCTCCAAGGCGCAGGGCCACGGCCACGAAACCACGCTGGGCACCATCGTCGCCACTGCGCTGGGCATTCCGTTGGAAAAGGTGAAGGTCGTGCAGTGCGCGCCGGGCAGCAAGCTCGAAGGCAACCACACCGGCGGCTCGCGCACCACGGTGGGCGTGGGCAGCGTCAGCTACCTCGCAGCGCAAAAGCTGATCGAGGAAGGCAAGGCGCTTGCTGCTCTTGAGTTGAAACTCGAACCGTCGCAAGTGCAGTATGCAAAGGGTGAATTCAAATCCAGCGAATCGAAGCGCGCGATCAAGCTCGCCGAACTCGCAAAATCCAGGACCATCAGCGTCATGGCTGAAGGCAAATTTGGCTCGACGTTTCCCAACGGTTGTCATATCACAGAAGTTGAAATCGACAGAGAAACCGGCGCATCGCAAATCGTGTCGTACTGTGCGGTGGATGATTGCGGCGTCGTCATCAACCACGCCATCGTCGAAGGCCAGTTGCACGGCGGCGTGGTGCAGGGTGCGGGCCAGGTGTTTGGTGAACAAATCGTCTACGACCAGAAATCCGGGCAACCGCTCAGCGCAAGTTTCATGGATTACATCATGCCGCGCGCGGGACTGGTGCCCGAACTGCGCGGTGAGGAACATGCCACCACCAGCAAGGTCAGTCCGCTCGGCGTCAAGGGGGTGGGTGAGTCGGGATGCACGGCATCGATACCGTCACTCGTCAGCGCGGTGCTGGATGCTGTTAGGCCGGTAGGGGTGAAGCACCTGGATATGCCACTGACGCCGTCGAAACTTTGGCAAGCGATGCAGATGGTGAAGTGAGCCATAATAAAAATATGTTTAAAAACAAATACTTATTTATACATTGCTACTTATCGTTTATTTCAGCTTAGGTAATTAGTTAACTGTATATATAATCAGTAATCTTATCTGCTCTTGATCATGGAAAGGTTATGGCTTCGCGCGTTAGATATGTCGACGATCCGATTGATGGCTTGCGCGCGCTTTCCGTTGGATTTTGGTCTACCGATAAAACGGACCGCATTCGCCGTTATGTGGATGCTTGCTGGGCCGCCCGTACTCATTTCTCCCAACGTACTTACATAGACTTGTTCTGCGGTCCGGGGCGCGTATACGAACGCTTTGGAAAGGAATGGCAGGATGGTAGCGCTGTCAGCGCATTTAGTCAGTCAATTCTGAAAGGTGGGGCATTCACGAAATTTATCATCGGCGATATCGACTCGGAAAACCTCAGGGTTTGTGCGGAGCGAATTTCCCGCCGTGGTGGCAAGCCAATTTTATTGCTGGGGCCTGCGCACGAAACTGTCGTTCAGGCAATTAAGCACGTAGATCACTCGGGGCTCAATTTGGCAGTGCTTGACCCGTTCAACTTGAACCTGCTGCAGTTCTCGGTAATCAGCGCGTTAGCCAAACTCAAGCACGTTGACATCATCGCCCATTTTAGTTTGATGGACCTACGACGCAATCTGATCACGCAATACCGTGACGGTGGCGGTTCGTTCGACCTCGTTGCACCGAATTGGCGAGTTCATGTTCCTGCCAAGCAATTAAATAAGCGCGAAGCGCCGCAAGCGTTTGAGAACTACTGGATCAAGCTGGTGGAACAAACCGGATTAAAGCCTTCTTTGAATCGACCTGTTTTCAAGAACGCCAGGCGAGCCGAGTTGTATCGCTTGATCTTGTTTTCAAGGAAAGACCTCGCGCATAAAATATGGAATAGCGCAGCGTCCGATCTGACGCAACGTGGTTTTTATTTTTGAAGTAGAACGCTAAAAGTGGGGCGCAGCGTGGCAAGCAGATCGAACATCGAATGGACTGAAATGACGTGGAATCCGGTGACGGGTTGCGTCAAGATATCGCAGGGCTGCAAGCATTGCTATGCCGAGCGCATGGCGAAGCGATTGCAAGCAATGGGCAGTTCACGTTACCCCGACGGATTTAAGCCCACTTTACACGAAGACCTTGTCGAGCGACCGTTGCAGTGGCAGAAACCGCGCACAGTGTTTGTGAATTCGATGAGCGATTTGTTTCAGGAAGCGGTGCCGCTTGAATTTATTCAACGCGTATTCAAGACCATGGCCGCTTCGCCACAGCATACTTATCAAGTTCTGACTAAACGCGCTGGCCGGCTTGCAAAACTGTCGTCACGGTTACCATGGCCCGCGAACGTCTGGATGGGGGTCAGTGTGGAAGATTCTCGCGTACTACACAGAATTGACGACTTGCGCCGCGTGCCCGCCGCGGTGCGCTTTCTCTCTTGTGAGCCGCTAATCGGACCACTCAGCAAACTTGATTTAACGGGCATTCATTGGGTTATTGTTGGTGGCGAGTCGGGGCCGAAGGCGCGACCAATGATGGAGAAGTGGGCGCAAGATATTCGCGAGCAATGCGAAGAACACCACATCGCATTTTTCTTTAAACAATGGGGCGGTGTACGGAAAGACAAATTTGGCCGAGAAATGAACGGCCGCACCTATGATGCAATGCCAAAGCGTCGAATCGTTCCGATTTCTGCGATGGCGCTAGCCTAACACGGCGCGAACTACCAACAGTTGTGCACGAACCGTTGCGCGATATAAGGTCAGGCTCGAATTAAATTTCGCTTAACGACTGACGGACGGTGATGCTGCGTCCACCTTTTCGGGTGAGGCAGTAAGGGAATACAAATGCCAGGGTTTCTGGACAAAGAACGCATCATCGCGGGACCTGGTTTCAACCGATGGTTGGTCCCTCCCGCCGCGCTTGCGATCCACTTGTGTATCGGCATGGCGTATGGGTTCTCCGTATTTTGGTTGCCGCTGTCCAGGGCGTTGGGCATCACAGAGGCCATCCCGTGTGGCCCCGATGTCGGCTTTTTTGCCGAACTGTTCACCACCACCTGCGACTGGGAAATCTCAACGCTGGGCTGGATGTATACGCTGTTTTTCGTGTTGCTCGGATCCAGCGCCGCAACCTGGGGCGGCTGGCTGGAACGCGCCGGCCCGCGCAAGGCCGGTGTGGTATCGGCATTTTGCTGGTGTGGCGGAATGCTCATCTCGGCATTGGGCGTTTACTTGCACCAGTTCTGGATAGTGATTTTGGGCTCCGGGGTGATTGGCGGCATCGGGCTCGGGCTGGGCTACATTTCACCGGTGTCGACCTTGATCAAGTGGTTTCCTGACCGCCGCGGCATGGCCACCGGCATGGCCATCATGGGTTTTGGCGGCGGTGCGATGATTGGCTCACCACTGGCGGCTGATTTGATGAAGATTTTCGCCACGCCGACCAGCGTCGGTGTAACGCAGACTTTGGTGGTGATGGCGCTGGTGTACTTTGTTTTCATGATGGCCGGTGCGCTCGGTTACCGCGTGCCCGAAACAGGCTGGAAGCCCGCCGGCTGGACACCACCACTCGCGCAAGCCGGCAATGCAATGATCACGCAACGCCACGTTCACGTCAGCAAGGTCTGGGGCATTCCCCAGTTCTGGCTGATCTGGATGGTGTTGTGCATGAACGTGAGCGCCGGCATCGGCGTGATCGGCATGGCCTCGCCGATGCTGCAGGAGGTGTTTGGCGGCTCCCTGATCGGAGTAGCCCAAAAGTTTGACGAACTCGACAAGACGCAACTGGCAGCCATTGCCACCGTGGCGGCGGGCTTTACCGCGCTGCTGAGTTTGTTCAACATTGGCGGGCGTTTCTTCTGGGCCAGCCTGTCCGACACGCTTGGCCGCAAAATTACTTATGTCGTATTTTTTGTGCTGGGTGCTGTGTTGTATTTTGGCGTGCCGGGCAGCGCAGCGGCGGGCAGTATCGTATTGTTTGTGGCCGCGTTTTGCGTCATTCTGAGCATGTACGGCGGCGGTTTTGCGACCGTGCCGGCTTACCTGGCCGATATCTTTGGCACGCAGATGGTCGGTGCCATTCATGGTCGCCTGCTCACGGCTTGGGCCACCGCCGGCGTGTTGGGCCCGGTCGTGGTGAATTACATGCGTGAATACCAGCTTAGCCTGGGGTTGCCGCGTGAGCAGGTATATAACCAGACCATGTACATCCTCACCGGCATGCTGATGGTGGGCTTGATTTGCAACCTGATGGTGCGTCCGCTGGCCGACAAGTGGTTCATGACCGACGCCGAGCTGGCCGAAGAAAAGCGCCTGGCGCACGAAAAAGAAGCTGTTTCCGAGCTTGCGCATGACAGCGAGGGTAGCCATGATGCGGTGAGCCCTGTGGTGGTGGTAGCGTGGGCTGCGGTGGGAATTCCGCTAGCCTGGGGGGTGTACCGCACCTTGCAAATCGTCGCAAAATTCTTTCACTGACCGGGCGTGAACGCTCAAGGAGCTTTTTTGGGATTTGATCGAGGCAGCAACCGAACGTACATCTTTCTTGGGAGCAATATCGTGAAGACTCTTTTTTTCGGGATACAAAAGTTCGGCTTATTTTTCGTTCTTGCTGCTCTGGTGGCGTGGAACATGCCCGCGGTGGCAGCGGATTCTGCGGGTGGCACGTTCGTTGGAGCGATCGGATCTCAGCGTGTGTCGCTCACCTTCAAGGATATCTATGCTTTTCGTGCCGTAGACTCCGATAAGAAACAACTGACTGTGGTGATCTTGAGTGAGTCGCCGCTGGACAAGAAAGCCATGACCGCCGCGCTGAAAAAAGAGCGCAAGGTAATGGCGTTGCAACGGGGGCCGTACCTCGACAGTACGGCGTATGCGCAATTTGAAGTCGATCAAAGCGGGGAAATCAAGGGTTTGTATTTCTTTAAACCTCCAGGCTCCAATATGAACTTGTCGGGCATAGGCACGAGCGCAGTAAAGGTTAATACCGCGAAGCGGGTGGAAGGCCGTTTTACCAGTGATGAAAAGAGCACGAGCGGCGATGCGCGCAAGATCGATCTGCGCTTCGCAGCGGATCTTGCGGACATCGGCGGTCTGGTCGAGAACTAACGGGGAAAGTTGCGTCACCGGCCCGCGGCTTTGCACATGCAGAGCAACGCGGCACGCGATGATGCCCGACCGGTGTGTGCCTAGTCGACGACAGTCTCGCCGACCAGGGCGCCATTCGAAAAGCCGGGCGCCTCGCGCGCTACGGCTTGATACCCAGCAGTTTTGCCGCAGTACCACCAAGCATGGCGATACGCTCGTCGTCGGTGAAACCGGGCGTATTCATGATGTGCGTAACCGGATCCTCGTGCCACGGAATCGGATGGTCGGTACCGATCACCAACTGGCTGACGCCGACCATGGTCGCCAGATGGCGCAGCATCTCGGGCGTGAACACCAGCGTGTCGTAGTACATCGTTTTCAGGTATTCGGTCGGTTTCTTTTTCAGCTTGACGTTGGCGTCGCAATGCCATGGCGCCACGCGGCACGGATGATCTGAGCGCGGCGCGTACGACGGCAGGTAGCCGCCGCCGTGCGCCGAGCACAGCTTGAGATTGGGGAATTTATCCAGCGTGCCGTCGAAAATCAGGTGCGACAGGCAGATGGTGGTGTCGAGCGGATTACCGATGGTGTTGGCGAGCCAGCCGTTGCCCTTGAAGCGCCGGCTCAGTTCGGGCGTGCTTTGCGGATGTATGAAAATCAGCACGCCGAGTTCCTCGGCCTTGGCCCAGAACGGGTGAAACTTCGGGTCGGAGAATTCCTGGTCGGCACAGCTTGCGCCGACTGCCGCGCCGCGCAAACCGAGCTTCTTCACGCCATGCACAAGTTGCTCGACAGCCAGTGCCGGGTCTTGCAGCGTTACCGAAGCGAAGGCGACCAGCCGGTCGGGATGCAGGGCGCACATCTCGGCGAGCTTTTCATTCTGGATGCGGCAGATTTCGGCGGCGAGGTCGCGCTTCTCGCGATACCAGAACGGGTTGATGCTGAGCGCCTCAATATCGACGCCTTGCTGGTCCATGGCTGCCATGCGCTTAGTCCCCACTTCATCGAGGTCGGGAAACTGATGATCGGCGGCAGTTTTTCCGGCGAGCGCGAACGCCTCCGGCACGATGCAGTGCGCATGCACATCGATGGTCTTCACGCGTTTGCCGTTGACCGACACGTGCCGCCGCTGACCGCCCGCAGCCGCCTGCATGCCATTGGTCATCTCGCAGCCGGTAAATACCACCGGCGATGCTTTTCTGATGGAACTGTTTGGTTTTTGCATTTTGCTGCGCTCCCTGTGATGGTTAGTGCTGTGTTTACTGTTGTTTTATTCCTGTGCGGCGGATCAGATCCGTCATGACGTCGAGGTCGCGCAGCAGCGTCGCCGTTGCCTGTTCGGTCGAACTGCCGATGACTTCCGAGCCTTCCGCCGCAAGCCGGCTTTTGACTTCTGGCGTGCCCAAGGTCCTGATGATCTCGCGGTGCAGGCGCACAATGATTTCTGCCGGCGTAGCACTGGGCACCATCATGATGTAGCCCGCGTTTTCCTCGAAGCCCTTGATGCCGGCTTCGGCTGCATAGGGCACTTTTGGCAGACGGTCCGAGCGTTTGCTGCCGGTAATGATTAGGCCGCGCACGCGGCCGGAGTCGACAAACGGCGCGGTTGCTACCAGGTTGAAAAAGCCCGCCTGTATGTGCCCTGCCACCAAGTCGATGAGCGCAGGGCCCGAGCCTTTGTAGGGAATGTTAGTGATTTGCAGGCCGGTTTGCATTTTGATCATCTCCATGCGCACCTGCCCGCCCGCGCCGCCGACGCCGTAACTCAGGTCCTTGGGGCGCTGCTTCGACAATGCCACCAGCTCGCGCACGGAATGTACCGGCAGCGAAGGGTGCACGCTCAGCATGGTGGGGGAGGCCGCGAGGATGGCAATGGATTTCAAATCCTTGCGTGCATCGTAAGGCAGCTTTGCAAACAAACCTGCGTTGACGGTGTAGGTGTCACTGGAAATCAGCAGCATGGTGTAGCCGTCGGGCGGCGCCTTTGCCACCACATCGACGCCGACCACGCCGCCGGCGCCGCCGCGATTGTCCACCACCACCGGCTGTCCAAGGCCCGCCGTCAGCAGCGGTCCCATGGTGCGCGCGAGTATGTCGGTGGTGCCGCCCGGCGCCAAAGGTACGATAAGACGTATCGGCCGGTTCGGCCAGGCTTGCTGCGCCAGCGCGCAGGCCGTACACACTGCGAGACCGCTACCTGCTATCAGGCGCACGAATACTCGATTTTCGATGATGGCATGCATGGGCTGTGCTCCTGATGGTGGAGGCTTGCGGTGTTGCAATAGAACACTGAGCAGTTCTCTTACGCCTTGAAGCGGGAAAGATCCAACGTGGCAGGCTCTCCCAGCCACGACGCATGAGTCGTGTGATCCTCGATGTTGTTGCCGGTTTGCGCGTGGACCAGAATGTTCAGGCCGTTGCGGTTCGTATCGAGCCACGGAATCAGCGCATCGAACTGGGTCGAGTCGAACGCAAGCTGGCAGCTCCAGTGAGGATGGGGTCCCACGAGTTTCTGATGGACGCGCCCCATGGTCACGCCGAATAAAGTCGCGGCAGTTTGGCAAAGCGCGCGTGCCTGCTCAGTTGATTTCGCGTCAAAGTAAACATGGGCGTGGTACTGGGCGTGCACGTTCTGCGGTCGTTGAATCATCGGCTCACCGTCCTTTATGTCAACTTGCACTATACTCACTTAGAGTGCCTAACAAAATGACCATCCACCCTTCGACAGGCTCAGGGCGAACGGTTATTTTGTGAGCCGTTCGTGGTGAGCTTGTCGAACCATGAACGGTGGCCCATTCCTTTTGTTAGGCACTCTTAAAGTAATATTCATAGCGGCTGAGTTGTTACGATCTTTGAAAGCAACACTGATGCCTGATTATTTTAATACGCGCGCATGCGCGGCTGCTGTCGTCGTCGCCGTGATCATAGCGGGTACCGGCAACGGCGCAACGTTTGCACAAACTGCTTCGACGGGCTCAGGGCAGGCTTACCCGGTAAAACCGATACGCATGGTGGTTCCGTTCGCGCCGGGGGGCGGCACGGATGTGATCGCGCGGCACCTGGCGGCACGCATGTCCGAATCGCTCAAACGTCAAATCGTCGTGGACAATCGCGCGGGGGCCAACGGCATCGTAGGAACTGAAAACGTCGCGCATGCGCCTGCCGATGGCTACACGCTGCTGTTTGTGTCCAGCCCGCACTCGGTAAATCCCAGCTTGTATGCAAAGCTGCCCTACGACACTGTGCGGGATTTTGCGCCGGTTTCCATGGCGGCGACATCGCCTTATGTGCTGGTGGTGCATGGTTCCCTGCCGGTGCGCAATGTCAAAGAGTTGATTGCGCTGGCCAAGGCGAAGCCGGGGCAAATCGACTATGCCTCCGGCGGATCCGGCAGTTCGGCGCATTTAGCCGCGGAATTGTTTAACCAGATGGCGGGCATCAAGCTGCGCGAGATCCCGTACAAAGGTGCGGGGCCGGCGCTGACGGCGGTACTGGCCGGGCAGGTGGCGCTGGTATTCGGCAACGCGCTGACGGTGAAGCCCCACATACAAAGCGGGCGGCTGCGCGCCTTGGGCATCGCCAGTCCCAAGCGTTCCGCATCCGCACCTGAAATGCCCACGATCGCGGAAGCAGGCGTTCCGGGCTATAGCGCGGATGCCGTGCTGGGGTTGCTGGCGCCCGCGCGCACACCGCGTCCGATTGTCGAGTTGTTGAACGCCGAAGTGCATAAAGTCATGCGCTCGGCGGATATGATGGATGCCATGAAGAACGTGGGCGTGGAAATCGCATTGAGCACACCCGAAGAATTCGGCCAGCTTATCGAATCCGAAATCCAGCGCTGGGGCAAAGTAGTGCGTGCGCTGAATTTAAAGGTCGAGTAGACCCAACGTTGTTCACTTAATGTCCGTTCGCCCTGAGCTTGTCGAAGGGCAGTGCTATGACACAGGGCAGTGCTATGACACAGGGCTTCGACAAGCTCAGCCCGAACGGGGTAATTTTGCGAAACAAACGGTATAGGGAGTAGCCTGTGCGCTGCGGATGCCTGCATTACGATGCGAGTGCTTCGCGCAGCACACTGCCGTCGATCAGCTTCGCCAGCGCGTCGCGCGTGTTTGGCGCACGCCCCGCATGTTTTGCCTGCCATGCATCTACCGGCAACAAAGCGTCGAGCAGACGGGGCGACAGTGTGCCGGGGTAACTGAGGTATGGCCACGAATCACGAACGGTTTCGATATCGAGTTCCGCCGCATCGGCCACCAGTTGCTGCGCCGCCAGCGGCTCGCGCTGCAGTGTCTGTGTGGCGGCGATCAGCGCGCGCAGGAATTCAACAATCTTGCCCCGCAACGCCGCATCTTCGAGCTTGGCCTGCGAACTGCATAAACAAAACTGTTCGCTGTAGGCCGAAGCATCGCGAAACACGATGGCATCGTCGCCGATCGCCCTGACAGCTTTTTGCAACACCGGCTCCCACAATACCGCCGCGTCGAGATCGCCGCGCTTTAGCGCAGCCGGTATGTCGGTGAGCGGTGCAGCCGTTTTCGCCATGTAGGGCACGATCGCGACCTCATCCGCCGACGAACCCACGGTGCGCAGCAGGCGATCCAGGCAAAACTCAGCGGATGATTTCGCCATGGTGCCAACTTTCTTGCCGCGCAAGCCGGCCAGGCTGCCGATGCCCGCCGAGCGTCGCGCCACGAGGCGGTACGGATACTGGGCCACGGTAAACAGGATGCGCAAATCCGGGTTGGACGATGCCCCGCGCAGAATCTGGGTTTCGGAATTGGCGGCGAGATCGCATTCGCCTGCGGCATGGAGGCTTGCGAGATCGCTCCTGCGTCCCCACAGGTTCATTACGCCGCCATGTTCTATCACCGTCTTGCCCGGGTAAATTCGATCGGCGGCCAACAGGACAGGCGCCATTTCCAGCAGGGACAAATTACCGTAGATGCGCAATTCGCCGGCGATGCTGCTGGTTGATGCATTCATGGAAAAGGCTTCACCTGAAAATCAACAATGGAGGGGACGCGAGTATGCATGCTCTGTCGCCGTGCCGGTCAATCGACTCGCGCGCCCGTTTCCTTGATCAGTTGCCCCCATTTCGCGTTCTCGAGCTTGATATAGTCGGCAAACTGTGACGGTGTGCTGGTGATGATGTCGGCGCCCAGGGCTCCGATGCGATCGCGCGCGTCCGCCGTACCCATGATTCTCACGATTTCCGTATTGAGCCGCGCGACGACGTCCTTGGGCATCGCCGCGGGACCGAGCACGCCCCACCACGACGTCAATTCGATGCCGGGAAAGCCGGACTCGGCGAGCGTCGGCGTATCGGGTGCGGAGGGCGAACGCTGCGGGCTGGCCACGGCCATCATACGCACCCGTCCGGTCCTGGCGAAACTCTGCGTCGACAGCACGGAGGTGAATATCATCGCCACCTGACCTGCTATGAGATCGGTGAAACCCTGCGCGGCACCCTTGTAGGGTACGTGCGTAAGATTTATTTTCATCATTTTCTTGAACAACTCGACACCCAGATGTCCCGCGCTGCCAGCGCCAGTAGACGCGTAGTTGAGCTCCCCGGGCCTCGATCTCGCGAGGGCGACCAGCTCCTTTACCGAGCGCACGGGCAGTGCCGGATGGGTCGCTATGACATGCGGTGACGCGACCACCATCGTGATCGGCGCGAAATCGCGCAGCGTGTCGTAGCCCACCTTGGTGAGACTGGGGCTGATGCTGAGATTGCCGGTCTGCCCGATCACCAGCGTGTGGCCGTCCGGCGGTGCTTTGGCGGCGAGGTCGAGCCCCAGCGTTCCGTTTGCCCCGCCGCGGTTATCGGCGACGACTTGCTGCCCGAACGTCTCACCGAGTTTAATCCCTATGTAGCGGCCCACGATGTCTGTTGCGCCGCCCGGCGGAAACGGCACAATGATGCGCATCGGTTTCACCGGATAAGCCTGTCCTGAGCTTGTCGAAGTGGCTTGTGCCGCAACACCACCTGTAGTACCGGTAAGCGCGGCTGCGAGTAACACGACTACGGAGTTCTTCACGACTAAGATCATGTTTTTCCCCTCAGGACTAATTGTTTTTCTTCCCCTCGACGACAGTGTCTTTCGCTGACAGGCACTGTATCCACGGAGTAGCCTGCGGTCAATTGCGCGAAATTGCAGTTAAGTCCTGGCTCCGCCCGGAATGCGGGCGCATGCGGCGAGCGGCGATTCTGACGTGGATCGCTATGTTCCGTTTTGCAATCGGGTGACGATATGCAGCACAATGCGTAATCTCGAGTGCTCGATCAGCGATATTCTGGAATGGGTGTGCTGACGGGCAATCCGTTCAGGAAGAAACATGACAGTCCCTATCAGGTCCAGCAGCGGTATCGAATCTCCCTACGCGTGGACGCGCCTTTTCGTCTCGCTGCTGCTGATGACTATCGGCGGCTCTGGTGTTTACGCCGTTACCGTCGCCCTGCCGCGTATTCAGGCCGAGTTCGGTGTGGCGCGGGGAGATGCCTCTCTGCCGTACACCATGGCGATGATCGGATTCGGGCTTGGTGGCATCGTCATGGGGCGGCTCGCCGACCGTTTTGGCGTAATCGTACCCGTGCTCATCGGCGCGATTGGCCTGAGTGCTGGATTCTTCACTGCCGGGGCCTCAGACAGCTTGTGGCAGTTCAGCGCCGCGCAGGGCCTGCTGATGGGGTTTCTCGGCAGCGCGGCTACGTTCGCGCCACTCGCGGCAGACACTTCCAAGTGGTTCAGCCGCAACCGCGGCATTGCGATCGCCATCTGCATGAGCGGCAACTACCTTGCCGGTGCCGTGTGGTCGCAGGTGCTGCGCTACTTCTTCGATGCTGCGGGCTGGCGCGAAACCTATTTCGGCATGGGCGTATTCTGCCTGGTGGCGATGGTGCCGCTCGCATTCGTATTGCGTCGTCCGATCCCGGCACAGCCTGACGCTGCTCCCGTTTCCAAGGCTACAGCGGTGCATTACAACCTGCCCGTCGTTGATCGGTCGCGTCCGCTGGGACTCTCTCCCGCAATGCTGCAGGGCCTGCTGTGTGTGGCGGGCGTAGCGTGCTGCCTTGCCATGTCGATGCCGCAGGTGCATATCGTTGCCTATTGCGGCGACCTCGGCTTCGGGGCGGCTCGCGGTGCGGAGATGCTGTCGCTGATGATGGCGATGGGTATTGTCAGCCGTCTGGTCTCCGGAAGGATTTCCGATCACATCGGCGGGCTGAAAACGCTGCTGGTGGGTTCCGTGCTGCAGGGAATAGCGCTGCTGATGTTCCTGTTCGTGGATGGGCTTCCCTCGCTCTACCTCGTCGCCGGCATGTTCGGCCTGTTCCAGGGCGGCATCGTGCCGAGCTATGCGCTCATTGTGCGCGAATATTTTTCGCCTGCGGAAGCGGGCGCGCGCGTCGGCGCTGTGTTGATGTGCACCCTGCTGGGCATGGCGCTGGGCGGATGGATGTGCGGCGCGATCTTCGATCTCACCGGTTCCTATCAGGCTGCGTTTATCAATGGCACGGCGTGGAACCTGTTCAACGTCGGCATCGTGGTGTTTCTGCTGTGGCGCGCGCGCGGCGGCGGCAGGCCTGCCATTGCCGCGTCACCGGCGTGATCATCGCTCAATCCACTTTCGCCTTGAGTGTCTTCGCAATCATCGCGTATTTCTCCACTTCGCGTTTGATCAGGGCACCGTATTCCTCGACGGTGCCGCCGACCGGATCCACGCCGTTGGCCGCGTACTTCTCCAGAAGGCTCGGCGAGACCATGGCCTTATTCACCGCGTCGTTCAGTTTGACGATGACGGTTTTTGACACGCCCACCGGCGTGATCAGACCGGCCCATACCGTTACGTCGTAACCGGGCACGCCAGACTCGGCGATGGTCGGCAGATCCGCAAAGCTCGCCGAGCGCTTCAGCCCGGTGACGGCGATGCCGCGCAGCCGCCCCGCGCGGTGATGCGGCGAGATTGAGCTCGTGCTCTCGAAAATGAGCTGCACTTGCCCGCTCATCATGTCGGTCATTGCTTGCGCGCCGCCCTTGTACGGGACGTGCGTGATGCTGACCTTGGCCATTTGCTTGAACAACTCGCCCGCCAGATGCCCCGGCGTGCCGTTGCCCGACGAGCCGTTGAGCAGCTTGCCCGGATTCGCCTTTGCGTGATCGATCAGCTCGCGCACGGATTTGATGGGTATCAGGTTCGTCACCGCCAGCATCTGACTGCCGGTGTTGGTCTGCGCGATCGGCTGCACATCCTTGAGCGAGTCATAGGGAACCTTGGGCAGGATGCTGCGATTGATCGCCAGCCCCCCGATGTTGCCGTAGCCGACGGTGTAACCGTCGGGGGCAGCGCGCACCACCATGTCGATGCCGATAGTCAGTCCGCCGCCGGGGCGGTTGTCGACCACGACTTGCTGTCCGAGGATGCGCGTGAGTTCGAAAGCGATGATGCGTGCCGAGGTATCGGATGCGCTGCCGGCGGCCTGCGGCACGATGTAACGCAACGGGCGTTCGGGATACTCGGCCGCTACCGGGGTGACCACGAGCAACGTAGCTGCACAGCACGTTGCGGTTCGTAGTGCGCAAGCACGAATGAGTATCGGCTGCTTCGACCTGACATCACGCGCTATCATCCTGTTTCTCCTCTAGTGATTGATTCCCTGGTGTGCCCGACAAATAGTGGGGGCGGCCGTTTGGCGAAAAGTTTGCCGAAATGCGGTGTTACCGTCCATGCCCCGACGGTAGCGCTGACGATGGTGTGGCCATCGGCGGGCGCGTGTGCGACGAACGCGGGCAGTGAATTCAATGGCCTAGTGTAATGGGTCATGGCAATCCAAGGTTATCAGAAATCGCCTGCGGGTCCGAAGCTGCGCGCGCTAGCGCAATGTTCATCATGTCCGGCAGGTCGGATTTGACCGCGCGCCAGCCGGCAGATACATTTCCAGTTAGAACCTATTTCACAATTATTCACGTGTGCGATGGCGGCAATGCGGGATGCGATGCGAGGAGGGCTCGCGCAGCCATATCGCGAATATGGCAAGCGAGGCCGACGAAGCAGCGCGCCCGCATTGCCCCGTCCCGGAGGGTTGTGGTCCAAACACGCGTCTGCGGCGTCGCACGGCTTGCCCCTATTCGAAGCTGGGACTGCCGCGCTCCTTGCATCCATCGTGTTTGGGCCACAACGCATCGCGCGAATAATTATGAAATAGGTTCTAATGAAAAGTGGCGTTTGAATTTTCTGTTTTCTGACATCTGTAAAGCGGAGGCTGCAATGCTCATGAGAGTCATCGTCGCGGCGGCACATCTTGCTACAGGCATGATCCTGATGGCAGGGATGGCACACGCTGCCGAAATCAAAGTGCTGGCGTCTGCGGCCATCAAAAGGGCCTATCTGGAACTCCAGCCCGAATTCGAACGCACCAGCGGGCACAAGGTTTTGACGACGTGGGCGCCTACCGCCGAGATGGCGAGGCGCGTCAAAGACGGCGAGATCGTCGATCTCGTGATCATGGCGGTCGAGCCGATAGACGAACTCATCACGCTCGGCAGGATTACGCCAGGCAGCCGCGTTGACCTTGCGAGATCGGGAATCGGCATGGCGGTTCGTCCGGGAGCGCCGCGGCCGGATATTAGTACTGCGGATGCCTTCAAGCGTGCGCTGCTCGCGGCGAAATCGATCACCCACTCCACCGGCCTGAGCGGCATCTATGTTACCGGCCTGTTCCAGCGCATGGGGATAGCGGACGAATTAAAGCCAAAAATCAAAGTGGTGAAAGGCGTGCCGATAGGTGAGGTATTGGCGCGCGGGGATGCCGAAATCGGATTTCAGCAGAGCAGTGAACTGCTCGCGGTTAAGGGCGTCAACTATGTCGGGCCGTTGCCGGCGGAACTCCAGCACACCATCGTTTTCTCCGCCGGCGTGCCCATGCTCGCCACGCATCCGGATGCAGCGAGGGCGCTGGCCCGGTTTCTCGCCACGCCGGCGGCGGCCGCCATCATACGCAAGACGGGTCTGGAGCCGGGCTGAGTGCGATCGCGTGAAGCGTGCCAGTAAATGCAGCCGTGGCGCGGTTCCTTGCATCGAGTGCGCGGCATGCCGTTGACCCGATGACATCAAATGCGATGGGCTGGTGCGTCGCACAAAACCTGATGGAATACTTGCGTGATTGACTGCCTGCCGATCCGGGGATACATTCCCCTCAGTGAACAAGCGTTTTTGAATTTCCTGTTCGCACACAATAAATATTCGAGGAAGTTGCAGCTCAGCACGCTAACCTAGGATCTAGGAGGGTTTACCCATGCGAGCTATGCAAAACTTTCTGGCGGCAATCGCCGCGTTCTTGTTTATTTTCTTCCAGCCGCTGGTTGCATCGGCCCAGTCTGACGCCCTGACGGGCACGGTGTCCTCCGCCGAAGAGGGCGTTATGGAAGGCGTGCTGGTGAATGCCAGGCGGGAAGGCGCTAACAAAACCATCACTGTGGTGAGCGACGAAAAAGGCCGCTACCGCTTCCCGACGGCGTACTTGGAGCCGGGCAAGTACACGCTTTCGATCCGCGCCATCGGTTACGACCTGACCGGTGCCCCGACTTCGCAAGTTACGGGCAAAGGCGCCGCTACGGCCGACCTGAAGCTGGTCAAGACGAAAGACCTCGCTTCCCAGCTCTCGAACGCCGAGTGGCTGCACAGCGCGCCGGGCGCGCCGCAGCAGAAGCGGCCGCTGCTCTCCTGCGTTGGCTGCCACACGCTCGACAAGATTACGCGTTCACGTCTCGACGCCGATGGCTTCGTAGCGACGATACAACGCATGGGCACGTACGCCAACCAGAGCACTTTTCGCAACCCACAAAAACGCCTGACCGGCCGCGACACCGATCTGGTCGGCGAGGAGCGCGCGAAGCTCCAGCGCGCGCAGGCCGAGTATTTCGCCTCGATCAATCAAAGCACAGCGGCGACTCCGACGGCATGGCCCTACGAGTTGAAGGCTTTCGCCCGTCCCAAGGGCCGCGCGACGCGCGTCGTCATCACCGAGTGGGATCTGCCGCGCCCGACGATACAACCGCACGACGTGGTAGTCGATTCGAAGGGCACGGTGTGGTATTCGGATTTCAGCTCCCAGATCATCGGCAAATTCGACCCGAAGTCGGGGAAACTCACGGAGATTCCCACGCCTGAGCTCAAAAAGGGTTCTCCGCTGGGTGCGCTTTCCATCCGCATGGACCGGGACGAGAATCTGTGGCTCGGCATGATGTACCAGGCGGCCATCGGCAAATTCGACACCAAGTCCGAGAAGCTGCAGGTGTGGCCGATACCCGCTCAATGGAACCGGCCCAACACCCAGGTCAACATGACGAGTCCGCTCAACATCGCTGTTGACGGCAAGGTGTGGTCGCAAAACAACGGCTTTGCCGGTGTGCACCGCATGGACCTGAAGACCGGCGAATGGGAAACCTGGGAGCCGTTCAAGGATGCCCCGGTCGGCCACAACATCTACGACGTGATCTCCGATTCACAGAACAACGCCTGGTTCACCGACATCGGCCGGGAAACCATCGGCCGTATCGATGCCAAGACCAAGGAAGTCAGGCTCTATGAGACACCCACCAAGAGTTCGGGGCCGCGCCGCGGCATCATGGACGCGCAGGACCGCATCTGGTTCGGTCAGTACCGTGGCAACCGCATCGCGATGTTCGACACCAAGACCGAGCGCTTCCAGGAGTGGGCGGTGCCTACGCCCTGGTCCGGCCCCTACGACGTTGCGCTCGACAAGAACAACGAGGCGTGGACCGGTTCGATGTTGAACGACCGCATCGCGCGGCTCAACACCAAGAGCGGACAGTTCGTCGAATATCTGCTGCCGCGGACCACTAACGTGCGCCGGGTCTTCGTCGACAACTCGACCACGCCCGTCACCTTCTGGGTGGGCAGCAACCACGGCGCGTCCCTGATCAAGCTCGAGCCACTCGACTGAGCGGGCGGCGAAGATCCGATGAATACCGTGACTGTACTGCTGATCGTACACGGGTTGCTCGCGGTTGCGCTGCTCGGTGCGATCACTCACCAGGCAATGAGTGTTCTGGCGCCTGCGCGCAAACCGGCTGGCTCCTTCATCGGACGCTTCCGCGCGGTGTCCGGGGCGCCGTACACCAACGCGATCATCGTCCTCTACGTGCTGACTGCCATTCTGGGCGGCATCATCTATGCGACCTACCGTGTCGAGGTGAGGGTGGTGATTGAGCAACTGGAGATGTGGCCGCAAAACGGTGCGTTCGAGTTGAAGGAGCATTTCGCAGCGGTCGGCTTGGGAGTGCTGCCGGCGTACTGGTATTACTGGCGCCAGCCGCTGGCAGCGGAGCATGCCCGCACCCGCGCCATGTTGACAGCGCTGCTCGCTTTCATCGTGTGGTGGAATTTCCTGGTGGGACACATACTCAACAACATCCGTGGTTTCGGGTCATGACGCCGCCGCGCTCGTTTCCCGTATTCGCCATCGTGTTCGCGGCCGTCTACGCAGTCGTGTATGTGATCGCTGTCGAGAAGAATCTCGCGCTCTTCACTTATCACCCGGCTATCGGCGAGTTCGGCGTGTGGGTGGAAAAGCCGAGAAGCGGTCCTGCCATGTACTGGTACGGCTGGATGGCAACTGCGGGTGTTGTCGCGTTCCTCGCGGGCTTGATCGCAGCATTGCTGCCGGAGTTCGTGAAGCGGCGCTTGTGGTCAGGCTGGTCGTGGGTTGTCCCGGTGTGCGCGATGATTGCCAGCGGCTACTTGCTCAGAGAATTCTTCCTGAGGTAGCGGAAGAATCGCCGACTTTCCTCAAGAACCGCACAGCGTGAGGTTTCCGTTGCGACTCCTTGGTCTTCTCGCCTGCTTGGCGCTGCTCATCGCCGGGGCGGGACCCGGTGCGTGGGCGGGCGGCTCCAGCTTCGGAGATCCCGACGAGCACAGTCCGGACGAGGGGCCGGCCTACTGGGGTTTCGTCAAGGACGCGGCGGGCAAGCCGATCGTGGACGCGAAGGTATCGGCCGCGTACAAGACCAGCCTGACACTGATAACCCGTACCAATGCGATCGGTGCCTACCGGGTGCGCGGCTTCAAGAAGGAAATCAGCCCGAGCGACGTGACGATCTCCTGCGCCAAGGAAGGCTACAAGCAGATCCGTGTCTTCAGGCGGCCTGTCGTGAAAGGCAGGCCCGTCAAATCGATCGAGACCGAGTGCCGGCTGCAGCGTCAGTAGTTCTTTGCGCCGGCGCCGTACTGCTGGTCGCGATGGGGAGCGGCGCACCCGAGGCGCACGCGCAGGCACCCGTGTTGCGCTACGGCCAGGCCATATCGGCGGCGCGGAGCATCTTTTCCCTCCCTGTTGTGGTGGCCCAGCGCGAGGGACTGTTCCAGCGCGAAGGACTGGATTTCCGCGTTGTCATCCCCATACCCGGGGGCTCGGACAAGATGATAGAGGCGCTGCACGACGACACCGTCGACGTGACCCATGTCGCTACGACCTTCCTGGTGCGCGCAGCGCTGGCCGGGTCGGATGCCGTGGCGATTGCCGCGGAATTCAACAATCCCATCTACTCTCTGGTTGCAAGACCCGAGATCGCGCGCGTCGCCGACTTGAAAGGAAAACTGGTGGGCATGGCCGATCCCGGCGGCAGCATCGCAATGTCGATGCGCAAGCTGCTCACCCTGCATGGCATGCGCGACGGCGACATCCGCGTGAAGGTTATCGAAGGCACGCCGACGCGACTGAACTGTTTGCGGCGCGGAGAATGTGCGGCGGTGCCGCTCGGGCAGCCGCAGGATCTGGTCGCGCTGAGCGAGGGTTACCGGCTGCTGGGACTGTCAACCGAAGCGGTGCCGGAATTTCTCTACACGGTCACTGCGGCGCGGCGCTCGTGGGCAGCAGCGAATCAGGATACCGTCGTGCGCTACGTGCGCGCGCTTGCCGCCGCGTTTGGCGTCATCCGCGATCCCCGCAAACGCGATGTGGTGTTAAAGGCGATCACTGAGACCACCGGCGTCACCACGGCTATTGCTGAACGCACGCTCGCGCTGTACTTCGAACCCGAAAAGAAAGTGCTACCGCGGCAGGGCGAGATCGACTTGAAGGGGCTCGCGCAGGTGATCGCCTTCATGGCCGAAGCGGGCCAGTTGAAGGGGCCGCTGCCTTCACCCGAACGCTTCGTCGATCTGCGATACCTGCAACTTGCAGGAATACGCTAGCGCCCCAACGGCGCAACGCGCGGCGTGGCTGCCGTGGTGGTCGAGTGCGCAGCCCATCGCGCTCAAGCGTGGAGCGTATCTGCCGGGCTGAAGCCGCACTGCGCTACACTAGCGCCATGCCTGACATCGTTCTTGCCACCATCAACGCGCGCTACGTTCATGCCGCGCTTGGCTTGCGCTATCTCGCCGCGAATCTCGGCGATTTGCGGCCGCGCGCGCACATCGCGGAATTCGTGCTGGGGCAGCGGTCGGGCGACATCGCAGAAAATCTGCTGGCGCTCCAGCCGCGCATCGTCGGCCTCGGCGTCTACATCTGGAACGCTGAGGAAAGCGCCAAAGTCGTCGCGCTGATCAAGCGCATCGCGCCGGACGTGATGGTGGTGGTCGGCGGCCCCGAAGTGAGTTACGAGACTGAAGACCAGCGGATTTGCCGCGACGCCGATTACGTGATCACCGGCTGGGGCGACGTGACTTTTGCGCAACTCTGCCGTGATTTGCTCGACGGCAACATGCCTGAGCAAAAAATGCTCTCGGGCGCACAGCCGCCGCTGGCGCACATCGCGCTGCCGTACGACGAATACACGGACGAGGACATCGCGCGGCGCTTTCTGTACGTGGAGGCTTCGCGCGGCTGCCCGTTCAAGTGCGAGTTCTGCCTGTCGGCGCTCGACAAGACCGCGTGGCCGTTTGACCTTGGCGCATTCATCGTGGAGCTCGGCAAGCTCTACGCGCGCGGCGCAAGGCATTTTCGTTTTGTCGACCGCACCTTCAATCTGAAAATTGCCGCCAGTCTGCGCATCCTCGAGTTTTTTCTGCAGCGCATGGACGGCGACCTGTTCCTGCATTTCGAGTTGATACCCGATCATCTGCCGGCGAGCCTCAAACAGGCGATTACGCGCTTTCCTGCCGGCTCGCTGCATTTCGAGGTCGGCATCCAGACCTGGAACCCCGAGGTGCAGTCGCGTATTTCGCGCAAGCAGGATAACGCACAGGCCGAAGCGAATATCCGCTGGCTGCGCGAATGCTCGAATGCGCTGATCCACGTCGATCTCATTGCCGGGCTGCCGGGCGAGGACCTCGCGAGCTTCGGACAGGGCTTCGACCGTTTGTACGCGCTGAAGCCGCACGAAATCCAGGTCGGCGTGTTGAAGCGCCTGCGCGGCACGCCGATCGCGCGCCATACCGGGGCGCATGGCATGCGCTACAACCCGGACCCGCCGTACAATGTGCTCGCCACTGATTGCATCGGCTTTGCCGACATGCAGCGGATTTCACGCTTCGCTCGCTACTGGGATCTCGTTGGCAATTCCGGGCGCTTTCATCGCACGCTGCCGCTGCTGCTGGCCGACACGCCATTCGAGCGCTTCATGCATTTCACAGACTGGCTGTTCAGCGCGACGGGCAAGACGCACGAGTTCGCTTTCGAGAAATTGTGCGATCATCTGCACCGCTATCTCGCGCATGAACGCGGCGTTGAATCCGCGGCGGCCGATGCGGCGCTGCTCGGCGACTATGAAGCGAGCGGCGCGCGCGGGCGGCTTGCGTTCATGGCGTCGGGCGTGCGTCCACAGCGGGCGCCGGCCTCAACCGGTCGCAGCCGCATGCGCCAGGCGCGGCACGTGAATGCGTGATAATATAAGTATTTGTTTTAATTGAATATTTAATGAGACGATTCAATCCCCACGAACATGCCCGCAATGTGCTGGGCGAAAAGCTGCAATCGTGCAGCGAAGATCCGGTGACGGGCTTTTATCGCGACGGTTGCTGCAACGTCGGGCCGGATGATCTCGGTGTGCATTCGGTGTGCGTGCGCGTGACGGCGGAGTTTCTGGAATTCAGCAAGGCGAGCGGCAATGATCTGTCGACGCCGATGCCGCAATTCGGCTTCGACGGGCTGAAGCCGGGCGACCAGTGGTGCCTGTGCGCCGCGCGCTGGAAGGAAGCGTTCGATGCCAACGCTGCGCCGCGCGTAGTGCTGCGCGCGACGCACGAGACGACGCTGGAATTTGTGTCGCTGGACGAACTGAAAAAATTTGCGATTGATTTGAGCTAGAGGATATCGGGATGGCGGATTACGACGGCAACACCCAACTCCAGTTACCGGCGGCGAATCTGATCACGCTCACACACGTGGTCTACGGCCTGCATGCGTTCAGCGCGATTACCGGCTTGACCACGGCCGCGTTCATCGTCACCGCGTTTCTCACCGGCTGGCCGTCGATCATCGCGGTCATCATCAACTACGTGAAGCGCGGCGACGTGCGCGGCACCTTTCTCGATTCACATTTTTCTTGGCAGATACGCACGTTCTGGTGGGCAGTGCTGTGGGTGCTGCTCGCCGGGTTGCTGATCATGACGGTTATCGGCATTCCGGTGGCGTGGGTGATTGCGGTTGCTACCGGGGTGTGGGTGCTCTACCGCATCGCGCGCGGCTGGCTGGCATTGCTGTCGCGCAAGCCAATGCCTATGTAAAAGAGTCCCTAGCACCATGAAACCTATATTGCGTTGTGTCCAAAATCGGTGGTGGCGCGAAGGACGAGGAGTCTCATATCGCGAATATGAGCGACGAGTCCGACAAAGCCAGCGCCGATTTTGGACACAACCCGAAGGGCTGGCGCGAGTTTTGCATCAGGGCTTTGTCGCGCCCTGAAGCAAAATCGTGCCAGCGCAACATGGGTTTCATGGTGCTAGGGACTCTGTATGCGCATCGACAAATGGCTGTGGGCGGCGCGCTTCCATAAAACGCGTTCGTTGGCGCAGCTCGCGGTGGAAGGCGGCAAAGTCAGGTTGAACGGCGAGCGCGTCAAGCCGGCGAAAGAACTGAAACCCGGCGATCAACTATCGATACACATCGGCGCGTATGACTGGCAGATTCGCGTCGTGCAGTTGAGCGACAAGCGCGGGTCCGCGGCGGTGGCGCATAAATTGTACGAAGAGACGCCGGAAAGCCTCGCGCGCCGCACCGAGCAGGCGGTATTGCGAAAATTCGTTTCCGACCCGTCAGCGCAGCGGCACGGCCGTCCTACCAAGCGCGAACGGCGGCAACTGGAGCGCTGGCGGGATATTTAAAAAATATAATAAAACAAATACTTATATTTTGCGCGCGCTGACAGTTACCGCGCTGGCGGCGACGGTCAAAAAATTGCGCCTACTGCCAGGGTGCCTGCACCACCTCGCCCTTGATCGTCGTGCGATGCATGATGCGGCGTTGCGTGACATCGATTTCGGTGCGGTAGTGCATGCAGCAGCGGTTGTCCCACAGGATGATGTCGCCCACTTTCCAATAGTGCGTCCACGCATATTTTTCCTGTGTGGCATGCGCCCATAGTTTATCGAGCAGCGCTTCGCTTTCTTCATTGGACAGGCCGTGGATGTAGTTGGACGGCCACACGCGGCGGCGGCCCAGATACAGCGCGCGCTTTCCCGTGACCGGATGCACGCGTACCAGCGGATGCGTGGGGCCTTCGACTTCTTCCGGCTTGGTTGGCAACTTCACACCGGGCCTCAGCACGCCGGCGCTGTTGCGGCTGGAATCGTGCACCTGTGATTTGCCTTCGATGGCGCGCTTGAGATCTTCAGGCAATTCATCGTATGCCCTGTACTGATTGTTGAATGAAGTGTCACCGCCGCCGTTTACCGGCACTTCCAGCGAATACAGCATGCTGCCCGCCGGCGGTGTTTTCACGTACGAGTTGTCCGTGTGCCATACCACTTCGTAACTGCCGAGACCGCCGTTATCCATCACCGGTTTGCCGTCGGGGCCGACGTTGGAAATGATGCTTACGCTTGGATGCCGTGAAATCATGAACTCGTCGTCCACTTTTTCGCCGACGTTAAGATGGTATTTGCGCGCAGCCGCTTCATGCGGCGGGCCGAAAATTCCAGATACCGCCATCAGTTGTTCGTCGTCGATTTTTTGCCCGCGCCAGTAAATCACCATGTGTTCCGCCCACGCCTGACGCAGCGCTTCCTTTACTTCGTCGGGAATCGGCAGCGACAGATCCATGCCCTGAACTTCCGCGCCTACTGCGGCGCCCGTGGGCACGACTTTGAAGGTTGCGAGGGTGTTGGCGGCGCCGCCGTGACGGGTCGTCGATGCATTAAGGCTGGTTGCTTGCATAGGGTTTCTCCGTTCAAAGACATTGCTTGAAGTTCATTCTGTGCCCGCTACCTGCCAGCGTCAAGACGCGGTGTGCGGCATGTTGGACTTGCCGGGTTGCGGGCGTTTATCTAGGGCGGCGCAATGCTTTTTTCATGCGGGTTGCGCGCCGGGCTTGCCGTTTTCCACGACGAATGTCGCGAGATCGCGCATGCTCGCGTCGGGCCGGCTGACACTTGTCACCGACCGCATGCGTGCGACGCAACGCTGTGCGGTAATTTCGAAACTCGCATAGCCGCGCTCCGACGGATTCGCCCACTTGAAGTGCGGGTTCTTGTGGCGCACGGCTTCGAGCAGTCTTGGCGCAGGTCCGCGCGAGGTTATCGACGGGCCGAGGATTTCGGTCGCGACCACTGGCGAGCGGTTGTCGTTGAAGTCGAGCTTGAGGTCGGCCACCATCGCGGTGTGCACGTCGCCGCCCAGCACCAGCGGATTCGACACCTTGCGGCCTGCGACAGAGGTGAGCAGCCTTTCGCGCGCTTTCGGATAACCGTCCCAGCCGTCGGTCCAGAACCGTTGCCCCCACAGCGGATCGCGGTCGCTCTGCGCCATCAGCGTCTGCTGCGCGATCACGTTCCAGTGTGCGCCGGATTTTGCGAGCGCGCCGTCGAGCCAGCGTTCCTGTTCGGCGCCGAGCAGCGTGAGATGCGGCGCAACGCGATCCGGGCACTGTGCGGCATCGACAGTAGTACCTCCGCCGCGTCCTGGCCGCGGACACACCTGATGCGAACGGTGCTGGCGGCTGTCGAGCAGACAGATTTGCATGAGCTGTCCGAATGCGGCGTGCGTGTAAATTTGCGCATGCGCGCCGCGCGGGCGTGCCCATGCCGGCAGTGGCATGTGCTCGTAGTACGCCTGATACGCGGCCGCGCGGCGTTTCAGGAATTCCTCAGGCGGATCGAGATCCTGCGAGCGGTCGTTGGCGTAATCGTTATCGACTTCATGATCGTCCCAGGTCACCATCCAGGCAAACGCGGCATGTGCCGCCTGCAAACCGGGATCGCTTTTGTAGAGCGCATAGCGGTTGCGGTATTCAATCAGCGTGGTCGGTTCCGGTGCGACGTGGTCACGCAGCTTGTCGCCCGCGCGCGACGATTCGTAAATATAGTCGCCCACGTGTACTACCAGGTCGAGATCGTCGGCCGCCATGCCGCGATACGCGCTGAAATGTCCCTGCTCCCAATGCTGGCACGAAGCAAGCGCAAAACGCAGCCGCTCGTTGGCGGCGTCGATAGCGGGTGCGGTACGAAACCGCCCGACGGTGCTGACGGCACCGCCGGCGTGAAAGCGGTAGTGATACCAGCGCGCCGGTTCCAGTCCCTTGATCTCGGCATGAATAGAGTGCGCGTCGTCGGGTGTGGCGCGCTCGACGCCTTTGCGCAGCACTGCGCCGAACGACGCGCTGTCGGCAATTTCCCACGCGACTTCCACTGCGGCATCCGGCATGCCGCCGCCGTTCAACGCATCGGGCGCAAGCCGCGTCCATAGCACGATGCCGTCGGCTTGCGGGTAGCCGGACGCTACGCCGAGTACGAACGGATTTTTATCGAAGCGCGGCTGCGCCAGCAACTGCGGCGGCAGCGCGGATAGCAGCGCACCGGATGCGGCAAGCAGAAAAGTGCGGCGGCTAGGCATGGCTATAGAGCGCACATCACATTTAAGCATTAATTTTTATTGATATTTTATGCGATGCGCTGTTTCGCGTAATCCCAGTCGATCTCGACGCCAAAGCCGGGCTTGTCGTTCATGGTGGTGTAACTGTCG
The DNA here is from genome assembly GCA_021730905.1 of Betaproteobacteria bacterium. GTDB lineage: Bacteria > Pseudomonadota > Gammaproteobacteria > Burkholderiales > SG8-41 > UBA5216. The sequence goes on along the minus strand of JAKFYK010000025.1, from coordinate 161,484 downwards.
CGTATCTGCGCGCGGTCGCTGAATAGCCCGTGCCAGATCGGATTGCGGTCAACTGAACCGTGCGATTCGACGGCGAAGCCGGTGCGCGGAAACGCGGCGACGAGATGGCAATGCAGTTCCGGCGCCTGATGCGGTGCGATCATCACACCGGCGTGATCGGCCATGTGCGCGATGCGCAGCGCTTCGGTGAAACCGGCGTAGCGCGTAGAGTCGAATTGCACATAGCGAATCGAACCGCCGGTCATGAAATCGCGCGTGGTAAAACGCGTGAGCTCGCGCTCGCCGTGCGCCAGCGGAATCGGCGTGGCCTTGGCCAGTTGCGCGAAGTCCGCCGGCTGCAAATACCAGTGCAGCGGCTCTTCGAGCCAGAAGATGTTGTAGGGTTCGACCGCGCGCGCGAATTCGATGCACGCCGGCAGATCGTACGCGGCATTCATGTCGAGCATCAGCGGAATGTCCGGGCCGATGGCGGCGCGCGTGGCGGCGATGCGCTTCACTTCGTTGGCGATGGTATCGGCGCCGGTTTTGAGTTTGACCGCCTTGTAACCGTTGGCGACGAAGCCTGCCAGTTCATCGGCGCACGCGGTGAGCGGCGCGCCCTCGACGTAATAGCCGCCCGTGCCGTAGGTGAACAGCGGCCGGTTCTGCGCGCCGAGCAACTGATACACCGGCATGCCCGCGGCCTTGCCCGCGATGTCCCACAACGCCATGTCAATGCCGCCGATTGCCGCCATGATTTGCGGACGCGCGCCGCGCGGCAGACCACCCACCCCAGGCTGCGGCGAGGTCAGCGCGAACAGTTTTTCCCACACGTCGTTGTGCGCCAGCGCATCCATGCCGACGGCGTGCGGCGCGAGTTTGGCAATCCACGCCGCGATGTCCTTCATCGGCGTGCTGCTCACCTGCCCGTAGCCTTTGATGCCGTCGTCGGTGACGACTTCCGTGAGCAGCAGTTCCACGTTTTCGCGAGGTTCCTGCGCGGTGCGGTGCCTGCGCTTGAGCGGCGCGCGTATCGGGTAGGTATTGACGGCGGAGATCTTGCTCATGCGGCGTATTTTGACTTGGCTGTGTTACGGCTTTTTGGCGCCAATGAATTCCATGAATTCGGCCACCACAGGCATTTGTTTGGCAAGATACTGCGTGAGTTGCGCGCTGTTCATGTAGGTGTTTTCATACATGTTCTTGGTGGCGTAGTCCCGCCAGATTGCGCTCTTGTGCGCGCGTTCGGCGGCGGCTTCCATTGCCGCCAGCGTTTCTTTTGGTACGCCGGCGGGCATCGCCAGCCCGCGCCCGCCGCCGACGTGAATGTTGTAGCCCAGCTCTTTCAGCGTCGGCACGTCGGGCAGGTGCGCCAGCCGCTGCTCGGCGGGCACCGCAAGGATGCGCAAACGTTTTGCCTCGACGCCGCTCAATACCTCGCTCACGTTTTCCATGGTGAGATCGACATGCTTGCCCATCACCGCGGCCATCGCGTCGGCGCCGCTCTTGAACGACACGTACTTGAATTTCGCGCCGGTCATTTTGTCGAGTTGATACTGGAAAAAGCGCGCGGTGCCGGTGGCCGAGGCGATGCCGTTGACGATGGTGTCGGGCGATTGTTTTGCGGCTTCCACCAGATCGCGGAATGTCTTGAACCGCGAATCCGCCGGTACCGTGACCGATTGCAGGTCGAACCCGAACAGCGCTACCGGCGTGTAAATGTCCAGTCCCAGTTCGCTGCCCGGACGATTTGCCAGTGCGAGCACAATCGTGCTCGACAGCGACAACAGGTAATACGGATCGCCTTTTTTCGATTTGATGAAGGTGGAGGCCACCGCGCCGCTGCCGCCGGGCCGATTGACGACGGTGAAAGGCTGCGGCAGCAGTTTTTCCTTGGCGCTGATTTCGGCGATGAGACGCCCGAACACATCCTGCCCCGCGCCGGGGTTGGAGTGGATGACCATCTCCAATGGTTTGACGGGGAAGTTCTGCGCCGGCGCGAACGCGGGCAGCATCAGGATGGCGGCAATGGCGATGGGGCGAATTGTTCGGATGGGGTGAAACATAAGCGTGGTGCTCCTCGTGAGTTATTGAAATGAAACTGCCAAGCGGTAACAGCGTGTAGCATAACGCAGCGTTGTGTGCTGACGGGCGGCGCATCAGGTGAAACATTTGGATAATACGTAACTATTTGTTTTTATTTCATAAATTGGATGCTCGCACGCTAAACATCATCGGCGCCGGCCGCGTAGGCCGCACGCTCGGCAAGCTGTGGCACGACGCACGGGTGTTTCGCGTGCAGAGCATGCTGACCCGCGGTGCGGAAAGTGCGCGCGAGGCGGTGGCATTCATGGGCACCGGTAGCGCGGTGGAAACGCTCGCTGCCATGTCGCCCGCCGATCAGTGGCTGCTCGCTACGCCAGACGCCGAATTGGCGCTCGTGGCGCAAAACCTCGCAGCCGTCGGTGTGCTGCGTGCGGGCGACGTGGTGTTTCATTGCAGCGGCGCGCTGGCGTCCAGCGAATTGCGCGCGGTGGTGACGGACGGCGCGCGTAGCGCCAGCTTGTCTGGCGTCAGCGTGCACGTGGCCAGCGTTCACCCGCTGAAAAGTTTTGCCGATCCCGCCGATGCGGTACGCACTTTCGCCGGCACCTGGTGTACCGCGGAGGGTGATGCGGCGGCGCTGGCTATGCTCAAGCCCGCGTTCGAGGCGATCGGCGCGCGCGTGGTGCGAATTGATCCGCAGCACAAGACACTGTACCACGCCGCCAGCGTGCTGGTGTGCAACAACCTCACCGCGCTGATGGAAGCGGGGCTGCAATGCTACGAAAAGGCGGGTATTTCCCGCGCCGATGCGATGGCGATGATGGAGCCACTGGTGCGCGAGACCGTGGACAATGTGTTCAAACTGGGTACGGTAAAAGCGCTGACTGGTCCGGTGGCGCGCGGCGATCACGCAGTGGTGGCACGGCAACTCGATGCGCTTCACGCAACTGATCCGCGTGTGGCAGAAATCTATCGTGCGCTAGGTGTGATCGCGGTTAAACTGGCGCGGGCACAGGGAGGCGCAGGCGCGGTGTCGTCTAAGGCTATTGAACAATTGCTGCAATCCGGAAAATGAAAGCCAAGAACCGTTGTGGCGATGGCTGCCGCAGTAAAATACGCGCTTCCATTTCATGTTGAGTCAACACCTTGACTGTCGAAACATTTATCCGCACGCGCGTCCTGCGCGGCCTGGCTCTCAACCGCACGCCGGGCTATCACTTCACCGGCAATTTCCTGAATTTTTCTTTCGACAGCAACACGCCGGAGGATGTGCGCATGTCGATGGAGTGCGGCCCGCATGTGACCGAGTTGAACGGCAACGTGAGTTACGGCGCGGTGGCGGTGCTGGCCGATATCGCGCTGGCGGCCAATGTGCGCGCAGGACATACGCCGGCCTCAAGGCTTGCCACGGTGCAGATGAATCTGCAGTTTACCGGCGCACCGATGAACGGCAAGCTGATGGCGGCATCGAGTTTGCAAGGTTACGTCGGCGGCATCACCAGTTGTCAGGGCGCGGGGCAGGTGACGGTGACGTGCGGCGGCAAGCCGGTGTGTCATGGCGTGGGGACGTTCATGGTGCTCGATCCGCCCAAGGGCGTGGCGCTGTATCCGATGTCGCACCGCAAGGACACCGACCAGGATGTCGTGCCGCTCGCCGAAAGCGAACTGAAACGCGATGAACGCAAGGTGCTGGACATCGCCGATACGGCGATAGCTGCCGCGCAAAATGGTGAAGCGTTTATCCGCCGCTTCTGGGGCTTCGAGACGCACGCGATTGTCAGGGGCGCGTCGGGCAAGTTGCGCAATGGCCCGCACGTAGGCAATCGCGTCGGGCATTTGCAGGGCGGCGTAACGATGGGACTGGGCATCGCCACTGCCGAAACTGCGCTGCCCGCGAGCTGGATGTTAAGCGCGGTGACCGCGTGGTACATCCGTCCCGGAGAAGGCCGCGTGATCAAGGCGAAATCCAGAATCATCCATCATGGGCGTTTGACTGCGGTGGTGCGCACCGAAATCACCGGCAAGAACAACAAGCGCGTGATGGAGATGATTACCACGCACGCGCACAAGGCCGGGTAGGTACCGGGTAGAACCATGGCACTCAGAACACTTTCGGGCAAGCATATCGATCCGCGCAAAGGGCGCGGCGCGGCGATCAATCCCGAAGGGCGGTTCGAGAACGTCGAACGCGAGGCGTTCGATGATGGCTGGGTACAGAATGCCGACGATGATGAACATGCTCTGAAAACACAAATCATCGAGGAGCGCGCCGCGAGCATCATTTCGCGCAACAATTCGCCGGACATTCCATTTACACAGTCGGTCAATCCTTATCAGGGTTGCGAGCACGGCTGCTCCTATTGCTATGCCCGGCCAACGCATGCCTACCGCAACCTGTCACCGGGCATCGATTTCGAGACGCGCATTTTCGCCAAGGTCAATGCCGCCGAGTTGCTGCGCAAGGAGCTGTCGCGGCCCGGCTACCGGTGCGACGTGATTTCGCTGGGCGCAAATACTGATCCGTATCAACCCGCGGAGCGCAAATATGGCATCACGCGCAGCATCCTCGAAGTGTGTGCCGAGTTCAACCAGCCGGTAGGTATCGTTACCAAGAATGCGATGGTGGAGCGTGATCTGGACATACTGGTGCCAATGGCGCAAAAGTCTCTGGTGAACGTGTTTCTGTCGGTCAACAATCTCGATCACGAGATCGCGCGCCGGCTGGAGCCGCGCTGCGTAGCGCCCAAGCGGCGACTGGAAGCGATACGCACGCTGTCGCAGGCGGGCATACCGGTGGGTGTGCTGGTAGCGCCAGTGATTCCTTTTCTCACCGACGACCAGATTGAAGCCGTGCTCGAGGCCGCGTTCGAGGCGGGCGCCACGCAGGCAGGCTATGTGGTGCTACGGCTGCCGTACGAGGTAAAAACGCTGTTTCGAGATTGGCTCGAACGCCACTATCCGCTCAAGGCCAAACACGTGATGAATCGCGTGCACGAGTTGCGCGGCGGGAGGGATAATGATCCGAATTTCGGCAGCCGCATGCGCGGGCAAGGCGAGTTCGCCGAACTGCTGGCGAAGCGTTTTGCCATCGCCAAACGGCGCATCGGTTACGACGCGCGTGGCCGCATGCTGCGCAATGCGTCGCTGGATACTACGTTGTTTCGTTTGTCGGCATCGATTCCGGAAGCAGCAAAACAGATGTCGTTGTTTTAAAAAATTTCCCACACACCGGTATGTGCTGGACGGCAATTCCTTTTCTCTGCTGGGGAACAATAAACAACAGCAAACCCGGTATTGAGGCTGATGAGTTGATGGTGATCACGATTGCCGGCGACTACGACAGCCGCGCGTATTCGCAAGCGTTTGTCGCTGGTGCATTCAATCTGTGTCAGCGCGTCTGAACGTGGCGCGTTATTCGCTGTGCCAGGCTACTCTCGGTGAGTGGTCGCACTATATAACTTATTGTTTATAAAAAAATAATCAGGAGATTGGGCAATGAAGAAACTGATGGCGATGGCGTGTTTCATGCTGGCGGTTTCACCGCTTGCGTTTGCGCAGGACAAGGCAAAAGACGATGCAAAGAAAGCCGCACCGGTTGCGGCCACGGCACCAGCGACACCGGCAGTGAAAGCGGACGCGCCCAAAGCAGATGCCAAGAAAGCTGATGCGCCGAAAGCCGATAAAGCCAAGAAGGAACCGAGCGAAAAGCAAAAGGCCCAGCAAGAGCGCAGGAATCGGTGCAACGAGCAAGCCGGCGAAAAGAAGGGCGATGAGCGCAAGAAGTTTATGGTCGCGTGCGAAAAGGAGCAGAAGAAAGCCGACGATGACAAGCGAAAAGCCCAGCAGGCAAAAAATACGGCATGCAACAAAGAGGCCAACGACAAGAAAATGAAGGGTGACGATCGCAAAGCCTTCATGAAAGACTGCTTGTCCGCCAAGAAGGACGTGCCTGCCGCCGCTGCACCCAAAGTGGAAGCGCCTGCCAAGAAGTAACTTGCACATCTGGCCGCCGGATTGTCAGGCGGTGCAACGAAGGGCATACTGGAAACGGCATGCCCTTTTTTTATTGCACGGTATGAAAATATCAAATGGATTGTTGTTCGCGATTGCCATGACATCTGCCTCGGCACAGGACATCCATGCTCCGGCACGCGCGAAAATGGCCGATGAAATCGCGGTCATGGCGCGCGATACTGCATCTGAAACCGGTCGTGCCGCGTTTGGTTTGCGTGTGATGAGCGCCATAACCAAAGTTGAACGCCACCGCTTCGTCGCCACGGGTGACGAAGCCAACGCCTATCGCAACCGTCCGCTGGCCATCGGTAACGGACAGACGATTTCGCAGCCGTATATCGTGGCGCTGATGACGGATCTGCTCGATCTGAAGCCCGGCGACAAAGTGCTGGAAATCGGCACCGGTTCCGGCTATCAGGCCGCTGTGCTTGCCGAACTGGCATCGACGGTTTACACCATTGAAATTGTCGAGCCGCTGGGACGACTGGCTGCGCAGCGCCTGTTGGCTGCCGGCTACCGCAATGTAATTGCGCGCATCGGCGATGGTTACCAGGGCTGGCGCGAGGCCGCGCCGTTTGACGCGATCATGGTGACGGCCGCGGCGCGCGAGGTGCCGCCTGCGTTGATCGAGCAATTGAAGCCCGACGGCAAGCTGGTGATTCCGGTGGGATCACAGACCTCGCACCAGGAACTGCTGGTGATCACCAAATCGGCCGACGGCGCCACGCAAACGCGCCGCGTGCTAGCGGTGCGGTTCGTGCCGCTGACGGGCGGGCCTGCGCCGAAAAAGTAATTTAGAGCGCCTAACATAATGAAACCCATGCGTCGTTGTGTCCAAAATCGGTGGTGGCGCGAAGGACGAGGAGTCTCATATCGCGAATATGAGCGACGAGTCCGACAAAGCGTCCCGCGCAGGGCGGAGCAGGTTCCGGGCGCAGCGCGCCTGGATGCGACCCCGAAGCGGGACACTGGCGTGCCACCACGCGCGGACCTCTTGCGTGCCTGCACGGTCGTATCCCCGCAAGCGGGGCCCCTGCTCCACGCTCCGGCGCGCCGCCGATTTTGGACACAACCCGCAGGGCTGGCGCGAGTTTTGCCCCAGGGCTTTGTCGCACGGCTTGCTAATATTCGCGATATTGGCTGCGCCGCGCTTCGCGCCCTGAAGCAAAATCGTGCCAGCGCCGCATCGGTTTCATTATGTTAGGCGCTCTTAGGTGCAGCGGGTTGCTGCGCGTCGCCGGCAACGGGAAGATCAAAATAAAACGTCGTCGTGCCCGGCGTATTTTTTCCGGCTTCCGATGCATAACCTATCTGGCCACCCATGCCTTCAATCAGCGATTTGCAGACGGCGAGTCCCAGTCCGGTGCCGTCCTGCGCGCGGGTGCTGGAGCCGTCCGCCTGGGCAAACCGTTCAAACAGGCGCTGCCTGAACTCAGGCGGAATCCCCGAACCGTTGTCGATGACGCTGACCCGTGCTACCGCGCCTCGCGCCTCGGCGGTGACAGTGATTTTTTCACCCGCGGGCGAGAACTTTACCGCGTTGGACAGCAGATTGGTGACAACTTGCAACAGCCGCTCGGCGTCCGCGTGCACACTCAAGGATTCGGGCACGGGGGCGAGCGTGAGGCGCATATTCTTTTTTTGGGCGAGGCCCGCGCTTGCCGAAATCGCGCGTTGCAGAAATGACGCGAGAGGGACAGCCTTGATCTGCAATGTCATGCGTCCCGCATTCAAGTTTTCAAGCGCGAGTATGTCGTTGACCAGCGCCGACAGTTTTTCGCCGTTCTGGCAGGCCATGTCGACAAACGTCGCTGCCTTGCCGGGTATAGGGCCGACGGCGCCGCTGCGCAGCAGACCCAGCGCGCCCATCATGGCGGTGACCGGTGTGCGCAACTCGTGGCTTACCGTGGAAATGAATTCGTTCTTCATGCGATCCATTTCCTTGCGCCGGCTGATGTCGAGGTTGGTGCCGACGAGCCGCAATGCACGGTTCATGCTGTCGCGCTCGACGACCTTTGCGTGACTAGCAATCCAGATGAGCGTGCCGTCATGCCTGCGCACGCGGTGTTCCACCTGATACCGGTCGGTGCGGCCAGCAAGAAGTTCGCGGATCTGCGTGGAGATAACGCCCTGGTCTTCCGGCGGGACCAATGCCTCAAGCGCTTTCAGCGTGGTGCGTACGGGTTCAGGCTTGCCACCCAGCATAAGGCTCCAGCGCGAACTCAGTTGTAATTCGCCCGTGCTGATATTGCAGTCGAACAACGCAAGGTCCGACCCTTCGAGTGCGAGTTCCAACTGCTCGCGGCTTTGCGTCAGATCCCGCGTCATTTGCTCGGCGATAACTTCCGCGCGCCGGCGCAGCGTTAGCTGCGACCAGAGGATGGTGAGTGCAAGCAAACAAATCAGCATCGCGCCTGCGGTGGCGATGCGCGCGCTGTCGTGATTGATCGCCGATTCGAACTCCGGCAGCGTGCTGACGCGCAGGCTCCAGGTCCCGCCGTGAAGCGGGATGGTGGAGAGCATGAAAAATCGAGGTGCCTGCGAGGCGGTGGGCGCGTTTTTTGCGCTGCTGTCAACCACGAGGGCATCAGCGTGTTGGCCGGTGCCGTCGAATATCTCGACGCGCACATCGCGTTTGCTTGCCAGCAGGGTGGCCGCGAACTCATGGGCGCGAAAAGTGCAGAAGACAAAACCCTGAATCGCCTCGCGCCGCTGCGCCGCGGTGGTGATGGCGGCATCGCGCCGGTAGACCGGCAGGACCATCAGAAAGCCGGTTTGCCATCCGTCTTTTTGATTTTGCGACACGAGTGCTTTGCGCGAAATGACGGCCCGCCCCGTGTCGCTTGCCGCGTCCATGGCGGCGCGCAGTGACGCTTCGTGGTACAGATCGAGCCCGATCATCGTGCGCTGTTGCGCATGGGTGGGAGCGAGATAGGCGACCGGCGTGTAGATGGGCCGCGCACCGTCGGGAAGTATGGCGTAGTCTGGGTGCTCGTGTTTGCGCAGCGCGGCTTCGTGGTGCGGTTTCTCTTCGGGCGTTATCCTCGGCGCGTAACCGATGTTCTCGAGGCCGGGATGATTCTCTGCCAGCCGCAGCAATTCGAACTGCGCGATCCAGCGCGCGCGATCCAACGACACGCCGGAAGCAAAAATCGTCGACATGCCCAGCAGCGCCTGTTCGTATTCGCGCATGCGTTCGCGCACGGCGATATCAATCTGGCTGGCGCGGATTTCGAAGCCAACACGAGCATCGGCATCGTCGCGGCTTGAGGTGAAGTACCACACGGTGTGCGTTACCGCGCCAGTCATGATCAGCGCTGTCAGCAACGCCCAGATGGGCATTCGTTGCGTGTCGGCGGCGGGCGTGGTGGACAGGCTGCTCATGCAGAATGGGAATCTCGGCCAGGCGCTTTCATGTCTGCCGGGCATCGTAGCATGCCCGGTGCGAAATTAAATCGTGCCGAACAACCGATTGCGGTCGATCCGGCAGCGTCGCGGCGACGGCCCCGCGAATGGCCTTGTGTTAGAATTCCCGCCGCAAGAACTACAACACATACTGGAAGGAGCATACCTATGGCTGCATTCTTTTCGTCGTTGGGGAAAACCATTATCGCGGGTGTTGTTATTCTCATCGCACTTATTTTCATCATGGGCGCCGGCGGCAAATTTGGCGAGCATGCATGGTGGACGTTTGTCATGCGCTGGCTGCATGTGATGTCGGGTGTGATGTGGATCGGTATATTGTGGTACTTCAACTTCGTGCAGACGCCGTCGATGCCGAAAATACCCGACGAGCAAAAACCAGCCATCGGAAAAGTGATTGCGCCGGCCGCTTTGTTCTGGTTCCGCTGGGCCGCGCTGGCAACCGTAGTGACTGGACTCCTGCTTGCAACCATGTCGAATTACATCGTCGCTGCACTGACGCTGGGCCCGGGCTTCCGCGCCATCGGCATAGGCATGTGGCTCGCGCTGGTGATGGCGTTCAACGTCTGGTTTATCATCTGGCCGAACCAGAAGAAAGCGCTGGGTATCGTGACCGTTCCCGCTGAGGAAAAAGCCGCTGCCGCGAAACTGGCTGGCATGACCTCGCGCATTAATACCATGCTGTCGATTCCGATGCTATTCTGCATGGTGGCACAGCAAAACGGCGGCCTGTGAATTAGGCTGCTGGCGTATGAAAAAGCCCGGCACTGCCGGGCTTTTTTATTGGTGTGCGCGCGTTACTTTGGCGCAGGCGCTTTTTCCAGTCCTTCAAGCTTCGCGCCCGGCTTGATGCCGCGCTTTGTGAACCAGCCCAGATTCATTTCCAGCGCGTAGCGCACAGGTTTTACCGCCGGGTGTGCATCGCGCGTGTGTGGTTTCATGTCTTCGATATTGGTGATGACGCCGTCGCTGTCGATGAATGCGACCGACAGCGGAATGTAGGTATTTTCCATCCACATCGCGTGTCGCGACACGTCGGTGAACACAAACAGCATGCCGCGATTTTCCGGCATCATGCGCCGATGCATCAGACCCTGCATGCGCTCCGGGTTGGTGGCGGCGACTTCGGCGGTGAGTTTGTTGCCGGCGATGGTCAAGGTTATTTCCGGCATTTGCGCGCGCGCAGCCATCGTTGTGGCGGCAAGCGCGACCAAGATCAAGGCGCGCAGGTACATCAGGATGGGGGATTTTTTCATGGCCAGAACTGAACGCTGCGCTGTGCTGTGGCGTTGACTGGCGGCGCGCCAAGCAATTGCCGCGGCAGAGTGGAAATCAATCTGCAGCGCATTATGCACCAACAGCATGCCTCATATTGGTGCTTTGCACCAATAACGAGCCACTCTCTTGGGAATCGGAGCTTAAATAACTGTTTATTAATTATAAATTTACATGGCACGGAGGTTGCTCCTAGTGTGCTATGCGAGAAATTGCGTCTACTTGTCCCTACTGCGGCGTCGGCTGCGGCGTATTGATCTCGACCGACGGCGAGCGCGTCACCGGCGTACGCGGTGATCCAGCTCATCCTGCCAATTCGGGACGATTGTGTACCAAGGGTTCGACGCTGCACCTGACCACGGGCCTTGCGGGCCGCGCGCTGTATCCCGAGTTGCGCGTGAATCGCAGTGTGCCGCGCGCGCGCACTGATTGGGATACGGCGCTGGATTTTGTCGCGGAAAGGTTTGCCGCGATCATCCGTGAGCACGGCCCCGACAGCGTGGCGTTTTACATCTCCGGGCAATTGTTGACCGAGGACTACTATGTATTCAACAAGCTCGCCAAGGGGCTGATTGGCACCAACAACATCGACACCAATTCGCGGCTTTGCATGTCGTCCGCCGTTGCGGGCTATAAAGCCACGCTGGGCGCGGATGCGCCACCAGCGTGCTACGACGATATCGACCACGCAACGTGCCTGTTTATCGCGGGATCCAATACCGCGTATGCGCATCCCGTGCTGTACCGGCGCATCGAAGCTGCGCGTACCACGAATCCCGATCTCAAGACTATCGTGGTTGACCCGCGTCGTACAGACACCGCGCGCGAAGCCGATTTGCATCTGGCCATACTCCCCGGCAGCGACGTCGCGCTCTACAACAGCATGCTGCATGTGATGCTGCGGGAGGGGCTGGTGGACCATGACTACATCGCTGCACATACCGAGGGCTTTGAAGCGCTGAAGGAAACGGTCAGTGGATATACGCCGGCAGCAGCGGCTGAAATCTGCGGTGTGCCGGCGGCGAATATCGTCGGGGCCGCGAAGCTGTTTGCTGAATCCGCGGCGACGCTCTCACTCTATTGCCAGGGCCTCAATCAATCGGTCAACGGCACGCACAACAATGCAGCGCTGATCAACCTGCATTTGGCTACACGGCAAATCGGCAAGCCCGGCGCGGGTCCGTTTTCGTTGACGGGGCAGCCGAATGCCATGGGCGGACGCGAAGTGGGCGGCATGGCGAATTTGCTCTCGGCGCATCGCGACATGGCCAACGCGGCGCACCGCGCAGAAGTCGCCGCACTGTGGGGTGTGGCGGATGTGCCCGCCACGCCCGGCAAGACCGCTGTGGAACTCTTTGACGCGCTGCATGCCGGCACGATTAAAGCGGTATGGATCGCCTGCACCAATCCGGCGCAATCGATGCCCGACGTGACGCGGGTGCATGAGGCGCTGGCCAAGGCAGAGTTGGTGGTGGTGCAGGACGCGTTTGCGGAAATCGAAACGGCGGCTTACGCGGACGTGCTGCTACCGGCGGCCACGTGGGGCGAGAAAGAGGGCACGGTCACCAATTCCGAGCGCCGGATCTCGCGCGTGCGGTGTGCGGCGCCCGCACCGGGCAAGTCGCGGGCAGATTGGAAAATCGCGCGCGATTTTGCGCTGTGCCTTGGCGAGAAACTCGGCAATACCGATACGCAACGCCTGTTTGCCTACCCCCACGCCAAAGACGTGTTCAAGGAGCATCGCGAATCCACACGCGGGCGTGACCTCGATATCACCGGCCTGAGTTATACGCTGCTGGAATCGCGTGGCCCGCAACAATGGCCGTTTCCACAAGGCGCAACAAGCGGCAAGACGCGCTTGTACGAAGACGGAAAATTTCCGACGCCGTCGGGCCGCGCACGCTTCGTCGATACACCGTTCAAGGCCACGGCGGAAAAAACGGATGAGCGGTATCCGCTGCATTTCAATACTGGACGGCTGCGCGACCAATGGCATGGCATGAGCCGCAGCGGAAGAGTTGCGCGGCTGCACAACCACGCCGAAGAGCCGCAGCTGGCGATGAATACGCATGACATGGCGTTGCGGCGGCTCATTGATGGCGACGTGGTGCGCGTGAAATCGAAACGCGGCGCGATTACCGTGCGCGTCGTGGCGAGCGATGAGTTGCGTTCCGGCCAGACTTTCATGCCCATGCACTGGGGCAGCCGCAACATGAATTCGAGCGGCGCCAACGCGTTGACGATGCCGGCGTTCGACGCCCTGTCGAAACAACCGGAACTCAAGCACGCAGCCGTTCAGGCCGAGAAGCTCGATTTGCCGTTCCAGGTGGTCGCTTTGCGGCGCTTTGATGCGGACCACCACGGCGATGCGCTCGCATTTATCGATGATGTGCAACCCCTGCTTGCGCAGTTTGATTACGCGCATGTCGGATTGGCGGGACGCGAAACGACCGTGGTTCAGGTGCGCGGCTACAGCACCGCGCCGATCGCTGATGCGGTGCTCGATCGACTCGATGTGCTGCTGGGCATGAGCGTCGAACACACCATGCGCTATGTCGATACGCGCCGCCGCGTGGAGAAAAAAGCGTGTATCGAAGACGGCGTGGTACAGAGCGTGTGCCTTGCCGGTGAGACGGCGGCGCAGGAATGGCTGAAAAACATGATGGTGCAGGGCGCATCCGCCGAGGCGGTGCGTCCGTGGCTGCTGGCGCCGGTCGCCTCGGCACCGCGCGCAACCCCGGGCCGCGGACGCATCGTGTGCGCGTGCCATGACGTATCCGAACAGGAAATCCGCAACGAAGTCGCCACGGGGTCGGGGCTCGCGGTTTTGCAAGCCAAACTCAGGTGCGGCACGGAATGCGGTTCCTGTCTGCCTGCGGTGAAATTACTGGTGGCCGAACATGAAAAGGCCGCGGCATGAGCAAACCCATCGGTGGCAAAGTGTGGCTGATCGGCGCGGGACCCGGTGACGTGGAAATGCTTACGTTGAAAGCGGTACGCGCGCTGGGTGAAGCGCAAGTGGTGTTGATTGATGATCTGGTGAACCGGGAAGTTTTGCGGTTCGTGAAGCCACAAGCGCGGGTTATCGAAGTGGGAAAGCGCGGTGGCGCCCGCTCCACGCCGCAAGCCTTTATTGAACGCAAAATGCTGCAACTCGCGCGCCAGGGTCTCACGGTGGCGCGTGTGAAGGGTGGCGATCCGTACGTGTTTGGACGCGGCGGAGAAGAAGTAAAAACCCTGTGCCGTGCGGGAATTGCAGTGGAAATCGTGAACGGCATTACGGCAGGCCTCGGCGTGCCCGCAGCACTGGGCATACCGGTGACGCATCGTGACTTTTGCCGGGGCGTCACTTTCGTTACGGGTAATTCGCGCGCTGGTGCTCAACCCAATTGGCGGGCGCTGGCGCACAGCGATACAACGTTGGTGATTTACATGGGGTTGAGCAATCTCGCGGGCATCGTTGGCGGATTGCGCGATGCGGGTATACCCGCATCGATGCCGGTAGCGGTGGTGCAAAACGGCACTTTGTCTACGCAACGCAGCGTGGTGAGTCGGCTTGATCAGGTGGTTGACGCGGTAGCGCGCGAAGGTTTGGCGAGTCCGGCGCTGATAGTGGTGGGTGAAGTCGTGCGATTTGCGGTGCGCAAGGACGTGCGGGAACTATCAAGGAAATCGGCGTGAAAAGAATGAAACTGGTAGTGATCGGCAACGGCATGGCGGGTGTTCGCACTCTGGAAGAGATTCTGCGGATTTCTCCGGATTTGTACGACATTACGGTGTTTGGCGCAGAACCCCATGCCAACTACAACCGCATCCTGCTGTCGCCGGTGCTTGCCGGCGAGATGACGTTCAGCGAGATCATGCTCAATGACGTCCATTGGTACGAGAAGAACGGCATCACGCTGCGCCTGGAGAAAAAAATCACCCGGATTGACCGCGTGGCGCGCAAAGTGATTGTTGATGATGGCACTGAACAATCGTACGACCGCTTGTTGCTGGCGACCGGCTCCAATCCCTTTGTGCTGCCGATACCGGGCAAGGACTTGCCGGGCGTGATTACCTACCGCGACATACAAGATACCAATGCCATGATCGAGGCTGCCAGCAAATACCAGCGCGCGGTGGTGATCGGCGGCGGCTTGCTGGGGCTCGAAGCGGCCAATGGCCTGAAGCTGCGCGGCATGGATGTCACGGTAGTACATCTGGCGGAATGGCTGATGGAGCGGCAGTTGGATAAAACCGCGGCGGATATGCTGCAAAAGTCCCTGGAGAATAAGGGATTGAAATTTCTTCTGGGGACGCAGACCACGGCGATTCTGGCGAATGCCGACGGGCGGGTCGGTAGTCTGCGTTTTTCCGATGGCGAAGATATTTCTGCCGATCTGGTAGTGATGGCGGTAGGCATCAAACCCAATGATGATCTGGCGAAGGCGGCGGGCCTCTACTGTACGCGCGGCGTAGTGGTGAGCGACACCATGCAAACCTACGATCCGCGCATTTACGCCGTGGGCGAGTGTGCCTCGCATCGTGGTATCGCATACGGGCTGGTGGCGCCGCTGTTCGAGATGGGCAAGGTGTGCGCAAATCATCTCGCAAACATGGGCATAGGGCGCTACGAAGGTTCGGTGACTTCGACCAAGCTCAAGGTGACAGGTGTTGAACTTTTTTCGGCGGGCAGTTTTCAAGGCGGTGATGAAACCGAAGAAATCGTTTTGCACGATCCCATAGGCGGCGTTTACAAAAAACTGGTGCTAAAAGACGATTGTATCGTCGGTGGTGTGATGGTCGGCGACACCAGTGATGGCGCATGGTATTTGCAGATGCTGTGCGGGAAAAAAAACGTCGCCGACATTCGCGATCATTTGATGTTCGGCCAGGCGAGCCTCGAAAATGCCGGTCGCCAGGCGCAAGGCAATGCTGCTCAAATGGCTGACGGGATGGAAGTGTCCGGCGAGACGGAAATGGCACTGATTGACGGCGCAGCGCATCGCGCAGCACTGCAATTTGCAGTGAATGATACGGTGCGGAAATGATCGAGGAAACGAACGTGAAGAACAAAAAAATTGTCGTTATTGGCAATGGCATGATTGGTCAGCGCTTTCTGGAGCAACTGGTCAGCCGTTCGGAAACGCACCCGATAGACATCACCGTTTTCTGTGCCGAGCCGAGGCCTGCGTACGATCGCGTGCAGCTCACCAGTTTCTTTTCCGGGAAATCCGCCGACGAATTGAACCTGGTGCCCGAAGGATTTTTTGAGCAGCATGGCATCACGCTGAGACTTGGAGACAAGGCGGTCGCCATTGATCGCGCACGCAAAGTGGTGCGCTCGGCACGCGGTCATGAGCTGCCGTACGACAAGCTGGTGCTGGCCACCGGTTCTTATCCGTTCGTGCCGAAGGTGCCCGGCACCGAATGGCAGGATTGCTTTGTCTACCGCGCGATCGAGGATCTGGAAGCGATACGCATGGCGGCTTCCCAGGCAAGAGTCGGCACGGTAATCGGCGGTGGTTTGCTCGGACTTGAGGCGGCCAAAGCGCTGCACGATCTGGGTCTCAAAACGCACGTGGTGGAGTTCGCGCCGCGTTTGATGGCGGTGCAACTGGATGATTCGGGCGGGCGTCTGCTGCGCCACAAGATTGAGGCACTGGGTGTTGCGGTGCATACCTCCAAGCAGACCAGGGAAATCGTCAAGGGTGAAACCTGCCGTCACAAATTATTGTTCGCCGATGGCAGCATGCTGGAAACGGACCTCATCGTGTTCTCGGCGGGCATCCGTCCGCGCGATCAACTTGCGAAAGCGGCTGGGCTCTCGATTGGCGAGCGTGGCGGCATCGCGGTCAACGACCATTGCCAGACCAACGACGCCGACATCTATGCCCTTGGCGAATGCGCGCTGTGGAGCGGACGCCTCTACGGTCTGGTCGCGCCCGGCTATCAGATGGCGGAAGTCACGGCGCGCCATCTTACGGGCGAACACGATGCGCGTTTTCCCGGCGCCGACATGAGCACCAAGCTAAAACTACTGGGTGTGGATGTGGCATCCATCGGCGACGCGCACGGCGTGGCCCCGGATGCCCTCAACTACGTGTTCACCGATGAGGCGTCGGGCATCTACAAAAAACTGGTGGTGTCGGGCGACCGCAAACGTTTGCTCGGCGCCGTGCTGGTCGGCGAGGCCAATGACTACGGCAGCTTGCTGCAACTGACGCTCAATGCGATTCCGTTGCCGGAACATCCCGAAGACCTGATTCTCCCCGCGCGCGAAGGCGGGGCAAGCAAGGGTCTGGGTGTCGATGCGTTGCCGGACACGGCATTGATTTGCTCCTGCAACAACGTGTCCAAGGGCGGCCTGTGCAGTGCCATTGCCGCAGGCGCGACCAGCCTCGGGGCGCTGAAAAAAGGCACCAAAGCAGCCACCTCGTGCGGCGGCTGCGGGCCGATGGTGAAGCAAATCCTCGACAGCGAATTGAAGAAACAGGGCGTGGATGTCAAAAATTATCTGTGCGAGCATTTTGCGTATTCGCGCCAGGAACTGTTTCATCTGACGCGCGTCGGCGGCTTGAAGACCTTCGACCAGATCATTACCAAACACGGCCAGGGGCGCGGCTGCGATATCTGCAAGCCGGCCGTGGCTTCCATACTGGCGGCATGCTGGAACGAATACATCCTCAAGCCCAAGCACGCACCGTTGCAGGACACCAACGATTACTACCTCGCCAATTTGCAGAAGGATGGCACCTATTCCATAGTGCCGCGCGTGCCGGGCGGCGAAATTCTGCCGGAGAAGCTGATCGTGCTGGGCGAAGTGGCGAAAAAATTCGGCCTCTATACTAAGATCACCGGCGCGCAGCGTATTGATTTATTCGGTGCGCGCGTGGAACAACTGCCGCTGATCTGGAAGGATCTGGTCGATGCGGGCTTTGAATCCGGCCACGCCTACGGCAAGGCGCTGCGCACGGTGAAATCGTGCGTCGGCAGCACCTGGTGCCGCTACGGCGTGCAGGATTCCGTGACCATGGCAATCAATATCGAGAACCGCTACCGCGGGCTGCGCTCACCGCACAAGCTGAAGATGGCGGTATCGGGCTGCACCCGCGAATGCGCGGAAGCGCAGGGCAAGGATGTCGGCATTATCGCCACGGAGAAGGGCTGGAATCTTTACGTGTGCGGCAACGGCGGCATCAAACCACGCCACGCCGACCTGCTGGCGAAAGACCTCGACGACCGGACGCTCGTCCAGTACATCGACCGCTTCCTGATGTTCTACATCCGTACCGGCGACCGCTTGCAGCGCACGGCGACGTGGCTGGAGAACCTCGAAGGCGGCATCGACTATGTGCGCAAGGTGGTATGCGAGGACTCGCTGGGCCTCGGTGCCGAACTCGAAGCCGATATGCAAAAATTCGTAGACAGTTACGAGTGCGAATGGAAGAAGGCCATCAACGACCCGGAGACGCTCAAGCGCTTCCGCCACTTCGTTAACAGCGAGGAGCCGGACCGCAACGTGGTGTTTGTCGCCGAACGCGGGCAGATACGGCCTGCGCGTGCGGATGAACGTGAGGAACGCGAGATGAAAGCGGAATCCGTTGTATGAGTGCGCGTCCGAAGGTCCAAATGGACATTGGGCAAGAGTGGGTCGCGGTGTGCAAACTCACCGACATCGTGCCCGACACCGGCGTGTGTGCGCTGGTGGATGGACGTCAGGTCGCGGTGTTCCGCCTCCATGACGACAGTGTTTATGCCATCGACAATCACGATCCTTTCTCGCGGGCGAACGTGTTGTCCCGCGGCATCGTTGGCGATTTGAAGGGCGAATGCGTCATTGCTTCCCCCGTGTACAAGCAACATTTCAGCCTTGCCAGCGGTCAGTGCCTCGAAGAGGCGGACGTGCGTATCGCGGTATTCCCGACGCGTGTTGAAGGGGGCATGGTTTTGGTGAATATACATATTAATAAATAAAAACAAATACTTGTAGAATTTCCCCTTAGTAATTTTCTTTCAGCCCTCAATGAAATCATCGTTCTTGAAAGCGGGCCATACGCCTACGCTGTTCGCAGGTTTTTATATTGTGATCTGAGCTTCATGGTATGGGTGTTGTTGGGGCCGCTTGCCGTGCAGATTGCCAACGACTTGCACCTGACATCGGCACGGCGCTTTTCCTGAACATGCTCAAATGAGAGCCATTTGCATCACCTGCCTGAACGGGTGCTAAGGCCTGCCCCAGCCCCACGCAAGGGCACATGCTGGCACGTATTTTGCGAGCCTTAAAGCATGTTACGCATCATGCTGGTCGATGAATCCGCGGAACGGTCTTTGGGCTTGCGGCTGATGCTTGAGCGCTTGGGCTACGAAGTCGTCGCGGAAGTGTCCAATCCGCGAAAACTGTACGACGCGGTGAATCAGCACGCGCCTGATACCATCATCGTCGATACGGCGTCGCCCAGCCGCGACACGCTGGAGCATTTGTGCATGATCACCGAAAGCTGCCCGCGGCCCATCGTCATGTTCACGCAAGATGCCAAGCGCGAATCCATACGTCAGGCCGTGCGCGCGGGGGTCACCGCCTACGTCGTGGATGGGCTTGCCGCGGAGCGTATTGAGCCCATTATCGAAGCCGCGCACGCGCGGTTCGAAGCATTCCAGTCGGTGCAAACGGAACTCGCGCAAACCCGCAGCAAGCTGTCCGAACGCAAGCTGGTGGAGCGTGCCAAGGGCATATTGATGACGGGCCGAAAAATGTCCGAAGCGCAGGCCTACCATGCGCTGCGCAAACTGGCGATGGATCGCAGTGCGTCGATGGGTACGGTGGCCGAACAGGTCATCGCGGTTTCCAGATTGCTTGGATAGCCGCGGAATACTGCGCGATCCAACTGTCGGTTTTGGTGCCCCGAAATGTTGCATCGCGCCAGAGTGGTGCCATAAGGAGCTTCTCGACTCGTGGGTCTTTCTGTCTATATTATTTAAATATGTTTAAAATCAAATAGTTAATATATATCCTCAGTGATTGGCATAGAGGTTGCTGAACCACAGTGTGAAAGCGCGCTTGTTTGGAGCGCGCGAAGGCCAGTGTTGGCTAGGATCGATGAAGCAAGGGGCAACGGCGTCCATTTCCGCAGACAGTGACGGCGGCCATGGGCGCTTTTTTTTAGGATTGACTTTGGCAACGGCAACTCAACCGGTACTGTCATTGCAAGCGCAGCGCGGTGACGACAACGCGCCGATAGTCATCATCGGCGCTGGTCCCGTGGGTATTCGCGTTGCGCAGGAATTGTACCGCCGCAGTCCGGCGACGCGGGTTGTACTGTATGGCGAAGAGGCGTCGGAGCCATACAACCGCGTACGCCTGTCGTCGTTTCTGGTCGGTGAAGCGAATTGGCAGGCATTGACGCGCGACCTGGTGTTGCCGCCAGAGGCAAACATCGACAGGCGTTTCGGTTGCCGCGTCACCGCCATAGACCGCGAGAATCGCTGCGTGCGCGACGCCCTGGGTTTTGTGCAGCCCTATTCCAGGGTGGTGCTGGCCACCGGTTCGCGTCCGTACGTGCCCGATCTTCCGGGGATTCGCCTGCCCGGGGTCTATACCTTCCGCGATGTGCGCGATGCGCATCAGTTGCTTGCGCGCCGCGTACGCAGCCGCCGCACCGTGGTGCTGGGCGGCGGCCTGCTGGGACTGGAAGCGGCGCGCGCGATGCAGCGTTTCAACACGGAAGTTTGCGTGGTCGAACATTACAGCCGGCTGATGATGCGTCAACTCGACGTTGCGGCGTCCAGGGACCTGCTTACTCACGTGGAAGCGCTGGGCATCAAGGTGGTGATGGGCGACGGCGTGAAGCAGGTGCTCGGCGATGTGCGGGTAACCGGCATACAGTTGCGCAGCGATCTGATCATGGAGTGTGACACGCTGATCGTCGCTACCGGCATATTACCTAACACTGAACTTGCACTGGCGGCGGGTCTGCCGATCGGGCGCGGCATACGCGTGAACGACAGTTTGCAGACCTCCGATCTAGATATCTATGCGGTTGGGGAATGTGTTGAACATCGCAAGCGCGTTTACGGCATTGTGGCGCCGGGGCTGGAGCAGGCTACGGTGGCGGCGCATGTTATTGCTGGCGGCCGCGCGCGCTACAACGGGTCGACGATTGCCACGCGCCTGAAAGTGGTCGATCTGCCAGTGTTCAGCATGGGGCCGGTTACCGAGGAGGAAACGCCTGACTTTGCCCGCACCTGGACGTACCGCGACGGACCGACGTACCGCAAGCTGGTGACCTTGCGCGGACGCCTGATTGGCGCTGTTGCTGTGGGGGAATGTCCCGACCTCAGCCGCTTGCAGGAAGCAGCGATGCGCCAGCGCAACGTGTGGCCGTGGCAACTGTGGCGATTTATTCGTACAGGATCACTATGGCCGGAAGAGGAACTGGGCAGCGTGGTGGCGTGGCCCGCAGCTACGGCGGTGTGCAACTGTACTGGCGTCACGCGCGGTGACTTGGGGCGCGCATTGAACGAAGGTTGTGTCACGGTCGAAACGCTGGCCGCTCGTACCGGCGCTTCCACTGTATGCGGGTCGTGCCGGCCGTTGCTGACGGAACTGGTGGGCGCGAGTACTCCCGCCGAGCCTGCGCGCGGCTGGAAAACTTTGCTCGGTGCCGGCGGGCTGGCGTTGCCTACGGCGCTGCTGGTCCTGCTGGTCGCCGTACCGTATGCCGCCACGGTACAGGTGCCGTGGCAATGGGACATGTTGTGGCGCGAAAGCTTCTGGAAACAGGTGAGCGGCTTTACGGTGCTGGGTTTGGCCGTACTGCTTTCCGTCATGTCGCTGCGAAAACGCATACGGCGATTCACACTGGGGGATTTTCCGGTGTGGCGCGTTGCGCATGCGGTGCTGGGCGTGTTGACGGTGGCGGGTATTGCCGTGCACACCGGCGGGCGACTGGGGGCCAATCTGAATCTCCTGCTGATGGCGTCATTTCTCGGTGTAGTGGCGCTGGGCGCCGTCGCTGGCGGCGTGATTGCGCTGGAACATCGGTTGGGCGCCGGTGCTGCGCGGCTACGCCGTACCTGGTTGTGGTCGCACATCCTGATCGCCTGGCCGATACCGGTATTGCTCGCGTTCCATGTGCTCAAGACCTACTACTTCTGAGCCGGGATTCGTATGGCAAAACCGGCGCGGCGAAAGATCTTCTGGATCTGGTGGGGGGTGCTGAGCATGGCGGTCAGCGGATATCTCGCGGCGGGATTGTTGATGAAAAGCGCGGCCAGCAATCCGCTGCTGACGCCTGCGCGCTCGATGTTTCTCCCCGGGAAAACCAGTCACGGCCACTACCAGATCGAACTCGCCTGTGAGAGTTGCCACGTCAGCGCATTTAGCGGCCGCGAGAAAATTCAGGAAGCCTGCGAGCGCTGCCATGGACAGGAACTGAAGGATGCGGTGGACAAGCATCCACGCAGCAAATTCACCGATCCGCGCAACGCCGAACTGGCGGAAAAACTCGACGCCACTTTGTGTGTCACTTGCCACATCGAACATCGTCCCGAAATCACCAAGACCATGGGCGTCACGCTGGCCGGCGATTTTTGTTTTCACTGCCATCAGGACATCAGCAAGGATCGACCCAGCCACGTCGGCATGGCGTTCGATACCTGCAACTCCGCCGGCTGTCATAAATTTCATGACAATCGCGCGCTCTATGAGGATTTTCTGGCCAAGCATATGAACGAGCCGGACCTGCTGGGACGCGCTTCGTTGCCGGGACGCAACTTCCGTGCGGTCGCTGCCGATTTCCCCGGCTATCCCTCGGACCGTTTTCCGCTCAAGCCGCAGACCAAGCCTGACGCGCCGGCGCATCTCATGAAATCGCAGGAAACAGTTAACGACTGGCTGGCAACTTCGCATGCACGCTCGGGCGTCAATTGCAGCGGCTGTCATCAGGATGAAAAGGAGGGTGCAAAGGGCTGGGTGCAGCGCCCCGACCAGAAGGTGTGCGCGACCTGCCACGAACCGGAAACCAAGGGATTTCTTGCCGGCAAGCACGGCATGCGTGTCGCAGAAGGACTTTCACCGATGACGCCGGGCCGCGCGCGCCAGCCCATGCACACGAAGGCGCGCAGCACGGAACTGACCTGCACCACCTGTCACAGCGCACACCGCTTCGATACAAAAAAAGCGGCGGTGGAAGCCTGCGCCGGCTGTCATCGCGACGACCACACGATTGCCTATCAACGTTCGCCGCATTACGCACTGTGGAAAAAGGAACTGGCGGGAGAAGCGCCAGCCGGAAGCGGCGTGTCCTGTGCCAGTTGTCATCTGCCGCGCGACGAATATCGCGTGCGGGATCTCGATGCCAAGCGCGTGCTGGTGCAGCACAACCAGAACGACAACCTGCGTCCCAGCGAAAAGATGCTGCGGCCGGTATGCATGAATTGCCACGGACTCGGTTTTGCCACCGATGCGCTGGCCGACCGCAAGCTGGTGGCGAACAACTTTGCCGGCAAGCCGGGGGTGCACATCAAGAGTCTGGAGATGGTTGCGCAGCGGGTGAAAGAGGCAGATGAAAAGCGGCAGCAAGGGAACGCTGCTACGGGAAAGAAGTGACCGAAATTCCGCGACAGCGGATGTGATTCAACTTGAAAAGGAGCATATGATGACGACGAGGAAAACAGTAGTAACAGCACTGGCGATGGCGGGATTTGCAGCGGCAACAGGCGCACATGCCCAGGTGAGTTACAAGGAAATGGCAGACGCAATGCATGCGGTGATGGAAGCCGACCGCACGGTGTACACGCGCATGGTGGTCAATCGCCTGCAGAATGAAGAGAAGGTGATCAAGGCCACCGAGCACTTCAAGGACGATAAGTCACTACCGCTGCCGGCGCAGATGTTCCGCTTCGGCGCGGAGATGGTGGCGGAAAAGAAAATGCCGTTCAGCTATTCGCTGCAGTCGCTATGGCCGATCAACAAGCAGAATTTGCCAAAGACAGCGCTGGAAAAAAAGGGTCTCGATGCGGTCGCCAAGGACAACACCAAACCGTTCTATGGCGAGGAAACCCTCGGTAAAACCAAGTACTTCACTGCGATCTATGCCGACAAGGCGATCGCACCTGCGTGCGTGAGCTGCCACAACGACCACAAGGACACCCCGAAAAAGGACTTTAAACTGGGGCAAACCATGGGCGGCGTGGTGATACGCATTCCGATGAAGTAGGTGCAACGTGAACCGTTACATGGAAGGACTGCTGCGTGCGGCGCTCCCCGCGGGAGCGCTTGCGGCAGCGGCTGTTTTTGCCTCACTAGCTGCGACGCCGGCAAGCGCGCAGAAATTTCCGGAGTTTCCCGATGCGCGTCTGAAGCAGGGACGCACGATCTGGTTGGGAACCTGCGAAGCCTGTCATGCCAACGACGTCGCCGGCGCGCCGCTGGTTACGAACAAATCAGCGTGGGCGCCGCGACTGGCGAAAGGGAAGGACGCTTTATACAAGAGCGCGCTCGGCGGGCTTACCGGTCCCAAGGGTACGCAAATGCCGCCGCGTGGCGGCAATGACAAACTTACCGACGACCAGGTCAAGGCGGCGGTTGACTATATGGCGGCTATCGTCAAATAGGAACGGCTAACCGGCCAAAGGGGGGGTAGCTTTATGCAAAGTCTTGCGTGGGTATCAAGTCTGATCTTGATGGCGGTAGTCGCCGCCGTGTTTCTGTGGGTCGTCGCCGGCGCAAGCCGCACGGGTGGCGAGGCCGGCGCCATGGCCAAGACCGCGTATCAATGGCGCGGTCGTTTGTTCTGGCTGGCGATTGTCGCCGGCATTGTGCTGTCATTCGCGACCTTGTGGGACTGGCCAATTGCAGGACACGCGGCGTCAGGCGCCAAACCCGACGTGACCATACGTGCCGTTGGTCATCAATGGCGCTGGGAACTCGACAAGGACACGGTACCCGTCGGCAAGCTGGTGGAGTTTGAACTCACCGCATCCGACGTGAACCACGGCTTTGCGATCTACAAAAACAAGACCGAGATGATAGCGCAAGCCCAGGCCATGCCCGGCTACGTCAACAAGCTGCAGGTGCGCTTTACTGAACCAGGCGAATACGAAGTGCTGTGCCTCGAATACTGCGGCGCTGCGCATCACGCCATGCGCACGGTAATCAAAGTCCGCGCCGGATCGTAAGGGGAGAACCATCATGAACACATCCGTCACACCCTCCGCCGACACGCCTTCCGCCAAATTAGCGTTTCAGCTTTATGTCGCCATCGGCATCGCGGTATACATGCTGATGATGATTGCCGGCGCGGTATTTCGCGGCGCGCAGGCCACCTGGCTGCCGATTCCACCCAATTTCGTCTATGAGATCATGACGTTGCACGGCGCGGGCATGGTCGGTGTTTCCGGCCTCGCCGGTGCCGCGGTCATGTGGTACTTCCTGCGCCGCTACGTCAAGCTTTCTACCGGAATGTTCCTCACCATGCTCGTGCTCTCGCTGATCGGCGTGGTGATGATACTGGCCGCGATTGGCATCGGTCGTTTCGCGGGCGGCTGGACGTTTTTGTACCCTCTGCCGGCTAAGAGCATGGGCGTGTGGGGGCCGCACGCCGCCGGCGCTTTCGTCGGCGGACTGGTGTTCATCGGCGTCGGTTTCCTGTTGTTTTATCTCGATTGTGCGCTGGCCCTCCTGCGCCGCTATGGCAGTCTTGCCAAAGCGTTGGGCCTCAACCAGTTGTTCGGTTCCGGGCCAGTCGATACTTCTTTGCCGCCGACGGTGGTGGCGAGCACCATGGTGGTGATCATCAACATCCTCGGCATCCTCGCCGGCGCGGTGGTGCTGGTGATGAGTTTGATCAACATCTATGTGCCGGGCGTGGTGTTCGATGCGCTGCTGATGAAGAACCTGATCTTTTTCTTCGGCCATGTGTTCATCAATGCCACGATTTACATGGCAGTGATCGGCGTTTACGAAATTGTGCCGCGCTACACCGGGCGGCCGTGGCTGATCAGCCGGCCGTTCCTGGCGTCGTGGGCGGCGGTGACGCTGATCGTGATGGCGGTCTATCCGCATCACCTGCTGATGGATTACGTGATGCCGAAGTGGATGATGGTGATGGGCCAGGTGCTGTCGTATCTGAGCGGCATCCCGGTGCTGCTGGTGACGGCTTATGGTGCGCTAGTCAACATCCATCGCTCGGGGCTGAAGTGGGACTTGCCACTGCGACTCATGATCTTTTCGTTGTTCGGATGGGTGGCGGGCGTGATCCCGGCGATCATCGACGGCATGGTGCGCGTCAATCTGGTCATGCATAACACGCAGTGGGTGCCGGGACACTTCCATTTCTATTTGCTGCTTGGCCTGGTGCCGATGCTGCTGGGAACCATGCTCTACGTGTGCACGCGCAGTGACTGGCGCGAGACTGCGCTCGATCGTGCGTCGTTCTGGACCTATGGCGTCGCGGGTGCCGTGTTCTGCCTGGTGTTTCTCGCGGCCGGCTGGCAGGGCGTGCCGCGGCGCTTTGCCGTGCACGATGCGCCGTGGCTGGGCTACGCGCAGGTCGGCACGCTGGCTGCGGCCCTGCTGCTGGTTGCGGCGGTCGTGCTGTGCGTGCGTTTGCTTGCACGGTTGCCGCGCGTATCGCTTTCGGCGTGAGCGCGAAGCGCACCGCAGTCGCTGCTGCGCTGGTGTTCGCCGCGGGTCTCGCGGTCGCGCACAGCATAACCGACGGCTTCGAGGCGTACACGCTGGAGTCGGCGCGCCGGCTCCAGGCGCTGCGTGCGCCGGCTGCGGTTCCGGACTTGCCGCTTGACCTTGCGGATGGCGGTCGTAGCGGGTTGGCCGGGTTGCCGGGACAGGTGCTGCTGGTGGATTTTGTTTACACCCGTTGCCCGACGGTTTGTGGGGCGCTGGGTTCGGTGTACGTGCAGCTCGGTCAGCGCCTTGCTGCGGAGATTGCGGCCGGAAAAGTGCGCCTGCTGTCGGTGACTTTCGATCCGGAACACGACGGCCCGGCGCAGCTGCGGGCCTATCGTGCACGCTACAGCGCAGACGCGGCGGGCTGGGAACTCGGGCGTCCGGCATCCGGCGCGGACATGCAGCGCTGGCTGTCGGCATTCGGCGTGGTGGTGATTCCCGACGGGCTCGGCGGCTATGCACATAACGCGGCGGTGCATGTGGTCGGGCCGGATCGCAGGCTGGTCGCGATTCACGACCTGCAGGATGGAGGAAGAGTGGTGGACACGGTGCGTGGAATACTCGCCAGGACGAAACCCGATAATGCAACACGTTGAACCTTGGCGGTGCTTGTTGTGGATCGCGAGTGGCTGGTTGGTTTTGGCCGCACCCGCAACGCGCTCGTGGATGGAAAGCAGCATGGCGTTGCACATGCTGGTGCAGTTGCCGCTGCTGGCGCTGACCGGCTACGCAGTGGGCAGGGCATGGCTGCGCTCAGCGCCGGATATGGCCGCAGGGCGCGTGTTGAAGCATGCCCAATTGCTTAACGCGGGAGGTATCTCCGGGCTTATTGCGGCGAGTTTTGTGATGGTGTTGTGGATGTTGCCCCGGCTGCTCGATCTCGCCCGGCTTGATACTACGGTTGATGCAATCAAGTTTCTGTCGGTGCCTGCTGCGGGTCTCGCGGTGGCGTTATCGTGGCCGCGGCTGCCGGTGATCGCGCGCGCGGTGGTCCACTTGGAAGTGATCGCCACGCTGCTGCGCTTCGGATGGGGATACCTCGCGGCGGACGAACGCTTGTGTCTCGCCTATCTCGCCGACGACCAGCAGCGCACAGGGATGCTGCTGCTGTGGCTGGGCGCGGTGTACGCGGTCGCAGTCAGTTGGCGGCCGATGTTCGGCGGTGTGCCGCGCTTCCGCTCGGCATAAATTCTCTGCCTTACTACCTTGGGTTTTCTGCCAGCGCGCAGCGATGGTGCGCATCAACGAATTGGTGCATCGCAACAGGGCGTGATAAGCATGCTGCACTAATCGCGGGTAATGTATAAATATTGTTTATAAACAAATACTTAAATAATATTCAACAGCCGTGGAGCAGCTGGCACGCGACTTGCGATAGTGATTAGTGAACGCAAGCCAACGAGGGCTTGTTCAAGGACAAAGGTGTTCATGCGCGGTGCCATGCGCCGCGAATGGGCACCTTTTTTATTGAGTCAACGACTGAACCGTGGAGAACAGCATGCGCAACAATGAAACCCGAAAACCCGTCCTGCCCGATGCGCGACGTGGCACGCGGCGCGCGTTTCTCAAACAGGCTGCGGCGACGGGCATCATGGGCCTGGTGCCGCCGGGTGTGCGTCAGGCCGCGTGGGCCGCGGGCTCCGATGGCCCGGAGAAAAAGGAAGTGAAGATCGGCTTCATACCGCTGACCGATTGCGCGTCGGTGGTGATGGCATCGGTGCTCAAGTTCGACGAGAAGTACGGCATCAAGATCATTCCGACCAAGGAATCGTCGTGGGCCGGCGTGCGCGACAAGGTCGTGAACGGCGAACTGGACGCCGCGCACGTCCTCTATGGGCTGATCTACGGCGTGCATCTGGGCAACGGCGGACCGCGCAAGGACATGGCGGTGCTGATGACGATCAACAATAACGGACAGGCGATTTCGCTGTCGAAAAAGCTTGCCGACAAGGGGGCGGTTGATGGACCCTCGCTTGCAAAGTTGATGACCACAGAAAAGCGCGAGTACACCTTTGCGCAAACATTCCCCACCGGCACGCACGCGATGTGGCTGTACTACTGGATGGCCTCCGTCGGCATCAATCCCTTCCGCGACGCGAAAATCATCACCGTGCCGCCACCGCAAATGGTGGCCAACATGCGCATTGGTAACATGGACGGTTTTTCAGTGGGTGAGCCTTGGAACCACCGCGCCATTGCCGATGGCATAGGCATCACGGCGGCCACCTCGCAGGAGGTATGGAAAGATCATCCGGAAAAAGTGCTGGGGACGACCAACGAGTTTGTGCAGAAATATCCCAACACCGCGCGTGCCATGATTATGGCGGTGCTGGAAGCCAGCCGCTGGATTGATGCGTCGTTGTCCAACCGCTCGAAAATGGCGGAAGTGGTATCGAACACCGCCTACGTGAACACTTCGGTGGATGTCATCAACCAGCGCATCCTCGGCCGTTACCAAAACGGCCTCGGCAAGACCTGGGACGATAAAGACCACATGAAATTTTTCAACGACGGCGCGGTCAACTTTCCGTACCTGTCGGACGGCATGTGGTTCCTCACCCAGCACAAGCGCTGGGGATTGATGAAGCAGGATCCGGATTACCTCGCGGTGGCCAAGCAGATTAACAAGATTGACCTTTACAAAGAGGCGGCGTCTCAGGTCAAGGTGAGCGTGCCCAAGGATCCGATGCGCTCGTCAAAGCTGATCGACGGCGTGGTGTGGGACGGCAGGAATCCCGCGGTGTATGCGGGAGGGTTCAAGATCAAGGTGGCCTAGCGACGGCAGAGAGTCAGGATTTTCCTGTGCTGCCGAATCCGCCCGCCCCGCGATCCGAGGTGTCGAACGCTTCAACCACATTGAAATCAACCTGCATCACCGGGATTACTACCAGTTGCGCCAGCCGCTCCATCGGGTTGACGATGAAAGGCGTGTTGCCGCGATTCCAGGTTGAAACAAACAACTGTCCCTGGTAGTCGGAATCAATGAGACCGACCAGGTTGCCCAGCACGATGCCGTGTTTGTGGCCGAGTCCGGAGCGCGGCAGGATCACTGCCGCGTAGCCCGGATCGGCGATGTGGATTGCGATGCCGGCGGGTATCAGTTCGCATTGACCCGGATTCAGCGTCAGCGGCACATCGACACAGGCACGCAGGTCAAGGCCGGCTGAGCCTGGCGTGGCGTATTGCGGCAATTGATCGCGCAGGCGCGAGTCGAGGATTTTGACGTCGATTTTTTTCATGCGCTTGCGAACAGGCTATGGAAGCGATGGCCGTGGGCGTATCTAGGCCACCCTGATTTGCGCAGCTAACGCCGTTTCTTTCCGGCTTTATAAAGCGTTGCAATACGCGCAACAATATCTTTTGCTACTACTTCCTTCGGCGCGCGAACCAGTTTATGCGTGCCGGTATCGTCCAGCAGCATAACCTCATTGTCGTCGGCGCCGATAGCGCTCTGCGCGAGATTGGCGACGATCAGGTTTACTTTCTTGCGGCGGCGTTTTTCGTCGGCGTAGGTTTCAAGGTTTTGGCTTTCCGCGGCAAAGCCGACGGTGAATGGCGGCGTGGCCTGTGCCGCAACCCAGCCGAGGATGTCGGGATTGGACACCAGCTTCAAAGTCAGTTGTGACTTATCCGTCTTCTTGATTTTGTGTTCGCGCGGCTTGTCTACACGATAATCAGCGACGGCAGCGACGCCAATAAATATGTCCGCTTGTTTGGCGTTGCGTTTAACCGCATCGAACATTTCCGCAGCGCTTTGCACGTGCGTTACCGACGCGCCTGCTGGCACGGGCTGGCTGCTGGGGCCGGAAACCAGCGTGACCTTCGCGCCGGCGCCGATAGCCGCGCGCGCGATGGCGTAGCCCATTTTGCCCGAGCTGCGATTGGTGATGCCACGCACTGCATCGATAGGTTCAAACGTGGGGCCTGCGGTCATCAACACGCGTACGCCCGCGAGGGTTTTCGGCGCAAGGAAAGCGGCAACGGCATCGGCGATGTCCTGCGCCTCCAGCATGCGCCCTGCGCCGGTTTCGCCGCAGGCCTGATCGCCGCTGACGGGACCGAGCAGCGTGACGCCATCCTTTTCAAGCTGCACCGCGTTGCGCTGTGTTGCCGGGTGATCCCACATCTGGCGGTTCATCGCGGGTGCAACGAGCAGCGCGCAGTCGCGCGCAAGGCACAACGTCGATAGTAGGTCGTCGGCGTGCCCATGAACGAGCTTGGCCATGAAATCCGCCGTCGCGGGCGCGATCACGATCGCGGCTTTGTCGCGCGACAATTCGATGTGCGCCATGCTGTTGTTGATGCGCGCATCCCACATGTCGGTGTAAACCGGATTGCCGGAAAGCGCCTGCATGGTGGCTGGCGTGATGAAGCTGCAAGCAGCCTGTGTCATCACCACATGCACGTCGATGCCGTGGTCGGCCAGACGGCGCACCAGTTCGGCGGCCTTGTAAGCCGCGACTCCGCCAGTGACGCCCAAAACCACTTTTTTGCTTGAAATATCAGCCATATAGCGCTTTCTGCGCGAATCAGCCGTGAGTGTAACGTACTGCGGCAGAACGTAAAACAACGTGAAATGTGAGACATGAACAGTAAACCATAAGCTTGCCGCCCCGTTCATTACGGGTCACGTCGCACATTTCACGTTTCGACTTTCAAAAATGGCAATCACCGACTGGCCCGTCGACGACCGTCCCCGCGAAAAGCTGCTGTCCAAGGGCGCAGCGATGCTTTCCGACGCGGAACTGGTGGCGATTTTTTTGCGCACCGGCGTTAGCGGAAAATCCGCAGTCGATCTGGCGCGCGATGTGGTGGCGCAATTTGGTTCGCTGTCGGCGTTGTGCGGCGCAGATCAAAAAACCTTCTGCAACATTCATGGCCTGGGTGCAGCGAAGTTCGTGCAGTTGCAGGCAGTGCTGGAAATGGCACAGCGCGCGCTGGGCGAAAAACTGAAGCAGGGCGTGGCGCTCAATTCACCGCAGGCGGTGCGCGATTATCTGCGGCTGCGGTTGCACCATCGTCCGCATGAAGTGTTTGTCGGCGTTTTTCTCGATGCGCAGAATCGCGTGCTGGCGGTGGAGGACCTGTTCAGCGGCACGTTGACCCAGACCAGCGTGTATCCGCGCGAAGTGGTCAAACGCGCGCTGCATCACAATGCCGCGGCGGTGATTTTTGCGCACAACCATCCGTCGGGCGTGGCAGAACCCAGTCGCGCCGACGAGACGCTGACCGCGACCTTAAAGCGCGCTTTGGCGCTGGTGGACGTGAACGTGCTGGATCATTTTGTGATTGGCGCAGACAGCACCATGTCGTTTGCTGAGCGTGGAATATTGTAAGTATTTGTTTTTAAATATTTATTTTACTTACGCTATTGGGCCGGTTGTTTGGGAAAACACGCCGAAATACTGCTAAATCCTTGAGTGAACGCCCTGATTTCGTGTAGAATCCGCCCCCTTTGGGCATGCTTTGCGCATGTCACTTTTTTAGTCCCGAGGATTCACCATGTCACGCGTATGTCAGGTCACCGGCAAGAAGCCGATGACAGGGAACAATGTTTCCCATGCCAATAACAAGACCAAGCGGCGTTTTCTGCCGAATCTGCATTACCGCCGTTTCTGGGTGGAAACCGAAAACCGCTGGGTGAGCCTGCGGGTTTCGCAAGCCGGCCTGCGTACTATCGACAAGAAGGGCATTGACGTTGTGCTCGCCGATCTGCGCGGCCAGGGCGTTGAAGTTTAAAGGAGCCGGATATGGCAAGCAAACGAGACAAAATCAAGCTGGAATCTTCTGCGGGCACGGGGCATTACTACACCACATCGAAGAACAAGCGCACCATGCCGGAGAAGATGGAAATCCTTAAGTTCGATCCCGTTGCGCGCAAGCACGTGATCTACAAGGAAGCGAAGATCAAGTAAAAAAAGCCCGCGAAAGCGGGCTTTTTTGGTATGGAGTTCGGAGTTGAGAGTCGGAAGTAACCGCGGTTCGCTTTTACTCTCAACGCCAGACGCTAAACTCCCAACTGTCTTTCACGCGTAGCAGCGTAAGCGCTTCGAAAATTCCTGCAGCGGCACGATGCCGCTGTGCTCGGCGCGACGGCACCAGTCTTCGAGCTTGTGCACCAACTGTTCCTTGCTGGCAGTGGAGCGCTGCCATACGCCGGCGAGTTCGTCGCGCATGGTGTATACCGTCGAAAGCACATTGCTCTGGCTGATCACTTGCGCACGCTCCGCGAGTTCCTTCTCGGGCAGCGCGGCAGCATCGATGTGGAGCCAGCGCCGCAACCGCGCGCTGTCCACGCTGACGGCACGCGCCTTCAACGCCTGCATCTCGGCAGCACAGGTGTCGCGCAACGAGCGCGCATAACGTGTCACCACGTCGTAGCGGTGGGTGATCACGGCCTGCAAGGTGTCCGAATCGCATTGCGTCTTGGCGACGAGTTTTACCTTCGGCGCGATTTTTTTCACCGTGGCCAGGCCTAGCGTCTCTAGAATGCGGATGTACATCCAGCCGATATCAAACTCGTACCAGCGATTGGAAAGCTTTGCCGAGGTGGCGTAAGCATGATGGTTGTTATGCAGTTCTTCGCCGCCGATCAGGATGCCCCACGGAACCACGTTGGTGCTGGCGTCCTCGGACTGGAAATTACGGTAGCCCCACCAGTGGCCGATGCCGTTGATGACACCGGCAGCAAGAAACGGTATCCACATCATTTGCACCGCCCAGATAGTGATGCCGATCGGGCCGAACAGAATGACATCCACGATCAGCATCGAGCCGATGCCGATACGGTCGTGTTTGCCGTAGACATGTTTTTCCAGCCAGTCGTCAGGCGTGCCGTGGCCGTAGTGTTCCAGCGTTTCCTTGTTAGCGCCTTCGACGCGGTAGAGTTCCGCGCCTTCCAGCAGCAATTTGCGAATGCCGAAGATCTGCGGGCTATGCGGGTCTTCAACGGTTTCGCATTTAGCGTGGTGCTTGCGGTGAATGGCGGTCCAGGCTTTAGTGGTCATGCCGGTGGTCGCCCACAGCCAGAAGCGGAAGAAATGACTGACAATAGGATGCAGGTCCAGCGCGCGATGTGCGGAATGGCGGTGCAGATAAATCGTCACCGCAGCGATGGTGATGTGGGTCAATCCCAGCGTGGCAAGTAGGTAACCCCACCACGGCAGGTCCAGCAATCCTGAGAACATAAATCTCCTCATTTACAGCTAGTTATACGCGTCAAGTCTACCGAAGTTTATCAGGCGCGGATAGTGCTATATGAGGGTGAATTTGAGGTATATCAAGGGATTGATTTATTGCCGCATTTCAGGCCGTTCCAGCCTTGTTTACACCCTCGGCCGGTGCGCCTGCCAGCCGCACGGTGCGTTGCGGATAGGGAATCTCGATATGGTGCAGCCGGAACGCCCGCCAGATGTCCAGTTGCAGGTCGGAGCGCAGCGTGACGGTGCCGGCCTGCGGATCATCCACCCAGAAACCCAGTTCAAGGTCCACGCCGTTGTCGCCCAGGCGCACCAGCACAGCCTTGGGCGCGGGGTCCCCGAGTATGCGCGGTTGTCGTACCGCCACTTCTTCCAGCAGGCGCATCGCGTGTTCAAGGTCGCTGTCATACCCGACCTGCACTGACAGGGCCTGGCGCACGCGTTTGTCCGTGTACGACTGGTTGACCACGGTCGAAGTAATCAGCGTGTCGTTCGGGATAATGGCCTCGACGCCCGCGAGGCTGCGCACCACCACATAACGCGCGGTCATCTTGCTCAACTGACCGGTGTGACCGTCGATCGTCACCAGATCGCCGAGCGCTACCGAACGATCCATCAGGATGATAAAACCGCTGATGTAGTTGCTGGCGATTTTTTGCAGGCCGAAGCCGAGCCCTACGCCGAGCGCGCCGCCGAACACCGACAGCACGGTCAGATCGATGCCCACCGCCGGCAGCGCGATCAGTATGGCGAGCACCAGCAGCAGCGCCTGCGCGAGTTTGGAAATCATCACGCGCAGATTGATATCGAGATCGGTGGCGGTCATCGCGCGCGCTTCGATAAAACGCCCCAGCCATAGCGCGATCAACAGCGTGGCCAGTACCGACAGCAGCGCCTGCGCAATCAGCAGCAGCGATATGCGTTGTTTGCCGACCGAAAATCCCAGCCCGTCGAGAAATTTCAGCAAGTCCGGCAGCAGTCCGGCAACATACAGCGCGAACCCGATCCATACCGCAGCGGCGATAAAGCGGATCAGCGTATCGCGCCAGCCGCTGGGCGCGAACACCTGGCGCAGCATCACCACCACCAGCCGGATCATGATCGCGGCGGTGAGCAGCGCCACCATCAGGTCC
The DNA here is from genome assembly GCA_021730905.1 of Betaproteobacteria bacterium. Classification (GTDB taxonomy): domain Bacteria; phylum Pseudomonadota; class Gammaproteobacteria; order Burkholderiales; family SG8-41; genus UBA5216. The sequence goes on along the minus strand of JAKFYK010000025.1, from coordinate 126,742 downwards.
AGCAGCGTCAGGGCGCCGATATTCATCACTGCGCGTGCGCACAGAACCAGCAGCAGCGCAACCAGCGGAAACTGGATTGCGGCAAGCGCATCGCGCCCAACGGTAGGTGATTTTTCCATCGAGGCAATGCGCGGCTGCAACGCTTTGCCGGCGAGCCACGCCAGCAGCAGACTCGCCAGCGTGACGGCGACCTGCCACAGAAACGCGACATTGTGCAGATCGGTCCAGAGATTGACCAGCAGGTTGGGCAATGGCGTGGAGCTAGGCATCGTATTGAATGATGGAAATTGCTTGTGGAGATTCTAGCACGCAGGTAACAAGCTATTCGCGCACAGGTACGAACACGCATTGCTGTCTGCACGAAAGCACCAAAGCACAATATTACCCGCGCGAAAGCACGAACGCGCGCTACTGCTCGCGTGTAAGTACTGCGCCGAAAAATCCATCGGTGCCATGCTGATGCGGCGTGAGGCGCAGGTATTTGCCGGTGCGCAGCGCAATTTTCTGTTGCGTGAAAACAGCATCGCAATCGATGATTTTGAACGCGGGGTCGGCTGCGCAAAATGTGTCGACGATGGATTCGTTTTCCTCGGCCAGCAGGCTGCACGTGGCATAGACCAGCCGCCCGCCGGGTTTTACCAGTGCCGCCGCCGCGCGCAGGATAGCGGTTTGCTTTTGCACCAGTTCTGCCACGCTTTGCGGCGATTGGCGCCATTTCAAATCGGGATTGCGGCGCAGTGTGCCCAATCCGCTGCACGGCGCGTCCACCAGCACGCGGTTCACTTTACCCGCCAGGCGCTTTATGCGGATATCGCTTTCGCGCGCAATCACCTGCGCGCGCAGATTGGACAGTCCCGAGCGCGCCAGCCGCGGCTGCAGTTTTTTCAGGCGCGCCGCAGACGTGTCGAACGCGTAGAGGCGTCCATGGTTGTGCATCATTGCCCCCAGCATCAGCGTCTTGCCGCCTGCGCCCGCGCAGAAATCGACGACGAAATCGTGACGCGTCGGTGCGAGCAGGCAGCACAGCAACTGGCTGCCTTCGTCCTGAACTTCAATCGTGCCATCCAGGAATAGCGCGTTACGATTGATCACCGGCCGGCCTTCGATACGCAAGCCATACGGCGAGTACGGCGTGGGGGTCGCGGCGATGTGGTCCGCCGCAAGCGTCGCGATCACTTCATCGCGTTTGGCGCGCAGCGTATTCACCCGCAAATCCAGCGGCGCGGGCACAGCCAGCCCCCGGCCTAATTCGAGTATTTCCGTTTCGGAAGTGTGCGGCAAGAGCTTTTCGACCACCCAGTCCGGCAGTTCCGCCTGCACCGCCAACGGCAGGTCAGCATTGCTCACGCGTTTGATTGTCGCGACTATTTCGTCATCGCCGCGCCGCAGTACCGGCGCCAGCTCGCGCGAATTGAGTCCTTGCACGCGCGCCAGCCACGCCAGCAGCAGCGCGCGTGCCGACGACACGCCAGCGCCGGCAGTAAGATGATCGAGCAGCCGCTTTTTGCGCAGCACGCCGAACACGGCGTTGGCGATGAAAGCCCGGTCGTTCTGGCCGAGTTCGCGGTGCTCGTGAAAATGACGGCTGACGATGCCGTCGGCGGGATAGTCGAATTTCAATACCGCGGTCAATACATGAACCGCGGCTTCAAACTGCGCAGAAGTGAATTTCAAAATGAATGCCTGACGCGCGATGGTTCGCGCCCGATGTGATTAAATTGACGGCGTGTTTCCCAGAACCTATTTCATAATTATTCGCACCCGTGAATAATTATGAAACAGGTTTTAATCAGTCGCTGATATTGATTTCAGTGACGATCTGCTCGCCCGCCGGCGCGCCGTCGCGTCCGATGAAGCGTATGCGCACCGGCAGGTAGCGATAGTCGGCGGCGAGCCAGATCTCCATACTTTCCGCGCCCTCGCGCCGCAATTGTTTCACGGGCAGCGTGCGGATGTTGCCCATCGGCGTTTCCAGTGTTTCCTCGGCCAGCACATCGAGAGCGTAGGTCTCGAAGCGCGAGCCATTGGTGATGGCGATCTGCACGCGACCCGGCGGCGGCGGCGCGAGCGCCAGGTGATACATGAAACTCAGAATGTCCTGGCTGCCGGCAGGCAGTGCCGCGCTGCGTTGCGCTTCACCGCGGCCGAGCGTGATGCTGTTCCTGTCCCAGTCGAATCGCGCCATCGCTTCGTCGGACTGGCCGCGGCGGACGCGGCTCGACACAAAACTCTGCGGGCGTAATCCGTGTTCGGTCATGCGCCCGCTGCTGCGGAACACGCGCTGCTCCGAGCGAAATACGCTGACCAGGCCGCTGGTGCCCGAGGTGCTTTCGAGCGTGTAGTTGTCGGCGCTGGTTTCCCAGCTTTGCGTGGTGCGCCCGACTTCAAATTTGTTGGTACCCATGTACAGCGCATAGGTGATGCGGCCGCGGCGCGGCAGGCTTTTGATCGCGGCGCGCTCCGGCATGAAGGTGCTCGGTGCGGCATCGGCGATCACGATCGGCTCCGACGGTGAAGCGGGTGTCTCGGTTGCGGGCGCGTCGGCTTCCGCGGACTCCGGCGCCGCCGTGATGGGAGCGGGAACGGAGAACGGACTCAGAGTGTCGGAAAACACGGCAAGCGGCGCTGCCGCGACGACTTGTTTTTTTGCAGGTGTTGCGGCCGGTTTTACCGGTGGAGGCGGCGGGGGTGCCAGCGCGGCGGGCGGCGGTTCCGGTAAATGCTCCAGCCGTGCCTGCAACGGCGGCGCATCACTTGCGCTGAACGGCATCGGCAGCCAGCCGCCCGACAACATCAGCGCATGCGCCAGCGTCGACAGTACCGCCGCGGCAAGCAGTGGGCGCGCACGTGAGAAAGGCGGTTTCAAAGCCGGACGTCCAGCCGCGTGACCACTTGTTCGTAGCGCACGCCATCGCTTTCAACAATAACGATTTTGACCGGCAAATAATGATATTCCGGCGCCAGCCAGATTTCAGTATGCGAATCATTTTGATCGCGTTGTTTCGCCAGATGCAGCGTGGTGAGCCGTTTTAACGGCGTGTCGATGACCACATCCGGATTGATGTCGTAGCGGTAACGGTCGAGCTTGCGGCCGGTGGTCATCGGCATCTCGACCGTAGTTGCCGCGCCCGGCTTGTTTTGCACCAGATGCATGAACTGATACATGGCCGAAAGCCGGTCCTGTGTCGCGGGCGGCAGCGCAACGGTTTGATTCACGCCATCGTGCGTCATCGTAAGCTTGTCGGTTTTCCAGTCGAAATCGGCGGTGGCGGTGGTGTTATTGCGACGGCCTTCGAAACGCGTCGGGCGCAGGCCTTCCCTGGTGGCTTCACCCGCGCTGGAGTAGGTAATCGGGCGGCGTTGCGCCAGCGCAAACAGCCCGATCGCCGTGGCTACACTGGTGGCAATGTAGGCGCCGTCTTTGATCTCGAAGTTTTCATTGATGACGCCGATGTGCGTGCCGTTGCGCAACAGGTTGTACGAAATCGATGCCGCGACCGGTGTTGCCGCAACGCATAAGCCGGCTGCAAAAGCCGTGATCAGAATTAGTAAAATTCTTATTAAAAACATATAGTTACGATATCACGTATCCAGTGCGGGTGCAATCAGCGCCGCAGAGGGTGTAACAGCATCTGTGATGGTGACCGTGCCGTTTGCACCAAGTTTCACCCGCCCCGCGCAAATCCAGCGCACAGCCTGCGGGTAAATGCGGTGTTCCTCTCGCAGCACGCGCGCGGCGAGGCTGTCTTCGGTGTCGCCCGCGAGTACCGGTACGGCAGCCTGAACGATGATTGGACCACTGTCGAGGCCGGGCGTCACAAAATGCACCGTGCAGCCGTGAACGCGCACGCCGGCCTCCAGCGCGCGCCGGTGCGTGTGCAGGCCGGGAAATGACGGCAACAGCGACGGATGAATATTGATCATACGTCCCGCATAACGCGCGACGAATCCTTCTGTTAACACCCGCATGAATCCGGCGAGCACGATCAGATCGGGCGTATATCGATCCATCTCGGCGGCAAGTGCCGCATCGAACACGGCACGATCCGCGAAAGCGCGGTGCGGCACGACCGCCGTGGCGATGCCCTGATCCTGCGCGGTGGTCAGTCCCCGGGCGTCGGCCTCGTTGCTGATCACCGCGGCAATCTCCGCAGGCAGGCGCGTTTTCAACATCGTTTCCATGTTCGAGCCGCGGCCGGAAATCAGGATGACGATGCGCTTCAAAGTAGCGCTCCCGCTCACACGACGATGGTTTGCGGCGCGCCGCGTGCGCGGCGTGTGACTACACCGATGCGCCAGACTTTTTCACCGGCGCGAGCCAACATGGCTTGCGCGCGCGCCGCATCACGTTCGCTTACTACAACGATCAGCCCGATGCCGCAATTAAACACGCGGTGCATTTCGGCCTCGGCGACATTGCCTTCGCGTTGCAGCCAGGTGAACAACGGCGGCATCGGCCACGCGCTTTTGTCAATGCGCGCGCACAAGCCCTTGGACAATACGCGTGGAATGTTTTCGACAAGGCCGCCGCCGGTGATGTGTGCGATGCCCTTGAGCGGCATTTTTTTTGCCAGCGCCAGCACCGGCTTCACGTAAATGCGCGTGGGCGCGAGAATCAGGTCTTTCAGCGGTTTGCCGCCGAGTTTGGCTGACAAGTTGACGCGGCGCGTGGTGAGGATTTTGCGGATCAGCGAATAGCCGTTGGAGTGTGCGCCGTTGCTGGCGAGGCCCAGTATCACGTCGCCGGGCTTGATGTTTTTGCCGGTAATGATTTTCGATTTTTCCGCGACACCCACCGCGAATCCAGCCAGATCGTATTCGCCCGCCGCATACATGCCGGGCATTTCCGCCGTTTCGCCGCCGATCAGCGCACAGCCGGCCTGTTCGCAGCCCGCGGCGATGCCCTTGATCACCTGCGTCGCAGATTTCACGTCGAGCTTGCCGCAGGCGTAGTAATCCAGAAAAAACAGCGGTTCGGCGCCCAGCGTCAGTATGTCGTTGACGCTCATCGCCACCAGGTCAATGCCGACGGTGTCATGGCGCTTCAGTTCAAACGCGAGTTTGAGTTTGGTGCCAACCCCGTCGGTGCCCGACACCAGCACCGGATCCTTGTAGCCGCGCGGCACGCGAAACAACGCGCCGAAACCGCCGATGCCCGCCATCACGCCGGGACGCAGCGTGCGTTGGGCGTAAGGCTTGATGTTTTCGACGAGATTGTCGCCGGCGTCGATGTCCACGCCCGCATCGCGGTAGGTCAGGCCCCGGGTCGGCTTGCGGGTTTTCAAGTTGAGTTGTCCAGTGCTTCAATATAAAGTGTGCGGGCGGTGTTGCGCGCTGGCATCGGCATCCTGATTGATGCATTTTCGCTCAGCACCGGCACCGACAATTTTAACGCAAATGACTACTCCGGACCCCGGCATTTCGAACAACACGCAGGCATGGCTTTGGCTGGGCGCAGCCGCGCTCGCTGCCGGGTTGCTCTATCTGCTGGCGCCGATCCTTGCGCCGTTTTTGTGCGCGGCGACGCTGGCCTACATACTCAATCCGCTGGTGACGCGCATGTCGCGGCGTGTGCCGCGTACGCTGGCGGTGTGTGCTGCGTTGGCGATCATCGCCGGCGTGATCCTGGTCCTGCTGCTGGTGCTGCTGCCCCTGATCGTGCGCCAGATCAAGGCGATCGTCACGCAGGTGCCGCAGTACGTTGATTGGATACGGCTGCATCTCGGGCCGCTGGTGCAGCAGTATTTCGGCGTCGAACTCGATACCGCGCTGGTGAAGGACTGGCTGACCGAACACACGAAGGAAATCCAGGGTGTTGCGCTGAGCCTGCTGCCGTCGCTGAAGACTGGCGGCCTTGCGCTGCTGGAACTCGCCGCCAACCTGCTGCTGATACCCGTGGTGCTGTTTTATTTCATGCGCGACTGGGATGGCATGCTCGCGCGCGTGGCGGAACTGATTCCGCGCAACTGGAGCGACACCGTATCCTCCCTGCTGAAGGACATCGATGCCGTGCTCGGCGAATTCCTGCGCGGGCAGCTGCTGGTGATGCTGCTGATGGCGGTGTTCTATTCGGTAGGCCTGTGGCTGGCCGGGCTGAATTATGCGCTGTCCGTCGGGTTGATTGCCGGATTTCTCACCTTCGTGCCTTATCTGGGCGTGATCATCGGCGTGGTACTGGCCACGCTGATGGGCTTGCTGCAATTCGGTGATCTCACGCACCTGATGTGGATCTGGCTGGTGTTTGTGGTTGCCAACGTGATGGAGGGCAATGTGTTCGTGCCGTGGCTGGTGGGCGACCGCATCGGTCTGCATCCGGTGGCGGTGATTTTTGCATTGCTCGCATTCGGGCAATTGTTCGGGTTCACCGGTGTTCTGCTGGCGCTGCCGGCAAGCGCCGCGCTGCTGGTGTGGCTGCGGCGCGTACGCGCGAAATATCTCGCCAGCGGGATGTACCAGGGCAACAACCCTGCGCCGTGACACGATGAGGCAACTTGCGCTGGACATCACGTCGCCGCCCGCGCCGACGTTCGATAATTTCGTCGTCGGCCGCAATGCGGAAGTGCTGACGCATCTGCGTGCGGCAATCGCCGGCAGTGGCGAGCGCTTTGTCTACCTGTGGGGCGAGCCCGGCAGCGGCCGCACGCATTTGCTCAAAGCTGCCATAGCGACGGCGGGCGCGAACGCAGCCTATGTCGCCTGTGGTGCGAACAGCGTGTTTGACGGGGATGTGTTACTGCTGGCCACGGACGATGTCGAGCGCCTCGGCGCCGATGCGCAGGTGGCGTTGTTTAACCGCTACAACACGCTGCGTGAGCAGGGCGGCGGCTTGATCGCCAGCGGCACCGTGCCGCCCGTACAGCTCACGCTGCGCGCCGACCTGTTGACGCGACTCGGATGGGGATTGGTGGTGCAGATGCATGCATTGAGCGACGAAGAAAAAGCGCGGGCGCTGGCGCAACACGCGCAAGCGCGCGGCTTTGTGTTGTCCGATGAAGTGATTGCCTATCTGCTTACCCACGCACCGCGCGACATGGGCGCACTGTTCTCGACGCTGGACGCGCTGGATCGCCATTCGCTGGAGGCCAAGCGCGCGGTGACGGTGCCGATGGTGCGTGAGTTGCTGCAAAGCGTTTTATAAATTATGAATAAAAACAAATACTTAACATGAATCTGGCTTTATTTGACCTCGACAACACCCTGCTCGCCGGCGATTCCGATTTCGAGTGGGCGCAGTTTTTGATCGAACAGGGCGTGCTCGACCGCGAAGTATATGAAGCGCAGAACCAGGCGTTCTACGATCAGTACAAGGCGGGCACGCTCGACATCCACGAGTTCCTCGATTTTCAGTTAAAGCCGTTGTCGCGCCATCCGCGCAAGGTGCTTGACCAGTGGCACGGCGAATACATGAAGAAAAAAATTCATCCCATGCTGCGCGATACCGCGCGTGCCCTGGTGGACAAGCACAAGAATGATGTGCGCGTGGTGGTGACGGCGACCAACAGCTTTGTCACGGCGCCGATTGCGCGGCTGTTCGGCATCGAGCATTTGATCGCCACCGAGCCGGAACATCGCAATGGCGAATTCACCGGCGGCGTCAGCGGATTGCCGTGTTTCAGGGAAGGCAAACCCAGGCGGCTGGAAGCGTGGCTAGCGGTGCGTGGCGAGACCTTGCGGTCTTATGAGAAAGCTTTTTTCTACAGTGATTCGCATAATGATTTGCCGCTGCTGGAGTTGGTGAGTCATCCGGTGGCGGTAGACCCTGATGACAAGCTGCGTGCGCATGCGGCATCGCACGGGTGGCCGGTGATGTCGCTCAACACATGAGCGGTTGATGCGCGCCATACCTGTACTTGCGGCGGGCGCGGGCGTTGCGGTGTTGAGTCTGTTCGTGGCGCTGGCGTGGGGCTCGGCGCCGCTGACACTGGGCGAAGTGTTCACGGGCCTGTTCGATGCGCCGTCGGGTATCGCGCACGATATCGTGTGGCAGCTGCGATTGCCGCGCGCGCTGGCGGCGTTTGCCTGCGGCGGACTGCTTGCGTTGGCGGGAGTGCTGTTGCAGGCGCTGTTGCGCAACGCGCTGGCGGATTCCTACATCCTCGGTGTGTCGGGTGGCGCATCACTCGGCGCGCTGGGCGCGATTACGCTGGGCTTTGGCATGGCGATGGTCAACGCTGTCGCGCTGGCGGGTGCGATAGCGGCAATTGCCATCGTGTTTGGCGTGACGTTTCGCGGCGGGCCGTGGAATATTTATCGGTTGTTGTTGTCGGGCGTAGTGCTGTCGGCTGGATTCGCGGCGCTGACCAGTCTAATACTGGTGATCGCGCCCAGCGCGCAGGTCAAGAGCATGCTGTTCTGGCTGATGGGTGATCTGTCCTATGCCGAGAATCCGCTCGCCGCTGGCGTGTTGTTGCTGGTGCTGACGCTGGGCGCAGTGGCGCTGGCGGCCCGACTTGATATTCTGGGTTTGGGTGACGCCAAGGCGCGTTCACTCGGCGTGAGCGTCGTTTCACTGCAACTCACGGTTTTCTTTGGCGCGGCGCTGGCGACCGTAGCGGCGGTGATGCTGGGCGGCGCTATTGGTTTTGTCGGACTGATGATACCGCACGCGGTTCGACTACTGGGCGTGGTGCGCCATCGTTTGCTGCTGCCGGTGGCGGTGCTGGCGGGCGGCAGCTTTCTCACGCTGGCGGATACCTGCGCGCGCACGTTGATGGCACCGCAGCAGTTGCCGGTGGGGATTTTCACTGCGCTGATCGGCGTGCCGTGCATGCTTTATTTGCTGACGAGGCGTGCATGACACTCGCGTGCAAAAGCCTCGTGCTCAAGGTTGCCAGCCGCACCCTGTGCCGCGATCTCGAATGGACGGTGAAGCCGGGCGAAGTGTGGGGAGTACTCGGCCCCAATGGCAGCGGCAAGACTACGTTGCTCAACGTTCTTGCAGGGCTTGCGCAGCCGGAGGGCGGCAGCATTGCGATCGATGGTCAGCCACTTGCGGCTATGAATGCCATCACACGTGCGCGTGCCATCGGCGTGTTGCCGCAGCATGAAGAGAGTGAATTCTGGGGAACAGCGCTTGAATACGTTTCCCTCGGCTGCTTTCCGCATGCACCGGCGTGGCTCGGCTGGCAGCGCGACGACGAAGCCGTTGCTCAGACCGCGTTGAATCAAGTGGGGTTGGCGGATTTCGCAGGGCGCCGTTATGCCACCCTGTCGGGCGGCGAACGCCAGCGCGTGCGCATGGCGCAGTTGCTGGCGCAGTCCCCGCGTTATTGGTTGCTCGATGAGCCTTTGCAGCATCTGGATTTGCGCTATCAGATTCAAATGCTTGATCTGATGGCGGCGCTGGCGCGGGATAAACAGCAATGCAGAGGCGTGATCGTGGTACTGCACGATGTGTTGTGGCCTGCGCGGGTGTGCACTCATGCGCTGCTACTGGATGGCTCGGGTAGTGTCCACTCAGGCGCGGCACGCGAGATACTGACGCAGGCCAATCTTGAGGCATTGTTCGGTTGTGCGTTACAACCTGCGGGTGATAAACCGCAGGCTGGTTTTGTGCCCGCGCTATAATCCGCGCCTCATGATTAAAAAGCTGATCGGCCGGGTGTTTTCCGGGAGGATGTTCGGGGGGCGCGGCAAATCGCGCGCGCAGGTGATTCCGTTCAAGGATCACGGCGTCGCGCGCGGGCAGATCAGTTCCTGTGCATTGAGCGTCACCGATACGTTGCAGGCCAAGGGCTTTGCCGCGTTCGTGGTGGGCGGCGCGGTACGTGATTTGCTGCTCAAACGCGAGCCCAAGGATTTTGACGTGGCCACCAATGCCACGCCGGATGAGGTGCGCGGGCTGTTTCGCCGCTCACGCATTATCGGGCGGCGGTTTCAAATCGTGCATGTGATGTGCGGGCGTGAGACGGTGGAAGTGTCGACATTCCGCGCGGGGCACGATACCAGTGGCAAGGATAGCGATAGCGAAAGCAGCAACTCGACAGACAGCGAAAAAGGCAAGACCGACGAACATGGCCGCATCCTGCGTGACAATGTGTTCGGCAATCAGCAGCAGGATGCGACGCGGCGCGATCTCACCATCAATGCGTTGTTCTACGATCCTGCGACGCAGCAGGTGCATGATTACCACGGCGGTGTGGCCGATCTGAAGAAAAAGCGGCTGCGCATGATTGGCGATCCGGTGCAGCGCTACCGCGAAGATCCGGTGCGCATGCTACGCGCGGTGCGGTTTGCGGCGGCGCTGGATTTTGAAATCGATGCGGCGACCCGCAAGCCGATACGCGAACTGGCGGATTTGCTGTCGAACGTGCCACCGGCGCGCCTGTTCGAAGAAATGCTGAAGCTGCTGCTGTCCGGCCATGCGGTCGAAACGGTGAAGCGGCTGCGCAGGGACGGGTTGCATGGCGGCCTGTTGCCGTTGCTGGATGTGATACTGGAGCAGCCGCTGGGCGAGCGCTTTGTGATGCTGGCGCTGAAGAATACCGACACGCGCATTCGCGGCGAGAAAGGCGTTTCTCCCGCGTTTTTATTTGCGACGTTGTTGTGGCATGAAGTGCTTGCGGCGTGGAAATCCATCGAAGCAGGCGGCGTGCCGGCAATTCCGGCGCTCTACAAGGCGATGGATCAGGTGATGCAGATGCAGGCCGAAAAGCTGGCGATTCCGCGGCGCTTCGGCGGCGACATGAAAGAAATCTGGGCGATGCAGCCGCGCTTTGAACAGCGTTCCGGGCGGCGCCCGTATCGCCTGCTGGAGCTGCCACGCTTTCGCGCTGGTTACGATTTTCTGCTGCTGCGTTGCGAGAGCGGCGAACTCGACAAGGAAATCGGCGAGTGGTGGACGCGGTTTCAGGATGCCAACGAAGCCGAACGCGAACGCATGCTGATGCCCGACAGCGGGCCGAAGAAGCGCCGCCGGCGCAGAAAGCCCAAGGTGCATGGCAACGCCGCAGTTGCGCCTGAAGCGTGAGTGCAGTTGTGGAAACTGCGTACATCGCGCTCGGCAGCAATCTCAAAGAGCCGCAGCGCCAGTTGCAGTCCGGGTTCGCGGCATTGGCGCGTTTGCCGGACACGCAACTGGTCGCTCAATCGTCGCTGGTTCGCAGCGCGCCCGTGGGTTATGCGGATCAACCGGATTTCATCAATGCGGTAGCGGCGATACGCACGGCACTGGCGCCGCGCGGGTTGCTCGATGCACTGCTCGCCATCGAGCGCGCGCATGGACGCGTGCGCGAGTTTCCCAATGCGCCGCGCACGCTGGATCTTGACATCGCGCTCTATGGCGAGCAGATCATCCACGAACCTGGACTGTCGATCCCGCATCCGCGCATGCATGAGCGCGCATTCGTCATGGTGCCGCTGGCGGAAATCGCACCGGACGCCATCGTACCCGGTCGTGGGCGCGTGCGTGAACTGCTGGCTGGCGTGGACGTCAACAGCGTCAGACGGATTGACACGCAGCGGAAAACTGCTGCATGAAACTGCCGGAGCGTTTGCGCTACGTGGTGGTGGAAGGCCCGATCGGCGCGGGCAAAACCAGTCTCACGCGGCTGCTGGCGGAGCGTTGCGGCGGCACGCCGTTGCTGGAAGACCCTGCTGCGAATCCGTTTCTCGCGGGCTTCTATCGCGATCCACAGCGCAATGCGTTGCCCACCCAATTGTTTTTCTTGTTTCAGCGCGCGAATCAGGTGCGCGACCTGGCGCAGTCGGATTTGTTCCGCAAGGTGACATTCGCCGATTTCATGTTCGAGAAAGACCCGCTGTTCGCGAGCCTGACCTTGCGTGACGATGAACTCAAACTGTACCGGCAGATTTATGACCATCTGAGCCTGCAGTCGCCGGTGCCCGATCTGGTGATTTATCTGCAAGCCACGCCGCAGACGCTGATCGATCGCGTGCAGCGACGCGCAGCCACCTATGAACGCGACATCAGCGACGATTATCTGATGCGCTTGAGTGATACGTACACGCGCTATTTCCATCAATACGACGCGGCGCCGCTGCTGATCGTGAATTCCGACAATTTAAACTTTGTTGATTCCACAGACGATTTTGATTTATTGTTGCAGCGCATTGCCGCCATGCGTGGCCCGCGCGAATTCTTCAGTTCCGGGCGTTGAATCCAGTGAATTTACATAACTATCTGTTTTTATTGGTATATTTACCATGAGAATTACGCTTTCCACGCTGCAAAAGATGACGCAGGACGGTGACAAGATCACCATGCTGACTTGCTACGACGCGAGTTTTGCCGCATTGCTGGAAAACGCGGGTGTGGAAACATTGCTGATCGGCGACTCGCTGGGCAATGTGTTGCAGGGGCACGAGACGACACTTCCAGTAACACTGCGCGACATGGTGTATCACACCGCGTGCGTGGCGCGCGGCGCGAAACGTGCGTTCATTATCGGCGACATGCCGTTCGGCACGTTTCAGTTGAGTCCGCCGGAAACCTTCCGCAACGCCGCGGAAATCATGGCTGCCGGCGCGCAGATGGTGAAGCTCGAGGGCGGCCAGCCGATGGCGGAAACCATTGCCTATCTGGTGCAGCGCGGCGTGCCGGTGTGCGGGCACCTTGGCTTAACACCGCAGTCGGTGCATCAACTGGGCGGCTACAAAGTGCAGGGCCGTCAGCAAAGCGACGCTGAACGCTTGCTCGAAGACGCCAAACTGATTGAAGAAGCCGGTGCCGGCATGGTGGTGCTGGAAGCGATTCCGTCGTCGCTGGCAAAGGAAGTGACCGCCGCGCTGCGCATCCCCACCATCGGCATCGGCGCCGGCGTCGATTGCGCGGGCCAGGTGCTGGTGCTGCACGACATGCTCGATGTGTTTCCCGGCAAGAAGGCCAAGTTCGTGAAAAATTTCATGCAGGGCGCGGGCTCGATACAAACGGCCGTCGAACGCTACGTGAAAGAAGTCAAGGCCAAAACATTTCCTGACCGCGATCATTCCTTCGTGTGAAGCGTTAGGCGTGAGGAGTGACTCGCAACACCTAACCCATCGCGCCTCACTCCTCACGCCTAACGCCTCACCAAAAAATGGACATCATTCACTCCGTCGCTGCACTGCGCGAGCGCCTGCAGCGCGTACCCAACAACGTGTTCGTGCCCACCATGGGCAATCTGCACGCCGGGCATATTCAGCTCATCAACATCGCCAAACCGCGCGCCGCGTGCACCGTGGTGAGTATCTTCGTCAACCGCCTGCAATTCGGCCCGCGCGAGGATTTTGACAAATATCCGCGCACCCTCACCGCCGATTGCGAAAAGTTGAATGCCGCAGGCGTCGATGTGGTGTTCGCGCCCGACGAGGGCGAAATTTATCCCGAGCCGCAGATGTATACCGTGGAGCCGCCGGATATTCAACACATGCTCGACGGCGCGGTGCGCCCGGGACATTTTCGCGGCGTCGCCACCGTGGTGCTGAAACTGTTCAATATGGTGAACCCGCACTCGGCGATCTTCGGCAAAAAAGATTATCAGCAGTGCCTGGTGCTGAATAACATGGTGCGGCAACTGGCGCTTCCGATCGAGATTATTCTGGCGGAGACAGTGCGCGCGGAAGACGGCCTGGCGCTGTCGTCGCGCAACAGTTATTTGTCGCCGGATGAACGCCGCGAGGCGCCGCGGCTCTACCAGTTGCTGCGCAAGGCGCGCGAGGAACTGGCCTCAGGCGCGCTCGATTACCAGCGCGTCGAACTCGATGTCATGGCCGAACTCGCGCATCACGGCTGGAAGCCCGACTACATCGCAGTGCGGCGTCAATCCGATTTGTTGCCGCCGGCCAATGGCGAGCGCAAACTGGTGGTGCTGGCGGCGGCACGGTTGGGCAGGACGCGGTTGATCGACAACGTCGAGATAGATCGCGGCTGAGCGCGCAGCCATACATTAGTAACTATCTGTTTTTAAACGATAATTGTGAGGCCGTCATGTCGGCGATAGAAACCACGCAGCAACTGCGATCGATGTACCTGCCAGCCAAAGAGCGCGCGGTAAAAAAGCAAATGCCGCGGCTCGATCACCATTGCCGGAATTTTCTGGCGCTGGTTCGATTTGCCGTGTTCTCAACTTGCGATGCCGAAGGCAATATGGACGCGTCACCGCGCGGCGGCGAAGCGGGTTTCATCAAGGTGATCGACGACAATACCGTGATCGTGCCCGACTGGACCGGCAATAATCGTCTCGATACGTTTTCCAATATTCTGGACACTGGCCGCATCGGCGCGATTTTTCTGGTGCCGGGCGTCGATGAAGCGTTGCGCATCAACGGCGTAGCGAGCCTGCGCAACGACGAGGCATTTACCTCATTGTGCGAAGTTAACGGACGCTTTCCCAAGCTGGTGGTGCATATCACGGTGAAAGAGGCTTATCTGCATTGCGCGAAAGCCATCATGCGCGGACAATTGTGGGCGCCGGAGGCGAAAGTCGAACGCAAAGTGTTGCCGACGATGAATGAAATGCTGCGCGACCAGATTGGGCAGACGGAACCGGCTGAACCGCAGGAGGTGATGCGGGCGCGGCACCAAACCGAGTTGTATTCCACGAAGTAGTTGCCGTTGAAAGAGGGACGCCATGCAACCGGTGATCCACTTGAACTGGCTGGCGATCGCGGCGGCGGTGGGTTCCAGCATCATCATTGGTTTTTTGTGGTACGGCCCGCTGTTTGGCAAAGCATGGATGCGCGAAATGGGCATGTCGCCGGAGCATAAGCCCGATCCGGCGGCGATGAAACGCTCGATGATCATCATGATCGTCAGCGCGTTTCTGACCGCGATCGTACTGGCGCACAGCGTCGCGGTGTGGCGTCCGTCAACCTGGAACGCGGGCACCGATGCACCGAATGAAACCTATGGTTTCTATTCGGCGTTTTTCACGTGGATCGGATTCTATGTGCCCGTACTGCTGGGCGGCGTGGCGTGGGAAAGCAAATCGTGGAGGCTGTTCGGCATCAACGCCGGCTACCATTTGGTGGCGCTGCTGGCGGCAGGAATGATACTGGCTTTCTGGCGCTGAGTGCCCCGCTGCAAGTGCCTTAGCCTGCAGGCGAAAGAACGTGTATCACGCGGCCCGCGAGCATGTCTTTGACCTTGGCTGCGTAAGCCGCCATGTGCGGCGCGGCGGCATGCGCTTTGAGCGCCGCGGTATCGCGCCATTTTTCGATGAAGACGAACGTATCGGGGCCAAACTTCGTCTGGAAACTGCCGAGTCCTTCGGCGTCGATGGCAAGGCTGTACTCGATGCACCCGTCTTCTGCTTGTACGGCCGGAATGTTGGCTTTTGCTATTTCCAGCACCTTTTCACGCATGCCGTGCTTGGCGGTGATGATGGCTACAACGTGGATCACTGGGTTTCTCCCTTGAAAATCTGCTGCATGCAACAGGTCAATTAATGAGGTGAAGGCAAGCGCAGTGGGGCTGGTGCGGGAGCCGGTGCCACACTTCGCTCCCAACTTTCTGATTTCAAAAAATAATGGGTCAGACGATTTGGGTTGATACCATCAAAGATACCATCGATCCTATCAGCTTGAGTAACGCCCCCTTAAACATGCCTGGATCGGGGCATATGCGGCTTGGTCAATTATGCTTGCTTGTTGTAAAAATGTCGCATCGCTTCGAATGTGAATTGTAATGCAGGGGCGGTTAATTGATGACATCTTTGCTGCTGCCGCGAGCCTTGTCTAAGCGTTCGGTGATCCAATTGCTCACCTCAGATTCCAGCCATCCCACGGCTCGGGGGCCTAGCGGTATGGATTTTGGAAACAAGCCCGCCTTTATAAACGCGTAAATCGTACTGCGGGATAGTCCTGTCCGTGCCTGTACCTGTTTGCGCCGCAGGATTGAAAGCTGCGGTGCACTAGCGTTTTTCATACGTATACTTCCTTTAGTTGTGAAGAAAAAATTTGAGTAAAGGGGGTTTACAGCTTTTGGGATTTGTTTTCATCGGCGTCCTGTCATCGGCCACAGTAAACTGCCACCACGCTCAGGCGTTCATGCCCGAGTTCAATGCTAATGGTGAGCCGCGCGTTGTGATCCAGGATTTTCTGCTCAGGCGTCAGTTGCCTGAAAGTCGGCCCGCCTTGCGCCGGTGAGAGCCAGCCTGTTAGCTCCTGATAGCGATCTTGGGCGTACTGATGACGGTGTCCATGTACGTGCCGAATGCCAGCGTCCTGACACTGCGCCTTGAAGCGTTCCATTTGCTGCTTGTAATTCATCTCTCGCGGAATCAGACTGCCTTTGCCGGCCAGTTGTTTGGCTTCTTCCAATACGATCCGTTGCTGTTCATTGCGGATCGGGATGTCCCGCTCCCGTCCGCCCTTGGTCCAGGTGTCCCGGAGGGCAAGCAAATCGCCTCGGTCAGCCCATTCCGGCCGGATCTTGATCGACTCCTCACGGCGCAGCCCGAAGGCGGCCTGCAACTTCAGCGATAGTCGCGTATAGGGATCGGTGACCTTGGTCAGATCTTCAGCCGTCAGAATCCGAGCGCGGCTGACATTGGTGACATTCTGCCGATTGGGAATGCCGTAGTGCTCGTTGTCACGCGCGATGACGTTTTGTTTTTGTATTTTATCGGCCCACCAGCGCAGCACCGACATACGCACCTTGATCGTACCCACGGCCAGGGATTCCGTCTTCCAGCGTTCTACCAGCGCGGTCACATGCTTGGGTTTTAGGCTGGTTGCCTTCATGTCTTTAAATCCCATCTCATGCAGCTGGTTGGCGACCAGGGTCAGGATGCGCTCGCGCGCATGCTGGGTGGCGTAGCTGCCGTCGCGGTTGCGCTGGCACAGTTTCTTCAGTTCGTAGTTCAGGTCTTTCATGGGCTAAGAAATCAGGGTTTCACGTGAATCGATTGTCGCGTGTGTCAATAAAAGAAAATGGTTGTAACCCTCACAAAAATAGGGGGGGGTTGGAGGAAATATGCCCCCATGTGGCCTGTGCCAGCTCTGGGCAGGCCTGATGGCGGACTGCTGCGGTCTCGAAATCCGGTTGATGCGTGGCGCCATCGGGCTGCGCCGCAGTGTGCGTCTCTCGCGCAGTCAATCCGGGCGTACTCGCAAGTACGCGGGCAGGAGGGCGCACAAGGGAAAGTTTGTAGTTCAGGTTTGTCATGGGCTTTCTCAATTCAGAAATTCGCGTAGATCAATTGTGCCGAGAGTCAACAGAGCCTTGTTCAAACCACCCCCACAAAAGTGAGGGGGGATGGACCGGAAAAGGATTTATTTTTTTGGTAGAAGCGGCTTTTTTGCGTTTTCGAGACAGTGGTACTGTGGCGCGCAGAACGCGCCCATGCGCCGAACGGAATCCTTTGTGCGCGGGTCGAAAGGCACAAGCGGCGTGGCTCGCAGATCAGCTTGCTCATAGACATCTACAGATCAAGAGTTATGAATGATCTATTCTGCCGCGTGTCTATAAAAAAATAGTGCTGTATTCCCCCCAAAAACAGGGGGGGTTGACCGGGAAAAGGCAAATTTTTTGTGGTGATGCGGCGTCAGAACACAGCGCGTGCCCAGTCGGAGGGAATCCCACCATCAAGAGAGCAGGAATACCTCCATCAAGATGGAGGTATTCCTGCCAACTGAGAATTTGAACTCGCACTGCCGATATCGCCTGCCGTACGAACGCAGTCGGATTGCAGTCCAGGCGCATCCGGAATGCAGTACGAATGCAGTCGGACTGCAGTACGAGCGCAGTCGCCTCGACGCAATTATTCAGGCGAGGGGATGTCTGTCTTGTCCTGCGGTTCTTCTTGGTGTGTAATGCGTTTAAGGTAAGTGTTTCTGTCCGGCCTTCATGCCTAAGCATGGGGGGCGCTACGAGGGACCGCGGGACACCACTCCCGGTATGTATCGTTGTGTTTACGACTGGCCTGCCCGATACGTGGCATTGGCGCCGATAGTGCCTTCGTGAAGACGCATCGGTTTGAGCTGGTACCCGGGCTCACGGGTTGCGCCAGGGAAGCGCTGTACTAGACACCCGGTAGGCGGGCAATTGACGAACCGCATTGCACGGTTCCCTACGATTTAACGGGCCAGAACGGCCCGTCACTGATGGTCGTCACTTTCAGAACTACTGCCTAAGTGCCTGACGACGCAGAGATTGTGCGCGTCGTTACTAGCAGTTGGCACTGGCTAGTCACGACGCGCATTGGCCCAGAGGGCTGGCGCAGAACCACGAAGAACCCTGGCGCAGCAGCCGTTGATGAAATGCTATCGTTGGCCACTGGCGCAGACTGCGCCATTTAAAACTACCGCTTCACACTGCGAAGCGGTTTACTGCGCTGCCGGCACAGAGGGCATGCGGGCAGTATCACGGTGCTGCCACTACGATCTTCAGACCTAGCCTACGGTCCGGCCGGATTACAGAAGGACTTCCCGGCTCTGGGCGCTCTTGCGAGCCTTTGATGCTTAACGCGCATCACACGGGCTGACTCAGCCAGCGGATAACCGGTGTTGTCCAGTGACGTCCAAAGAGATCCTTTGTAATATTCTGGATCGGCGAGGAGGAAAAAAGGCCTCCCTCGCATTCGCATATCTGACTTTGCGCCATAAATTAAGTTTCAACGAGATATGCTGTACGGGTACTTGCCATTGGGCAACCCTATTTGCGCCGCAAGGAACACGCTCCGTGGGTAACCCGCATATAAAGCAGCGAACACTTTACGAGGTATCTTTGTTATAATTTCCACGTCATTGGGGAGTAGTCGCCCTGCATAAGATGCAGGGGTTTGCGTCAACACACTTGACCCACCGGTCATGGCGCAAGCGGTTTCCTGAACTTGGCAAGACCTTTGACCATATCGCCTTCGGACGGCCGGAGAAGCGATGTGGTCATTTGTCTGCTTCCGGCCAAGGGAAATTGCATTGGAAGCCTTCCTCATCTCTGCGGGTATCGTCGCTTTCGCGGAAATAGGTGACAAGACCCAGTTGCTCGCCTTCATTCTGGCAGCCAAGTTTCAGAAATCGCTGCCGATTGTCATCGGCATTCTTGTTGCCACATTAGCGAACCACGCCTTTGCCGGTGCCATGGGTTCGTGGATAACTTCGCTCATGAGCCCACAAACACTTCGCTGGATTTTAGGTGCCTCATTTATCGGGATGGCAATCTGGATGCTGATTCCTGACAAATTTGACGAGAAAGACGCCAAACTCGCGCGATTCGGGGTCTTTGGCACGACGCTGGTCGCGTTCTTCCTGGCTGAGATGGGCGACAAGACTCAGATCGCGACGGTTGCCTTGGCGGCACAGTATCACGCCTTCTTTTCTGTTGTAGCCGGAACCACTTTGGGAATGATGATCGCCAATGTTCCGGCGGTTCTGTTGGGTGATCGCATCGCACATCGTATGCCTGTTCGACTGGTTCATACTATCGCTGCCGTTATATTCGCAATCCTGGGAATCGCCACACTGTTTGGAATCGGCGAACGATTCGGTATTTGAGTCAGCTTAAAACCACTTCAGCGACTCCGTCCGCCATGCGACGACGACAATCCACCGCTGCTTCTGGGTGCTGAACTGCGGTTTCCACCGGATTCCGAAGCTGTTGAAGATTCCCGCGAAAAAGAACCACCGCTCCTGGATCCCGTGGAACTGGAACTGCCACTGGAACCGCCGCTTAAGCCTTCCTTGCTTCCATCGCTACCATTGGAACCGCTATCAGACCTGTTGCTGGACCTGCTGATGGAATCGCTGCCACCAGATCCACTGGGACTGCGTATTTCAGAATCTGCGGCCACGATTGTCCTTGCTCCCGCGTCATTGTCGCGTGACTCACCCGACCCGGACCCGTGCGAACCCGACGACTCACCCGCTGAACCGCTGCTCCTGCCTGATGGTGACTCGCGTAAGTCACCTTCATTTCCCCCTCGAGGTTGCGCATCAACAAGCTTGGCACCGGTCGCCGACGCGCCACGCTGCCGCACGGACTTGCGTTGCAATTCTTCGCGGCGCGGTGCTACGCGCCTGTCAATCTCGCGGTGAACCTGATAAAAACGCGGCTCGCGATCCAGTAATCGTGGCTGTGCCAACCCGGTTAGATCCGCATGTGCCGTCTGACCGGGATTGATCTGCACTTCGCCGCGCGACGAGCGCAGCACGGTTCCCCCGGAATGAACCTGATCGTAAGTGCCGGGACTGACGCCGCCTGAAGCTGCATCGCGACCGATATGCGCCGTATCGTGATCGGTGCCTCGTATTCCGATGGTTGCCGTGGGCGTCTTCAGCGCATAGCCCGCCCGGTTGTGTTTCCCGATTAGACCAGTAACGATACGCAACGCCCCTTGCTTCAGCGAGATCACGCTGCGCATCGTTGCAGGATCCGCCTCAGGGGCATAGCGGTACATTTCGATTCTGAATTCGGTTTGTGGGCGCACGGTCAGTAAAGCACCATCCATCATTTGAACCAAGGCCCACGCCCCTTTGCCGCTGCGAATTACATCACCTTCTTCAATGGATCCACGCTCGCCTGCCGTGCGAGTAACACCCTTGGACAGAATGAGCACATCGCCGTCAAAAGAATCAATACTCCCGACCGCCGCGAATATTGCCGCAGACCAGAAAAGAAAGACAAACGCGACTATTAATTTCATATAGCATCTATCGGAAAGTGTGACGATCATCAGCAACAGTAACGATCGGTGGTACAGCGTGAGGTTGTTACTTCTTCTTAATAAATCGACCGCGATGCGTCAGTACTACCGGATGAACTTAAAGTAATATTCAAAGACGCATGCGCTCCTGCAAAACGTATCTTTGAAATCGCGAGACGAGGTATTTCCGGCACTCGAGATTCCGGCAATACCCCATCACGCTGCCATACTCAGATTTCAAAGCTGATATGGCTTACTGCAGTGCCTAGCCGCGACCGCGACCACCGCGACGCTGCCGGTCACCAGGACGCTCGTTATCACCACCGCGCGGGCCTTCACCGGCCTCGCGGGCCACGAATTCCTTGTTCTGCATCGCATCAACGATCTGGCACTCCGGGTGCTCGATCAAATCGCGCGGATCATCACAGCCCGAACCACCGGGAACGCGGGTCTTGCCGCGCCCCGAGCCCTTCGCTGCTGTGACATCGGGAGCTGAATCCGCCGTCAAACGACCGCCACGCCGTTGCCGGTCTCCGGGACGCTCGTTATCGCCACCGCGCGGGCCTTCGGCCGCTTCACGGGCCACAGCACTGCTGCCTTCCGGCAGCGCCGCATACGACATTGCAGCACCAGCAGCAAGTACCGCACCTACGACAGCTGTCATCCATTTTTTCTTCAGCATGTTTATTTCTCCTGTTTAAGTGAATGTGTAGATGAAAGGTCTACCTTCTCATCCAGCCAAGGAAATGGGAATATTTCCCGTGCAATTGAGAATATACATGGGTATTTTTCCCGCGTCAACATAAATATGGTAATTTTTCCCATAAAATGATAAAATCACGTAACATTATGAAAATTAATGTTTTTAATAGGAAATGATGTGCATGGATAAGGATACGGCTGACATTCAGACTTCCTTCGCGCACGCATTGCGTCGAGTGCTGCTGCCGCTTGTACGTTTGATGCTGACGCGCGGACTGCATTACCCCGCCGCTGCGGAAATGCTTAAAAGCCTCTACGTCGAAGTAGCTGATCACGAATTCGCACTCGACAAAAAGCGCCAGACGGATTCACGCGTCAGCCTGTTAACCGGTGTGCATCGCAAGGACGTCAAGCGATTGCGCCATGGGCCACCCGGTGCAAAATCCGCGATACCACCCGATACATCGCTGGGGTCGCAGGTCATCGCTGCGTGGAATGCCCACCCTGCTTACGTTGACGAGGAAGGTGTACCCAAACCGCTGGCCCGATTCGCGCTGGACGGCGGTGATCAATCATTTGAAGCGCTGGTTAAAAGCATCAGCACGGATATGCATCCGCGCGCGCTACTGGACGAATGGTTGCGCAGTGGCATTGCCACGCTAAACGAGCAAAGCCAGGTTTGCCTACAAGCCGATGCCTATATCCCCGAGGAAGGGTACACCGAAAAAATGTTTTATTTCGGTCACGATCTGCATGACCACGCTGCAGCAATCGCACATAACCTATCGGGCGGACGGCCTCCTATGCTGGAACGCTGCATACATTATGACGGCCTTGATGCCGACGCCGTCAACAACATCAGTAAGGCAGCAGTCAAATTAGGCATGCGCGCACTGCGCGGCGTCAATACGCGGGCAGCTGAAGCGCTGGCGGCAACACGTGACACGCCGCCCGCGCGCCGCACACGCATGACTTTCGGGGTGTATTTCTACCACGAGCCGCAGGAGGAATCATTGACAGTACCCGCGGAGCAAACAACGTGAGTAGCGTGTTCCACCGCGTTGTCCTGACCGCGCTTTTTACTGTTGCATGTGCTGTCGCGCCCGCACACGGCGCTGAGACAGGAAATATCTGCGCCCGTGCATCGCTCTCCAATCCCGATACTGGTACCGGCGGTATGGGTGGCACTGGCATAGTCGCCAAAGGTGGCATGGGTGGCACCGGTGTTATGGCCGAGGCAACAACACCCCTTGTACCCGGATCAGGCGGCATGGGGGGCACAGGCATCGTCGGCGTCATTACGGGCTTCGCCAGCATTTGTGTCAACGGCGTTGAAATTCATTACGACAATCGCACACCAGTCTCCGTGAATGGTCAAACAGCGGCGCCGCGCGATCTGGCGGTGGGCCAACTGGTTGTAGTCCATGCGCGCACTGTCGGCGGCCAGTTGCGTGCCAACGGTATCGGTGCCATCGATGCGGTCAGCGGCCCTGTCACCGGCATCAATGCGGTGGCGCGCGAATTACAGGTGATGGGACAAACCGTACGCGTGGGCAACGCAATTGTCCCCGACCTCGGATCGATCAAACCCGGCACTTCGGTGCGCGTGAGCGGGCTGCGCACGGATGGTGGCGTTGTCGTCGCGTCGCGTGTGGAAGCGACATCCGCTGCCAGCGCAAGCGTGTCGGGAACGGTAACGAGTGTGGAGGCCGGCACTGCAATCGTAAACGGTACGCGCGTCAATCTGCCACAAGGCACCTTACCGCCTTCGGTCGGCACGGAAGTTTTTATCGCAGGCACATGGAAAGGCAATGCCCTACAGGCGAGCCGCACGGAAGTACAACCCATACAACATGCAATTTCCCGTGCGCAGCGGGCCATCGTCGAGGGTTATGTAACAAATCAGCGCGGAAATCAGATAAGCGTGGGCGCGGTCACTCTGCAACTATCTTCGCGGGTACGTATCAATGGCGGCAATGACCGAGATTTGGAGGTCGGCCGCAAAGTCCAGGTTGAGGTTCGCCGCGTTGGCGATGCCTGGCTGGCGGATCGCGTCATCTTGCAGCGTTCCGAAAACACGCGCGGCGAAAATCCGGGCGGAACTTCAAGTGATTCGCGCGGTAATCAGGGATCGGGACGCAATGATGGAGGTAATTCACACGATAGCAGTGATCGGGATAACTCCGGTAGCGGCAGTCATTCTGGCAATTCGGATTCCGGGAATTCGGGCCGTTCGGACACTAGTAACTCCGGTTCCAGTAGCTCAGGTTCTGGCTCAAATCAGTCGGGATCAGGGTCAAGCAACTCCGGTTCGAACCGATCCAGTTCTGGATCCGATGGATCGAGTGCGAGCGGCTCCAATTCTGGCAGTTCACGTTCCAGCGGATCGAATTCCGGGAGTTCGAGCTCTGGCACCTCGGGTTCCAGCGGTTCCAGCCGTGGCAGTGGATCGAGTAACAGTACGCGTGGTTCCCGACGTTGACATTCTTAACATTCCGCAGGGCGCTGGCCTAGCGACTTCACAAATTATTTACGCTTTACATGTGACAATTAGCATTAAAAACGACCAATAGCTGAATCGACGGCAAATTTCGATTCGGCCATTGGCTAAGTAAAAAAAGTGGAATAGGAGAGCATCTTGAAAGTATTAATTAGTCGTGTACTGATTGTCTCGGCAGCAGGCTTTGTTGTACCTGCATGGTGCCATGCAGACGGATTTTCATTTGGGATAGGTTCCGACTATTCCAGTGGTAAGTACGGCGGTGTAGATCGGACCACCATCACCAGCGTGCCTATCCACGCTAAATATACCAGTGGCCCGGTAACATTCAAAGTATCAGTGCCGTGGCTGCACATTTCAGGAGCCGGCGCTGTCGTCCCAAGCGGTCTCGGCGGCATAGGTGGATCAGGCAGCGACAGTAGCGGCTCGTCGGGTGGATCGGCGAACAGCTCTGGCGGAAGCATAGGCGTCTTTGGATGCGCTGCTGACAACCGTGGCGGAGCTAGCAAACCCGAGGACGATGGCCCTTGCGCAGGAACCACAACGACCGTGGTTACCGCCGGCGGTGGCACCGTCGTTGTACCGGCACGCAGAACCGAAGAGGGGTTTGGCGACATCGTTGCTGCGTTAACATACAACGCCATTAATTCCAATGGCTTGCTGCTTGACGTAACCGGCAAAGTTAAATTTGCCACGGCGAGCGAGTCACGCGGCCTGGGTTCTGGAAAAAACGACTATGCGTTGCAATTCGAAGCAGAGAAATCTATAGGCAAGTTCTACATCAACGCTGGTTTGGGTTACAAGTGGCTGGGAGACCCCACTGGTATTTCATTGCGTAACGTATGGTATGGCGCTCTCGGCGGTGGTTACAAAGTGACACCCGAAACCACGATCGGCGTGTCTTACGACCATGCCAGTTCCGCACGCAACAACGGACCTTCGGTGCAAGAAGTGTCCACATACGTTTCACACCGGATAACCAAGGCGGTGCGTCTGAACGGCAGCGTGTTCAAAGGACTAAGCAATGCTGTTCCCAATTGGGGAGCTGGCGTTGGCCTGAGCTACGCGTTCTAATACGATGTTCATCTGACTCTTATCACCAAGTCGCTCGGCAAAGCGATTGCCGAAGCGAAATACTGCTTGGGATCAGCAACCATACTGCGTTGGAGCCCCCATCCACATAGTCAACAATACATTGTGCGATAACTCTTGCGCGTATCAGCTGCTGACGAGTGGCAATAGATGGCCATCTAAGCATTGCAGTGGGCAGGGATTCGCTACATTTTGAACGTGTATTTTAGTACGCAAAAAGACGTAAATATTAATTTTTCTCGGCCCATGGTTCGGCTAAAACGAATCAACTTTAGCGGTTTCGTAAATGATGTGACAATGGTTGCTGATGCACGCATATAGTGTCGATAGATCAAATTTGTAATCACATGAATGCGGTATTGCTGAAAGGAATAAATGACTGTTAATTGGATGCTCAATGCCGCAGGTCTCTTTTGTATAACGATTGGCAGTCTCCTGATCTTATTGTACTTGTGGAAAAGCCCTCGATTTGCTGAGGACTGGCTATCGCCTGAAGGAAAGCACGCCTACTCGAAGCATAGGCGACTATTGATTGTTAGTGTGGCGCTACTGGCTGCGTGGCACGTTGTCCAGTATTTCGCGGTTATTCTGTTGTAGTGTATCGCTCTCGAAAATCAATAAATACGAGGGGCTATGAGTATAGAGTCTCGCAGCAAAGATATATCGTTTGCAGAAGCGTCCTTCCTGAAATGGCAGTACGGATTTGACGACAATGACGAGCCGTTCGAGCGAGCGTTATGGCAGGTGATAATGCGGGCTTGGGAGGCCGATACTTCCTCGGGCGCAGGTACGTACCGGCTTGATCGCCTTGGTTGTGGTGGTGCTTTTCCCGAGGAAGTGGCGTTGTATATCAGATTCAAAGCTGATGACGGCGACGAGGTCTGGAACGAATTGATCCGTCGTGCCGGACTTTCTGATCGCCGCACGACCAAAGTCGCAGTGCTAATAGACCGCCGCCGCGTTGCCAGCCGGACCTGATACATCGACCCAAAGCGCAATTAGTGCGGTTCAAAGTACGTGCACTCAACGCCTGCCATCGCGGGCGTACGG
Organism: Betaproteobacteria bacterium; assembly: GCA_021730905.1. Lineage (GTDB taxonomy): Bacteria > Pseudomonadota > Gammaproteobacteria > Burkholderiales > SG8-41 > UBA5216. Next base: position 100,816 of record JAKFYK010000025.1, on the reverse strand, counting down.
TAGTGAGGCGAAGGTTTTCCAGTTTTCGTGCGGAAGGGCCAGGTGTGGCTAAACGTTAATCTGCGTTGCGGTGTAGCGGTATTACGTTCGCCCCGGATTTTAGCTTGTCCAGATAGTCCGCCCACGCATGCATCATTTTGCGGTGTTCGGGAAGGTATTCGGCACGATGGTACGATTGAAGATTAGCGTGCATTACTGCGAAAGGGGATTACCTTAGCCCCGCGTTTTACCTTGTCCAGATAATCCGCCCAGTGCTGCATCATCTTGCGTCTCAGCGGCAAATATTGTGCAGAATTGTAAGCGGCCCGAACTTTGTCTTTTTCGCCATGCGCAAGTTGTCGTTCAATCGCATCGGCATTCCAGCCTTGTTCATTCAGAATCGTGCTGGCGGTGGCACGGAATCCGTGGCCGGTTGCCCTTCCTCGGTATCCCATACGGTAAAGGGCATACAGGACGGTATTCTCGCTCATAAAATGTTGTGGGCGATGTTCGTTCGGGAATACGTAGCTACGATTCCCACTTAGCGTTTTGATGCTCTCCAGTAAAGTAATGCTCTGGCTAGACAAGGGCACTATATGCTCGACGCCCATCTTCATGCGCTCTGCCGGGATGCGCCATTCGCGCTTATCGAAGTCAATCTCCGTCCAAAGTGCTCCGCGTAGTTCGCCTGTGCGGACAAAGGTCTGGACCAGCAGCTTTATAGCGTATTGGGTTAGAGGATTGCCATCGTAGTCATCCAGTTTTCTCAAAAATTCAGGTAGTTCACCTTCTGATAGCTTGGCGTAGTGATTAACTTCTCGTGTTTTGAGGGCACCCCGCAGATCGCGCGAAACGTCTGCTTTGGCTCTTCCGGTGGCAATTGCGTAACGGAATACCTGTCCGGCGATAATTAAGGTTTTAGAGGCCAGTTCAAGCGCGCCCCGGCGTTCAACACTCCTGATGACGTCGAGTAATTCGGGAGCTGTGATATCCGCAAGCGGACGTGCGCCCAAGTCAGGGAACACCTCCTTTTCAAGGCGTGACAAGACAGCATTGGTATGGCTTGAAGACCAGCCGCCGCGCTTGGTTTCCCACCACTCGCGGGCGATGTTTTCAAAGGTGTGCAAGGCGCGTTGAGCGTTTTCCCGTCGGTCGGCCTTACGTTGCATCATCGGATCGACAGGAGGATCAGCCGCTAGCAGTTCGCGGGCGACTGCGCGCTTCTTGCGCGCGCTTACGAGGCTCACCTCAGGATAGGTACCCAGTGCGAGTGTTTTTTGCTTGCCTGCAAATCGATAATTGAATCGCCAGTATTTTCCGCCGTTAGGCTGAACAAGTAGGTACATGCCGTCACCGTCTGAGCACTTGATAGGCGCATTGGTAGGTTTGGCATTCTTAACATGGAGGTCAGTAAGGGGCATGATGGTATCTCGTCGGCACTCGTCTTGAGATACCAGCAGAAATACCATCAGATACCATCAGAAGTCAACAAACCGGCCTGGACAGCGTTGGACGTTAATTTCGCTGTTTTGATAGGAGAAAATCGCTTTTCTCGGACTTGTTTGGACGTTCTTGGAAGTGTTCTTGGTGCCGGGAGCCGGAATCGAACCGGCACGCTGTTGCCAGCGCGGGATTTTGAGTCCCGTGCGTCTACCAATTCCGCCATCCCGGCAAGGTAAGCCAACTGGATGGCGCGATTATAGCGCCGCAAACGCCGTTGCGCGATATCGATATTTTCCGCCACGTATAATCCGCGCGATGCTTCTCGACGACTTTGATTTTGAGCTGCCAGCGGAACTGATCGCGCAGTCGCCAGCCGAAGAGCGCAGCGCCAGCCGTTTGCTGCTGCTCGATGGCAAGACGGGAGCGCTGGCCGATAGCCATTTCAGCCATCTTGCTGAAAACGTCGTGCGCGGCGACGTGATGGTTTTCAACGACACGCGCGTGATCAAGGCGCGCCTCACCGGAGCCAAGGACAGCGGTGGGAAGGTCGAAGTGCTGGTCGAGCGCGTGCTGGCGAGTGACCGGACGCTGGCGCAGGTGCGCGCAAGCAAATCACCACGTGTCGGCAGCCGGTTCATGCTCTCTGGCGGCACTATCGCCACTGTGCTGGGCAGACAGGGTGAATTTTTTGAACTGCGCTTTGAGGATTGTTCCGACATTTTTGCCTTGCTCGAACGCCACGGCGCGGTGCCGCTGCCACCGTACATCGCCCACGCTGCCGATGCGATGGACGAAGCGCGCTATCAAACGGTCTATGCGCGCGCACCGGGTGCCGTGGCTGCGCCCACGGCAGGGCTGCATTTTGATGCGGCGATGCTGGAAGCGCTGAAGCAGCGGGGCGTGACCATCGCACATATCACGCTGCATGTGGGCGCGGGCACCTTTCAGCCGGTGCGCGTTGCGGATGTGCGCGAGCACCGGATGCACAGCGAATGGTATGACGTGCCGCAGGCCACGGTCGACGCAATACGCACGGCGCGCGAACGCGGTTCGCGTGTCATCGCGGTGGGCACCACCAGCCTGCGCGCGCTGGAGTCGGCTGCGGCGGATGGGGACTTGAAGGCGGGAACCGGCGACACGCGTTTGTTCATCACACCGGGTTACGCGTTCAAGGTGGCGGATCGGCTGCTCACCAATTTTCATTTGCCGAAATCCACGCTGCTGATGCTGGTGTCGGCGTTCGCGGGCATGGATAATGTGCGCCGCGCTTACCGGCATGCCATAGACAAACGATACCGCTTTTTCAGCTACGGAGATGCCATGCTGATCGAACGAGCCTGAACAAAAAAGTTCTCCATTGACACGCCTGCAGCCCAACACCCGCGATGCCTATCGGCATTTCATTACCATCACCACGCGCTGGATGGATAACGACGTTTATCGCCATGTGAATAACGTTGTCTATTATTCGTTTTTTGATACTGCGGTGAACGAATTCATGATGCGGCAGGGTGTGCTTGATCTTGAGGGTTCACCGGTGGTGTGTCTGGTGGTCGATACAGGTTGCCAGTTTTTCAGCCCGATTTCGTTTCCGGATACCGTGCATTGCGGCCTGCGCGTCGCGCATCTGGGCAACAGCAGTGTGCGCTATGAGATCGGTATTTTCCGCAATGACGAACCTCGGGCCGCGGCACAGGGGCATTTTGTGCACGTGGCTTGTGACCGGCAGACGCAGCGCCCGGTGGCAATGCCCGCGGACATACGCCGTGCGCTCGAAGCGTTGCGCACGACTGGCGTGGAGTAGGTGGAAATGGAATTCAAGGTCACGCAGTCGGACGGGCAGGCGCGGCGTGGCGTGTTGCGCACGGTGCACGGTGACATCGACACACCGGTGTTCATGCCCGTGGGCACTTATGGCACGGTGAAGGCGATGAAGCCAACCGAGTTACGCGACATTGGTGCGCAGATCGTGCTCGGCAACACCTTTCATCTGTGGCTGCGGCCCGGGCTGGAGGTGATTGCCGCACACGGCGGACTGCACCGTTTCATGGGCTGGGACGGGCCGATCCTCACAGATTCGGGCGGGTTTCAGGTGTTCAGCCTCGGCGCGCTGCGCAAGATCACCGAGGAAGGCGTCAAGTTTCAGTCGCCGGTGAATGGCGATGCGTGCTTTCTGTCGCCCGAAGAATCGATGCGCATACAGCGCGTGCTCAACTCTGACATCGTGATGGTGTTCGATGAATGTACGCCATACCCGGCGACCGAAGACGAAGCGCGCGCATCGATGCAGCTTTCGCTGCGCTGGGCCGCGCGCTCAAAGGATGCGCATGCGGGGAATGGGAATGCGTTGTTCGGCATCGTGCAGGGCGGTGTTTACGAGCCGTTGCGCGATGAGTCGCTTGCCGGATTAACTGCTATCGGATTCGACGGTTATGCGATTGGCGGCCTGTCGGTTGGCGAAACCAAGGCCGAAATGCTGCGCATTCTGCGCCATACCGCGCCGCAATTGCCTACAGACAAGCCGCGTTATCTGATGGGCGTGGGCACGCCCGACGATATTGTCAACGCGGTGATGGCGGGCGTTGACATGTTCGACTGCGTGCTGCCCACGCGCAACGCGCGCAACGGCTGGCTCTATACCAGCGAGGGTGTCATCAAACTGCGAAACGCCCAATATCGCGACGATCTCAGGCCGCTCGACCCGCGGTGTGCGTGCTATACCTGCCAAAGTTTCACGCGCGCCTACCTGCATCATTTGCAGAAGATCAATGAAATCCTCGGCGCGCAGTTGAATACGTTGCACAACCTGTATTTTTACCAACAGCTCATGCACGGACTGCGCGAGGCCATTGCCACCGGCACACTGGCCTTGTTTGCCTCTGGACTTCGGCAGAATCAGCAGGGCGGCCAGGCCGGCACTCGGATGGATGAGTAAGCCGATAAACGCAAAAATAGGTTAAAATACAAAGGTTTTGCGACTGCGGCTTGAACTCTTGAGTTCTGCCGCAATCTGACCAAAAGCAGCATTCCGGGGAGAGGCAATGTTTATCAGCGAGGCATGGGCCCAGAGCGGCGGGGCGCAGGGCGGCGGCATCGAAAGCATGCTGCTTATCGTATTGATGTTCGGCGTGCTGTATTTCCTGATGATCCGCCCGCAGATGAAGCGCGCCAAGGAACATAAGGCGATGATCGAGGCGCTGCAAAAAGGCGATGAGGTCATCAGTGGCGGCGGCATACTGGGTCGTGTGTCCAAGATTAATGAGAACTACGTCACGCTCGAAGTCGCGCAGGGCGTGGAAATGGTACTCCAGCGCTCCGCTGTGCAGGTGGTGCTGCCCAAAGGCACGATCAAGAACATCTCGTGAGGCGAAAGACGTGAGGCGTGAGGAGCATTTCATCACCCACTCGCGCCTTACGTCTCACGCCTCACGTCTAACGATAAAATGAACCGCTATCCACTCTGGAAATACATACTGATACTGACTGTGCTCGCGCTCGGTTTTTTGTATACCGTGCCGAACTTTTTTGGCGAATCGCCCGCGGTGCAGGTGTCGCCGATCAAACCCACGACGAAAGTGGATTCGACGTTATTGGGCCGTGTTGAGGATGCGCTGACGAAGGGCGGCCTCAAGCCCGATGGGTTGGTGCAGGATCCCACCGGCGTCAAGGCGCGCTTTGGCGATACCGACTCGCAACTGAAGGCAAAGGAATTGCTGCAGACGCAGTTGGGCGAAGATTACGTGGTGGCGCTCAATTTGCTGTCGCGCAGTCCGGACTGGCTGTCATCAATCGGCGCGCTGCCGATGTATCTGGGGCTGGATTTGCGCGGCGGCGTGCATTTTCTGCTGCAGGTGGACATGAAGGCCGCGCTCAACAAGAAGATCGATACCACGGTTAACGATATCCGCAGCAGCTTACGCGACAAGCGCATTCAATATACCGGTGTGTCGCGTGACAAGGATACGGTCATCGTGCGCTTTCGCGATAAGGATGCGCGCGACAAGGGCGTGGCCGAGATCGAAAAATCCATGCCCGATCTCGAGCTGAGGTCACAGGAGGACGGCGGTGAATTCCGTGTGACCGGCAGGCTCAAGCTCGAGGCGGAAAGGCGCACGCAGGAAAGCGCGCTGCAACAAAATATTCTGACGCTGCGCAATCGCGTGAACGAACTCGGTGTTGCCGAACCTATCATTCAGCAGCAGGGTTCCGACCGCGTGGTAGTGCAGTTGCCCGGCGTGCAGGACACGACGCGCGCCAAGGATATTCTGGGCCGTACCGCCACACTGGAAATCCGCATGGTCGAGGCGCATGCCGGCGACCCGGCTTCGCGCAATTACGATCCGCAGAAAATCGAGCAGGCAGTCAAGGGGCAGGTGCCTTTCGGCACCGAGCTGCACTACTCGCAGCGCGACAGCGGCAAGGAAGCGCTGCTGCTCAGCAAGCAGGTGGTGCTTACCGGTGAGCGCCTGACCGACGCGTCGCCGGGGTTTGATTCCACCGACAACCGGCCGATTATCAGTATCACCGTCGATGGGCAGGGGGCGCGCATCGTCACGCAAGTGACGCGTGAGTCCGTCAAGCGTCGCATGGCGATTTTGCTGATCGACCGCGGCAAGGCGGAAGTGCTGACCGCTCCAGTGATTCAGTCCGAACTGGGCGCGCGCTTTCAGATCACCGGTTTCAAGACCACCACCGAGACCAAGGATTTGTCGTTGCTGCTGCGCGCCGGTGCGCTGGCGGCGCCGATGGAAATTGTGGAGGAGCGCACAGTGGGGCCGTCGCTTGGCGCGGAGAATATCAAGATCGGTTTCCAGTCGATGTGGTACGGTTTTGCCGCCATCGCCGTATTCATGGTCATTTATTATGGGCTGTTTGGCGTGATCTCGATTGTGGCGCTTGCATGTAACCTTTTGTTTTTAATAGCATTGTTGTCTATGCTGCAGGCGACGCTGACACTGCCTGGCATTGCGGCCATCGCGCTGGCGCTGGGCATGGCGATCGACGCCAATGTGCTGATCAACGAGCGCGTGCGCGAGGAGTTACGCGGCGGCAATACGCCACAGGCGGCGATCTTTGCCGGCTACGAACGCGCGTGGGGCACCATTCTGGATTCCAACGTCACCACCTTGATAGCGGGCGTCGCGCTGTTTGCATTCGGCTCCGGGCCGGTCAAGGGATTCGCGGTGGTTCACTGTCTGGGCATTCTGACTTCAATGTTCAGTGCGGTGATGTTGTCGCGCGCGCTGGTGAATCTGTGGTACGGCACGCGGCGCAAACTGGACAGCGTGTCGATCGGGCAGGTGTGGAGACCCACGGAGCAGAAGGAGCAGAGGGCCTAGGGCATCCGTCTGACCGCCTGCGAAAACTATCATGGAATTCTTCAGAATAAAACGCGATATCCCGTTCATGCGCCATGCGCTGATCTTCAACGTGATCTCACTGATCACGTTTGTCGTCGCAGTGGTGGCACTGTCGACCAAAGGCTTGCATCTCGGCGTGGATTTTACCGGCGGCACGGTGATGGAGGTGAGCTACAGCCAGCCTGCCGACCTCAACAAGATACGCGACTCGATGGCCAAGCTGGGCTTCACCGAGGCCAGCGTGCAGAATTTCGGCACCACGCGCGACGTGCTGATCCGCCTGCCGGTGAAGCAGGGCGTGACCAGTGCGAAGTTGTCGGAGCAGGTGTTGGCGGAGTTGAAGCAGATCGATGGCAGCGTCAACCTGAAGCGCACGGAGTTCGTCGGCCCGCAGGTCGGCAAGGAACTGCTGGAGAACGGCGCCATGGCATTGTTGTTCGTGTCGCTGGGTATTGTCGGGTATCTGGCGCTGCGCTTTGAATGGAAGTTTGGGGTTTCGGCCATCATCGCCAACCTGCATGACGTGGTGATCATCCTCGGTTTTTTTTCCATTTTTCAGTGGGAATTTTCGCTGCCGGTGCTGGCGGCGATACTGGCCATACTCGGTTATTCGGTCAACGAATCGGTGGTGGTGATGGACCGGGTGCGCGAGAATTTCCGCAACCGCAAGTTTCGCAACACACCAGTGCCGCAGGTGATCGACAACGCAATTACCGCCACCATGTCGCGCACCATCATCACCCACGGTTGCACGCAGTTGATGGTGTGCTCGATGCTGATCTTCGGCGGCGAGACGCTGCATTATTTTGCGCTCGCGCTGACCATCGGCATCTGCTTCGGCATTTATTCGTCAGTGTTGGTCGGCAGCCCTTTGTTGATGTGGCTGGGCCTGCGGCGCGAAGACCTTGCGCGAGCCGAGAAGAAACCGTCGGAAGCCGCCGGTTGAGCGTTACGTAGCAGCTCCCGTGGAATTTCTTGCCGCGATTGTCGATCTGGTACTTCACCTCGACAAACATTTGCAGGTGCTGATCCAGAACTACGGTGTCTGGATATACGCGATTCTGTTCCTGATTATTTTCTGCGAGACCGGACTGGTGGTGATGCCGTTCCTGCCGGGCGATTCATTGCTGTTTGTGGCGGGCGCGCTGGCGGCAACCGGCGGCATGCACGTGCATACCCTGTTCCTGGTGCTGGTCGCGGCCTCATTCCTCGGCGACAACACCAATTACTGGATCGGGCGGTTTTTCGGGCCGCGCGTGTTTTCACGGCAAGGTTCGCTCCTGCTCAACCCCAGACACCTTGAACGCACGCAGGCGTTTTATGACCGCCACGGCGGCAAGACTATCGTCATTGCGCGCTTCGTGCCTATTGTGCGCACCTTCGCACCGTTCGTCGCCGGCATCGGGCGCATGATTTACCCGCGCTTCATGATGTTCGCGTTCGGCGGTGCGCTGTTGTGGATAGGCTCGCTGGTCTATGCCGGTTATTTCTTCGGCAACATTCCATGGGTGAAAAATAACCTGTCGCTGGTAATTGTCGGCATCGTTGTGCTGTCGATTCTGCCTGGCATCGTCGAATTTTTGCGCCACAAGTTCGGCAAACGGGCAGCTAAATTTTCCTAGCGAGTTCCACGGCCCTGCCGATGTAGGTGGCCGGTGTCAGTTCAAGCAGGCGCTTGCGTTCGGCTTCGGGTATGCCGGTGAGACTATTGATAAACACGCGCAGTGTCTCGCGGTTGATGCCGGCTTTGCCGCGCGTGAGTTCCTTGAGTTGTTCATAGGCGCTGCTGACGCCATAACGGCGCATCACGGTTTGTATGGGTTCGGCCAGCACTTCCCAGTTGGCGTCAAGGTCCTCGGCGAGTTTGGCCGGATTGGCTTCCAGTTTGTTGAGGCCTTTCAGGCACGAGTCGTAGGCGAGCAGCGTGTAGCCCAGCGCCACACCCATATTGCGCAGTACCGTTGAATCGGTGAGATCGCGCTGCCAGCGCGAGATCGGCAGCTTTTCGCTCAAATGGCGCAGCACAGCGTTGGCGAGTCCTAGATTGCCTTCGGAATTTTCGAAGTCGATCGGATTCACCTTGTGCGGCATGGTCGATGAGCCGATTTCGCCCGCCTTGAGTTTTTGCTTGAAATAGCCCAGCGAGATGTAGCCCCACACATCGCGATTGAGATCGATGAGTATGGTATTCGCACGGGCGAAAGCATCGAACAGTTCTGCCATCGCGTCGTGCGGTTCAATTTGTATGGTGTACGGGTTGAATGCCAGCCCGAGGTGTTCGACAAAGCTGCGCGCGAATATTTCCCACGGCACGTCGGGGTAGGCGGCCATATGCGCATTGTAATTGCCCACGGCGCCGTTGATTTTGCCGAGCAGGACGACTTTCGCGATGTTGTCGCGCGCGCGCCGCAAGCGATGCACCACGTTGGCGAGTTCCTTGCCCAGCGTAGTCGGCGACGCCGGCTGGCCGTGCGTGTGCGCCAGCATCGGCAGAGCCGCGAGGTCGTGCGCCTGCGCTGCGAGGCGGGTGATGATACTGTCCAGCGCCGGCAGCATCACTTCATCGCGCGCATGCCTGAGCATCAGTGCATGGCACAAATTGTTGATGTCTTCGGAAGTGCAGGCGAAGTGGATGAACTCGGCAATCCTGGCGACTTCGGCATTGCCGGCCAGCCGCTCCTTGAGGAAATACTCAACCGCCTTGACATCGTGATTGGTGGTCGCTTCGATGGCTTTTACTGCTTCGCCGTCGGCTTCGGAAAAATCTTCCACCAGCGCGTCGAGTGCGGCGATGGTGGCCGGTGAAAAAGGGGTTACTTCGCCCAGTGTCGGCTCGGCGGCGAGAGCCTTGAGCCATTCCACTTCGACTTTCACGCGAAAACGAATCAGCGCCCATTCGCTGAACAACGCGCGCAGCGGCGCCACTTTGGATTGATAGCGGCCATCCAGCGGCGACAGCGCAGTAAGTGGACTGAGCGGGGAAGATGAAGTGAGCGTCATGGATATCTTGTAGAATTCACGCATACTTTAACATACGCTCTGCCGCCGAAATGTACGTCAGCGTGGCGGCGCTGAACCTCAAGGGAAACCCTATGACTACCGCCAGCCAGGCGCTTGCGCGCTATGCCACCGATCTCAAATACGAACAGATTCCGGCGGAAGTGGTGGAGCGCGCCAAGGATTGTCTGATCGATACCGTGGCGGCCTGCGTGCTGGGCGCGCAGATGCCGTGGACGCAGACCGTGATCGAGTACGCCAAAAGGAACAGCGCGCCGGGCGAATCCAATGTGCTGGGTACGTCCGTCAAAGTGCGTGCGCCGTTTGCCTGCTTGTGCAATGGTGCGGCGGCGCACGCTTTCGAACTGGATGCCTTGTGCGAACCCAGTGTGGGTATGCATCCCAGCGCCGCGCTCGGCGTGCCGGGCCTGGCGGTAGCGCAGGGGCGCAAGAAATCCGGCCGCGAATTGATCGAGGCGTTCGTGGCGGGATTCGAGATTCTTTACCGCATCGGGCAGGCGACGCATCACTCGCCGGAGAAGCTCGGATTTCACGCGCCTGGCGTGATGGGCGTGTATGGCGTGTCGGCAGTGGTGGCGAAGCTGTTTAACGAGAGCGCGGAACAGATGGCCCACGCCTTTGGCATCGCCGGCTCGATGAGTTCGGGACTGATGGAATTTTCGCGCAGCGGCGGACTGGTGAAGCGGCTGCACCTGGGGCGCGCGGCGGAGGGCGGTTTTCTGGCGGCGGCATTGGCGCGCGACGGCTACACTGGGCCTGCTGAAGTGCTCGAGGGCAAATATGGTTCGCTGAACACGTTTTGCCGCGATGCGGAGCCGGAGCGCATGCAGAAAGAACTGGGCAAGGTGTGGCACACCATGAAGGTCAAGCTAAAACGTTTTGCCTGCCACGCGAATGCACAGGTACCGGTGTCATTGATACTCGATCTCAAGGCAAAACACGGTATTACCGGCGCAGATGTGGCGCGCATTGCGCTGGCGGTCAATGAAAAAAGTTTGAGTCATCACAATATTCCGGAACCGGCTGATTTGGCGATGGCACAATACAGTGTGCCGTTCAGTACCGCGTTGGCGTTGTTCGTCGATCCGACCGATCCATGGGTATTCTGCGACAAGAACGTGAACGATCCACGCATCCGTGCATTGTCGAAATCCGCGACGCTGGAACCGATGCCCGCAGCGCAAAACCCGGTGAGTCAAGTGAGCATGGCGACGCGTGTCACGCTGCATCTGAAAAACGGCACGACGGTGAGCGCCGAAGGCGACAATTTCAAAGGCACGCCGACGATGCCACTGACACGCGGCGAACTGCTGGAGAAATTTCTCAAGCTGACGGCGCATCGCGCGCGTCCAAAAGCAGAAAGACTGTTTTCGCAGCTGGCTGATGCGGAGAACGTGAAGGATATCAGCGCGCTGGATTTTGCGTTGTAAGAATCCAAGTGGAGACTTACATCAGGAGAATCATTGCAGATGCGCTGATATTGTCAGGCGCTATTGTCGCCGGACATGTCGTGGCCGCAGAAACCTATCCGCTAAAACCCGTGCGCGTGATCGTGGCGTTTCCCCCAGGCGGTTTCGTCGATCTTGGCGCGCGAGTCATGTCCGGCCCGCTGGGTACTGCCCTCGGACAGCAGGTGGTGATTGACAATCGCGGCGGGGCCGGCGGCATCGTTGGCACAGAGTTGGCGGCGCGTGCCGTAGCGGACGGCCATACGCTGGTCGTCGGCAGCGCCGGCACGCACGGCGTTAACCAGAGCCTTTACCGCAAACTGCCGTACAACGTGCTGCGCGATTTTCAGCCGGTCACGCGGCTGGCCGATGGGCCGAGCATACTTGCCGTGCATCCGTCGTTTCCCGCACGTTCCGTGAAGGAACTCATAGGCCTCTCCCGCGCGCGTCCGGGGCAGATCATGTATGCGTCTGCTGGTTCGGGCACTTCGACACATCTTGCAGCGGCGCTGTTTGAGCATCTGGCGCAGGTTAAGTTTATACATGTGCCGTACAAAGGCGGCGGACCGATGATCGTCGACGTGGTTGCCGGGCAGGTGCCGGTGACGTTTGGCACTGCGGCGTCGGTTTCCCCGCACACCAAGAGCGGACGGTTGCGCGGACTGGCTGTCACCGGCGGCCAGCGCTCGGCAACGTTGCCGGATTTGCCGACCATCGCGGAAAGCGGCGTCCCGGGCTACGAGATGCTCAACTGGCTGGGTGTGTTTGCGCCCACGGGCACGCCGCGCGCCGTGGTGGAAAAACTGAACGGAGAAATAATGCGCATCATGCGCTTGCCCGAGGTGCGTGACCGGCTCAATGCGCAGGGGGCGGAACCGTCGCCGCTGGCTACTGAAGCCTTCACGGTATTTGTAAAGAATGAAGTGGAAAAATGGGCAAAGGTGGTTGCCGCCACAGGCATGACGGTTGAATAGACGGTTTTGAACGATGGATGATGTTGCGTATCACCGGTTCACACCCGCCAAGGTTTGCCATCCATCCCAGCGCACGCGCGCAATCACTTCGAAATCGTTATCCAGTGGTTTGATAACAGCGGCTTCGCCCTCCGCGAGATAGGGCGCGCCGGCGGTTGCATAGAACGGATTGCCGTGACTGACGATGATGGTATTTCTTCCCACGCCGGGGCCTTTGTCGAACAGCGCGCGCAGACCGCTGTAACGTTCCGCAGGCTGCGCCGTGATTGCGCCGCCGCGTGCTGCTTCCGCCATTTTGTAATTGCCGAAGGCGAGCTTGGCGACTTCAACCGTGCGGCAGCGCGGGCTGGCCAGCACCTCGCCGATGGGAATGCCGAGCGCACGCATGTCCTGACCGATGCGACGTGCTTCGTCGCGGCCTTTGTCGGTAAGCGGGCGCTGGTTTTCGCAATCATCGTCGCTGCGCGATCTGACGTCGTCGCGGCTGAAGTCTGTTGAAGTGTGGCGAAAAAACAGGGTGTAACCGCCGCGCTTTAATTCAGCGAGCAGTTCGGAACCGGGGATTTCTTTTGCAGGCGTTGCGCTGCGTCCCGGCGCCGGTGGCGGCACCGGCGCAAAGCGCGGTGCCGTGGATTGCGCGACAGCAGATTGCCAGGAGAGCGAATACAAAAAATACAATAAAAACAAATAGTTACTATAATTTCGGCTCATCAGGTATTCTCGCCATCGAATCGTCACGCAAGCATAACGCGGAATGAAAAGCGCGCAACGCAAAATAAATTGTAGATCGATTGGTGATCGCGAACACCGGCCCCGCGCCATGCGGGTGTTCGCGGCGACGGCTCGCGCGTGACGCCACGCCACAGCGTGCTTGATTGGCTGCTGCTCGCCGCGCTGGTGGCGATGTGGGGCTCGTCGTTCATGTTCATCAAGCTCGGCGTCGCGACGGTGCCGACTTCCACGTTGGTGGCGGCGCGGCTGATACTCGGCGCGCTGATACTGCTGGTAGTGGTGTATCTGCGCGGCGCGCGACTGCCGCCGTTCGGGAAGGTGTGGGGCTACTACACCATCCTCGCGCTGCTCGGTAACTGTATCCCGTTCACGTCGATCACCTGGGGCCAGCAACGCACCGACAGCGCGCTCGCTGGCATTCTGATGGCGGTGATGCCGCTGGCCACCATGGTGCTCGCGCATTTTTTCGTCAAAGGCGAGCACATGACGCGCAACCGTGTGCTCGGATTCATCCTCGGCTTCGCGGGCATCATCGTGTTGATGGGACCGTCGGCGCTCGATAAAATCAGCAGTCAGTCGCTGGCGACATTGTCGCAACTGGCAATTTTGTTTGGAGCGTTGTGCTACGCCGGCAACAGCGTGCTGACGCGCATCCTTGCGCGTGGCGACGACGTGCTGGTGGCGTCCACAGCGATGTTGTTGATTGCCAGCGTGATCGCGCTGCCGGTGGCGCTGATGGTGGACCAGCCGTGGAAGATCCAGGCCAGCGCTGCATCATTTTGGGCGATTGTGTGGCTCGGCGTGGGGCCGACGGCCATTGCCACAGTGGTGTATTTCAAACTGATCGCGTCGGCCGGGCCAACCTTCATGTCGCTGGTCAACTACATGAGCCCGGCAGTGGCGGTGTTTCTGGGCGTGGCGCTGCTCGGTGAAACACCGGGTTTGCACGCCTATGTTGCTCTGGCACTGATTTTGCTCGGGATTGCAGTGTCGCAATGGCGGCGCGGGACTTGAAAACTAGGTTATCACCCCGAAATCAGATTTATAGCCTTGCGCCGACCATTATCCCTGTGCAGCGTGTGGTGATTAAGGATGGTTGGCCGGCGAGCCGTAACCGAATTACTGGCTGGTGCGTTACAGGAATTGGAGGGCTTAATTGACGTTAGAAGGAGGTGGCTTATGAACGTGGTCTATAACAGCGACAATTACTACGTGGTCGAGTATGCCGACCAGCGCGGTTTCGAGCTGGTGGACAAGCACGGCCGCCGCAGCACCTTCTTTCACGGCGATGTGGCGCAGAAGTTCGCCCAGTCCATCAACGGCGTAATCGCCGAAGACGCTTCGCCCGAAAACATCGACGAGTTTCTGGGCAACTTCGATGTGCTGATGGGGCAACCGCTGGTACTGCACTAAAGTGCGCCGCTGAAGCGCGGCGCGCGCGGGTTGCGTGCTACTTTTGTTCCAGCAACGAGGCATCGCGCAACAGCGGCGTTTGCCCCGGTGGTGGATTCGCGACGGCTTCTTCCAGTGATTTCGCGCCGCGCCATTGTTCTTTCGGACGCGCGACGCCGTCGCTTCCGACCTGATCGAGCCCCCAGTAGATTTCGAGGTTGTGGCCGTCGGGATCGAGAAATTCCACTGCGATCTGCACGCCGGCGCGGCGGCGCCCGTCAAAAATAATGGTCGCGCCGCACTCGCGCAGATGCTTGCGCGCGCGGAAAACCTCGTCGAGCGAGCCGACTTCGAATGCCATGTGATGCAGTTCGCGTTTCTGCGAGGGCCCCGGCGCGCCGCCGACCAGCGCAATGCCATGGTGATCGGGGTTACAGCGCATGAACACCATGCCGCCGGGCATCATGTCGTCGCCGTAGATGTCGGAGACCTTGAAGCCGAGCACGCCGGTGTAAAACGCCACCGATCGTTTGAGATCGGCCACCATCAGCACCACATGGCCGATTTTTCGCAGGTCGAACGGCGGCGCCTTATTGCTGATGGCGGCGCGCAAGGCTTCGGTATCGACGGGCATGATTTTCTCTCCGTGAGTCAGTCGAGCCGCGACCAGCCCGGCTCGTCGCGATCCAGCAGTCGTTTCAGTGCCTCGAGGTGCAGCATTGCCTGTTGGCTCTCTTCGTTCATCTGACGGGCGGTTTTGGCTGCGATAGCTTCCGGCACGATGCGCAATGGCTTGCCGGTGCCCATTGCCAGCACTTGCAGCATGCACGCGCGTTCGAGGTAATACAGGTCGTCAAATGTCGCTGACACCGTTGGTCCGCACACGATGATGCCGTGATTGCCGAGGAACAGTACGTCGGCGCTACCCATTTCACGGCACATGCGCTCGCCTTCGGCGTGGTCGAGTGCGAGGCCCTGATAGTTTTCGTCGTAGGCGATGCGATTATAAAACTTGAGTGCAACCTGGCTCGCCCATTCCAGCTTTCCGCCCTGTACTGCGGTGAGCGCTGTTGCGTGGGGCATATGCGTGTGCATCACGCAGGTGGCATTGGCGTTGCCTCGATGAATCGCGCTGTGGATGAAAAACGCTGTCGGCTCCACGCTGTGCCTGCCGGACACTTTGCGTCCCTGCGCGTCGACGATGACCAGATCCGCCGGGGTGATTTCCGACCAGTGCAAGCCCTGCGGGTTGATCAGAAAATGTCTCGGCGTGTTTGGCTTGGCGGGCAGCGCGAGACTGAAATGATTGCAGATGCCTTCGCCCAAACCCATGCGCGACGCGCTGCGCAATGCCGCCGTGAGATCGATGCGCGCGCGGGTTTCGTCAGATTCGATAGCCATAATATAACTATATGTTTTTAAATGATTATTTAATACATAATGCAGTACGAATCAGTGCGCGAACTTCTATCATCAGCGGTTGCCCGACGAGATCTTCGGCGACCACGACATCTTTGCTGCGTTGTTCGCGATGGCGGGCAATCAGCGCATAACGTGGCGTGGCACTGAAAACATTTTGATAACGCGCGCCGATGCGCGGTTCCACTTCCGTGATGTCTTCGCGTGCGATTTGGCGCAGGCTGGTGATGCGTCCAAAGATGCACCGCTCGGTGCGTATGCCGTCGGCGTCGATGTCGACACGCAACGAATTCGCGAGTAGATAAATCGCGAGTACCGCGAAAACAACGCTTGCGAGCATGAATGGCGCGGCAAATCCGCCGATCAGCGCCAGCGACAACATTGCCGATGCATTGGCACTTTCCAGCGGCAGCAGCGCCGACAATCCCAACGCAGGCATCAAACCACACAGCAGCGCAAAGGCGGCAAGGCCTAACGCTACGCCGGGCGCGCGCAGCACGGGAAATTCCAGCGCGATCCCGGTTCCCGTGCGCCGCGCCCGAAAACCGGTGCCCTGCGCCAGCGCCGCAGCTTCAGTCGAGTCGTATATTGGCAAATTTTGCAACCTTTGCCCACTTGTCCATTTCGCGTTTCACAAAGCCCACGAAATCTTCGGGTGGCATGCCGGAGGCGAGCGCGCCCTGTGCCAGAAACCGGTCACGCACCTCCTGCGACTTCAACATGGCCGAAAGCTCCTGATAGACCTTGGCGACGATCTCGCGCGGCGTGTTCGCGGGCATTACCACCGACTGCCACGAACTGGCGTCGAAGCCTTTGATGCCGCCTTCTTCCACCGTCGACAGATTGGGCATCGGCGGGAAACGCTCGCGCGTCGAAATCGCGATCGGTTTTAACTTGCCGGCCTGCACGTAAGGCAGCACCGTAGCCGCAGTGTTGAATGCGAGTTGTATTTGTCCGGCGATCTGATCGATCACTGCCGGCGCCTGACCCTTGTACGGCACATGCACCATTTTTACGCCGCTCATCGCGCTGAACATCTCCATCAGCATGTGCGGGCTGGTGCCGTTGCCGGTGGAGGCGTACGTCAACTGGCCGGGACTGTTTTTTGCCAGCGCGACCACGTCTTTCACCGTTTTCACCGGTAGTGTCGGATGCGTGGTGAGCATGCTCGGCAGCATGGCCATCAACGTGATGTGGCTGAAATCCTTTATCGGGTCGAAGCCCAGTTTTTTGTAGACCGCCGGCGAAATTGTCTGCGCCACTGTCATCATGCAGATGGTGTAACCATCGGGCGGCGACTTCGCGCACAGTTCGGTGCCGATGTTGCCGCCTGCGCCGGCACGGTTGTCGGCGACGACCTGTACGTTCCAGGCCTTGGCGAGACGGTCCGCGGCAGTGCGACCCATCAAGTCAGTCGGCCCGCCAGGCGGAAACGGAATGATGAAGCGTAGCGGTTTGGCGGGATAGTTTTGCGCATGGGCCGTCGCCACGCAGGCGAGCCCGGCCAATAACAAAAATGCGCGGATGGCGTGCAGCATGAACCTCTCCTATTGAACGCTTGTTCGGCGTCAGTTTACCGTGATGCCGCGCATGCGCAAGGCCCGATGGCGAACCGAAGGTACGGGGGATATCAAAGCGCGCTATCATTACCTGATGCGAACAGTTTGGCTGATGAAATTGTTGCTGGCGATGTTTGCGGGACTTGTGGCGTTGCCGGCGAGCGCCCAGGTGGGCATCGTGCTTACCGTGGAGGGGCAGGTAAACGTCATTTCAGGCAAGCAGGAGTGCGGCTTGCGTTACGGTCTCGACCTTGAAGAAGGTGACACCGTGCGCACGGGAGAGAAGTCGTGGGCGGTATTGTCCCTGCTCGACGGCGCAAAGATCACGGTGCGTCCGTCCACGGAAATGCGCATCGAGACTTACCGTTTTACGGACAGCGGCGATGCGCCGCAGAATCAGGCGTTGCTTGCACTGACGCGCGGGTCACTGCGCGTTTTAACCGGCGCTATTGCCAAAGGAAAAAACACCGGCTACCGGGTGCGCACGCCTGAGGTGACCGTGGAAATGCGCGGGACAGACCACGATGTCACCCATGTCGCGCCACAGTTCACGCCGGTCGGCGATGCTGCCGCAGGATCCTATGGCAAGACCTACGCGGGAGAAGCCGTCATCAGGAACATCAGCGGGGAATTGACTTTGCGGGACGGTCAGGCGGCGTTTGCCGCGCTGCGCGTGCGAGCTGCCCCGCGTCTGCTGACGCTGGAGCCATGGTTTTTCAGCATGCACGCTTTTATCGACCGTCGTGCGGCAGCAGTAGCCGACGCCTTGTCGGGACCCAACCTGCAGTAGCGCTGTCCCATCACTGATGAATCAGGCCGCCAGCCGCACGATTTCCGTGCCGCGCGGCGGCTTGGCCAGAAACCGTTTGAGTATCTTGTAGGTGTCTACGTCGAAGACCGGCGCAGCGCGGTTCTCGGCAAGATCGTGCAATTCGGCTTCGCTGCGCACGGTACCCAGATAACACCAGCGATCCAGCACATGCAGATCAGTGTTCTCGCCGTCGGGCGTGTTTTCGCGCACGCCGATGCGTCCCTTGTACGGCCACGGCAGCGTGCGCAGGGAGCGCAGCGCTTGTTTCAGGCGCAGTGCATGCTGCGCAGGCGATTCCAGCCCGACGCAGGCGCCGCGGCAGCGCTTGATCTGATGCGCGAAGCACGGCCCCTCGCGCTTCTCGATGCCCAGCAGAATATTGCACAGTCCATGGGAGGCGGCGATGTCGCGCAGCGCTTCGATCGCAGCGGCGCGCGAGCGGAACAGGCCGTATAGTTCGCCGAAATGCGCAAGGTCGATGTCTGCTGCCGTCGCGAGCCGCGGCGGATTCCCGATATCCTCATCATGCCAATGCCACGCGCACAACTGTGAATTGCGGCGCAGTTGTCGGTTGTGCACCGGTGCGAGTTGTTTTACCAGCCGCGATTCCAGCAGCAGCGCACCCAGCTCGCCGGCGGTCTGCTTCCAGTCGATGCGTTTGATCTGTTGCGCGATCCGCATGTCCTTGTTGACGCGATGGTCTCCCGAAAAATGTGACATCACGCGCGATCGCATATTGATGCTTTTGCCGACATACAGCACCACATTGTTATCTCCATAAAAAAGGTAAACGCCCGGCGTTTCCGGGATATTGTCGAAGGCGAGATCGGGCAGGCCCGCCGGCACGCTTTGCGTTTTTATCAGGACATCGACTGCTGTCTGCACCAGCGTTGACCCGCGCTCTTCCGTCCATTTTTGAGCGAGCAGCCACAACACCCTGGCATCCCCCAGCGCGCGATGGCGCGCCTCGCAGTCGAGGCCGTGGCGCTCGAGCAGCGTGTCGAGGTTGTGGCGCGCATGTTGCGGGTACAGTTTGCGCGAGAGCTTTACCGTACACAGCACACGCGCGTTGAAGCTGACACCGCAGCGCCGGAATTCGTTTTTGAGAAAACCGTAGTCAAATCGCGCGTTATGCGCGATGAACAGTCTGCCTTCCAGCCGTTGCAGCAGTTCGCGCTGGATTTCCGCAAATGAGGGTGCCAGCGCCACCATGTTGTTGTTGATCCCCGTCAGTGCCTGTATCGCCGGCGGAATGCTCATACCCGGGTTCACCAGTGTTGACCACTCGCCGATCAGATGTCCGCGATAGACCTCGATCACGCCGATTTCCGTGATGCGATCGTGGGTTGCGGTGGCCCCGGTGGTTTCCAGATCGACAAAAACGACGTGTTCGTCAAGCATGCTGGTCGGGGGAAAAGAGATTGGGCGGCACGGGGAACATGGAATTTGCAAAGAATTTTAATGCAGGAACTGCTGCCCCACAAACGCCGATTTCGATACACTATATACATGAAATCAACCGCAGCGACCATCGGCGCGGGACAAGGCTCCGTCGAGGACGACGAGGAAGTATCGCCGTTGCCGCGCGGCGTCAAGAATTACATGACGCCGCGTGGTTATGAGCGGCTCAAAGATGAGTTGACGCAGTTGCTGAATATCGAACGCCCGGAACTGGTGAAAGTGGTGTCATGGGCGGCGGGCAACGGCGACCGCTCAGAGAATGGCGACTATCTGTATGGCAAGAAGCGCCTGCGTGAAATCGACCGGCGCATCCGCTATCTCACGCGCCGGCTCGACAATTCGGAAGTGGTCGATCCGGCCGCGCGTGGCGGTACCGAACAGATTTTCTTTGGTGCGACCGTTGACTACGTGGATGATACGGGTGAAGCACACACCGTGACCATTGTCGGGCTTGATGAGGTGGATCCGGCGCGCGGCCATGTGAGCTGGATTTCTCCGATAGCGGCGGCGTTGATCAAGCGCGGCGCGGGTGATACGGTATCGCTGCGCACCCCGTCGGGCGTGCGGCAGATTGAGATTGTGGACGTGCGTTACGAGGCATTTAATTGAGCAATCCCTTGAGTTCGCCATTGAATTCACCTTCTTTCTTCAGTGTGGCGCTGTCCACGTGGCGTGCCGTCAACGCGCCCTACACGCAGGCGGGTCGCAGCGATGATCTGCCGGATGGCATCGTCAAACTCAGCATCAAAGCCGTGGCGGACGCGCGCAGTGCCGCCACATTGGGTGCGGAGCGCGAAGGCACCGGCGTGGTGATCGATGCCAGCGGACTCATCCTCACGGTGGGCTACCTGATTATCGAGGCTGGTTCCATTCTGGCGATGGCGCCGGATGGGCGCGTTTATCCCGCGAGCGTGGTGGGTTTTGACCATGCCAGCGGCTTCGGACTGCTGCGCGCTTCCCCCGGCGTGGCGAAGCAACCCTTGAAGCGCGGTGATTCGTCAAAGCTGAAACCCCTGCAGAGTGTGCGCATTGCAGCGCACGAGTCCGCAGGAGGTGTATCTGCCGCTTGCGTATCTTCGTGCCGCCGCTTCACCGGCTGGTGGGAATACATGATCGACGACGCGATTTTCACCGCGCCGCCGCGCGGCGAGCACAGCGGTGCCGCGTTGTTGGACGATGACGGCAAGTTGCTCGGCATTGCATCGCTTTGGGTAAGCGATACGCTGGCCACGGGTGTCGCGTTTCCCGGCAACATGTTTATTCCCATCAACCTGCTAGAACCTATACTCGATGATTTGATCGCGCATGGACGGCGGCAGGCGCCCGCTCGGCCGTGGCTCGGCATTTATACTGAAGAAATCGAGGGCCATGTGGTAGTTACGCGCACATTGGCGGATGGCCCGGCCGACCGTTCGGGTATCAAACGTGGCGACATCGTGCTGGGCGTGGCCGGCCATTCCATCGGCAACCAGAGCGAGTTCTATGAACGCCTGTGGGCAAGCGGTCAGGCGGGCGACGATGTGACGCTGCACGTGCTGCACGACAAAAAGGTGAAGCACTATGTCGTGTATTCCGCCGATCGCACGGATTATTTCAAGCCCTGGGTGATTCGTTAGCCTGTAAGTAACCTGCTGCGTGCCGTGCTCCCCGCACTCACGCTGCCCACTATGGTTCTTCCGGGATTCCGCAGCATGCGTTTAACTATGAGATAGGTTCTAGACCCAGCCGCGCCCTGTCAGTTCCGATTTCAGATACGCATAAAACACCGGCGCAGCGATCACACCTGGCAGACCGAACGTGGCTTCCATCACCACCATCGCCAGCAGCAGCTCCCACGCCGAGGCTTGTATCTGCGAACCGACGATGCGCGCGTTGATGAAATATTCAAACTTGTGAATGATCACCAGAAACGCCAGCGATCCGATGGCTGCTGGCAGCGAATAACTCAGACTGATGACCACGATCACCGTGTTGGAAATCAGATTGCCCAGCACCGGCAGCAAGCCTGCCAGAAACGTGATCAGGATCATGGTCTTGGTGAGCGGCAGATGCACACCGAACATGGGCAGCACGGCGACGAGATAAATGGCGGTGAGCACCGTGTTTAACGCGGAGATGCGCACCTGCGCGAATACCACGCGGCGAAACGCGTCGGCGAGCCTTGCGCTGCATTGCGACAGCGCGCGGGCCAGCGGCCCCGGCGTCTGTCCCGGCAGCACTTCGCGCAGCGAAATCAGCGCGCCGATCACCATACCGATCAGCGCATACACCAGGCCATGGCCCACCTGTCCGCTCATGGTTTTGACTTCATTGGCGTGCGCTCTGAGCCAGGCCACGAGTTGATCTTTCAGGTCCGAAGCGTCGATGGGGATCCATTCCTGCATCGAGGCCGGCAGCGTTTCGCGCGCCTTGTCCAGAATCTCCGCCATTTTCTCCAGCAGCACCGACAGGCTGCCGGCATCGCTGCGCAGGAACAGCACCGTTGCCGTAATCGCGCCCCCCGTCACCAGAATGATCAAGGTGAGCAGCAGTGTCAGCGCCACGATCTTGGCGCGGCCCGGATGATTGACCCCAAACATGCGCGGCGCCAGCATATGCACCAGTTCATGCACCAGCAGGCCCGCGAACAACGCCGGCAGCAGATGCAGCTTGATGACCGCGGGCAGGGAAACCGCCATGAAAATCAGCGCGGCGATTTCAGAGCGGCTTAGCGCAACGTTTGCAGGGTAACCGGGCATGATCGTTCTGGAGTGACGGTTTATGCGGCGATGCGGGCGCGCTGCTTGACGCTGCGCAGCGCCGGTCGTGTGTTCGCGCGCAGCGCATTAAGGAACAGATCAACCAGCCGGTTGGCCTCATGTTCAACGGGAAGGTAATCGGGATCCATGACCCAATTGCTGATCAGCCCGTCCAGCAGCGCGCGCAATCCGAAGGCTGCGCGCCGCGCATCCAGTGTGCGCGGGAGCTGTCCCTTCGCCACTGCGGCGCGCAACCCTTCCTCGATGCGCAGCAGGCAGCTTGCGCGCATTTCGTTGATGCGCCGCCACACCGGTTTCATTTCGTCGACGTGCTCACATTTGTGGAAAACGACGTGAAACACTCGTCGCGCCTGCGGGTCTTCCGAAGTACGTCGCAGGATGCCAATCATCATGTTGCGTATGCTGGCAAGCGGGTCCGCGGCGGCGCGATGATCGGTTTGGCAGGCGGGCGATTCCATGGGCATGGTGACACGCGCGAACATGCTGCAGAACAGATCGGCCTTGTCATTGAAATGCCAGTAAACCGCGCCGCGCGTCACGCCGGCCGCTTTGGCGATATCCGCAAGCGAGGTTCGGGTCACACCGCGCTCGCTGAAAACGCGTTCGGCGACGTCGAGGATGCGATGTCGCGTTTCAAGCGCTTCGTCTTTGGTGCGTCTGACCAATTTATTGTTCCATAACAGGGCGGGACCCCGAAAACCGGGATGCCAGTATGGATTCAGTGTAACACTATTTTCTTTACATACATACACGGCTGTATGTAAAATAGATGGCACAGTTGTTCCCCATTCTTCAGCATGAATCCGTCCACAGGTTGCTTGCCATGACGCCCGTAAGAACATTTCTTCGACAATCTCTGCCTACCTTGTTGTGCATCGCCGCGACGCCGATACTGATAGCGGGATGCAACAAACCGGCGGGCGGCCCGCCGGGTGGCGGCATGCCGCCGGCGTCGGTGTCGGTAATCACCACCGAACAACGCGATGTGCCGGTACGCTACGAATACGTCGCGCAGACGGCAGGTTTTCGTGAAGTCGAAGTGCGTGCGCGCGTGACCGGTATTCTGCTGCAGCGCAGTTACCGCGAGGGCATGACTGTCAGCCGCGGGCAATCGCTGTTTACCATCGATCCTGCGCCGTTTCAGGTGGCGCTGGCGAAGACGGAAGCCGATCTGTCGGTTACCGAAGTGCGCCTGGCACAGGCAAAACGCGAAGCGGATCGTCTGAAGCCGGTGCGTGAAGCCAAGGCGATCAGCCAAAAGGAACTGGATGACTCCACCTCCGCCGAGCAGGTCGCGGAGGCCGAGGTCAAAAGCGCGCGTGCGCGAGTCAATGAGGCGCGTCTCAATTTGTCGTACACCCGCGTCGAGTCGCCCATCAGTGGTGTTGCGAGCCGCGCCATTGTTTCCGAGGGCGCGCTGGTGTCCGGGCCGAATGTGTTGCTGACGACGGTGACGCAGACCGATCCGATGTACGTGATCTTTGGCATACCCGACCGCGAACATATTGCGTTGCGGCATGACGTCGAAGCCGGCCGCCTGAAATTGCCGGCGGATCGTCGCTTTCTGGCGAAGGTCAAATTATCTGATGGCACGCTTTATTCGGAAAACGGGCTGATGAATTTTACGGATGTACGCGTCAGCACGCAGACGGGCACCAGTGAAGCGCGTGCGGAATTCGCGAATAAAAAGGGTACGCTCCGGGCCGGAGAGTTCGTGCGCATCATACTGGAGGGTGCGATGCGGCCGGCTGCGATTGTAGTGCCTCAGCGCGCCGTGCTGGACAGCCCCAAAGGCAAGTTTGTCTACGTCGTCAACGCCGAAAGCAAAGCCGAGCCGCGTCCGGTCGAGGTTGGCGAATGGGCGAATGAAGGCTGGGTTATTAACAGCGGACTCAAGCCCGGCGAGCGCGTGATCATCGATGGCGTGATGAAAATCGGTCCTGGCGCACCAGTACAGGTGACTGATTCGAACGCGCCCGCCGCAGACCCGGCCAAGTCTGCGGGGGATTCCACGACACCTGCGGTTAAAGGCGACGGCAAAGCAGCAGCAAAATCCGCGGCCTCTGCTGCGGACAAGAAATAGGAGCGGGTCAGGATGATTTCCCGTTTCTTCATAGACCGGCCGATTTTCGCGGCCGTGCTGTCGATATTCATCGTTATCGCCGGCTTGGCTGCGATACGCGTGCTGCCGATTGCGCAATACCCGGAAATCGCACCGCCGGTGGTGACGGTGCGCGCAGTGTATCCCGGCGCGTCCGCGCAGGTGCTTGAGCAGACGGTGGCGGCACCGCTCGAAAACCAGATCAACGGCGTCGAGAAGATGTTGTACATGAGTTCGACCTCAACGTCGCAGGGCGTGGTCGAAATTCACGTCACGTTTGACATCGGCACTGACGTTGACACTGCTGCGCTCAACGTTAACAACCGCGTCAAGCAGGTTGAACCGCGCCTGCCGCAGGAAGTGCGGCGCCAGGGTGTCAGTGTCGAGAAAGGCTCGTCTTCTTTCCTGCAGGTGATCGCGTTCACGTCGCCCGATGCGCGCTTCGATGACATTCATATCTCGAATTACGTAACGCTCAACGTGCTGGATCAGTTAAAGCGCATACCTGGTACCACCAATGTGCAGATCTTTGGCGCCAAGGACTATGCGATGCGCATCTGGGTGCGTCCCGACCGCATGACGCAACTGAAGGTCACGCCCACGGATTTGGTGCGCGCGCTGAATGAGCAGAATGCGCAGTTCGCTGTCGGCAAAATCGGGCAATCACCCACCGGAGGCCCGCAGGAACTGGTGTATACCATCACTACCAAGGGCCGTCTTACCGAACCACAGGAATTCGAGAACATCATGATCCGCGCCGACCCCGACGGCTCGGTGCTCAAGCTGAAGGACGTGGCGCGCGTCGAACTGGGGTCCAAAGACTATGAGTTCAACGGCCGCGTCAACGGCAAGTCGGCGACGCTGGTGGGCATATTCCTGCAGCCCGGCGCCAACGCGCTCGCCACCGGCGACCGCGTCAATGCCGAAATGGCACGGCTTGCGGAGCGCTTTCCGCAAGGATTGAAGCAGGCGGTGGTGTACGACACCACGCGCTTCGTCAAAGTCTCGATCCGCGAGGTGGTGATCACGCTGGCCGAGGCAATGGCGCTGGTATTTGTGGTGGTGTTCATCTTTTTGCAGAACTGGCGCGCGACGCTGATTCCGTTTGCCGCCGTGCCGGTGTCGCTGATCGGCACTTTCGCAGGGCTGACCCTGCTCGGCTATTCGATCAACACCCTCACGCTGTTCGGCATGGTGCTGGCCATCGGCATCGTGGTGGACGATGCCATCGTGGTGCTGGAAAACGTCGAGCGCATCATGCACGAGGAGCATTTGGATGCGCGTGAAGCCGCGTTCAAGGCGATGCGCGAAGTCACCGGGCCGGTGATCGCCATCGTGCTGACCTTGTGCGCGGTGTTCGTGCCGATCGCGTTCCTCGGCGGCCTGACGGGTGAACTGTACCGCCAGTTCTCGGTGACGATCTCGATCGCGGTGGTGATCTCGGGGCTGGTGGCGCTGACGCTGACGCCCAGCCTGTGCGTGCTGATATTGAAGCGCGAGCACAAGCAGCCCGGCCGTGTGTTCCGCTGGTTCAACGACTGGTTCCATCGCATGACCGGACGTTACGTGGACGGCGTGACCTGGATGCTGCGCCGCGGCGGTGTTGCGCTGCTGCTGTTTGCGGGCATGGTGGCGCTGACCTTTGGGTTATGGCGCGCCACGCCGGGTTCGCTGGTGCCGGATGAGGACCAGGGCTATTACATTGCCGCGGTGTTCCTGCCGGACGGCGCGACGCTGGAACGCACCGACAAGGTAGTGAACGAAGTCGTCAACATCATCAAGTCCAATCCGGCCAATGAGGACGCGGTGGCGTTCACCGGCATGGATTTTCTCGGCGGCGGATTCCGCAACAGCGCGGCGACCATCTTTGTCACGCAAAAACACTGGGATGAGCGCAAGGTGACGACACCGCAGCTGGTGGGCGAGTTCTTCATGAAGACCGGGCATATCAAGGAGGCGCTGGTACTGGCATTCGGCCCGCCGCCGATTTTCGGCCTCGGCAACGCCGGCGGCTTCGAGTTTTACATCCAGAATCGCGGTGAGGGCGGCCCGGGTAAGTTGTTTGAAGTGACGCAGCAATTGCTGGGCGCCGTGCAGAAAGACGGCATGTTCGGTCACGTCAACACTTTGTGGCGCGCCAACGTGCCGCAGCTTTATGTCGAAACCGACCGCGAGAAGGCGAAAATGGCAGGCGTGTCGCTCGATGAGTTGTACGGCACGCTGGCGGCGACCCTCGGTACCTATTACGTAAACGACTTTAACAAGTACGGGCGCACCTGGCAGGTGTTGATGTCGGCCGAGCCTGCGTACCGCAAGCGCCCGGATGATATCGGCGAACTGTTTGTGCGTTCCGATCAGGGACGCATGGTGTCGCTGGCCTCGCTGGCGAAAGTGAGTTATTCCTCGGGACCGGACTCGCTCGACCGTTTCAATAACCTGCCCGCGGTGAAAATTTTTGGTTCGGCGTTGCCCGGTTACAGTTCGGGACAGGCGATCGAGCGCATGGAGAAAATCGCGCGCGAAACGCTGCCGCCGGAATTCACCTTTGACTGGGGCGGCGCGTCGTTCCAGGAAAAACGCTCGGGCGGCACCTCGGTGCTGGCCCTGGGACTGGCGGCGCTGATGGTGTTCCTGATTCTTGCTGCACAGTACGACAAGTGGTCGCTGCCGCTGTCGGTGATGCTGGCGCTGCCGTTCGGCACCTTCGGCGCGCTGGCGGCGGTATGGCTGCGCGGTTTTACCAACGACGTGTATTTCCAGATCGGTCTGGTGACGCTGCTGGGCCTCGCGGCGAAAAACGCCATCCTGATTGTCGAGTATGCGGTGCTGAAGAAGCACGAAGGCTTCTCGACTTCTGCTGCTGCCATCGAAGCTGCGCGGCTGCGCTTCCGGCCGATACTGATGACCTCGCTCGCTTTCATATTGGGCGTGATGCCGCTGGCGTTTTCGACGGGTGCAGGCGCTGGTGCGCGGCATTCGGCCGGCACGGGGGTGATGGGCGGCATGCTGGCGGCGACCTTCCTCGCGATATTTTTCATTCCGTGGTTTTACAAATTAATTGTGGATCGAAAATTATCCGACTCGCGCTCGACCAAAGAAATCGAAGACGAGGTTCAGCATCATCGCGACGCTGCACAGCGTCCCGTGCATACCGCGCAGCACCACCGCCTGCCCAAAGAGGATTACGGTGATGCATAAGTATTTGTTTTTATTATTATTTTTATTGCTGATGGCAGGCTGTGCAGCGAACGCTCCGTATGAGCGGCCCAAGGCGGACTTGCCGGCGGCGTGGTCTGCACCAGCACAAAAGGGTGTGGCCCCCGGCGAACGCTGGTGGACGCTTTACAGCGACGGTGCGCTGAACGTGCTGATTGGCGAAGCATTGGAACATAACCGTGATCTGGCGCTGGCGGCGGCACGTGTGGATGAGGCGCGTGCCTTGTCGCGTGTTGCGGATTCACTGTTTTATCCGGCGATCGATGCAACAGCGCAGCGTGACCGCACGCGCTCATCCGAGCGCTCGCCTATTCCCATTCCCGCGAATGCCATAGAGCGCAACACCTACCGTGCGCAGGTCAACGTGGCCTATGAGCTTGACTTGTGGGGCCGTTTGCGCAGTTCGAGTGACGCAGCTCGCGCGGATCTGCTGGCCACGCAGGCGGCGCAGGAAACGATACGCATCATGCTGGTATCGGATGTGGTGAGTTCCTATTTCACCCTGATGGCGTTCGATGAGCAGATCGCCGCGACGCGCCGCTCGCTCGCCTTGCGCGAAGACAATTTGCGTCTGCAGCGCGTGCGCCATCAGGCAGGATTGATCGGCGATTTCCAGTTGCGGCAACTCGAAGCCGAAGTGTCGGCGGCGCGGGCGCAATTGCCTGCGCTCGAACGCAGCCGCACCTCCGAGGAACTCGCGCTTTCCGTGCTGCTGGGGCGCAGCCCGCGCGCGATTACCGAGTCCACCGTCGCGCGCGGCGCCGATCGCAACGAGCCGCCTGCTCCGGTGGTGCCGGAAGGCCTGCCCTCTGAATTATTGCTGCGGCGTCCCGATATCGTTCAAGCCGAACAACGCCTGATTGCCGCGAACGCGCGCATCGCAGTCGCGCGCGCATCGCTGTTTCCGCGCATCTCGCTGACGGGATTTCTGGGCAGCGAGAGCGGCGCGCTGGGCGATCTGTTTTCAGGCCCTGCGCGCATCTGGCAACTGGCGTTCGCGCTGGCGCAACCGATTTTTCAGGGTGGACGGTTGTTTGGGGAGATCGAAGCGATCAAGGCGCGCGAGCAGCAGGCGCTCGTGCAATATCAGAAAACGCTGCAGGTGTCATTCCGCGAGGTGCGCCAGGCGCTCTCGGCACAAACGCGTTCGCGCGAAATATTCGACGCCGAGACGGCGCGCGTCATGTCGTTGCGTTATGCCCTGCAAATGGCGCGCATTCGCTATGAAAACGGACTGGTGAGCCAACTGGAAGTACTCGACGCGGAACGAAATCTGCTGGCGGCCGAACTGAATCGCGTGGACGCGCTGCGCGCGCAGCGCGTCGCGGTGGCTGATCTGGTGCGTGCGCTGGGCGGCGGCTGGAGCAGCAAGTAGCGGGTGTTAATTCGGCGCCGTATTTCACTTCGGTGGATGCCTCCGTACTGCCGCTTCATTCACCTCTACGCCCCAACCCGGGCGCGTCGGCAGTATGAATTCGCCATTCTCGATTTGCGGCGGAACATCCACCAGTTCGTCGCGCCAGGGTACCGCATCGATATCGGTTTCCATGATACGAAAGTTGGGAACGGCAGCGCAAAAATGCGCGGAGATCACGCTCGACAGGTGACCGTAGAAATTATGCGGCGCGACATTGATTTCGTAGACATCCGCCATGGACGCGATTTTCAGCGATTCCATGTAGCCGTTCCAGATCACGTCGATGATCGCCACGTCCATCGCATAATTCTCGAAGAACGGCTTGAAGTCACGGCGCTCGCACAACGTTTCGCACGAGGCGATGGGGCAGGGAGCGTCGCGCCGTATTAGCGCCAAAGAAGGCGCATCATGGGTGTCGATTTCAAGCCACGTCAGTTTCACCGGCGCTACCGCATCGGCGATACGGCGGAAACCCTCGGTCTTGTAGTTGAAATTCAGGTCGAGCAGGATGCCCAGTTCCGGCCCGCCGCCGGCGCGAAAAGCGCTTACTGTATCGACGGCAGCCTTGACGATATCGTGGTCCCAGTTAAGTTCAGGGAATCCCTTGTTGTGGCCGAAGCCGGGCCGGTAAGATGTGAGCGTTTTGCCGTCGGAGAGCGCGACATTGGTCTTCAATGCCTTGAAGCCGCGCGACTTCACTTCTTCCGCGAGGCGGGAGAGATCATCGTAGTTTTTTACGCGCGGCACGCCCAACAACTCAGGATAACGCGCGCGGTAACTGCCGCAGTGCGACCAGTACACGGGTATGCGCTTGCGCACCGCGCCGCCAAACAGATCATAGACCGGCACGCCGAGCGCCTTGCCCTTGATGTCGAGCAGAGCGTTTTCGATGGCGGCCACGGCCTGCCGGTTGATGCCGCCGCGTGATTGTATGGTTTGCGTGCGGATATGACAGTTGATCAATTCGATGTCGCGTGGATCCCTGCCGATCACAGTCGGCGACAGCGCTTCGATCACCGAGCTCAATCCGGCGCTGCCGAAACTCTCGTTGTATTCCGACCAACCGACGAGGCCGTCATCGGTCATAACCTTCAAAAACGAGAACATTCTCCATCCGGCGTCACAACGCAGGGTTTCGATTTTGGTTACTTTCATGATTTTCTCCGATGGTCGTTGGCGGCGGCGAATGGTTCGTGATTATTTTGCGAGTGGCCGATAATCATCCGGCGCACCCGGTGGAATGGGTAGATGCGTTTTAAGACTTTGCTGGAATTCCTGAATCAGCACGCGCAGCGGCCGGCGCGCCCAGCTATTCTGCGTGCCGACATCGGTTTCTTCTTTCGGGTCCTGTGTCAGGTTAAACAGCCACGGCGTTTCCAGATGCAGCGGGCCGGTGTTGGGTTCCGCTTCCCATACCACGTGCATTTTCCAGTCACGCCATTTCGCCGCGCGCAATTCGTCCTTGATGTAATAGACAAAACCTTCGCGCGCCGATTTTTCGGTTTTGCCGAGAAAGAAATCGAGTTGATCCACACCGTCCATCGGGCGGTCGTCGGGCATTTTCGCGCCGCCGGCTTTTGCCAGCGTGGTGTAGATATCCGTGACATGCACGATCTCGTTCGAGGCACGCACCGGCACGCAGCCTGGCCAACGCACCACGAACGGGACGCGCAACGCGCCTTCCATTGCCGTATGATAGGTGCCGCTCCACGGGCCGGCGGTGCCGCGCCACGGGCGGCGAAACTCCGGGCCGTTGTCGCTGGCGAAAATAAACAGTGTGTTTTCGCGCAGCCCGGAACTATCGATAAAATCCATTAACTGTCCAACGCGGAAATCCATCTCCGCCATGGCATCAGCAAAATCACCAGCGCCGGTCTTGCCTGCAAAGTCGTGATGCGGAAGCGTCGGGTAATGCAATTGCGTGAGCGGCACGTAGGCGAAAAAAGGTTTCTTGGCTTTGATCTGGCGCTGCATGAAGTCGATGCTGCGTTCGACCAGTTGTGCATCGATTTTGCGCCGTAACTCAAGATCGTAAACGGCAACATTCTTTGCCGGCTCGCCGCGCCGTGCTTCCATTACATAAGGCAGTGGCACAACTTCCGGGTCGTATCCTGGTGTGCTGGTAAACATGCTTTCGTTGGTGGTGCGCGGAATGCCGTACCACTCGTCGAAGCCGCGGTCGGTTGGATAGCGTCCGGGCCGGTCGCCCAGATGCCATTTGCCGTAAATCGCCGTCGCGTATCCTTGTGCCGACAGCAGTTGCGCGAGGGTGATTTCCCACGGCGTGATGCCCTGCGGCAAACCGGCGGGCACCGATTGCAGCGCGCCGGTGCGAATCGGATGGCGCCCGGTCATCAGGGCTGAGCGTGTCGGCACGCAGTCGGACTCGACGTTGAAATTGGTAAGCCGCAGGCCTTCCGCCGCCAGCGCGTCGATGCGTGGCGTAGGCGCGCCGCGCAATATGCCGCCGCCGTAACAGCCGAGTTCGCCCCAGCCGAGGTTGTCGGCGAGGATCAAAACGATGTTGGGCACTGCGTTTGACATCGGAACTCAGGTTGTGGATGACAACGCGCCACCGCCTGGCAGGAAGCGGCGCGTGCAGCGTCCCGCCATGGCGGCACCAGCCACGTTCGTGATTGTTACCAACTGGCTGTCTTGACCGAGCGCACCGGATAACCCGCGCCGCGCCAGGCATCGGTGCCGCCGCGAAACCAGTAGACTTCCCGGTAGCCGGCATCGATGGCGTGCAGTGACGCGTTATAGGAAAGCCAGCACTCCGGATTCATGCACAGGAACACCAGCGAACGTCCCTTGTCTCCGCCGGTGAGTTGCTCCAGTATGGTGGCGAAGCGCGCTTTCTCGGCCGCGAAGAATTCTCCGCTGCCGGCGCCCTGAAGCCATGTCGCGCCGGGTATGGTGGACCGGTCTTTGGAATCCAGCACGTCAACCACCACGACATTCTTGTTGCTGTCGAGTAGCTGTTTCAGGTCCACCGTGCGGATGACCTTGCCGCCGGGTATCTCCGTGGGGGTAGGCGCATGGTATTTGCCCTTCCTCGGCGCGCGGGTCGGTGCGATGCCGAAGTTTTTGTCTTCGTTGGCATAGACTGCCGCTGCGACGCTGGCGGGCGCAATAGTCGCCACCTGCACCGGCGGCGGCGTGGCCAGCGACTTGATCCGCGCGCGGGCAACGGATGCATAAAGGCCCTCGGGGAATTTTTCGAGGTAGGCCTCCAGTTCAGCGGCATTCTTCGTTTCCTTCACCGACTCCCACAGCGCGCGCTCGTCGGCCTGCGTCGCGGCGAAGGCGAAGTCTCCGGTGAGCGACGACGCGGTCCAGGGGATCTGTTTGCCGCCCGTGATGCGTGACACGTCCGCGGTGACGCGCGTGAACACCTTGTGGATATCGGTGTCGCCTGCATTCAGGCTCTTGAGCAGCAATTCGGTGTACAGGCCGTTTCTGCCGTCGCCATCCGACGCCACCGAACCCGGCGCGGTGGCGAACGCAATATAGCTGCCCTTTGCGGCGTCCATCTGCGCCAGCCCGCGCGACGACGAACGGAAGCTGCGCACATAGGGGTTATTGCGGCAGGCATCGAGGATCATGATATTGACGCGATTGCCCGCGTCGTCCATGGCGGCGAGCACGCGATTGGCGTCCACCGTCTCGAATTCGAGTTCGCCCTCGCTTTCCACCTTGGCGTTCACCGGCACCAGGAAATTGCGCCCCTTGCTTTGCACGCCATGCCCGGCAAAGTAGAACAGGCCAACGCCGCCCTTTTTCAAGGCGCGGCCGAATTCGCTGATGGACTCAATCATCTGGCGATGCGAGGCGTCCTTGCGCAGGGTGACCTGGAAACCCTTGGCCTGTAGTGCCCGCGCCATGTCTTCCGCGTCGTTGACCGGATTGCGCAGCGGATCGAGTTTGTAAGTCGAGTTTCCGATGACCAGGGCAATGCGCGGCTCCTTGCTGTCCGCGCCGTGCGCAGTGGACGCGCACACCAATCCCGTCAGCGCGCAAGCGATGATAACCAGCGAACGGGACAGCGGTGGGCACATGGGGTTATGCATGGGCGGCACGGGTAAGGATTCCGCAACTATCTTGGCACGCCGGGCGCCGTCCTGCAAGCCGGGAAACCGCGCGCGTGAGCATGCTTGTCGGTAGCTGGTGACTGCCGCTGCTATCATGGCGGTGTGCACAATCGAAACCCGATAACGCGGGCCGGCAAGGCGATCCGCTGCGGTTTGCTCGCCGCGATGCTGCTGACAGTCAACACGGGCCTGGCCCAGGGCTGGAAGCCGTCGCGTCCGGTGGCGTTCATCTCGCCGTCGTCGCCCGCGGGCAGTCTCGATCTCACCGCGCGGCTGATCCAGAAAATATGGGACGACACACGTGCCGTCGGCGTGCCGGTGGTCGTCATCAACAAGCCCGGTGCCGGCAATGGCATTGCCTGGAGTTATCTCAACGAGCGCAGTGACGGGCATGCGGTTTCGATCGGGACGACCAACCTGGTATCGAATCCGGTCACCGGCGCGCACGCGATCGGTCATCGCGACGTGACGCCGCTGGCGCTGATGCTGGACGACTACTTTGTGCTGGTGGTGCGGGCGGATTCACCGCTGAAATCGATGGCGGATGTGCGCGAGCGGCTGCGCGCCGATCCGGCTTCGGTGGCGGTCGGTTTCGGCCCGGGATTGGGTGCCGGCGGGCATACCGCGTCGGCCATCGCGTGGAAGGCGATGGGCGCCGATGTGCGCAAGGCGCGCTTCGTGCCGTACAAATCCGCGCCCGATGGCGCGGTGGCCATGCTCGCCGGCGAGATTGAAATGGTGTGCGGCACCGCGGCCACCATGCCGCCATTTCTCGCCGCGGGGCGCGTGCGCGTGCTGGGAGTGATCGGTCCGCAGCGTCTCACCGGCGTGTACGCGCAGGTGCCGACCTTGCAGGAGCAGGGCATCGATGCGACGTTTACCAACTGGCGCGGCGTGATCGGGGCGAAGGACATGCGGCGCGAGCACATTGCGTACTGGGAAGGTGCACTGGCTGCGGTGAACGACTCGGGCGCTTGGAAAAAGGAACTGGAGCGCAATTTCTGGCGCGCCAATTTCATGACTGGCACGAAACTGCGCGAGTTTCTCGACCGCGAAGCAGTAACATTTCGCAGCCTGCTCACTGAACTTGGGTTGAATAAATAGAAAGCAACCTCATGCCACGTCCCAACATTTTACTTATCACCTCCGACCAGCAGCGCGCCGACTGCAACGGATTTGAGAACAAGAATATCAAGACCCCTCACATCGACCGGCTGGCGCGAGAGGGTACGCGTTTTTCCGCTTGCATTACGCCTAATCTGGTATGCCAGCCGTCACGTGCGTCGATACTCACCGGCCTGCTGCCGTTGACGCATGGCGTGTGGGACAACGGCGTTGATCTTGATCCGCGCGTCGGCGAAAACGGTTTCGCGGGCACACTGGCGCGCGCTGGCTATCAGACGGGTTTTATCGGCAAGGCGCATTTTTCCACCAAATCGACGTTCGCGCCCACCGGCACGCCGGAATGCAACAAAAGCCAGTCGAAGTACGGGCCGGACTGGTTCGGGCCGTACATGGGTTTTCAGCATTGCGAGCTGAACGTGCTGGGTCATCTGCATCGCACGCGTCCGCTGGAAAAGCCGCCGGTCGGGCATTACGAGCGCTGGCTGGTTTCACGCGGCATCGATGAAGAAGGCGTGAAGCTGTGGGCTGCTGAGACGCGAGCCGGAACGGGCGCTGCACAAACCTGGTTTTCGGCGCTGCCGGCGGCGTGGCATTCGAGCACCTGGATCGGTGACCGCGCAATCCAGTGGATCAATGACGCGAGCCGCAATGACAAACCGTTCTGCGCGTGGGTGTCGTTTCCCGATCCGCATCACGCGTTTGACTGCCCCGAGCCGTGGAGCCTGATGTATGACCCGAAAGACATGGTGCTGCCGAAACATCGCGCGCGCGATCTAGAACGCCGGCCGTGGTGGCACAAGGCGACGCTGGAATCCAAGCCGCAACTGGCCGATCCCGAAATGCTCAAGTTTCGCGCCGAAGGCTCGCGCGTGCCTGATCAGACGGACGCGCAACTTGCTGAGATGACTGCCAACTACTACGGCATGATTTCGCAGATCGATCACAACGTCGGGCGCATGATGAGCGCGCTTGAAAGCGCAGGCATCGCCGACAACACGCTGGTGGTTTACACCACCGATCATGGCGAGTTGCTGGGTAATCACGGCTTGTATCTCAAAGGCCCGACGCCGTACGAAGATTTGTTGCGCGTGACGATGGTAGTGCGCGGGCCGGGTGTGGCGAAGAGCCAGCTGGTGACGGAGCCCGTGTCCACGCTCGATCTGGCGGCGACGTTTTACGAACATGCGGGTGTTGCTCAACCGGAAGCAATGCAAAGCCGCAGCCTGGCGAACCTTTTGCGTGGCGGCGCGGAAACGCGCGATGTGGCGTACAGCGAATGGCGTGTGCATCCGTCGCGCTGTGGCGTGGCGTTGAAGCTGCGCGTGGTGCGCACCAAAACACACAAATGCACGTTCGAGCTCGAATCGGGTGCGGGCGAGTTGTACGATCTCGTCAACGATCCGGGTGAGATGAATAATTTGTTCGACGATGCAGCTTACGCTCATGTGCGCCGCGAATTACACGATATGATGCGCGCGCGGCCCGGTAACATTGCGGACCCGCTGGCGGAACCCATCGGCATGGCTTGAGGGAAAATGCGTGAACGTGTGAACGAGTACCTGGATGGAGAATAATGTGAATCGTAAGTATCTGTTTTAATTAAATATTATTTTGTTCAAGATACAGTGCTGGCTGCAACTTTGACTATCCATCGGTAGAATTTTTGCATCAAAAAATTCACAAAGAATTCAGATTGGGAGATTTCATGCCGTGCATGAATGCGCTGCTCGGGGCTAGCGCGAGTGTTGTTGCGAGTGTCGCCGTCGTTTGTCTTTCCAGTGCCGCCGCCGTGGCCGCGTATCCGGATCGGCCCATCCGCTTCATAGTCCCCTCTTCGGCGGGCAGCGGGCCGGATGTGATCGCGCGCATTTTCGCCCATCGCTTAAGCGCGGTGCTCGGCCAGCAGATCGTGGTGGATAACCGCGCCGGCGCCAACAGCATTATCGGTACCGAGATTGTGGCGCGCGCGGCGCCCGACGGATATACGCTGCTGATTACTTCCGGCTCGCATACCATCAATCCGCACGTCTACCGCAAGCTGCCTTACGATACGCTGCGCGATTTGACGCCGATCAGTGAAATCGTTAAGTCGAGTGGGCTGGTGTTGGTAGTGCATCCCACTTTTCCGCACCGCACGGTGCAGCAGTTGGTGGATGCTGCGCGCGCGGCACCCGGCAAATTCTCTTATGCCTCGGCGGGCGTGGGCAATCTGCAGCATCTCGCGGGAGAAATGTTCTGCCTGATGGCTGGTGTGAAAATTACGCACGTTCCGTACAAGGGCGGCGGGCCTGCCATCAACGATGTCCTTGCCAATCAGATCGCCATGAATTTTGCATCCAGTCCGGCCGCGGTGCCGTTCGTCAAGGCCGACCGCCTGCGTGGCGTGGCATTTACCGGCTTGAAGCGCAGCGACCAGATACCCGAGGTGCCTACGCTCGACGAGTCGGGGCTGAAGGGTTATGAAATCTCCGGCTGGTACGGCATCTATGGCCCCGCACGTATGCCCAGGCCGATCGTCAATCGCGTGTACGAAGCAGCTCGCGCTGTCATGCAACATCCTGATACGCGCAAAACGTACGCGGAAATCAACATCGAAAGCAAGGGCACCACACCCGAAGAATTTGCCCTATTTCTCCGTGCGGATCTCGAAAAGTACGGAAAGATCGTTAAAGCCGCAGGCATTGAACCGCAATGAAGGACGCACGTCTCAAGGAGGAAGGTATGAACCGCAAGTACAGAGTTTTGTTTTTTGCTTTATGCATCTGGGGAGCGGCGCTGCCTGCAACCGCGCAAACTTACCCAAGCAAAACGGTGCGCATCCTCGTCGGCTTTGCACCCGGCGGTTCCACCGATATCGTTGCGCGTCTGATTGCGCAGGAGATGACCAAGAACGTCGGCCAGCAGGTGGTCGTCGATAATCGTCCCGGCGCTGGCGGCAACATCGCGGCGGAGCTTGCGTCCAAAGCGCCGCCCGATGGCCACACTTTGTTTGCATGCACTACGGGCGTGTTCGCGATTCAGCCGTTTTTGTATTCCAAGCTGCCTTACGATCCGGAAAAGGGTCTGGTGCCGGTGACGCAGACCGGTTCGCTGCCGTACATCATCGTCATGCATCCGTCGCTGCCGGCGAAAAATGTGAAGGAGTTCATCGCCATCGCCAAGGGCCGGCCGGGGCAGATCAATTATGCCTCGTCAGGCGTAGGCACCGCGTCGCATCTGTCGGCGGCACTGTTTGCTTCCGCCGCCGGGATCAGCATGACGCACGTGCCGTACAAGGGCACCGGCAATGCGATGAGCGATCTCCTGGCCGGGCAGGTGGTGCTGATGTTCGACCAGCCGGTGAGTTCGCTGCCGCATGTGCAGGCGGGCAAGTTGCGTGTGCTGGGCATCAGCAGCGGCACGCGATTTTCGACGCTGAAGGACATTCCAACGATTGCCGAGCAGGGACTGCCGGGTTTCGAAGCCATTTCGTGGGCCGGCATCTGCGCGCCCGGCGGCACGCCGAGGCCGATTGTCGATCGCGTCTACAGCGAGGTCGCCAAGGTGCTGAAATTACCGGAACTGCGCGACCGTCTGCTGCGCGATGGCATCGAGCCGATCGGCAGCACGCCGGAGCAGTACGCGGAGCACATCAAGAAAGAAGCGGTGAAGTGGGGGAAGGTGGTAAAGGATTCCGGCGCGCGGGTAGACTGAAAATTTCACACAACGAGGAGACAACGTGAGGCGATATCTATTGGCGGGAGTAATTGCATTGCTCGCGGGCTGCGCCAATCAGGCGCCTATCGCATTGAAACAAATGGGATCGTTTCACATCGGCGGACGCGAAGTGACGATTTCCGGCAAGCCGGTGAAGGAAGTGGTGTTCACGCCCGGCGGCGTGCCGGCCAAGGTGGATCCCAACGGCGTCTATCAGGTCGAGCAGATGTATGTGCAGTATTTCATTCCGCAGGATCAGCGCGGCGCGCTGCCGCTGTTGATGTGGCACGGCGGGGGGCTTTCCGGCGTGACGTATGAGACGACACCGGACGGCCGCGAAGGCTGGCTCAATTACTTCATCAAGAAGGGCTGGCCGGTGTACAACTCCGATGCAGTGGAGCGCGGGCGCTCGGGCTGGGCGATGTATCCCGACGTGTTCAAGGGTGAGCCGTTGTTCCTGACCAAGCAGGATCCGTTCAACCGTTTTCGCATAGGCGCGGGGCCGGGTTCGTACAACCGCGATCCCGCGAAAATGAAATTGAAGCCGGGCAGCCAGTTTCCGGCGGAAGGCTATGACAATTTCACCAAGCAGGGTGTGCCGCGATGGACGACTACCGACGACGCCATCATCGCCGCGTACACCGAACTGGTGGATAAAGTATGTCCGTGCGTGGTGCTGATCCATTCACAGTCCGGCACCTTTGGGCAAAAGGTCGCACAGGCGCGGCCCGACAAGGTGAAGGCGCTGGTGCTGGTAGAGCCGGCGGGGCCGGGCGATCCCAAGCTTGCCGCCAATCTCAAGAACACGCCGATACTGGCGGTGTATGGCGACTACATCGACGAAGACCCGCGCTGGCCGACCATACGCGCCAACGAGATCAAGTTTCTGGAACAAGTGAAAGCCGCGGGTGGCCGCTATGATGTGGTCAATTTGCCGCAGATCGGCATCAAGGGCAATTCGCACATGATCATGATGGACAAGAACAGCGATCAGGTTGCCGATGTGATTCAGGCGTGGCTGGCGAAGCAGGGTTTGTATCGTTAGTTCTCAATGAAAGTCGGTCTCTTTGTAACCTGCCTCGTTGATCTGATGCGCCCGAGCATCGGCTTCGCGGCGTTGCAGTTGCTGGAAGCGGCAGGTTGCGAAGTGGAAGTGCCGGTGGCGCAAACCTGTTGCGGCCAGCCGGGCTACAACTCGGGTGATCGTGCATCGGCGTTGGCGCTGGCGCGCAAGGTGCTGGATGAATTCGAAGCGTTTGATTACGTTGTCGCGCCGTCGGGTTCGTGCGCTGGCATGATCCGCACGCATTACCCGGATTTATTTGCAGGACAGCCGGAAGCAGTGCGCGCGGCGAAACTTTGCGTGCGCACCTACGAGCTGACGGATTTTCTGGTGAGTGTGATGAAGCTCAAGGGAGTCAAAAATAATTCAATAAAAACATGTACTTACCATGATTCATGTGCAGGGCTGCGCGAACTGGGTGTGAAAACGCAGCCGCGTGAGCTGCTGGCGCAAGTCGAAGGACTGACGCTGAAAGAGATGGACGAATGCGAAGCCTGCTGCGGTTTCGGTGGCACGTTTGCGGTGAAGTATGGCGACATCTCCACGCATATCGCCGACCGCAAGTGCGAAAACATCGCCAAGTGCAACGCTGATGCAGTGATACTCGGCGATCTAGGCTGCATGCTGAATATCGAAGGCCGCTTGCGGCGGCGCGGCGATACCACGACACAGGTATTGCACGTGGCGGAAGTGCTCGCGGGTGAAGATTCCCGCTGATACGCGCTGTTCTTCCAAAAGCCACACAGCATGAACGCACCGCAGTTGACGATACGCGGCATACGCGCCACCGCGATTCAAGTGCCCATGACCTACACGCTCGGCACCAGCGCACAGGCCATTCGCGAGGCGCCGTTGCTGCTGGTCGATCTTGAAACCGAAGAAGGCATCACCGGCCACGCGTACCAGTTCTGCTACACGCCCAAGGCGACGGGGGCGATAGCGATTTTTCTCGACGATGCGTTGAGCGCGATCAAGGGCGCGCGCGTCGATCCCGATGAAGTATGGCGTGTATTGTCCAGGCGTTACCTGTTGATCGGCATACAGGGCATCGTGCGTATGGCCGCAGCGATGATCGACGTGGCGTGCTGGGATGCGGCGGCGAAGGCGGCCGGCGTTCCGCTTGTGACCTATCTGGGCGCGGCGCCGCGGCCGATACCGGCGTACAACAGTTGCGGGCTGGGCTTAATGGCACCGCAGGCGGTGGCCGATGAAGCGGAGAAACTCCTTGCCGGCGGTTTTCGCGCGGTAAAACTGCGGCTGGGTTATGCGACAGTGGAAGAAGACCTGGCTGCCACGCGCGCGGTGCGCAATCGCGTAGCGGACTCCGTGATGATCATGACCGATTTCAACCAGGCCTTGAGTGCGGACGAAGCGCTGCGGCGCGGGCGCGCGCTCGACGACGAAGGCGTTTACTGGATCGAGGAGCCGGTGCGGCATGACGATTTCGCGGGCTGCGCGAATCTCGCGCGCGAGATCGCCACACCGGTGCAGATCGGCGAAAATTTTTCGCAGGTGTACGATATGGAAAAAGCGCTGGCGGCGGGCGCCTGTGATTTCGTGATGCCCGATCTGGAGCGCATCGGCGGGGTGACAGGATGGCTGCGCGCGGCGGCGCTTGCGCACGAGGCAGGCATGGAAATGTCGTCGCATCTTTATCCGGAAGTCAGCGTGCATCTGCTGGCCGTGACGCCGACCGCGCACTGGCTGGAATATGTGGATTGGGCGAATGCTTTTCTTCAGGAGCCGCTGCGTATCGTGGACGGCTGTGCCGTGCCTGGCGACAGACCGGGCAATGGACTCGAGTGGGACACGGCCCTGGTCAAGCGCTATTCTGTGCAGTGAACTCTGCAATGCGTTCCGGAATTAAAACAATATTTTGGGATAGGAAATACAAATGAGCGCTACTGCAAGTCAATCGACAATTCCGAACAGCCTGCTGGACGCCGACGAACCGGACACCGTTCGTTTGTCAGTGGATGAAGCGCGTGCCATCGGCGAAGCCGCTGTGCAGCGCATCGGCTATAGCGCGGAAGACGCGCGCATTGTCGTCGATCAGTTGATCGACAATATGTTGTGCGGCTACAAGTTCGCGGGCCTGCCGCGCATCCTGGCGATGGCGGGCGACGAAAAAATCAAGCTCGGGCGCACGCCGATCCGGGTGGTGAAGGAAACGCCGGTGTCGGCGCTGATGGACGGCGGCAACCATATCGGCTACGTGACCTGTTATCACGCGGCGCAAAAGGCGATCGAAAAGGCCAAGGCGCACGGCATTTGCTGCGTCGGCGTTTACAACACGTACTACAGTGGACGCAACGCCTACTTTGTCGAGCACATTGTCAAGGCAGGCTATCTCGCCATGCACACCGCCAGCAACAAGCCGCGCGTGGTGCCGCCGGGCGCGGCGGTGCCCGCGCTCGGCACCAACCCGATGTGTTTCGGTTTTCCTTCCGAGGAAGGGCCGGTGACCTTCGACATCGGCACGGCCTCGATGATGTGGGGCGACGTCATGCTGCACGCGCATCTGAACGAGCTGCTGCCCGAGGGTGTGGGCATCGATGAAAACGGCAATCCCACGCGTGACGCGGCGGCCGCGCTGAAAGGCGGCGTGGCGCCCTTCGGCGGCAAGGACTACGTTTACAAGGGTTACGGACTGAGCTTCGCGATCCAGGCCCTGGGCCTGCTCGCCGGCTCCGCGATCATCCGCGACGAAGTGCTCGACTACGGGTTTTTGTTCTGGGCGGTCAACCCGGAGATCATGCTGCCGGGCAACGATTTCAAACAGCGCATGTCGCAGTACGTGCGTGAAATGAAAGCGCTGCCCAAGCAGCCGGGGGTGAGCGAGATACGCATTCCATCGGAGCGTGCATCGCGCGAGCGCGAGCGGCGGCGCGTCGAAGGCCTTGTAGTCAAGCGAAAGGTAGTTGAGTCATTAAGGGCGCTATAGCCTGCATGGCGCAAAGCACCGACAAGCCCGAAATCTACGTCAGCGTGGATGTGGAAACCGACGGCCCGATACCCGGTCCGCATTCGATGCTGTCCATCGGCTGCGCGGCCTATCTGCCTGACAAGACTTTGTTGGCCACGTTTTCCGCCAACCTCGAAACGCTGCCGGGCGCGAGCGGCGATCCCAAAACCATGGCATGGTGGGCGACGGAGAAGCTTGCGTGGGAGGCGTGCCGCAAGGATTGTGTGCCGCCCGAAAAAGCGATGCATGATTGTCTCGTCTGGCTGAAGGCCTTGCCGGGCGTGCCGGTGTTCGTGGCGTACCCGGTGACGTTTGATTTCATGTTCGTGCACTGGTATCTGATGCGATTTGCGGGCGAAAGCCCGTTCGCGCATTCGGGGCTCGACATGCGCACACTGGCGATGGCGTTGCTGAATGCCGACTGGCAGCGCTCGACCAAGCGCCATATGCCGAAGTCGTGGTTCGATCCGTTCCCGCACACGCATGTTGCGCTTGACGACGCCATCGAGCAGGGCGCGCTGTTTTGCAATATGCTGGCTGAACTTCGCCGCCGCGGTCCGGGTGCGGCCTGATTGTGAAAGACGACGCGCGGCACGGCGCAGGCAGTTCGAATCTCAAAGCCATCGGCGCCATGACCATAGGCGCCGCGCTGCTCACCGCCAGCGATGCCGCTTCCAAATACCTGACGCAGTCGTACCCGGTCGGGCAGGTGATCTGCCTGCGGCAGGCGGCAACGCTGCTGGTGATCGTGCCTTACATCATGCTGGTCACCGGCTGGGCCGCGGCGCGTGTGGTGAACTGGCGGGGGCAGTCGTTGCGTGGCCTGCTGTTCGTGGCGGGTTCGACGCTCATTGTCATCAGCCTCAGCCTGTTGCCGATCACCACCGTGATCGCCATCACTTTCACCACCCCGATTTTCATTGCGCTGCTGTCCGCGCCGCTGCTGGGCGAGCGTGTCGGCGCCTGGCGCTGGACCGGGGTGCTCACGGGGTTTGCCGGCGTGCTGGTGATCGTGCGTCCGGGCGGGGCGGATTTCCAGTGGATACTGCTGCTGCCGGTGGCAAACGCACTGATCAACAGTGTGCGCGACATCGTC
The DNA here is from genome assembly GCA_021730905.1 of Betaproteobacteria bacterium. GTDB lineage: Bacteria > Pseudomonadota > Gammaproteobacteria > Burkholderiales > SG8-41 > UBA5216. The sequence continues at coordinate 57,691 of JAKFYK010000025.1, read as the reverse complement.
ACGCGGCGCCTGTCGCGCACCGACACTTCGATTTCCATTTTGCTCTGCTCCACGCTCATCGTCATGTTCGCGGGGCTGCTGACTGCACCGTGGGGATGGAACGCGGTCGATGTCGACGGTGTGCTGTGGTTCGTGCTGGCCGGGCTGGCCAACGCCGGCGCGCATTTTTTTGTGATCGAGGCGCTGCGCATGGGCGAGGCGTCGCTGGTGTCGCCGTTCCGCTACACAGCTTTTCTGTGGGCGATGCTGTTCGGCTTCGTGCTGTGGGGCGAGGTGCCCGGCCTGTGGGTTGCGTTGGGGGTCGGGTTGATTATCGGCGGCGGCTTGGTTACCGTGCGCGGGGAGAGAAGGAAATGAAAGGTCTGCAATGAAAATTCTGGTCATGGGTTCCGGTGGCGTCGGCGGATTTTTCGGCGGCAGGCTCGCGCATGCGGACTGCGACGTCACGTTTGTCGCACGCGGCGCGCACCTCACGGCAATGCGCAGCGAGGGACTGCTGATCGAAAGCGAGGCGCAGGGCAACACGCTGATCAAACCGGTGCAGGTCACCGACGATCCGCTGTCGGCGGGAACGCCCGATCTCATCCTGTTTGCAGTGAAGCTGTGGGATACCGAAGCGGTGGCGAAATCGCTCAAGCCCATCGTTGGTCCCGGCACCGCCGTGTTGTCGCTGCAGAATGGCGTGGTGAAGGACGACATCCTGCGCGGCGTATTCGGCGAGCAGGCGCTGATGGGCGGCGTGGCCTACGTGGCCACGCATATCTCGCGTCCTGGCGTGATCCACCAGACCGGCACTATCCAGCGCATCGTGTTCGGCGAATATGATGGAAAAAAATCGGCGCGCGCCGAATCGCTGCTCGCGGCGCTGCTGAAAGCAGGCGTGCAGGCTGAGTTGTCGGGCGACATCCGCCGCACGCTGTGGGAGAAATACACCTTTCTGGTCGGCCTGTCGGGCACCACGGCCGCGATGCGCACCACCATCGGCCCGGTGCGCGGGCATCCGCAGACGCGCGCCTTCCTGCACGACCTGATGAAGGAAACCGTTGCCGTCGGGCGCGCGCTCGGCGTCAACCTGCCGGCGGACTATGCCGACGACCGGCTGAAGTTCGCCGACAGCCTGCCCGCGACCATGGATTCGTCGATGCATCACGACCTGAAAAGCGGCAACCATCTTGAAGTTGAATGGCTGGCCGGCGGCGTGGTGAAACTGGGAAAAAAAGTCGGTGTGGCTACGCCGTGCAACCGCGCGGTATGGGATATGCTGGCCCTGCAGGCGGGTGGTAAGCACGCATAAAAGGGCACGGCTGAGGTTCCACTTTTCGATTGACGTACCTATGCGTTAGGCTTGGGTATCCCAGTTTTCTGGACTTGTCGAAAAGGTGATATGGGTGAATTGCATTTCGATATTCGTCAATTTAACTGCATTGACTGGGGGACGCCGGAGGAATTGGCGGATCGTTTGAGTACACGTTTGGAAGCAGTACTTGGCCCGGGTCCAAACAAGAAATGAGGAAAATCTCGCATAGACTGTCTGAGAATGCAGGAGTTACTCTAATAACACTGGCTGGCGCTCATTGTTCAAGCTGACATTCACCGGGCAAGGTTGAAGGAATGCTCATGGCTACAGGTTTTTTCGCTCTGCTGAGAATCAGTCCCAAACGCGTCGCCGCGTTGACCGCAGTCGGCTATGCCGTACGCGTGGCGGCGAAGTATCCGAGCTGCGCAGACGCGCTCGCGCGCCGGCGCCCGGTCAAGCGTGACATTAGGCGCCTTAAGGGAGAGAAACGGGTATGAAGAAGGTTGGGTCGCAGGAAAGCCAGTCTCCTTCTCGGCTGATAGGCGCGAGAATCAAGGAACTGGGCGACTGGCGCGGCAAGATGCTCGGCCGGCTCCGCGCCGTGATCAAGGAAGCCGATCCCGACGTCGTCGAGGAGTGGAAGTGGAGCGTGCCGGTGTGGTCGCACGACGGTATCATCTGTACCGGCGAGACGTATAAGAGCGTGGTGAAGATGACCTTCGCCCAAGGGGCGGCACTGAAGGATCCTTCGCGCCTCTTCAATTCCAGTCTGGCCGGGAACGTGAGGCGTGCCATCGACTTTCGCGAAGGCGAGAAGATCAATGAGAAAGCGTTGAAGGCGCTCATTCGCGCCGCGGTGACCCTGAACCAGTCCAAAGCCAAAGGCTGATCTACGCAATGTGCATAGGCCGCATGGCCGGGCCGGCATTGCACGCACGCGCCTGAGGCCATATCATCTGCGGTGCTTATTCTCAGCTCTCCTCGCGGAAAAACAATCCCATGCGCACCGAACTTGTCACCATCACCACCGACACGCACCCTATCGATGGCGCCTTTCATCAACCGGATGGGCCAGCCAAGGGCGCAGCGCTCTACTTTCACGGCAACACCATGAATTTTTACACCGGCGGCGCGCGCTTTCTGCCGCCGGCACTCACGAAGCTGGGACTCGCCGTGCTGGCGTTCAATCGTCGCGGACACGACATCCTTACTACGCGCATGAGCCGCGCGGCGGAAGGTGGCGCATTTCAGACCACGGCGGAAGCGATAGCCGACAATCGTTTTGCCGCGCAGTGGCTCGCCGCGCGCGGATTTCCGGATCCCGTGGTGATGGGGCACAGCAACGGCGGCATGCTCTCAACGCGCCATGTCGTGGATCATCCGAAAACGCCGGCGCTGGTGCTGCTGTCGGCGGGACGCGGCAGTGTGCGGCAGGATACCTCAGGTGGCAGCGAAAAACTTTTCGCCGCAGGCAAACTTGATGAGCTGACGCAAAAAGCGCGCGAACTCGTCGCGGCGGGACGCGGCCGCGAACTCATGTTCATGCCTGGTTGGTGGTACGTGATCAGTGCCGAGAGTTTTCTCGACCGCATCGTCTCCGTGCCCGATACGATTGCGCTGGCGCCGCAAATCAAATGCCCGGTGCTGGCGATACGCGGCGACAAGGAAGACCGCGACCGCTACCCGGCCGAAGAATTCCAGGCGGCGTGCGGCGGCCCGTGCGAGGTGAACATCGTTGCCAACTGCGATCATTTTTACAATGATCGCGAAGGGCATGTGGCAGGGATTGTTGCTTCGTGGCTGGCGAAGACGCTGAAATTGTGAGCGGAATTTGCAGAGGGATAATCCATCAATCTGTTTCCGCATCATCTTTTTTGCCGTATTATGGTATGTCTGTAAATATGTTTAAAAACAAATACTTACATATATTTGTCGCAGGGGTAGGCCCTATAGCAATGGCGATGGTTGTGAGCTCGGTGCATGCAGCCTACCCCGACCGCCCGATCCGCATGATCGTGCCTTCGACGCCGGGCGGCGGCACGGATCTGGCGACGCGCATCGTCATGCCCAAACTCTCCGAATATCTGGGGCAGCAAATCGTGGTCGATAATCGTGGCGGCGCCAGCGGCAATATCGGCGCCGAACTGGGTGCGCGCGCCGCACCCGACGGCTACACGTTGATTGCCGCGATTGCTTCGCTGACCAGCAACGCGTCATTGATGAAAAAAGTGCCATTCGACGTCGAGCGTGATTTTGCGCCGATTGCGATGACGGTAATCGTGCCCAATCTGCTGGTATCGAATCCATCGCTGCCCGCGGGCAACGTCAAGGAACTGATCGCGCATATCAAGTCGCGCCCCGGCCAGATGCAATTCGCTTCGGCCGGCGTGGGCAGCATGCCGCATCTGATGATGGAATTTTTTGTCAGCAGCGCAGGATTGAAAATGACGCATGTGCCATACAAAGGCGCAGGCCTCGCACTGGTCGATATCATCGCCGGGCATGTGCCGCTGATGGCGGCAAATATTCTCTCCACCTTGCCGCAGGTGAAAGCGGGCAAGCTGCGCGCCTATGGCGTTACCAGCGCCAGGCGTTCGCCGGGCGCACCGGATATACCCACCATCGCTGAGGCCGGTTTGCCGGGCTACGACGCCGTGACGTGGTTCGGCGTGCTTGCGCCCGCAGGCACGCCGCGTGCCATCGTCACCCATTTGCATAGCAACGTGGTGCGCGCCGTGAATGATCCCGCCATACGCAAGCGTTTCGTTGACGACGGTGCCGACCCGTCACCGAGCGCATCACCGGAAGCTTTTGCCGTGCTGATACGCAGTGAAGTGCACAAGTGGGCGAAAGTGATCAAGGATGCCGGTATACAGCCGGAGTGAGTTTTTCTGCGCACTGGCGCAGGCTGTGGTATCGGAGTAAATTTTCTGTTCCATCACGCGCTGACGGAGGAGGGTATGTACCATGCCAATTGATGCCGGCTCAATCACGATAGTTCGCCGAACTTTGCCCATTGCGAGACGGCTGCTGGTACCGCTGATCGCGATTGCCGTTACTGCCGTCACGGCGCACGCGCAGGCGTGGAAGCCGGACAAGCCGGTCGAGATCATCGCCACCAACGCACCCGGCGGCGGCGCTGACCGCATCATCCGCATCATGTTGAACGTGATGCAGGAGCGCAAGGATTTCACTGTGCCGGTGTCCATCAACAACAAACCGGGCGGCGGCAGCGCGGTGGCTTACGCCTATCTCAACCAGCATGCGGGCGACGGGCACTACGTCGTGCTCGGCTCCAAGGCGCTGCTCACCAACAACATAAGCGGGCGCGGGCCGAGTTACACCGAGATGACGCCGGTGGCGCATCTGTTCGGCGAATACGTCAGCGTGACGGTGCTGCCCGGGTCACCCCTGAAGAGCGGGCGCGATCTGGTGGAGCGCATCCGCAAAGACCCCGCGGCGCTGAGTTTCGGCATCGCCACCAGCCTCGGCGGGCCGAATCATCAAGGCGTGGCAGCGGCGCTCAGGGCGGGCGGGGTGGAGGTGAAGTCGCTGCGCAACGTGATTTTTCAGTCGGGCGGCGCGGCAAGCACGGCGATGCTTGGCGGACATGTCGATGTGGTGCCGATCACCGCGGCGTTCGGCGCGTCGCTGATGAAAAACGGTCAGGTGCGCCTGCTCGCGGTCGGCGCACCCAATCGCCTCGGCGGCATTCTTGCCGACACTCCGACCTGGCGCGAGCAGGGATACGACGCGGTGGTGTCAAACTGGCGCACCATCGTCGGCCCCAAGGGCATGACACCGGCGCAGATTGCGTTCTGGGAGGGGGCGCTCAAGCGTTTCACCGAATCGCCCGAATGGAAAAAAGAAGTCGAAGCTAATTTCTGGGTCAGCGAATTCATGGGTCGCGCGGAAACCATGAAATTTCTCGAGCGCGATCAGGCGGCGCTGAAAGTGTTTTTGACTGATCTGGGTTTGGCGCGATGAAAATGCTTGTGCGGTGGGCGCTGGTGTCCGTGGCGGCGCTGTTCTCGGTGCCGGCCGCGGCCCAGGAATTTCCGCGCCAGATGCGCATCATCGTAGGGAGCGCCGGCGGCACCGGGCCGGATTTCATCGCGCGGCTGATCGCGCCGAAACTGGGCGAGGGTCTGCGCAACAGCGTGATCGTGGAGAGCCGCACCAGCGCCAACGGCCTGGTCGCGGCGCAATTCACCGCGCGCGCCGCGCCGGACGCGTCGGTGATCATGATGGGCAACGCCGGCACGCATGCGATCAACGCAGCTTTGTACAAGAAACTCGACTACGACCCGATTAACGATTTCGCGGCGATTAGCGAGATTGCCACCATCCCGCTCGCGCTGGTGGTTCATCCCTCGGTGCCGGCGAAATCGGTGCGTGAGTTGGTCGCCCTGGCGCAACGATCACCGGGCAAGCTCAATGTTGCCATCGCGGGCGCGGCCGGCGAACTCATGGGCAATGCGCTCAAGCTGCAGGCGAAAGTCAGCATGACCAATGTGCACTACAAGGGCGGCGCGCAGGCCGCGATCGCCGTCATGTCGGGCGAATCGGACATGACGTTTACCTCGTACGTGGTGATCGCGCCGCATGTCGAGTCCGGCAGGCTGCGCGTGCTTGGCGTGAGCAGCGCCAAGCGCATGCCGCAATTGCCCAATGTGCCCGCCATCGCGGAAAACGGCCTGCCCGGCTACGAACACGAGCAATGGTATGCGCTGTTCGCGCCGGCAAAAACGCCGCCTGTGCTGGTGCAGGCTATGCATCGCGAAGCGGTGCGCATCGTGAACACCGCCGAAATCAACGAGCGCCTGATCAGCACCGGGCATCGCGTGATCGCGGGCACGCCGCAGCAACTTGCCGAGAAGGTACGGCTTGAAATCGAGAAAACTCGCCAGATCATGCAGGCGTCGGGCATGCCGCAGCAGTGAGTTTTGACGAGTAGGACTTGGCTATCGCAGAGGGGTAGGTATGAGGTACCTGGTTTCAGTTGTTCTGATGTCAGGATTGTGTTTCTCCGCCGGCGCGCAGAATACCGATTCGAGCGGCGTTCCAAGGCATCTGACGATCGCGCGCGAACTGGTCGACAACCTCAAGCCCGAAGACAATCGCTACGTGCTCGGCGGCCAGACTATCCGCTTTCCGGGAGATCCCCTCTCTAGCGGTTACGCGATGAGAGCAGACTGCTCCGGCTTCCTGCTGGCGCTTTTTGAGCGCGCGCAGTACCGGACTCAGTCACAAATGGAGTTCCTGGTCGCGGGACCGAAGCGCAAACGACCGGCGTCGGAAGACTTCGTTTTCTCCATCGAGCGGGAGAAGGGTTTCAAGCGCATCCGCAACGTCGAAGACATGAAGCCCGGCGATCTTCTGGCGCATGCCATGCTCGATAAGGAAGACCAGAAGCAAACCGGAACGACCGGCCATGTCTTCCTGATCAACAGCACGCCGAAGCTGATTTCGCCAAAGCGTCCGATCGTGGGCGGCACCCGGCAGTTCGAGGTCTCGATCATCGATTCGAACGAAGAGCATGTCGGCGCGGACGATAGCAGGCTTGCCAACCCGTCGAACAAGGTCATCGGCCTCGGCAAAGGCACGATCCGTCTCTATGCCGATGCCAGCGGCGAACTGGTCGGCTGGGCGAGGACCTTTCCCAATACAAACCGCTTCTTCTCGTACAGCCCGGCGTTTCCATCGGACACGAAACTGCGCAAGGCGGCGATAGGAAGACCCATTGCAGACCGCTAAGTGCGTCGCATGGACGCAGCACGAGGACAAGCCGGACGATGCAATGACAAAACTCTGCCATCTTGCTTTCCAGTCAACGCCGATGCGCGCGAGCGCCGGACTCTTGTATAGGTACGTTGGCGCGCGCCATTCGGCGCTCGCTGCGCTACACTGACAGCACCACTCAACCGGGAGGGGATCATGACCAGGCAAAGCGTATTGGTATTGGCGGGGGTGTGTTTCGCATTCGCAACTGGCATGACGGCGGCGCAGGGCTGGCGTCCGCCGGCGGAAAGCCAGCGTTGTCCCTCGAAGTGGGGCGCGGGCGACGAGCGCGGCGCGGCCAACCACATGAAACCGGAAACGGTGCTGCGGGCCACCAAGCTCATCCGCACCGGCGAGGTAATCGAGCTGGGGCATGTGCTCGGCGCAGGCATGCCGTCGAATCCGGCGCGCGTGTTCACCATGATTACCAAGCGCTCGGCACAAGCGCCGGGGGCGAACCAGCGCGGCGGCAACGAAGAGATTGTGACCACCGAGCTGGGTCAGATCGGCACGCAGTTCGATGCGTTTCCGCATCAGATGATTGCCAACAGGATGTACAACTGCTTCAAGCTGGAGGACATCGAATCACGCACCGGCTTTACCAAGCTCGGCGTCGACAAGATAGGAATGATTTTCACCCGCGGCGTGTTGATCGATGTCGCGGCGCTGAAAGGCGTGGAGATACTCGATGCCACCTACGAAATCACCCCGGCGGATCTGCAGCAGGCGCTCGCCAGGCAGTATCTCGCCCTGCAGCCGGGCGATGCGGTGATCATCCATACGGGCTGGGGCAAGCTCTGGGGCAAGGACAATGCGCGCTATATGCGCGCGATGCCGGGCATCGGTATCGCCGCCGCCGAGTGGCTGGCGAAGCAGGACCCGATGCTGGTCGGCTCGGATACCGCGCCGGTGGAGATATCGCCGAATCCGGACCCGCAGCTTTCGCTGCCGGTGCATCAGATCATGCTGGTGGTTCACGGCATTCATCTGCTCGAAAACATGAAGCTCGACGAACTTGCCGCGAAACGCGTCCATGAATTCGCGCTGACTATGCAGCCGCTGAAGCTGCGCGGCGGCACGGGCTCGACGGTGGCGCCGGCGGCGATACGCTGACCGTCGATTGAACGAATATTCCGGGTATTTCAAGAAGCCGTTTTTCTCGACAAGGGAGTCACCATGATTACAAGACGCGAATTCACAATCGGCGCGGTTGCAGCAGGCGCCCTGATACACGGCACATCCGGTTTTGCCAAGGCTTCGCAGCCGGGCACGAAGGTGAATTTCGATGTGCCTGCGGGCGCGTGCGACTGCCATACGCATATACACGGCGATCCGGCGAAATATCCATGGTTCGCGGGCCGCACCTATACGCCCGAGGAGGCGCTGCCGGAGGAGATGTCGGCACTGCACAAGGCGCTAAAAATTCAGCGCGTGGTGATCGTGACGCCCAGTGTTTACGGCACCGACAATTCTGCCAGCACCTACGGCATGAAAGCACGCGGCAAGGACGCGCGCGGCGTGGCGGTGATCGGCGACAAAACCACCGAGAGTGAACTCGATCAACTCGCGGGCCTTGGCTACAAAGGCATCCGCCTGAATCTGGCGACCAGCGGTGTCAGTGATCCCGCCGTGGCACGCAAGCGCTTTCTCGCGGCGGCCGAGCGCGTGAAAAGCCGCGGCTGGCATGTGCAGCTCAATACATCGCTGGCGGTGATTGCCGCGATGAAGGATGCGCTCGCAGCTTCACCCGTGCCGATCGTGTTCGATCACTATGGCGGCGCCAAGGAAGAACTCGGCGTGACGCAGCCCGGTTTTACGGACCTGGTGGACCTGGTGAAATCGGGCAAGGCTTACGTGAAAATTTCCATCAGTGCAGGCCCGCGGCAGAATTACGGGCTGTTTACGCCGCTGGCGCAAATGCTAATAGCTGCCAATGTAGATCGTATTCTGTGGGGCACCAACTGGCCACACCCGAATTCGGCGGGCGGGAGCACGACCAAGGTATCTCCGCTGTGGCCAGTCGACGACGGCTTGGTGTTGAATCTGTTGCCGACATGGGCGCCGGATGCGACAGCACGCCGGAAAATTCTGGTGGAAAATCCCGCGCGACTTTATGGATTCTAGTTTCGGCGTGGGATTTCAGTGGAGACTTATGTGGCGCAGCCGCGTTAGTCGTAACTATAATCCGGCGAAGCTGTACGGGTTTTCGAGAAATAATTCATCTGCAGTGCCTTCCTTCATAAAAAGCAGGAAGCAGTATCCGTGTTGATGTTTACCTGGTCGCTCGCTGTGTAAGCGGAATTCAAAAAGAACAAGACTGCGCATGATATTTGGTCTCTTCGGCGGTGCACAGGCGAATTCGTCCAATCTGGGAGACGGTGTCGGTCAGGGTTTCCGCGACTATATCGAGTTCCATGTCGAAGCCGACGCCCTCGGTTATCACAGCGCCTTTCTGGTGGAGCACCACTTCACCGGCTGGACACAGGTTTCGGCGACGCTGAACCTGCTGACCTGGCTGGCGGCACGCACCAAGACTTTGAGGATCGGGACGGCAGTGATGGTGTTGCCGTGGCATAACCCAGTGCTGCTGGCCGAGCAGGCGGCGACCCTGGATCTGCTGTCGGGCGGGCGCCTGGACCTGGGTATAGGCAAAGGCTATCGCCATACCGAGTTCACCGGGTTCTGCGTACCCGCGTCTGAAGCGGAGGCGCGCTTTGACGAGGCGCTCGATGTGATCATCAAGGCCTGGACTTCAACCGAGCGTTTCTCGCACCACGGCCGATTCTGGAATTTCGAAAACATTATTGTCGAACCTCCCACCGCGCAGAAGCCGCACCCACCGTTGTGGATGGCGGCCGGCAGCGACGAGTCCATCCGCAAGGTCGCCAACCTCGGCTGCAATCTGCTGCTTGATCAGTTCGCGCAGCCGGACGTGATCGGCGAACGTATCGCCCGCTTCAGAGCGGAAGTGGAGGCGCGCGGCCGCGTGTTCGACCCCATGAGCGTCGCCGTGGCGCGGGATGTCTATGTCGCGCGCGATGCCGCGGACAAGCAGGCCGCCCAGGAACGCAATGCCCGCATGCGCCAGCGCACGATAGATGCGGCGCGCGCACCGGGGCAGACCGGTGGTTCGCATGTGCTCTCGTACGCGGAATCCGCGAGCGGCAACGAGGCGGCTGCGCTCTATGGCAATCCTGATGAAATCGCGCGCAAGCTCGAGACGCTGCGCGCGGCGGGCGTGCACTACCTGCTCGCCAACATGGGCGGCGGGTCACGCGAGAGCCTGCGCCGCTTCGCGCGCGAGATCGTTCCTGGCTTTGCAGTGGCTTCGTAAACGACGGCCGCCCAAAGCGCTGGGTACCAATTAGCGCTTAAGCCCCCGCCGTCCGATCCCCTTGGCACGATATAACCCGCCATCGCCGGCAGTGACGTAGAGGCTGCCCATATCCGCGTCGCCGAACGCGCAGCGCATCGGCATGTCGGCCGGCGCAGGATGTGTTTCCAGTATGGTGCCGCCGGGCGACACCACGATGATGTTCGCGCCGCTGCCGCTTTTTTTCCAGCCCATGCACGCGATGAGGTTGCCGTCGCTGTCGAGGCATAGCCCCGAAATGCCACGCTCGCCAAATTGGAAGTTGAGCAGCGTCTTGCCATGGTGGCCGACGCTGCCGTACTCATTAATCGAATACGCAAGCAACTGACATACATCGCCACGCTCTGCATCGCCATCCGCAACATACAGCGTTTTCTCATCGGCTGAAAGCAGCACCGCTTGCGGGCCCACGGTATCGTGAGTGACGCGGTTCAAACGCCACTGGTTCGGTCCCCAGTTGTCGGCGCGCAGCACCGACGCATGATCGAGCATGGGCGCCGTGGGCGGGCCGTACGGCGCCTGCGCGTTGTAAGCATCGGCGATCCACACGCGGCCTTTGCTGTCCACGGCGACATCGGTCGGCTGGTTGTGGCGCAAGCCTTCCAGAAACTCGGTGATGGGCGTGGCTGTGCCGTCGTTCAGAAACTGAATGACACGGCGGCCGCCTTCCTGCGCGCCGAACACCGAACCATCTTTTGCCATTGCAAGGCCGTTGACGCGGCCCGTCCAGCGGCGGAAATTTTCCGCCTTGCCGCTCGCGGGATCGAAGCGCAGCACACTTTCTTCGGCAACGGCGCTGAAAAGCATGCCCTTGCCGTCCCAGGCGAGTCCTCCGGTGCGGCCCTTGCACGGACCGGCAACCAGTTCGAAATTCCAGGTCATCTTGTTCTCCTGTTGTACTGATGGTGCTCAGCGTGACGGAACACCGGCGATATTCACGCGGAAGCGCGTGACCGATCCGATATTGGTGACATAAAGCATTTTCCAGTCGTCGTCGCCAAATGCGATGTTGGTGGGATGATGTCCCGGCGTTTTGATGCGGCAGACAGGTTTGCCGGAAGGATCGTGTACCCAGATACCGCCGGGCGCTGTGCACCACACGTTGCCTGCCACGTCGCACTTCATGCCGTCGGGCACGCCGCGTTCCGGGCCGGTGTATTGATGGAAAACGCGCTTGGGACCTACACTGCCATCGGCCTTCACGTCATAAGCACGGATCACGCGTTCGCGGCTGCAATTCACGTACAGGATTTTTTCATCGGGCGAGAAACACAGGCCGTTGGGATAGACCGTGTCTTCGGTCACGATGCTCATGGTTTTGCCGTCCGGCGCGATGCGGAACACCGGCTGCGTTTCGAGATAGCGCTGCACATCCGGACCGACCATGCCGACGTTGTACATGCCGCCCGGCGGATCGGTGAACCAGATCGAACCGTCGGACTTCACCACGATGTCGTTCGGCGTGTTGAGTTTCTTGCCCTGCCACTTGTCGGCGAGCGTTTTCCACGAGCCGTCGTGCTCATGGCGGAACACGGTGCGTCCGCCCCAGCCGGCGACCACCAGCCGGTTTTCCAGGTCGAGACAGGTGCCGTTGGCCTTGACCGTCGGGCTCATTACCACGGTCTGGCCTATGCCGGGCTTCCAGCTCCAGATGGTGTCGCCGATGATGTCGGTGAAAAACAATTGTTTGTTGCGCGCATCCCAGGTCGGCCCTTCGCCGAAAATAATGTCGCGCGCGATCAGTTCGACAGGTGGGCTTTTATCGACGATGCGCTCCCACCCCGGGGCGCACAAATCGACTTCGACATACAGTGACTCCAACGATCCATGCATCGGCTGCTCCTTGACTTGAATTGCTGCGGGTGACTTGCTGAGGGTGTGCGGATTTGGTCAAGCGGAACCACGACAGGTGCAAGAATACAAGATCATGTGCCCGGAAGCTACCGGCGCGGCCTGTGCAGGAACGCCGCGCGGCAGTTGCGCGTCAACAGCGAACCTGCGGATAAATAAAGCAAATGACGTAGGGTATTCATGCTTCGCTCGCAGGGCTGGCGGCTATCAAGTCTCGGCAGGCCTGCTGTCTACTGTTGCAGCTCCAGCTTCGCTTCCTTGATCACTCTTGCATAGCGCGCGGTTTCGCTCTTGATGAAATCGCCGAAATGTTCCGGCGTGCTGGTCATCGGTTCGAAGCCGCCGGCAATCAGACGGTCGCGCGTGTCGGGCGCGGTCACCACCTTGGCCAGCTCGGCGTTGAGGCGCGTGACGATGTCGCGCGGTGTTTTTGCCGGAACGAGGAAGCCGTACCAGCTCGTGACTTCGTAGCCGGGAAATCCCGACTCCTTCGAAGTCGGCACGTTGGGCAGCACCGCGATACGCTCCGCTGACAGCGCCGCGAGTGCGCGTACTTTGCCGCTCTGTATGTGCGGCACTACCGGCGGCACGCCGATTACCAGCATGTCCACATGGCCGCCGATCATCGCCAGCATGGCCACGCCGGAGCCTTTGTACGGCACGTGCAAGGTGTCCAGTTTGCTGAACGATTTGAACATTTCACCGGCGAGATGCTGGCCTGTGCCCAGTCCACCTGAACTGAACGTGAGCTTCCCCGGCGCATTGCGCGCCGCAGCCACCAGTTCCTTGAGATTCTTCGCGGGTATCGAAGGATGCGTGACGAACACATTGCGCACCTGCGCCACCAGCGATATCGGCGCGAAATCGTTGATCGGATCGTAATTGAGCTTGCGGTAGAGATTGGGGCTGATGGCAAGGACATTGGCGGCCAGTACCATCGTATAGCCGTCCGCGGTTGATTTCGCTGCGATTTCTGTGCCGAGGTTGCCGCCCGCGCCGGGGCGATTTTCGGGAACCACTGGTTGTCCCATGTTCTCCGACAGCTTGAGGCCCACTTGGCGGCCGAGCAGATCAGTGGGGCCGCCGGTGGGAAACGGCAGTACCAGGCGTATGGGTTTCGACGGATAGGCCTGTCCTGAGCTTGTCGAAGTGGATTGTGCCGATACCATACCCGTCGTGCACAGCAATACCATTGCCGTTGCTTGAAGCAGTGACTTCATCGTGTTCCTTTGGTGTGTTGAGACTATCGCATCATATTTTGAAGGCTTCCAGCGTTTCCGGCGCGAACAGTTCTTTGGCTTCAAGCCGCCGCTTCGACAGACCCTGCTCGTGGTGATAGCGCAAAAACGTGTCGAGCGTTTTCCTGTTCGGTTCGTAGCTGTAAGGCCACCAGTCGTCGCCCATGTTGCGCTTCAGCCATTCGACTTCGGCGATCATCCACGGCAGCATGTTGCGCAATGCGGCGGTCTCGAACATTTCCTCGTAGCAGATGCGCTGTGCTTCGGCGAACGCCTTGTACAGCTCCATCGCGATCCAGCGGTTTTTTTCATAGATCTCGCGGCGGATGGCGATGGTGTGCATGATGGGAAACAGCCTGGTCTTTTTGTAATACGCGCGTTCGACCTCGACGTAATCCTCGAACAGGCGCTTCACCTTGCCGGGTTGCGTATGTAGCGTGGAGGGCATGCGCGGACTGTGCAGGGCATCGATCTCGCCGGCGGCGAGCATCTGCGACAGCGTCTTGCCGGCGGGAATCGGGTTGAGTTTGATGTGCGGCGGCAGATCGAGTTTTACTTTCTCATGGCGGCCCGGCGTCTCCTGTCCGCCCGTCCAGTACTCGCAGTCGCTGATGTTGACGCCGTACTCGTCCTGCAGGATGCCGCGGCTCCATACTGGCGCGGTCAACTGGAATTCGGGCGAAGCAACTTTTTTGCCGATCAGGTCTTTGGGTTCGCGGATGCCGCTGGCGGCTGAAACAAACGTGCACGAATGCCGGAACATGCGCGACGGGAAAACGGGAATCGCGATGAACGGCTGCGGATCGCGAAACAGTGAGATGGTGTACGAGGACAGCGACAGCTCGGCAACGTCGAATTCCTGATAGCGCAGCATGCGAAAAAACGTTTCTTCGACGATGTGATCAAGAAAATTCAGTTCAATGCCTGAAGGCTGCACGCGGCCATCGGCCAGCGCGCGCACGCGGTCGTAGTTCCAGCAGGAGAGTGCGAGGCGCAGCTTGGTCATATTATATAAGTATTTGTTTATAAATACATTTTTATACTGTCAACGGGTCGGTGCCGAGCGGCGGAAAAAGGCCGTGCTTCGCGTGATCCTTGAACGGTTTGTCCTTGGGCAGTAGCAGCGCGCACGAGCGCACGTGCTGTTCCTGCGGATCGAGCGCGGGCATCGGCCTGTTGTCGCGATTTGCTTTGGCGGCGTTCAGCAGCAGGCGCCGCATCATCACAATACCGCGGTCGGTGGGGCAGAGGTTTTCGCGCGTGCGGTCCTGCACCGTGCCCATCGATTCCTGCAGCGACGCATCCTGCATCGCAATGCCTTCGATGCCGGAATAATGCACGCCGGCTTTTTGCGCCGCGCGGTCCATCAGGTAGTCGTTGCGCTTGTTGGCTGCCGGGGTGAAGGTGCCGGGCACGTATTTGACGTGGATGCCCTTGCCGTCCTTCATCGCGCCGAGTTCAGCTTCGGACAGATCGCGTTTGGGGTGATAGTTGAAGCTCCACGCCCAGCAGTTTTCATCGTCGATGGGCACCCACATGTGGCCGCCCAGCGGATGCCCGGCGCGCGGCGGGATGATGGAATGAAAGGGCATGATGTAGGGCGTGATGCGCCAGTAGTACTGATCGTTGTCGGCATTGCGGCGCGCGCCGATCAGCAGGCCGCCGGGAAAATCGGCGACCTCGAAAAACGGCATGCGGTCCTTGTCGTTGTATTCATTGCCCTTGCTGCCGACAAACAGGGGATCGGTCTTCAGCGCACCACCATGCAAAAAACTCACGTGCGACGAATCGATGCCGCCCTCGATCGCCTGCAGGTAGTTGCATTCCTGCAGTCGCTTGGACACATAGCGCTGGCGCGGCGACACCTGGGTCCACTCCAGCGCCGGCGGCGCGGGCTTGAGTTCCGGCGGACCCATGTAGGTCCAGATCGTGCCGCCCACTTCGATGCACGGATACGATTTCAGCTTGATGCGTTTGCACATCGGGCCATTGCCACCATCTGCATCCTCGCCCTCGGACGGCAGTTCGGTGCACTGGCCGGTGACGTCGTACTTCCAGCCGTGATACGGGCAGCGCAGGCCGTTTTCCTCGTTGCGCCCGAACCACAGCGACACGCCGCGATGCGCGCAAAATTCGTCGATCATCCCCAGCCGGTTTTGGGTGTCGCGAAACGCCACCAGGCGCTCGCCCAGCAGTTTGACGCGCACCGGCGGGCAGTCGGGTTCCGGCAATTCCCAGTCGTGCAGCGCGGGTATCCAGTAGCGCCGGAACATGTCGCCCAGCAGCGTGCCGGGGCCGGTGCGGGTGAGCGTGTCGTTTTCCTGTTGGGTCAGCATGATGCAAGTCCTCAGTGGCGTGCGGCGCGATCATTTTATACCGATAATCGCGCTACATTACGGGCTGGCGCGTTCCCGGTGGAACGCTGTAACCGAATTTTGAGAGGGAATTCCGCGATGCAAAAAGTACTGGCCGCGGTGAGGGTCGTTCCGCGCAAAACCGACATCCGCGAATACCCGATGCCGGACATACCAGCCGACAGCACACGCGGCCATAGCTACCAGGCGTGCGAACTCGCGTTGCAGCAGATCGCCTCCCTGCGTTTTCCACTGGAGAAAATCACCACGCATCGGTTTGGGCTGAAGGACGTGGATCTGGCGATCAGGTCGGTCGGTAATCAGGGGGTGCCGGAGGTGATACATGTATCGCTGATGCCGTGGGAGTGACTGGTCTACTTAATAAAGCATTAGATTCAAGAATTCTTAAATAGCAAATGACTATTGAAGACGAACTGCTAACTATTGATAAGGCTCTGGCCGAGCTCGAATTTCGGATTCGGGACGATGGGGCCCTTAGAACATTTCGGGACAGCAATGATGAGGCCACTTTTAACCGACTGCGTATTGAAGCGAAAACTCTTTTGGATGGCGCTCTTGGTATCGCCAACAATTTCTCGCTAAATCTTCATTTCTCCCCAATTGGCAGCTCCTCTTTGTCCGCAGTTCAGGAGTGCAGAGGGGTGATTCAAGGTGCAGTGAATCATCTCCGTCGAGGTGCGGCGATTGTTCCTAGGCCATCTTCGGGGGCCAAAGTGCAATTTGTTGATATTTCCCGGCTTGCTGCGCTCAGAGCCGTGAAGTCTTCAAAGTTGGATCTAACAAGATTGATAAGACTTTGTGAAGAATTAAATATCGCCTACTCTAACGATTGCTTCATGTCTGTAGCAATGCTCGTAAGAGCAATACTCGATCATATTCCGCCATTACTCGGAAAGCAGAATTTTGCCGAAATCGCAAACAATTATGCCGGTCCGATCTCATTCAAAAAATCGATGCAAAACTTGCAGTTGTCGCTGCGGAACATTGCTGACGCGCACCTCCACATTCCTATTCGGGAGAAGGAGGTGCTCCCGATGGCACCGCAGGTAGATTTTCACAAAGATCTAGATGTATTACTTGGCGAGATTGTCAGGACGCTGAAGTAATACATTTCTTACTCCGCCTTCAACCCCACCGCCTTATCCACTTTGCATACCTCTCCCTACGGGCTACGCTTGCTCGTTGCTATAAAGGCTTATGCGTAATCCCCTGAGCAAAGCGCTGTGGTCGATCTGTCTTGCCGTGCTGGGAGTCGGGCTGGTTCTGCTTGCCAATGTACTTTACGGCCAGGCCGGTAAAACAATTGCCACTATTATCGGCATCGTCGGCATCGGCTTGGCCATGATCTGCCTCTTCACGTTTCTGTGGGCGCTCTTCTCGGCCATCGGCTACACACGCCTGAAGTCAGGCAAGGGTCTGATCGCCCGCTGGCACGTCACCGCTGGCGATTGGGACCGCTTCCGCGCTTTCGACAAGATTCGCACGGCCGAGCACTCATGGCTGCGAAACGACATGCACATCCGTGAACAAACACCACCGCAGGGCGTGGATGTCATCGTGGGCCGCGGCAACATCATCGTCGATGGTTCCTATCACAGCATCACCGGTCTGGACTTTCGAGGTCGTGAGATCAACTGGCTCAACGCGCCAGCCGATCCCGAATGCATCGAATTTCCCAAGACCTATTCCCGCAGAGGCGGCGCGGATTACTATACCCTGCGCGTGCCGGTGCCCGCTTCCGCGCGCGCCGAAGGCGTGCGCGTATTCGAGCACTATCATCCCAAGGAAAATCCGGTCCTTAACCCCACCCCGGCCCGTTTGCGACGCGATGGCGTCGTCACGTTCGTGCTCAGTCTGTTTGTCGTCGTGGTTTGCGGCGCATTACTCGCGCTGATACTGGGCGCTCCGATTCCGGCATTTCTCGTGCCGGACTCAATGCGAATTGAGAAACCGCCCGACAACGAAGCGGTATCCGTCGTCGGGTCTATTGTTCTTCTTGGTTTTTTCATAGTCATCGGCCTTGTCGGTTCGATCGCGGGACTATGGCTGATTATGTTCCGCAAGCGCCACGGGATGTTGACAAAGATAATGTGGGCCATGCTTTGGCTTTTTTTTATCGGTGGAACCCTTATCCAACTCGCCTATCTATGGATCAAGCCAGCGTAGCCCGGGAAAAGGTCGCTAGCCGTATTCCGGGCTACGCTTGCTGCTTGGCGCGCACTTCACTAGCGCGATGGTGATTATAGTGCGCAACGAGAGGGTTCAAGGCCGGAAGCGCACACACCGGCGCCGATCGACTGGATCGACACGGCGCTTGGCGTGGTCAGCGTTACACTGAAGTCGCGCCACGCGTTCGGGGCGATCGTCGTCGTGCCGTGTACCGTCACCCCTGTACCGCCCGCGATGGTCCAGGTCATATTGCTCGACACATTGATAATCCGCAATCGATATGCCCCCCTGATGGATGCATTTTGTGTTGCGGCGGCGATATCCGTAGCGGTCGTCGTATTGAGGGTGCCGAGCGAACCCGGTACAGTGTGTGCGTTTGACACTGCAATCGTAATCTTCTGGGCACCCGCCATTTGCCATGCACCGAGTGTTGCCGGGGCGTTGGTGTGAAACGTTGTGTATCGAGTTGACCCGGCAAAGAGATACAAAGAGCCCGCGACAAGACCAAGCAAAACAATCCCGGCCATCCCGAAGTACGCCGCGACCTTGAGAAGTTCGCTGACAGAGGGCCGTCGCTCGCGCCGGAGTACCCTGAGTACCACTACCACCCCGAACGAGCTGCCGATGACCGGGGCGAAGTAAAGAAGGATCAGGGCCCCTCCCCAAGAAGGGTTGACTATCATTGCGCCAGAGATAGCGGCGCCAACGCCAAATGCCCCCGCGACAAGGACGTTGATAATCGTTCCCACCCAGCCGCGCTTGTGCACCAGACCCTCTATCAAACCGACTAGCGGACCACCGAAAACAATCAAGATAATAAGTATGGGATCATACAAAGGGTAGTGCTCCTTACGGGCTACACGTGCTACAAAATCGAGTTCCAAGCATCGGTTTTTATTGCAGTGACACGTCTACTCCGCTTTAAGCCCCGCCGCCTTAACCACCTTCGCATACTTCTCAACGTCCGTACGATTCTGCGCCGTGTATTCCTCCGGCGTGCTGCCCACCGGGTCGATGCCGAGCGTGGTGTAGCGCTGCGCCACGTCGCGGTGTTTCACTGCCTGCGCGATTTCCTTCGACAGCAGGTTGATCAGCGTGCGCGGCGTGCCGCTGGGCGCGAGGATGCCGATTACCGGCGGGTAGTCGAAATCCCTGATGCCGGTGATTTCCGCTACCGTCGGCACGTCGGCGGCCTGCGCCGAGCGCTTGAGCGTGTTGACCGCCAGCAGCTTGATGCGGCCGCCAGCGCGGTGCGGCGCCAGCGATGGCAACGCGGACATCGCCAACGATACTTCGCCGCTGATCAGCGCCGGCACCGATTGCGCTGTGCCTTTGTACGGCACATGTACGAGGCCCAGTTTCAGCGGGCCGTTCAGCGCTTCCATCGACAGATGATGCAGGCTGCCGATGCCGCCGGAGCCGTAGCGCAACGATCCCGGCTTGGCTTTGGCGAGCGCGATCAGGTCGTTCAGCGTGTTCGCCGGCACGGAGGCATGCGCGGCGATGAACTGCGCCGAGGTGCCCATGATGCCGACCGCTGCAAAATCCTTGACCGGATCGTACGGCAGCTTGGCGTAGAGCGCGGGGTTGATCGCGGTCTGGCCGACATCGGCCACCAGCAAGGTGTAGCCGTCGGCGTTGGCACGCGCCACCAGTTCGCACGCGCCGATGCCGCCGGCGCCCGGTCGGTTGTCGATGATGAATTGCTGTTTCAGCGTTTCGGTCAGTCGTGTGGCGACAAGGCGCGTCATGGTGTCGGGCAGTCCGCCGGCGGCGTACGGGATGACCACGCGCACGGGTTTGGTGGGATACGGTTGTGCAGCCGCGCTTGCCGCGACAAGGATCAGCGCACCGAGCGCAGGCAGTGAACAATGTTTGATCATTTCATGCTCCGCAATACAAGAGGCTCTTAGTACTACTCGTTCCGTCACCGCACTCCGTTCGGGCTGAGCCCTTCGATTTTACTCAGGACAGGCTTGTCGAAGCCTCGCGCCTCGCCTAGCCCCTTGGACAGGCTCAGGGCGGATGGCGTCAGACAAACGATGTCGGAAAGCGTCCAGTATAATCACTCGCACGGCGCAACAGGAGCAAGCGGTATGAGCAACGTCAATCCCTATCGTAAATCCCGCATCAATACCCAGCCGGATTACCTGTATCCGGCGTATCGCTCGACGGTCAAGCGCGCGCCTACGCTGCCGCTGGTGCAGATGCCGCAGACGCTGTCGGAGATCACCGGACCGCTGTTCACGGCGCGCGATGTTGCCGAGAATGACAGCGATCTGACCGCGCAGCACGCGGGCGAGCCATTAGGAGAACGCATGTTCGTATCCGGGCGCGTGCTCGACGAGGGCGGCAGGCCGGTGCCGAATGCGTTGATCGAAATGTGGCAGGCGAATGCGTCGGGGCGTTACAGGCACATTGTCGACAACCATGACGCGCCGCTCGATCCCAACTTCACCGGCTTTGGCCGCGTGGTGACCGATGCGCAGGGCCATTATTGTTTCAAAACCATCAAGCCCGGCGCCTATCCGTGGCGCAATCATCACAACGCATGGCGGCCGGCGCATCTGCATTTCTCGCTGTGCGGCCATGGTTTTGCGCAGCGGCTGGTGACGCAGATGTATTTTCCCGGCGACCCGCTGCTGGAATTCGATCCGATGTATTTGAGCGTGCCCGGCGACGCGGCGCGTCAACGATTGGTGTCGAGTTTCGACTGGGACAACACGCAACCGGAGTACGCGATTGCCTACCGCTTTGACATCGTGTTGCGCGGACGCGATGCGACGCCGATGGAAAACAAGCCATGAGTCTGTTGTTGACCGCCGCGCAAACCGTCGGCCCGTTTGTTTCGATTGGTTTTGAAAAGCAGGCCGTGACCGACATTGCCCTGCCGGGCGTGGCAGGTGAGCGCGTCACCATCATCGGACATGTGCTGGATGGCGACGGCCAGCCGGTGACCGATGCAGTGATTGA
This sequence comes from Betaproteobacteria bacterium, assembly GCA_021730905.1. Taxonomy (GTDB): domain Bacteria; phylum Pseudomonadota; class Gammaproteobacteria; order Burkholderiales; family SG8-41; genus UBA5216. The sequence goes on along the minus strand of JAKFYK010000025.1, from coordinate 36,634 downwards.
AACCTGGCAGGCCAACTCGTACGGCAAATACGCCCACCCCGATGATGCGCAGGAGAAATTGCTGGAAGAACATTTCAAGGGTTTCGGACGCGTACTGACGGATGCGCAGGGCGGATTTCGTCTCGCCACCATCAAGCCGGGCAGGGTTGCAGGTCCCGATGGAAAGGCACAGGCGCCGCACATTACCGTGGTGATCTTCATGCGCGGGCTGCTCAAGCACTTGATGACGCGGATTTATTTTCCGGACGATGCGGCAAATGCCACGGATCCGGTGTTGAATCTGGTGCCGGCGGCGCGGCGCACGACGTTGATCGCCGCCCAAACGGCGCACGGCGTCCTGCGATGGAATGTGCATTTGCAGGGGCCAAATGAAACGGTGTTTTTTGACTACTGAGATACAAGCAACTGAAGGAATTGTTTTTTCCTTGAATTGTTCCTTCCCCTTCAGGGGGAAGGCCAGGATGGGGGTGGAGTCACACGCAAGCACGAGATGGCCCAGCGAAATAGCCATCAACCATAAATCACTACTTGTTCAAAAATTCATTCTTGCCCTCGCTGGTTATATTTTCCCGGATGTGTCGATCCCCACCCCCATCTCAACCTTCCCCCTGAAGGGCAAGGTGTAACCTTGGTTCTTCCGAACCAGTAACGTTACCGAGAATTCATGAACGAACGCGACCTCATCGAGGATCTGGTGACTGCGAACCACATCCTCTACAACGAAGGCGTGGTCGACGGCTTTGGCCATGTCAGCGTGCGCCATCCGGCGCGGCCGGACCGTTTTCTACTGTCGCGCAGCATCGCGCCGGGCAACGTCAAAGCCGAAGACATCATGGAATTCGATCTCGACGGCAACGCGGTGGATGCGCGCGGGCGCAAGCCGTATCTGGAGCGCTTCATCCACAGCGAGGTGTATCGCGTGCGCGGCGACGTGCAGTCGGTGGTGCACAACCATTCTCCGGCGGTGATTCCGTTCGGCGTGACCAACACGCCGCTGCGCCCGCTGTCGCACATGAGCGGTTTTCTCGCCGGCAACGTTCCCAATTTTGAAATTCGCGATGCAGGCGGGCCGGCCACCGACATGCTGATCCGCACGCCGCAACTGGGTGTCGCGTTCGCGCGCACGCTGGGCGGTGCGGCGTTTGCGCTGATGCGCGGGCATGGCGCCGTGGCGGTGGGCGACTCCATCAAGCAAGTCGTCTATCGCGCGATTTATGCGGAGATGAATGCGCGTTTGCAGTCCGAAGCGCTGCGTCTGGGTGACATCAATTTTCTGAATGATGCGGAAGCCGCCGGCGCGGACGCGGCCAACTATGCCAATATGGATCGGCCGTGGGAGTTATGGAAGATGCGGGTGCGGAAAAACGCGGTGTAGCCGTACAAAAAAACAGGGGCAGCTCGCGCTGCCCCTGTTGCTTCTCGCGGGTAGATCAGAACCCGCTGCCGATCAGTCCGCCGAGCAGGGCGCCGATGGCGGTGGCGAGGCCGCGGGCATCGCCGTTGCCAACCTCCCTGCCGATCACGTTGCCGATCGCACCGCCGACTGCCGCGCCGCCGACCGCACCGGCCACATTCGGGCCGCGTTCCTCCGGGTAACCCGAATATGCCGGGTAATCCGGATAGGCGGCTGGAGCCGGTTCTGGGTAATACATCGGCTGCCCGTCCGGATAATAGCCGGGAGAAGGCTGCGGAGCATACATCGGCTCTCCGTCGGGATAGTAGCCAATTACAGGCTGCGGGTAGTACGCGGGCGCTGGTGCATAGACCGGGCGTTGCGCGTAAATGGGGCGCTCAACGTACACCGGACGCTCGACCACGATGGGGCGCTGCACGAACACCGGACGGTGCGCGGCTGCCGGACGGTGGTTCACCACAGGCCGGTGTGCCGGCTGCGCGGCCGCATTTCTGAACGCGCCCCGGTTATTGGCCACCGGTGCAGCCGCAGATGGCGGCGTTGCCAGGCGACGCGCTTGCACGGCTGGTGCGGCGACCGGCGCGGCTGCGCGGTCCTGCTGGCTCTTGCGTGCCGTTTCCACGTTTGCGGGCGGGCCGGTGTCGCCGCGATAACGAACGACCGGCGTGGGGCCGTCTGCATAGGCAGGCAATGCAGCGGCAATCAAGGTTGCGGTGGCTAACAGCTTCAGTGTCCTGTTCGTTTTCATGGCATCCTCCTTTTCAATGGTTGCCAGTTCCTAAAACGCCCCGCATCGCGCCGCGCCTACGCTTCAAGTGCAACAAAGTGTTGCATGCGTAACGGCGGTGTTACAAAAATAATTAATATAAACAAATACTTACAGTATATATGCTCGCAGAATCGATTGTGGGCGGTGACTGCCGCATCGATTGCAAACAAAAAAGCGATAATCGCGGCCCAAGGAGGCGTAATGAATAAACCTATCATGCTGGCAGCGACGCTTGCTGCACTGAACGCAGTTGCAGCGGTTACCACGGCCGCCCATGCGCAAAATTTTCCGACCAGGCAAATACGCATCATCGTGCCACTGGTGCCCGGCGGCAATCTCGATATCGTGGCGCGCGCGGTGGCGGCGCAGATGAGCGAAGGTTTCAGCCAGCAGGTGATCGTCGAGAACCGCCCCGGCGCCAGTAGTCTCGTCGGCACCCAGTTCGTGGCCAAGGCGCCGGCGGATGGTTATACGCTGCTGGCGATTGCCAACACCTTTGCAACCGTGCCTTCGCTGATGAAGAACCCTGGCTACGATGCGCTGAAGGATTTCGCGGGCGTCTCGCTCACTTGTCTGGTGCCGCAGGTGCTGGTAGTGACGCGCACGCTGCCGGCGCGCACGGTGAAAGATCTGATTGCGCTGGGCAAGGCGCAGCCCGGACAACTCGCGTACGGTACTTCCGGCGCGGGCAGCACCGGCCACATCGCCGCGGAACTGCTGGGCCTGCAATCCGGCATCAAGATGCTGCACATCCCGTACAAGGGCAATGCGGCGGCGATAGTCGATGTGATAGCGGGCAACGTGCAACTCATGTTCGATCAGGTGAGCACCTCGAAATCTTATGTCGATTCCGGCAGGCTGCGCGCGCTGGGCGTCACCAGCCTCAAGCGTTCGCCGCTATTCCCCGAGGTGCCGACCATCGATGAGTCCGGACTGAAGGGCTACGAGGAAATCACGTTCAACGGCCTGATCGCCCCGGCGGGAACGCCGCGCGAAGTGCTCACCCGATTGCATGGAGAGGTGTCGCGCGTCACACGCCTGCCCGAACTGCGCAAGCGTTATCTCGAGCGCGGTATTGAACTGACCGCGAGTGCAACGCCCGATGAATTCACGGCGTACATCAAGGCCGAGTTCGACAAAAAAGCCAAACTCTCGCGCGAGGCTGGTATCCGGATTGAATGACGGCTTGTGGCGCTTTAAAAAAGTCTCTGCGCTGTTTCGCCAGAGGCTTTTTTGAGTGCACAACAAAATGCCAATACCTCCGTTCATGGTTCGACACGCTCACCACGAACGGCTCTCAAAATGACCGTTCGCCCTGAGCTTGTCGAAGGGTGAATGGTCATTTTGTTAGGTGCACTTAATAAATAATATTTTGTGAGTATCAAACTCGAATTCAACAAAGGCCGCGTGCCGGTAAAGGTGTGGACCACCGACATTGAGCCCGAGGCGATGCAGCAACTGATCAATGTATCGAAGTTACCGATTGTTCATGGTCATATTGCGGCCATGCCGGACGTTCATATGGGCATCGGCGCCACCGTGGGCAGTGTGATTCCAACGAAAGGCGCGATCATTCCGGCGGCAGTTGGCGTCGATATCGGCTGCGGCATGAACGCGGTGCGGTTGACGCTGACCGCGAACGATCTGCCGGAGTCGCTGGCGCGCGTGCGCGGCGCGATAGAGGCGGCAGTGCCGGTGGGGTTCAATCAACACGCTGATTCGCCGGCGCAGAATCGTGTGACGCGTCCGTTGTCGGATCGGCTCGACAACGTTGTCAAAAAGCATCCTGAGCTGACGAAGATGCAAAAGCAGTTCGCGCGCACCTGGCTCAACCAGTTGGGCTCACTCGGCGGTGGCAATCATTTCATCGAACTATGCCTCGACGAGGCGCAGCGCGTGTGGGTGATGCTGCATTCGGGCTCGCGCGGCATCGGCAATGTGATGGGCCGTTATTTCATCGCCGCTGCTAAAAAGGACATGCAGCGCCACCACGCGAACCTGCCCGATCGCGATCTCGCGTATTTCAGCGAAGGCTCGAAGCACTTTGACGATTACGTGGAAGCGGTGGAGTGGGCTCAGGATTACGCGCTCGCCAACCGCCGCGAAATGATGCGGCTCATCGTCGAGGCGCTGCGCGATCATCTGCCGCCGTTCAAGGCCGACAGCGAGGCGATCAACTGCCACCACAACTATGTCGCGCGCGAGCGGCACTTCGATGAAAACCTGTTCATCACGCGCAAGGGCGCGATCAGCGCGCGCGAGGGGGAACTTGGCATTATTCCCGGCAGTATGGGCGCCAAGTCGTACATCGTGCGCGGCCTCGGTAACGCGCAGTCGTTCTGCTCGTGTTCACACGGCGCGGGCCGCCGCATGAGTCGCACGGAAGCCAAGCGACGCTTCAATCGTGCCGACGTAGAATCACAGACGCAGGGCGTGGAATGCCGCAAGGACGCGGGCGTGATCGACGAGATTCCCGGCGCCTACAAGGATATCGATCAGGTGATGGCGAATCAGAGTGATCTGGTGGAAGTCGTGCACACGCTGAAGCAGGTGTTGTGTGTGAAGGGGTAGCTCGCGAGTGGGTAAAGCGCAGCATGTTCACGCGGATATTACATTGGCAGAAGCTGTCGTTCCCGCACAGGCGGGAATCCATACACAGTGCCATATGAAATAACGCATAGATTCCCGCCTGTGTGGGAATGACAGCGGAGGGTTGAGGTTATTCCTGTGCTGACTATTTCCCGCCGCAAAACTTGATCAGCAACGCCGCAAACGCCGACGGCTCATCCAGCATCGGGAAGTGGCCGGAATTTTCCAGCACCACCAGTTTGGCTTTGGGTGCCGCGCCCGTCAGCCGGTCTTTGAGCGCAATCGTCGGGCCGCGCTTGCCATAAACGATCATCATCGGCTTCTTGATTTTTTTCGCGGCGGCCGGAGCGTTGAATTCGCGGATGCCCCACATCACGTCGACCATCGCCCATGCGCCGGCCTTGCAGCGGTCGATGTTCCAGCGCTGCTCCAGCGCGGCATCCACCACGGCGACGCGTTCCTTGATTTGCGCCACGGTTTGCATCGGAAGGCCGAAGTTGCCTTCGGTGTGATGCCAGTTGGCGGCCCATTCGTCGGGATTGCGGCACGGCGTTTCGACGGGCACGGCAGTCAGCGTGCGTGCCGGAAACAGGCTGGCGAAGGCGAGCGTAACGCTGCCGCCCACGGACGCGCCGCTAATGTGCGCAGCCTTGATTTTGAGCGCGGTCATCAGTGCGGCCATCGCCTTGGCATGATCTTCCATGCTGTAGTGGCGCTGGATGCGGTCAGAATCGCCGTGGCCCGGCATGTCCCACGAAATCACGCGGAAGTGTTTGGCCAGCAGCGGCGCCACCGCTTCGAATTGATGCGCCGAGGCGCCGTTGGTGTGCATCAGCATCAGCGCCGGGCCCTTGCCCGCTTCGCGGTAGTGGATGCGGCCGTAGCCTTTGGTTTTGGCAATGCCATCGCGGGTGGCGGAACTCGATTCCATGCGTGTTCTCCCTGGGTAACTGTAAGTGCGGATGGGTGCGAGTGGGTAAGAAGTGCTACGAGGCAATACGGAATATTACGACAGCGTCTGCGGCTCCGCCAACACCGCTACAGCGGTTTCAGGCTGGAACCTGAATAATACCTGCCGCCCATGAACAACAGCGGCGGATGTTTGTGTTCGGCGAATTCGGTAATCTCGCCGATCAGTATCACATGGTCGCCCTTGTCGATTTCGGTGTGGCCCTTGCAGATGAAATGTGCGGAAGCGCCTTCGATGATCGGGCAGCCGCCGAGAAACGCTTTCCAGTCGCGTTCGGCGAAACCGTCCGCCGGCGGCAGCGCGTGCTTGCGCGCGATGTCGATCTGCGTTTCAGCGAGTACGCTCACCGAAAACGCTTGCGTCTGTGAAAACGTATGGTAGCGCGCCGAGCGCGAGCGCAGCGTCCACAAAATCAGCGGCGGATCGAGCGACAGTGACGCGAACGAATTCACCGTCATGCAATGCACGTGGCTGTCGGTGGTTTGCGCTGAAATGACCGTGACGCCGGTGGCAAAACGCCCCAGCGCCGAGCGCAGCGCGGATTTTGCGTCGCCGTGCGTTGCTTTGGCCTTGGCGGTGACCGCCGGCGGAGGCGTCATGCGGGTGTCTTGCAGCATGCGTGCATGTGACGTCTATTACGCCGCAACCTGCTGCGGCGCGGGGGATGCGCCGAATTTCGGCCCCACGTCTTTTACGTGTGGCAGGATTTCCTCGGCGAACTGCTGCACCGACTCCGGCGATATCGATGCCATGGTGAGCAGAATATAGCCCGCTCCGGCCTCGGCCAGCACATTGATGCGGTCGACGATTTCCTGCGGCGTGCCCAGCAGCGCGCTGTCGTCATTGGCGAGATCGGGATCGTCATGGCTCGGCTGCGCCTGGCCGGGCTTGCGATAGGCGATGGCGCCGATGCGCTTGAAGGTGTCCTTGCGGCGCTCCATGGCTTTTTTGCGCTCGGCCTCGTCCCTGACGATGGTGATGGAGCGCGCAATGCCCACGCGCGTGGCATCGCGCGGCTTGCCGATTTTTTCGAGGCCGTCGAGATAGCTGGCAACGCGCTCGCGCACTTCCTCGATGCTCGCCAACTGGTCGAGCAGCAGGTTGTAGTTCTGGCTGGCGATGTAGGCGATGCCCTGCGGGCTGCCGCCCGCCATCCAGATCGGCGGATGCGGGCGCTGCACCGGCGCGGGTTCCACCATGATGTCCTTGTATTGCCAGCGTTTGCCGCTGTGCGTGAAGCGCTCGTCGCTCGCCCACGCTTTCAGCATGACTTCGAAGCACTCGGCGAAGCGTTCCTGTGCTTCGCTCATCGGCACGCAGAAGGCGTCGAACTCTGCCTTGCGGTAGCCACGGCCGACGCCCAGATCGACGCGCCCGCCGGAGAGTACATCCAGTGTCGCCACTTGTTCGGCGAGCAGCACCGGGTTGTGCCAGGGCAGCACCACCACCCCCGTGCCCAAGCGGATTTTCGTGGTGCGCGCGGCGAGGTAAGACAGGAGGTTCAGCGAGGCCGACAACTGTCCCTGCCCGGTGAAGTGGTGCTCCACCAGAAAAATGCCTTCGAAGCCGATTTTTTCGGCGGCGATCACATAGTTGATGAAATCGCGATAGCCATAGCTGTCGTGCAGGGTGTCAGCGCGGCCAACCCGCGCGCCGCCAAAGATGCCGAATTTCATGGGGTTATCCTTTTTCCAGCCCTGATTGTAGGGAATCCGCCCCTATGGCAACAAGCGCCATTTAGTCGCGGCATCGTTTCCGGATTGGAAACAATCAGCCTGCATGCGCGATTGTGCATAATGCGAACTGCAATCAAGCGGACTTGAGAGGAGAAATGATGTTTCAGCAAGACCCGTCATGGATGGTTACGGTCGGCAGGCTGCTGATCGTGACGTTATTTCTGGTTGCCGGCACGTTGAACCTGATGCCGGCGCGCGTCAAAGACCATATCGATCGCATGGCGGGTTTCGGCGTGCCATTGCCGGCGTTCGCGTTCTGGTTTGGCATGGCGATGGAATTCGTGGGTTGCGCGCTGGTGCTCAGCGGCTGGCATGCGGACATCGGCGTGTGGCTGCTGATCGCGTTTACCGCGGTGGCTGGCGGCATTTTTCACCGCTACTGGCTGGCGGATGATCCGGCGCGGCGTGGTGCCTTGCGCATTGCACTGCTGAACAACGTTGCGGTGATCGGCGGTTTGCTGGTGTTGCTGCATGTGGTAAAGCCGGTATGACTACGAACAGCATCGAGGGTGTGTGGAGGCTCAAGAAATATTCGCGGCGCTTTCTCGATACCGGCGAAGTACGCAGCGACATGCTGCCGCAGGCGTACATACTCTACACGCCGGGCGGATTCATGATGTCGATCACGGTCGAAGAAAATCGCCAGCCACCGGCGGGCGAGGTGCTGACCGATGAAGAACGCGTGCGCCTGTTCAAATCCATCATCAGCGCGTATTCGGGGACTTACACCGTCGAGGGCGACAAAGTGATCCACAACGTTGAGTTGTCGTGGAACGAGGCGTGGACGGGCACGAAGCAAGTGCGCCGTTTTGCGGTGAACGGTGACGAGTTGACCATCGAAACCACGCCGCGCACGGCGGGCACCGATACGCGGCAGTTCATTAATACTTTGACTTGGGAGAGGACGGAAGGGTTTCCGGCAACCCGTTAGGGCTTAGTCGGCTTTCGCCCCAGATGCTTTAACCACCGGCGCCCAGCGTTTGACTTCTGCCGCCACAAATTCTGTGAATGCTTTGGCGTCCATCGTGCCCGCTTCTATGCCCTCCGGAAGCAGGCGTGCGCGCACATCGGGCAGTTGCAGCGCGCGGCGTACTTCACCGTTCAGCCGGTTGACGATCTCCGTGGGCAACGCTGCCGGGCCCGACAGCGAAAACCAGATCGTCGCTACCAGATCGGGATAACCCGCCTCGCGGTAGGTGGGCACATTCGCATAATCCGGCAGCCGCGCCGCGGAACTGATGGCGAGCGCGCGCAGGCGGCCCGCGCGGATTTGCGCGCCGGCGGTGGTGAGCGTGGTGGATATCGCGTGCGTGTGCCCGGCCATCACATCGACCACTGCGCCGCTCGCGCCCTTGTAAGGAATGTGCTGAAAGTCGAAGCCGGCGCTGCGCTTGAACAGCTCGGCGATCAGATGGCCCTGCGTGCCGTTGCCGGGTGAGCCGTAGGTGAGTTCGCGCGGCTTGGTTTTCGCGAATGCAATGAATGATTTCAAATCCCTTACCGGCAGCGACGGATGCACCGCCAGCACCGAAGGCGGTCCGCCGAACAACGCGATGTGGGCGAAATCTTTCACCGGGTCAAAAGGAAATTTGGGCGAGAGCGCGGGCGCGATGGCGTGCGAGGCCACGCCCGACACCAGCAGCGTATAGCCGTCCGGCGCACTGCGGGCCACCAGCTCGGAGCCGAGCACGCCGCCGGCGCCGGGACGATTTTCGACAATGAACGACTGGCCCATGCTCTCGCTGAGTTTGCCGGCGGTAATGCGCCCCAGCAAATCGGCGGTGCCTCCCGCGGCGAAGGGCGCGATGACGCGCACCGGCCGCACCGGCCAGTTTTGCGCATGCGCGATAGCGGGAATGGCGGCAATCGCAATACAGGCAATCCGTCGCAGGGTGATCGTCATAGGCAAAACCGTGTGTTGCTTCGTGAATACTGGCGCAAGGTACGCGGTGGCGCTACGATGCGGCTATGTACAGAATACCATCATGAAGGAGATGCACATGCCGGATTCGCAAATGCGCATGGTCGGCGGTGTCGCCGTTTATGTCCCCACCGGCGCGATTGAAACGGTTGCGTATGCGCTGGCGCCGCGCTTGGCGAGCGTGCGCGGCGCGCGCATCGGCATCCTCGACAACGGCAAGGAGTTCGCGGACATTGTGCTGCGCGGCGTCGCTGATGTCCTGCAGCGCGAGCTCGGCGCGCAGGTGACATGCTGGCGCAAGGATTATCTTGGGCGCGCATCGCCGTACGCAAAGGAGATGGCCGCGGGCTGCGACGCGGTGATCAATGGCGTCGGCCACTGAGGCTCTTCAACGCCGTGGACCGCGCGTGACGCGGCCGAACTCGAAGCGCTGGGTGTGCCGACCGTGACGGTGGTGAGCACCGCGTTTGCGCCGCTGGCGCAGGTGACGGCTGAAGGCATCGGCCACCTGACATTGCCGTTCGTGGTGGTGCCGCACCCCGTGGGTGATCGCGATACCGCGCTGATCGAGAAACGCGGCGCCGATATTGCGGCACTGTGTGTACACGCGTTGACGACGCCGGCAGAAACGCTGGCGCGCGAAGTGGAGCTAAATCCTTTTCCATTGCCCGATGCGGTGATGCCGCGATGAATGCTACGGATTTGACTGCCGTAGAAAATGACGCGTCCTACGACGCCATCAACGACTATTTTTACGAGCAGGGCTGGACCGACGGCCTGCCTATCGTGCCGCCAAGCGAAGCACGCGTGACGGCGATGCTCGAAGGCATGCCAGGCTGTGAGGGCGATGACTTGATCAGCGTGGTGCCGCCGAAAATGGGCCGCGCCACGCTGCGGCAGGTTGCAGTGAACGCGGTGATGGCGGGTTGCAAGCCGGAATATTTACCGGTGGTGGTGGCCGCGCTGCGGGCGGTATCTGAGCTGGCTTATGGCCTCGCGCATCGCCAGACCACCACGCATGCGGGTGCGCCGCTGATCATCGTCAACGGGCCTGTCGTGCAGCAGTTGCGCATCAACTGCGGCACCGGCTTGTTCGGTCCGGGTTGGCGTGCGAATGCCACCATCGGGCGAGCACTGCGCCTCACGCTGGTCAATGTGGGCGGTGCCGGGCCGGGCGTGGACGCATCACAGACCGGCCACCCCGGCAAATACACGTATTGCATCGCCGAGTACGAAGCCGCCAATCCATGGGAGCCGTTGCATGTGGAGCGCGGCTTCCGGCGTGATCAAAACGTTGTCACTGTCGTCAATGCCGAAGCGCCGCACAGCATGACGGAAAATATTCAGACCGACCCGATGGAAATCATGCGCACCTTTGCGTCGTCGATGGCGACGCTGGGCGTGAACAATCTTTATTCGCAGGGCCATCCGGTGCTGGTGCTCGGCCTCGAACATGTGCAGCACTTGTCGGCAGCAGGCTGGGACAAACGCGATATCAAGCAGGCGCTGTTTGAACTCGCGCGCCAGCCCTGGGGTCTGATGAAGAATCGCGGCAAATCAAAAGGGCCGCGCTTTCCGGAATTCGTCGACAGGAACGACGATAATTCGATGGTGCCAATCGTGAACGCCGCTGAGGATTTTATTTTGATCGTCGGCGGCGGCGACGGCGGCAAGTCGATGTTTCTGCCGACCGCCGGTGCACAGAGCTTATCAGTATCAAAAATAATTGAATAAAAACAAATACTTATATAGATTCAATGAAATGACTGTTCGCCCTTCGACAAGCTCGGGACGAACCATCATTTTAAATACCGTTCGTGGTGAGCCCTTCGGCTTTGCTCAGGACAGGCCTGTCGAACCATGAGCAACAATCTGCCGTTGTTGCCCAAGGGCGATATTGCACAGCTCGCGCGTCTCGGCAGATTTCTGCTGCCGTATCGTTGGCGCATTGCCGTTGCGCTGATTGCGCTGCTGGTCGCCGCAAGCTGCGTGCTCGCATTGGGCCAGGGTTTGCGTTACGTGATCGACGCCGGATTTGGCACACGCGATCCGCATCTGCTCAATCTTGCCTTGGCGGCGGTGGTGGGCGTAGCCGTGCTGCTGGCGTGCGCAACCTACGCGCGCTTTTACCTGATGATGAGCGTGGGCGAACGTATCATTGCCGATCTGCGGCGCGCGGTGTTCGCGCATGTATTGACACTGTCGCCGGAGTATTTCGATTCCGCGCGCACCGGCGAGATTTCGTCGCGCCTCACCAACGACACCGAGCAGATACGGCAGGTGATCGGCTTCGGCATGTCGATGTTCCTGCGCAATCTGCTGATGATGACAGGCGCGCTGGCATTGTTGTTCGCAACCAGCGCCAAGTTGGCAGCGCTGATCGTGCTCGGGGTGCCGGCGACGTTGATACCGATACTGGTGGTGGGGCGCCGCGTGCGCCGGCTGTCGCGCGACAATCAGGATCGCGTCGCCGATGTGTCGGCGCATATCGACGAGTCGCTGCATGAAGTGCGCACGGTGCAGGCGTACGGGCACGAGGCGCCTACGCGCGCGCGCTTCGATCAGGCTGCCGAGGCGGCCTACGCCAGCGGCGTGCATCGCATCCGCGTGAAGGCGTGGCTGATTTCGCTGGTGATGCTGATCGGGTTCTGCGCGGTGGGTGCCATCCTGTGGGTCGGTGGGCATGATGTGTTTGAAGGGCGCATCACTGCGGGGCAGCTCTCCGCATTTGTGTTTTACGCGGCGATAGTAGCCAGCGGCGCGGGCACGATTTCCGAAGTGTGGGGCGAGATTCAACGCGCGGCGGGCGCGACCGAGCGATTGTTCGAGTTGCTCGATATGCGTCCCGTGCTTGTGGCACGGGAACCTGTGATCACGCTGCCCTCGCGGATCAAGGGCGCGATCCGCTTTGACGACGTTGATTTTACCTACCCCAGCAGAGCAGAAACGCCGGTATTGAATGCGGTGTCGTTCAGCGTTGATCCCGGCGAACGGGTGGCGCTGGTAGGGCCGTCCGGTGCGGGGAAATCGACGATCTTCGCGCTGATATTGCGCTTTTATGATCCAGGGTCGGGACGCATCCTGATCGATGGCGCCGACATCCGGCATTGCGATCCGCTGGCATTGCGCCGCGCCATTGCCATCGTGCCGCAGGATCCGGTGATTTTCTCCGGCAGCATCACCGACAACGTGCGCTTTGGCCGGCCCGAGGCGTCGGATGAAGCAGTACGCGAAGCGTGCGTGGCGGCGCATGCGCTGGAATTCATCGAGCGCTTGCCGCAGCGCTTTGATACTGATCTTGGCGAGCGCGGCGTGAAACTTTCCGGCGGTCAGCGCCAGCGCATTTCGATTGCGCGCGCCTTGCTCGCCGACCGGCCGATATTGCTGCTGGACGAGGCGACGAGCTCGCTCGATGCAGAAAGCGAACGTCAGGTGGCTGCCGCGCTGGAGCGGCTGGAGCGCGGGCGCACCACGCTGGTGATCGCGCACCGGCTTGCCACCGTGCGCACTGCCGACCGCATTATCGTGATGGACAACGGACGTATCCACGCCATGGGCACGCACCAGACGCTGCTGCGCGACAGCCCGCTCTATGCGCATCTGGCGCGGCTGCAATTCATTGCTGAAGCGGAAGCGGCCTGAAGTTGGCGCTATACTTTGCACTGGAGGAAATCGTGCAAAGCAAAATCAAATTCATGATGCTGGCAGCGCTTGCTGCCGCTACCAGTATTGCGCAGGCCCAGGAATATCCAACCCGCCCGGTGCGTGTGATCGTCGGCTTTGGCGCCGGCGGTCCCGATACCACTGCGCGCATTTTTGCGCAGCAGCTTGGCGCGCAAATGAGCCAGCAGTTCGTGGTGGACAATCGCCCCGGCGCCAACGGCATCATCGGCGCGGACCTCGTGGCCAAATCCACGCCCGATGGACACACGCTGCTGGTCACCTCCGGATCGTTCGCGGTCAATCCCAGCATCTACAAAAAACTGCCGTTCGACGCGCTGAAGGATTTTGTTCCGGTGTCGCAACTGGCCGGTTCCGATGCGCACACGCTGGTGGTCAATAGTTCACTGCCGGTGCAGTCGGTGAAAGAATTCATCGAGTACTCGAAAAAGCCCGGCGTCAAACTCGCCTACGGATCGCCCGGCATCGGCAACACCATTCATCTGGCCGGTGCGCTGGTCAACGCGCGCGCCGGTATGAACATGGTGCACGTGCCGTACAAGGGCGCCGGCCCGGCGGTGGGTGCGCTGCTGGCCGGGGAGATACAGGCGATGATGGCGACACCGCCGATGGCGTTGCAGCACATCCGCTCCGGGCGGCTGCGCGCGCTGGCCTACAACTACACCTCGCGCGCGTCGTATCTGCCCGATGTGCCGACCATGGCCGAAGCGGGTCTGCAGGGCACGCAGATGGAGGCAAGCTGGCACGGCATGCTGGCACCGGCAAAAACACCGCCGGCGATTATCGCGCGGCTGGGACAGGAAATTCAGAAAACGACAAGCGTGCAGACCGTGCGCGACCAGTTGGCGAAAGTCGAATTGCGGCCGGTGGGCAGCAGTTCGGCGGAATTTCGCGCGCTGCTGGTGGAGGCCATCAAGAAGCTCGGCGAGATCGTGAAGATTGCAGGAATACAGCCTGAATAAACGACAGCAGATATCAACCAGGGAGAACGGTATGCCAGTAAGGCGCGTAGTGGTGGGACACAACAAGGATGGAAAATCCATATTGATTTCGGACGGTCCCGCGCCGGCGGTGCGCACCAATCCTATGCGGCCGGGCCACGTCTCTAACGACATCTGGAAGACCGAGGCCACGCCGTACTCGTTGCATCGCGTGCATGACGACCCGACGCTGGGGCCGCGGCAGATACATCCTGCCAAAGGCGGAACCATTATTCGCATCGCCGAAATCGGACCGGAGTCGGAAGACATCCGCAACATGACGCCGGAAAAAGCGCGCGAGGTGTTCAAGGCGATGGGCAACGAAGCGGCATCGTCGTTCGGCCGTGGTGGCCGCCACCCGATGATGCATCGCACGGAAACCATCGACTACGCCATCTGTATCGAAGGCGAAATCACCATGCTGCTCGACGAGGGCGAAGTGACTTTAAAGGCTGGCGATGTGTTGATACAACTCGGTACCAATCATGCGTGGAGCAACCGCTCGGGCAAGGTGGCGAAGATGTTGTATGTGTTGATTGATGGGGAGTTTGATGAGGAGTTGAAGGGGTGGTTTGGGGGTGGCGCCCATTAGTCTAGCGTTACAGAGGAGTAGATAAATCCACTCTCGCGCCATTTATTCGTTCCGCTAAGGTACACCGTATATGGCAGAAATCATCGCTTTTCCAAACGTAGGTGAGCGTGATTGGCGAGAAATCGAGCGAGCGCTTCGTGAATCTTACAAGGACGTCCCTGATGGTCTGGCAACACTAGAAGAGTGCCTTGAAAAGATACGATCTCATTGGAAGGATATCTTTGTGTCTTTCACGGTCTCGCCGACGTACCAAATCCCGGGATCGCTTTCTCAAGAGCAACTGGATGCAATCCAAGACGCTGTAACGCTCGGAGTCAATCTTGTGGTTGAAAAGTTGAAGGCCGAACGACTTAGATTGTTCGGGAAATTGGTCACAGCAGAATACGTTGCCGCCTTTGCTCGGCGACATGGCAGAGATTACTCGTAGCCGACAATCCCATTTCGCCGACTGATTTTACACTTTGACATCAACTTCGCCGGGGGCAGCCCGGCGGCTGGTTACTTTTCTTGCTCCGCCAAGAAAAGTAACCAAAAGAAGGCGGCCCCCGGTTCGCCGGCCCTTCGGGCTTCCCTGCGCTGCTCACCAAGTCAGGCTGCTGCGGAACTCGCCCTCGCAAAAAGCACGCGAGGACTCAGACAGTCCTCGCAGAATTCCCTGACTTGGCTGCGCTGCTCGGCGACTCTCAGGGGGATGCAAGGTAGAGTGTTTTGTAACTATTTGTTTTTATTTGATATTTTTTTGCATCTGAAATGCAGTTTGCGCTGACGCGCGAATACAACTTGCAGCGCTACAATGCCGCATCCCGAAACGTTTCTAATCAAGGAGCACACCATGGATACCGCACAACGCGTCAGTTACGAAATCGATGTCACCGATGTGGAATACATCAAGCATGGCAACAAGCCGTTTCTCGCGCGCGTCTACAAACCAAAAGGCAAGGGACCGTTTCCGCTGCTCATCGATATCCACGGCGGTGCGTGGACCAAGAAGGATCGCATGGCCGATGAGGGCACGGATGCGCCGCTGGCAAAAACCGGCGTGGTGGTGGCGTCGCTGGATTTCCGCATGCCGCCGGCCGATCCGGGGTTTCCGGCGTCGATGCAGGACATCAATTACGCGCTGCGTTGGTTCAAGTCGCGCGCTGCCGAATTCAATATCGATCCCAAGCGCGTGGGTATCCTCGGCGTATCAAGTGGCGGACACCAGGCGATGCTTACCGCAATGCGGCCCAGCGATACGCGATTTGCCGCGCTGCCGGGACCGGCCGGTATCGATGCGTCAGTGCAATGCGCAGTGATGTGCTGGCCGGTGATTGATCCGCTGGGACGTTACGAATACGCGCAGGGTTTGCTCGGTGGGCAGCACGATAAGCACGCCAAAAACTGGGTCGAGAGCCATGATCTGTGGTGGGGCAGCACCGAGGCGCAGGCTGAGGCCAACCCGACGCGCTTGCTCGAGCGCGGCGAAAAAGCACAGATGCCGCCGGTGATTTATCTGCAGGGCACTGCTGATCTTGCGCACCCGGTGCCAAACCGCGACCGTTTCATCGCGGCCTACCGCAAAGCGGGCGGCAAGGTGGATCTGCACCTGTTTGAAGGCGTGGGCGAGGCATTCATTACCAACGATCCGAATTCGCAGCAGGCGAAAGACGCGGTAGAAAAAATCATCGAGTTCGTGCATCGCGAACTGGGCTGACCGCCGGTGGCCTGCCTAGCAAAGGGGCAGGCCGGTTTAAACGGTCAGGGGTCGCGGGCAGGGCTGGTGCCGAACATGCGCACGATGCCGATGCCTGCGCTGATGATAGCCTTGGCGATGCCTGCCATGATCCAGAATATCGCTACGCCAAAAAACAGCAACAGCACGGTGCGCGCGGGTTCGGCGAGGTTGAGTTCGAACGGTTCATTGCCCGCGTGGCCATAGATCAGTTTGTCGCACGTGCCCATGCGGCTCAGCAGGAATTTGACGAAGCCGACTTGTTCCGGCATGGCGAGGATCTGGAACACGGTGTAGCCGAGATACCCCAGCAATGCCACACCTGCCACGACCATCACCACACCCAGTGCCGCGAACGCCTTGTTGAGTTCAGTCATGGGTGCGGCGCCCACTTATGCTGCCTGTGTCGCCGCGCGCTTCATGAAATCCGCGAACACGCCCGCCAGCTCGTCGTCCTTGAATTCCCATTCCTGCGGCGGCACGATATCAATGTCCTGGTGTTCGGGGAACAGGATATACAGCTCGCTGCCCTTCATGATGGCATGCGCGTTTTCGCCGACGTTGCGCGCGTGGGTCTTGTCGTTGCCGGGCACAATCAGCGTGGGGATTTTGACGGATTGCAATTGTGCGACGGTGGCGCCGATCACCGGCTTTTCCGCGTCTTGCAGAAAACCGTCTGCCCATGTGCTGAATGATGCAGTGAAGCGCTTGACGTCCATGCTCATGAGCGTCTGTCGATTTGACGGGCGCTGCGCAATGCGGTCGCGGAAATGTTCCATTTCGCACACGGCGGCCATGCCGCCTTTCTTCGCGGCTTCGATGTACTGCAGATAGTACTGGTTGGCGAGCCGTTTGGCGGCGAATTCACCGCCGGTCACGCGCCACAACAGCAAGCCGCGCACCGCTTCAGGATGGCGCAGCGCGAGCAGCAGCGACATGCGGCAGCCCGACGAACCGCCGCCCACGAACGCAGGCAGCGCATTGAAGTGTTGCAGCATCGCGTAAAGATCTTCAGCCCAGATTTCGTATTCGCTGGGCGCGGACGGCGTGCCTTCGAGCACCACGTCGGAGGCGCCGCAGTTGCGGCGGTCGTGTATCAGCACGCGGTAGCCCGCTGCCGCGACGCGCTCGGCGAGATGTTTCACGCCTTCAAGCGGCCGGCGTCCGCCGGGCGTAAGTGCAACCCACGGGCCTTTGTCGCCGAGAATTTCATAGTTGATATGGGCGCCGCGTATCGTCATTTGGGGCATGTTGTATCTCCTTGATTGGTTTGCACGTGTGTCGCAACTGCGCCCGCACATTCCGGCGTGACTCCAAAGCCTGATGTGCCGGGAATCACATTTTACATAAGTATTTGATTTTAAACATTATTGTTAACATATCTATCATGGTTCGCATCATAGCACTGACGCCACTACACGATCTTGCGCGTCACCGCGCGCGTGTGGCCGAACGTCGGCACATGCACCGAGTGCGTGCCCGGCCCGCCGGCGACGATGATGCCGACTTCTTCGGGCTTGATCGAAATCGGAATTTTTGTGTCCGTGCCGAACTGCCCGAGTTCCGCGCCGCGCGTATGTTGCAGGCGCATGCGGTCCTTCGCGGCGAGGCGATCGACGTGCAGTTTGGACATTTCCCACAGCTTCAACTTCACATCGCGTTTACTCAAACCCTCGCGATGCAATATCTCGGCGTGCTCCGGCGAAATCAGCAGCCACGGTTCGCCGCCGAAGTAGTAATCGTTATTCGTCGGAAAACAAATGCTGTCGGCAAAAACTTTCAGCAGATCGGTGGCGTCCTTGGCATGCGTGTTGAAATTGACGGTGCCCGCGGCGCCGACGAGGGTGACGGTGCTGTCGTTCCTGTCGAAGCCGCGCTCCACATGCAGCGGTTCCCACGGATTGTCATCCTCGTTCTCCGCACAGCAGAAGGTGTACTTGCCGGGCTGGCCGTGCGTGGCGCGGTCCATTTCTCCGGGTAGCGTGCCACCGATGTTCTGCATTACCAGCCGCAGCGCGCGGCCGAGCGTCGCGTTGGCCCAGGTGCCCTGACCCAGGCAGTTGAGATGACCATTCACGCCGAGTTCGCGCGCGGCCGGGCCGTTGATGATGATGAACGGTGTCGCCGGATTGGTGGTGGCCTGTATGCCCTGCAGATTGAAACGCCGGTCGGTGAACGCCTCCACCGACGCCATCAGCGCGCGCATGTACTCGGGGCGGCAACCCGCCATCACTGCGTTGATGGCGATGCCTTCGACCGTTGCGGTGCCGAATCCCGGCTGCACCACAGCGATGATGTCGCCGGGCGCGCGGCCGCTGGCGTAGATCATGCGCTCGACGCGATCCAGTGTCGGCGGCCGCAACGGCAGGCCGTCGCTCCAGCGGCGCTCGATACAGAATCTGTCGAAATCTTCGGGGTCTTCCGGTGCTTCCACGCGTGCTGCGCGCGCGGCAACGTTGCTGCGTGCCGGTTTGCCGCCGGCGAGTACACCGGCTTGCGAGTCGATGGCGATGCGCGCGATATCGTCCGCGCATTTCTCGGCAATGCCACGCACCTGTTCGCGCGTGCGCAGGCCGAACGGATGCGGAATTACCGCCAGTGGATAATGCTCGCAACCAAGCGCCTTCAACTGCTTTTTCCCCAGCACGGTGAATGCGGTCGAGCATACCGTGATCGCGGGCACGCCGCGCTTCACCGATTCTGCCGTGTCGTGGACACTCCACGACGTGCAGGAGCCTCAGTCGCCTGATCCGGTGATCACCAGATCGCAGTTCGCCTCGATGTCGGCGTAAACCGCTTCCAGCGCGGGCACCGATGCCGCGCGTTTGCGATGGCGCACCACGCGCGTGACACCATAGCGGCTTACCAGCAGTTCGGCCAGATCGTCAGCGAGATGATTGAAATTGGGTTTGGAGTTGTCGATGAACGCGACGACCTTGCCTTGCAGGCTGTCGAGCGCTTTCCACGAGCGCTGCGCACCTGCGCCGGAAGGGGCGGAGGGGTCGAGTATTGTGGTGTTGTTCAATGCATGCTCCTTGCGTGTTTGCCTGAAATTATCGCGGAAAAGATACATTGCCACACACGACGCTGTGTTATGGGTTCCCGTCCCCGACTAAAGTATTCGAGGACAGGCTCTGCGCGGGAACGACAGGCGGCGGTTTGTCATGCGTGCGTGAACGGAATCACAAGTGGTGGAAGGTTCATTTTGCGCATTTTGCAATTTGACCTTTATACCGCAAAATGGAGTTTCCGCTGACTACACAATCCAGTATCTGAAACCGGAAGGAAACCGCATGAAAGAACTCTTGCCGCTCGCTGAAAGAGCCGCCGCGCTGCTCAAGGCGCGCAAACAAACCATCGCCGTGGCGGAATCCTCTGCTGGCGGTTTGATCAACGCCGCGCTGCTGGCGTTTCCGGGCGCCTCTGCCTACTGCAAGGGCGGCATGGTGATGTACACGCGCGATGCGTTGCTGGGCTTGCGCGACGTGACGCCGGACATGCTGCAGAGTGTGCGCGGGGGGACCGAGGCAAATGCCTTGTTCAGGGCGCGCACCATACGCGAGCGCCTCAATGCGGACTGGGGACTCAGTGAAAGCGGTGCGGCAGGCCCGACGGGCAGTCGCTATGGCTACGCGGCCGGGCACTGTGTGCTGGCTGC
Organism: Betaproteobacteria bacterium; assembly: GCA_021730905.1. Taxonomy (GTDB): domain Bacteria; phylum Pseudomonadota; class Gammaproteobacteria; order Burkholderiales; family SG8-41; genus UBA5216. The sequence continues at coordinate 16,610 of JAKFYK010000025.1, read as the reverse complement.
GGTGGGCGCAGGCGTTGAAAAATCGATGACGCTCGAAACCGCCAGTGCGGACCGGCAGGGGAACATGATTGTGTTTGGCCAGACGGCGCTCACGCTGCTGATCGAATGTCTCGAAAGCAGCGCTGCGGGCAGGTGATATTGATGCGGTTCGCGGCAAGCTGGCTGTGCGCGTTGCAGTTCGTGGCCGGTATCGCCCTGGCACAGACGCCGTCTGCCATCTACGAACCAGAGCACGGCCAGCCCGGCAAAGACGTGGTGTGGGTGCCGACGCCCGAGATCATGGTCGATACCATGATCGATCTGGCGAAAGTGACGGCCGACGACTATGTGATCGACCTCGGTTCGGGCGATGGCCGGCTGGTGATCGCGGCGGCCAAACGCGGCGCGCGGGCGCTGGGCATGGAATACGACGACAACCTGGTGCGGTATTCCATGCGCAGCGCCGAGCAACAGGGCGTCGCCGACAAAGCGCAATTTGTCAAAGCCGATATTTTCGCCAGCGATTTCTCGCAGGCCACCGTGCTCACACTGTTCCTGTTGCCGGACATGAACCTGCGGCTGCGGCCGCAATTTCTCGCGATGAAGCCGGGCACGCGCATCGTTGCCAATTATTTTGGCATCGGCGACTGGTCTTCCGATACGGCGGTGCGTCTTCCCGAAACGGAAAAATGCGGCAACTATTGCGTTGCCTATCTGTGGATTGTGCCGGCGAACGTGACAGGCGTCTGGCACATGCCGCAGGGCGAGCTTACCCTCACACAGAGTCACCAGTATTTCAAGGGTTCGCTGCGCACCGGCAGCGGCACGGCGCAGTTGCAGGGCCGGGTGAGCGGCGACGCGCTGAACTTTATCGTGGACGGTGTGTCGTATCACGGGCGCGTGAGCGGGGATGTCATCGAAGGCACGGTGGGCAATGAAGGTGCTTCCGTCGGGTGGACGGCGCGGCGCAAACCGAAATAGCACGCGCGGTTTGCGGGTGTGCGTTTGCCAATATTCAGGCTGCCCGGCTTTTCCAATATTTGTTTTCATCAACTGGAGATTTCCATGTTCGCATCAAAAGGGTTCCGCAGATCGTGCGCTGTGATCGGGCTTGCCGCGTTGACCGCGGTGGCGTCGGCGCAGCCCGCTAAACCGGCGCCGTCCGCGCCGGCGGAATTTACGCCCGAAGTCGGGCAGCAGGGCAAGGATGTGGTGTGGGTGCCCACCGCGCAGACACTGGTGAACAGGATGCTCGACATGGCGAAGCTCACACCGCAGGACTACCTGATCGACCTCGGCTCTGGTGACGGGCGCACCGTCATCACTGCGGCCAAGCGCGGCGCGCGCGCGCACGGCATCGAATACAACCCCGACATGGTCGAACTGTCCAAGCGCAACGCGACCAAAGAGGGCGTCGCCGGCAAGGCGACTTTCGAGAAGGCGGATATTTTCCAGAGCGATTATTCCAAGGCCACGGTGATCACGCTGTTCCTGCTGCCCGAACTCAACGTCAAACTGCGTCCCACCATTCTCGACATGAAGCCGGGCACGCGCGTGGCCGCCAACTCGTTCGACATGGGCGACTGGAAACCCGATCAAACCGCGCGCGTCGAAGGCGACTGCACATCGTGGTGCACGGCATATCTGTGGATCGTGCCGGCGAAAGTCGCGGGCACGTGGAAGCTGGCGCACGGCGATCTCACGCTGACGCAGCAGTATCAAACCATCGCCGGCAATCTGCGCATGAGCGACAAGACGCTGGCGATATCCAACGGCAAGCTCGACGGTGAACGCATCAGCTTCAGTGTCGGCGGCGTGCAATACAGCGGCCGCGTTGTGGGCGATGTCATGGACGGCACCATGGCTGCGGGCGCGGCACGGTCGCCGTGGAATGCCAGTCGCAGCAAGTAAAGCGTAACTATTCGGCTTTCAACCCCGACTGCTTCGCCACGTTCGCCCATTTGCCGATTTCGGCGTTGATGACGGCGGCAAATTCCGCCGGCGTGCTGCCTGCGGGCTCCATGCCTTGCGTGACCAGCTTGTCGCGCACGTCGTTCAGTTGCAATGCTTTGGCGATTTCCTGCTGCAGGCGCGTGATGATGGCCGCCGGCGTGCCGGCCGTAGTGAGCGCGCCGTACCACGAATTCAATTCGTAACCGGGCACGCCGGATTCGTCGATGGTGGGAATTTCAGGCGCCACGCGCGCACGCGTGAGGCTGGTAACGGCGAGCGCGCGAATGCGGCCGGCCTTTACGTATTGCAAGCCGGTGGATACGTTGGGAAACATCACCGGCACCTGGCCTGAAATGAGATCGGTATAGGCGGGGCCGTTGCCCTTGTACGGAATGTGCGTCAAGTCGATGCCCGCCATCGATTTGAACAGTTCTCCGCCTAGGTGCGGCGGCGTGCCGGTGCCCGCGGATGCATAGGCGATGAGTCCGGGCCGCGCTTTGGCGAAGGCGATAAATTCTTTTACGTTTCTCGCGGGTATCGACGGATGCACCACCAGCAGGCCGGGACCGCCGGCGAGCAAAGTGACCGGCGCAAAATCGCGCACGGTATCATAGGGCAGCTTTTTGTAAATGCTCGGATTGATGGTGTGGCTGGCGCTGACGGTGAGCAGGGTATAGCCGTCTGCGCGCGCTTTTGCCACGACATCGGCGCCGACGACACCGCCCGCGCCGGGACGATTCTCGACCACCATCGGCACGCCCAAGCTCTCGGTGAGTTTCTGCCCGATGATGCGCGCCAACAGATCGGTGCCGCCGCCCGGCGGAAATGGCACGATCATGCGCACCGCTTTGGCGGGGTATGGCGGTTCCTGCGCGCGCGCCGTCGCGAGCAGCATCGCCGCCGGCAGCAAGGCGCACAGCAGTCGCGGGACTGTACGGGAAAGCATAGGTGGCAATGATAGATTATCGGCAGCGTAAGGGTGAGGCCGACGTGATTTGGCGTGGCGGAATCCTGTAAGCTAGCGGTCAGCCGTTTGCGGTATTTTCAGCGTGATTATTCCGGGAGAACCTTCATGAAGGCACTGCGTTTATTTTCGGTTTTGGTGTGTGCATCGTTTATGGCTGCCGCGGTTCACGCACAGCCCGCGCAATCTACACCAAGCGCTAAAGAATTCAAACCCGAAGTCGGGCAGCAGGGCAAGGACGTGGTGTGGGTGCCGACCTCGCAGGCGCTGGTGAACAAGATGCTCGACATGGCGAAAGCCACGACCAGCGACTACGTGATTGACCTCGGCTCGGGCGACGGCCGCACGGTGATCACGGCGGCCAAGCGCGGCATCAAGGCGCTGGGCATCGAATACAACCCGGATATGGTCACGCTGTCGCAGCGCGCAGCGGCGAAAGAAGGCGTTACCGAACGCGCCACATTCATGAAAGCGGATTTGTTCGAGACCGATTTTTCGCAGGCGACGGTGATCACCATGTTTTTGCTGCCCGATATCAATCTCAGGTTGCGTCCGAAAATCCTGGGCCTTAAGCCCGGCACGCGCATCGTGTCCAACACGTTCACCATGGGCGAGTGGGAGGCCGACGAAACCGGCACCGCGGCCAGCGACGAAAGCTCCAGCTACTACCGCACCGCATTGCTGTGGATCGTGCCGGCAAAAGTGGAGGGCGCGTGGAAGTCGGCGAACGGCGACATCACCTTCAAGCAGGAATTCCAGAAATTCTCCGGCTCGATCAACGCCGGCGGCGTGTCGACGCTGGTGACCGGCGGACGATTGCGCGGCGATCAGATCAGTTTCAGCGCAGGCGGCGCGCAGTACAGCGGCAAGGTGGCTGGCGATACCATCACCGGTACAGCCACGGTGGCTGGCGCCAGCCGGGAGTGGATCGCCACGCGCACGAAGTAGTGTAAGTATTTGTTTTATAAGTATATTTTTTGCGTCGTTTGTTGTGCCTGCACGGGCGTGATCGGCGCGCAGGCGCAGGACGTTCAGCGCGTGCAATGGCAGCGCATCGAACTGGGCGAAGCGGGCGCGCGTTATCCGTTTGCGATTCACAGCAACCGGCGCTGGGGCGCATCCGCCGAGCGAGTGACATCGGCGGTGCTGGTGTTTCATGGCATGGGGCGCAATGGTGCGGGTTACTTTGCGACGGCGGAAAAACTGTTGCACGCGAGCGGATCGAATGCCGATGAAACACTGCTGATCGCGCCGAATTATTTTGCAACTACCGATGCCCGTACCAGTGCGAATAAGCGCGCGCTCGATGGCTTGCCATTGTGGCGTGGCAGCCGCTGGAACAGCGGGCAGGACGCCGAAAACTGGCCGCAACCGTTAAGCGCCTTTCAGCCCATCGACGATATGCTCGCCGTTTTGCTGGATAGCCGTCGTTTTCCGAATCTGAAACGCATCGTGCTGGCGGGGCATTCCGGCGGGGGGCAACTCGTGCATCGCTATGCCGTTCTCAATGCAGTGGACGGCAAAGTGCGCGCCGCGGGGAAATCATTGAGTTACATCGTCGCCAATCCATCCACGTACCTGTATTTCACCGGCGAGCGCCCGCGTGCCGGCGGCTTCGCGCCGTACGACACGCGCACGTGCCCATCCTACAACGAATACCGCTATGGTCTCGACAAGCTGCCGCGCTACGCCGGCACGCCGCGCAGCGATGACCTCTTTCTGCGCTATGCCGGGCGCGATGTGACTTATCTGCTTGGCGCCGCCGACACCGACCCGAACCATGAACAACTCGACAAATCCTGCGGCGCGCAGGCCGGCGGCAGCCAGCGCCTTGAACGCGGCAAAAACTATATACGCTACGAACGCTATCTCGCGAAAACGGGAATGATCCTCAACCGGCGCGCGTACGAAGTGATCGATACCGGGCACAGCCAGGCACGCATGTTCGGTTCGCAATGCGGCGCGCGGCTGCTGTTTGGGCTGGCGGAGGATAGGAACACCGAAGGCGCGGCTTGTGGTGAGCCTCGGTTGTGATTAGGGGCGTCTGGTTAAACGCTGCGCCGAGCCGACCTCACCCTTGATGGCCTCCAGGAACTGCTTTAACTCCCGCCTGGAGCGCAAATGAAAAACCCGCTTCCGTTGCGCCGCTTCCGACACGTACGACCTGTACTTCGGCGTCAGGCGACTATGGCAAGGCCAGAGCACCCGGTAACTGGATATTGAACTGCTGATAACCGGACTGCCTTCTGGCCAGCCTTCTGGAGCGGCAAACAGACCTTTGACCAGCCGTTGGGTGACTCCCATCACATGCACTGCCAGAGGCAAGTCCACATGAATCAGCGTATCTGCAACTTCGAGCCTTTCCCACACTGTCTTTATGCAGCCAAAACCGTCCATGATCCATTCGTCGCTGTTCACCAGTGCCGTATGCGCCTGAAGATACTCTTCGTACGGGACTGCGCTGCCGCCCGGCCGGAACTGAATTTTATCGAGCACATGAAGCGGCAATCCGGTGATTGCGGCCAACTCGTGGGCAAGCGTTGACTTGCCGCCACCGGCATTGCCGAATATCGCCACCCGCTTCATGCGGCCCCAATGCCTACCGCTTCACGTTGCGCAAAAACTCGGTGCGCGCTTTACCACCGGCCAGCAAGAAACTCAAATCGCCGCCACTCAAAATAAAGCGCATGCCGTAGCCGATGTATTTGTCCATCAGTTTTTGATCATAGACGCCGCCCATGCCAGGATGCTTGCCGTGTTTTTTGCAGGCGGCGATCACTGTGCGGTATGCGTCCTCGACTTTCGGATCAGCGAATTGTCCGGGGATGCCGAGTTCCGCGCACAAATCGTTGGTGCCGATCAGCACCACGTCTATGCCGGGTACGGCGGCGATGGCGTCGGCGTTGTCGATGGCTTTGGGTGTTTCCACCATCACGATGACCAGGGTTTCAGCGTTGGCGATGCGTGTCGATTCGCCGACGGACATGGCCTGATAGCCGAACTGCGGCAGCGCGCCCGCCACCGAGCGATGGCCTATCGGCGGATATTTGCAATGGGCCACCACGCGCTCGGCTTCCTCCACGGTATCCACATGCGGCACCACGATGCCCTGCGCGCCGGAGTCGAGCAGGCGCGAGGCGTGATGATGTTCCTTGCCCGGCACGCGCACGATGGGGGTGATGCCCATTGGCAGCGCGGCGATCGCAACCTGCGAGGCGAGATCGACATCGAGCGCGCTGTGTTCCATGTCGATGAACAGCCAGTCGAAGCCGCAGTTTTTGGCAATCATGCCGGCGTCGACCGTGCGCATGACGCGCATGCCCATGCCGAGCGCAAGATGGCCGGCGGCCAGTTGTTGTTTTGTGTAATTAGGATAGATGGCCATGATGGCTCCGATTTGATTTGGCGTTCTGAAAATTTTCCGGATTTACCGCGAAGCGAAGAACACCGATTCCAGCCAGTCCCACATATAGGCGACGCCGATGCTCGCGTTGTCGATCTGGCAGTGGTGATAGCCGCCTTCTTCGCGCGAGAAGCGTTTGAAGGTTTTGTGTCTTGAACCCACGGCGTCAAAACATTTTTGCGCTATCGGCAGTGGAATCTGCTCGTCGCCTTCGCCGTGCATCAGCAGAAACGGGCAAGTGATTATCTGCACTACGCCATCCAGACGAAAGCCTTCGAGCTTTTTCATGGCTTCGTCGCGTGTTTTGACATTGAATATCCACAACAGGTGCTGCCACGGTACCGATAGCGACGGCACATTGCCGCTGTCGATTTTGTCGAAGCGGTTTTTCCAGACCTGCCAGTAATCCCACTGTGCGCCCCACGCGATGCACGCGGCGAAGCGTTGCTCGAATGCCGCAGCGCGCGGCGCGTAGTAGCCGCCAAGGCTGATGGCCATCACGCCGATGCGTTTGGGGTCTATTTCAGGGCGTGCTGCGAGATACTCATAGGCGGCGGTAGCGTAGCGCTCGGTTTCGTGATGCAGCCATAGCTTGCGAAAGCGTACCGACTCGCCGTTGCCGGGGCCATCGACGATCAGGCAGGCAATGCCGCGCGCGGTGAGATCGGGCACGCCCTTGAAATACTGGATTTCCTTGGTCACGTCAAAGCCATCAAAAAACACCATCGCCGGCGCGGGACCTGTGCGACCAGTATCTTCCGCGTGGATCAGTATCGCCGGCAGCGATGCGCCTTCGTAAGGAATCTCCACGTGCTCGATTTTCGGGCGGCGTATCAATTGCGCGGCATCGCGAAAGCAATCCACGCCGCGTTTGTAGGCGGCGAGTCCCGCGGTTTTGGGTTGCAGAAAGCGTTCGCCGACATGGTAGTAATTTGATGCGCGAAACAAATACTGTGCGCCGGTCGTACGCCGTCCCGCGGCGATGTGCGCGCGGCCTGCGTCTTCCACCTTGCGGGCTTCGCGTGACCACTCCTGAAACCACGCGGTGTCGTCGCCGACTTTGCTTTTCAGTCGCAGGCCGATGCGATTGACTTCATCAATCTCGGCGCCGCCCCACGGTGCGGAATTCAGGCCGATCAGCATGCCGTGCGACCAGCGGTAGTCCTCGGGGAAATACATGAACGAAAGTTCGTCTGCCTTGGCAACGGACACGGCGGACGTGGATGGTACGGAGGCCATGCGAGTTCCTTTTCTGCGGGTTTTGAGCGGAAATTTTACGAGGCGAAGGCCCACATGATAGCACCGCGTCCGTAGCGAATCCGGTATCATGCGCGTTCGCTTTTACACTCAAATGGAGACTTCCATGTTGGTGAACTTTCGCTGTTTTTCGGTAGTATTTTTGCTATCAGTTTTTTCGAGTGTCGCGCTGGCGCAACCTGCGCCTGCGAAAAAAGAATATGAGCCGAGCGTCGGCCAATCGGGCAAGGATGTGGTGTGGGTGCCGACGCCGCAGGCGTTGGTGGACCGCATGCTCGACATGGCGAAGCTCACGCCGTCGGATGTTCACTATGACCTCGGTTCGGGTGACGGCCGCACGGTGATCACTGCCGCCAAGCGCGGCGGCAAGGCGTTTGGCATTGAGTACAACCCCGATATGGTTGAACTTGCCCGCCGCAATGCACAGAAAGAAGGCGTGGCCGACAAGGCGATTTTCAAGCACGGCGATATATTCACTGAGGCCAGCAAAAAAGACTATACGCAGGCAACCGTGATTACACTGTTTTTGCTGCCCGATCTCAATGTGAAGCTGCGTCCCACGCTGCTCGACATGAAGCCGGGCACGCGTATCGTTTCCAATTCGTTCACCATGGGCGACTGGAAAGAAGACGAAAAAATTTCCGCCGGTGGCGATTGCACGTCGTGGTGTACGGGCTATCTGTGGATTATTCCCGCAAAAGTCTCGGGCAGCTGGAAGACATCGCGTGGCGATCTGACATTGAAGCAGGAGTATCAGATGCTCAGCGGTAATCTCGCGCGCGGTAACGTGACCGCGGTTCTTTCAGAAGCCAAGATGAGCGGCGATCATATTGCATTTACCGCAGCCGGAGCGCAGTACACCGGCCGTGTCAACGGCAACGCCATCGAGGGCACTTACAAGGGCAGCGACGGCAGCGGAAAGTGGTCTGCTACAAGGCAATAAAAGCAAACATAGAAGCCTGTCTGGTTACAGGAGGAGGGCTTATGGCGCTATTACTCGGAAGCACTTTGCGTTACGCAATCGCGGCGGGCGTTGTGTGCGCCGCGGCACATGCGCATGCGCAGCCAGCCGTGAATTGGCCCAACAAACCCGTGCGCTTCATGGTGCCGTTTCCGCCGGGCGGTTCGGTAGATCCACTCGCACGGCTGACGGGCGCGCGGCTCAACGCGTCGTTGGGGCAACAGTTTGTGGTCGACAATCGTGCCGGTGCTTCGGGTGCCATTGGCACCGCTATCGCCGCAAAGTCTACCCCCGACGGGTATACCTATGTATTTGTGTTCGACACGCACGCGGTCAATCCGGCGCTGATTTCGGATTTGTCATATGACACGTTGAAAGATTTTGCCTCGGTGATGATTGTGGGCACGGCGCCGATGGTGCTGACTACCAATCCTGCCAGGCCATTCAAGAATTTCGATGACGTGGTGAAACTGGCAAAAGCGAAACCGGCGACGCTGACGTTTGGTTCGGTGGGCAGCGGCAGCTTGGGGCATTTGGCGATGATGCTGGTGCAGCAGCAGGCTGGCATAAAAATGATACACATTCCGTACAAAGGCGGCGGCCCGGCGACCACCGATGCCATCGGTGGGCAAATTGATTTTGCTGTCACGTCGGTTGCCGTGCCCGGCCCGCATATCCGTGCCGGCCGCTTGCGCGCGGTGGTAACTACCGGAGAAAAGCGCTCGCACATGAACCCGGACACGCCGACGTTCATTGAGAGCGGCTTGCCGGGATTTTCGGCGCTGGCGTGGTGGGGTATTGTGACGCCGGCGGGGCTGCCCAAACTGGTGCTGAATAAAATGCATGCGGAACTTACGAAAGCCTACAGCCAGCCCGACCTGCGCAAGCAGTTGACCGAGCAATTCGGCATGGATCTGGTCGTCGGTACGCCGGAGGCGATGACGAAATTCGTGGTTGCCGAAATGGCGCGCTGGGCGAAAGTGGTTAAGGAAAACAACATCCGTTCCGATTAACCGTCTGTCAGGCAATCATGAACGTCGAACGCGGGCTGGTCAAAACCGGCCTGGGCTATATGCACTATCGCGCCGCGGGCAGTGCGGGAAGCGACGCGATTTTTTTGCAGCATATCAACCAGCAGTCATCCGCGCTGTATCTGGAGTTGATGGCAGTGTTGTGCCCGGCGCTGCGCGTGGTAGCGATGGACTATCCGAGTCATGGCGCGTCGGATCATGTTGAAGTGCAGCCAACGATAGGCGATTACGCACGCTGCGTGGTCGAGGTCGCCGACGTGTTGAATATTCGGAAATTCTGTGTGCTGGGCGAAGCAGTGGGTGCGGCAGTGTCGATTGAACTCGCGGCGAATCACGCGCAGCGCGCGAACAAGGCGGTGCTGGTGAATTGCCCGTATTACAAGGACCGCAGCGGCGCCGAAGCGCGTCACGCGCCGTTGAAAGGCGGGCTGCGGCCGGAAGATGCATCGGGATTTCCGTTGACGCGCACCATCGACTTTCTGTTGAACAATGATCCCGGCCATGCGCCGATGCAGCCCACGCAATCATGGATGGATCGCGTTAACCTGTCGCAGATCGAGGCCGGACGTCACCGCTGGCAGGCGCTCGACGCGCTGCACCAGTACGACATCACCGGAAGCCTTGCGCGCATCACTTGCCCTGTACTGCTGTTGATCGGCGAGCATTTTCATTACCTGCAATACCGCGATGAGTTTCACAATAAAAACAGCAGATTGCGATCTGAAGTCATCGCGGGTGCGCGTTTTTGCATGGGCTGGGAGCGCGCGGCGGACGTCGGCCACCATACGCTGGCGTTTATGAAAGCGGCTTCATAGTGGGCATCCGCCGTGCCGCTTTCGTAACGCTGATCGTGCTGTGTCCGATGATGTTTCCACCCGCGGCGCAGGGCGCGGAGGCGCGCGGCATCGCACCGGAGGAATTCACGCGTTTCATGCGCGCGGAAGTCGAACGCTTTACCCGTGTTCAGGGTGGCAAAGATCAAACTGGAGCTGTGAACCCGCCAGTGTTGTTGTATGGGTGCAGCAGGAATTAATAATCATTTGTTTTTATTGAATAAAAAATCATGGCTCAGGCAAAAAAGGGTACCGTAAAAACCGCGTTCGGCAGCGTGCCGGAAAAACTTGAAGGTTTCGGCGGCGGTTTGCCGCGCGCGATGGGTGTAAAAATCACGTTCGCCAGCAAAAAGAAAATGGTTGCGGAACTGCCGGTGAGCGCGATCGTTTTGAATCGGAATGACCGCGCCAACGGCGGGGCGCTGATGGCGTTCGCCGACTGCATCGGCGCGGCGGGCACGGTGATGAATCTGCCCGAAGGTTATGTCACGACGACGCTCGAATCAAAAACCAATTTTCTAGGTGCCGGCGTGGGGCCGGTGCTGAAAGCGGTGGCGATTCCACTGCACGTGGGCCGCACGACAATGGTGTGGCAAACGACCATAACCAATTCCGGCGACAACAGTCGTGTGGCTATCATCACGCAAACACAGATTGTGATTCCGATACGAAAGTAGTGTTCAGTCTTCAGTTTCGTTTATTTGCCGGTGCGTCGAGTTGCCACACATGCGCGCGCCAGCGCAGCGTGATCAAGCCGGTAACAATCAGGCCAATTGTGCAGTACAACGACGCGGTGGCGCGATAGCTGAAATGGCTGATCAGCGGGCCTGAAATCAGCAGGCCGATGGGCAGGCCGTAGATCATCAGCATGCGCAAGCCCATGACGTGACCGCGAAATTGCGGTCCGGCGTTTCTCAGCATCATCGCCGACATGGGCACCATGCCGAAGCTTTGCGCGAGGCCGGCGAGTATCAGCATTGGAATGCCGCCGGCGGGTCCGGCCATCTGCGCGAAAATAAAGGTCATGCAATACCATACCGCGCAGAAGCCAACCATCATGCGCGCGGGAGGCAGGGCGTGGCCGAAGCGGCTGAGAATGACCGATCCCAGCAACGCGCCAAACGAAAAACCCGCCACGAGATAACCGAGGCCGGTTTGATCGGTGTGGTAAACCTCTTTCGCGACGTAGGGCAACAAACCGCTGGTCAGCGGAAACGCCGTGAGATTGACCAGAAACGCGAGCCAAACCGCCGCCAGCAGTTGCGGTGTGTGCCAGACATGTGCGGTGCCGTCTCGCAGATCGTACCATATGGATATCTCGGCAGGTTTGAGCCTGCCATCGTTTGTGGCTAACGCACGCACGCCGGTAACGTTAAGACTCAGCAGAAAACTGACGGCGTAGAGACAGGCAACGACCACATACGCGATGCCCATGCCCAGGGTTGCGACGATGCCGGCACCGGCGAGCGCGCCCATGATGCGTGCGGAATCCTGCGTCGTGCGCGAGACGCTGGTTGCCGCCATCAGTTCGCCGGCAGGCATGGTTTCGCCGATCAGCGAATAGCGCAGCACCAGATCCGAAGGGCGCACCATGCCCAGCAACGCCGAGATGATGAACACATACAAGGGCGTCAATGCGCCGGTCAGCACCAGCAGCATCATGATCGCGGCGAGCGTGGTGTAGCAGGCGCGCATCGCGCAATACACGCGTTTGTTGCCGAGCCGGTGGCCCATCACGCCGAATACCGGCGAGAGCAGCGTGCCGATGTACTGCGTCGAGGCAAACAGCGTGAGCAGAAAAACCGATTTTGTTTCCACCAGGATGTACCAGCTCAGCATGATGGTTTCCATCTCGAACGCCCACGAGGTCGAGAGATCGGCCAGCCATTGAAAGCGGTAACTGCGCAGGCGAAACGGTGCCAGCACGCGAATTTTGGGGGCGGTGTTCAAGGGGTTGCTGCCGGTGAAGCCATCGTAGCTATTGGTTCTTGAGTGCTATTTCCCGGTGAATCGTGGCTTGTGCTTTGCGTTGAAACCGGCTGCGCCTTGTTTTGCATCTGCGCTTCGTCTCATTTGCCACAACGGGTCGTCCGTGCACAGCGCAGCGTTCCAACTGTGCTTGCCATAACGAGACGTCAGTTTATCAAGTCGCGGGTTGCGTGCGGTGTCTTGCATCATGCGGTCTATAATCGCAAAAATAATTTGGGAATACAGGGAGTCGGGCATGGAAGAGGTAGCGGTAGTCACCGGCGCAAGCGCAGGCATCGGCGAAGCGATTGCGCAGCGCTTGCTGGACAGCGGTCATACAGTTATCGCACTACAGCGCAAGCCGCCGCGGATTTCGCACGCGCGGCTGGTGTATATGGGCGCTGATCTGTCGGACACGCAACAAGCCACTGAGATCGCCGACGAGATCGCCAGGCAATACGGTGTGCGTTACCTGGTCAATAATGCGGGCGCCAACCGGCCGGGGCCGCTTGAAACGGCGACGGCCGAGGACATGGACTACGTGATGGGTCTTACCGTGCGCGCAGCCATGATTTTGACCAAGGCGTTTGTGCCGGGCATGCGCGAGGCGAAATTCGGCCGCATCGTCAGCATGGCGTCGCGTGCGATGATGGGCAAGACGCAGCGCGTGGTGTATTCGGCAGCCAAAGCGGCACTGGTAGGCATGACGCGTTCGCTGTGCCTGGAGGTCGCGGCCGACGGCATTACCATGAATGTGATCGCGCCGGGGCCCGTGGGGTCGGAATTGTTCGACAACGGGCATCCGTTGGGCAGCGAGAAACGGCAGAAGGTGATCGACAGCGTTCCGGTCAAACGCGTGGGCACGCCGGACGACATCGCGCGCATGGTGGCGTTTTTGCTGGCGGTGGAGAACGGTTATATTACCGGGCAGACGATTTTTGTCTGCGGCGGCACCAGCATCAGCGGTACCGGCGGACACTAACGCTGGCGTACAGATTTCGCCGAGCCACCCTGCTCAGGCAAAAAAAACGCCGCGAATTCCGCGGCGTTTTTTTGAGAGGATAACGGCTTAGTGGCCGTCGCCTTCGGTAAGTATTTCTTCGCGCTTTTTCTTCATCTGCGGCGATATGATCATGATCAGCAGCGCCAGTGCAACCAGCAACATGCCGCAGGAAATCGGACGGGTGACGAATACTGACGGATCACCACGCGAAATCAGCATGGCGCGGCGCAGGTTTTCTTCCATCAATGGTCCCAGCACGAAGCCCAGCAGCAACGGCGCCGGCTCGCAACCCCACTTGGAGGCGAAGTAGCCGAAGAAACCGAACGCAGCCGCCAGATACACTTCCATTGCGCTGTTGTTCAGCGAGTAGGCCCCGATGGCGCAGAACAGACAGATGCCGGGGAACAGGATGCGATAGGGGATTTTCAGGAACAGCACCCAGATGCTGATCAGCGGCAGATTGAGCAGCACCAGCATGCCGTTACCGATCCACATCGAGGCAATCATGCCCCAGAACAAATCCGGTTTTTGTGTCATCACCTGCGGGCCGGGAGCGATACCCTGAATCGTCATCGCGCCGACCATCAGCGCCATCACCGCGCCGGTTGGAATACCCAGCGTTAAGAGCGGGATGAAACAAGTCTGCGCGGCGGCGTTGTTCGCGGATTCCGGACCGGCTACACCTTCAATCGCGCCCTTGCCAAAACGCGACGGGTCTTTCGCGAGTTTCTTTTCCAGCGTGTAGGAAGAGAACGCGGCGATAACCGTATGCGAACCCGGCAAAATACCGAAGATGGTGCCGATACACGTGCCGCGAAGAATCGGGCCGATAGACCGCTTGATGTCATCGGCGGTAGGCATCAGGCTCTTGACTTCGGAAATCTTCGCGCCCGAGCGGTCCGCCTGCTTGGCTTCGAGGTTGCTGATGATTTCTGCAAAACCGAACATGCCCATGGCCACCGACACAAAGCCGATGCCGTCCGACAGTTCCGAGATGCCGAAGCTGTAACGCGCGATCCCGGAGTTCACGTCCGTGCCGATTATCCCCAGCAGCAGACCGACGAGTATCATCGCAATTGCCTTGATCAGCGAGCCGGAGGCCAGCACTACCGCGGCGACCAGGCCCAGCACCATCATCGAGAAGTATTCCGCGGCGCCGAACTCGAATGCCAGTTCAGCCAGCGGCGGGCCAAACAACGCGATCAGGATGGTGCCCACGGTGCCGGCAAAGAACGAGCCTATTGCCGCGATGGCCAGCGCAGGTCCGGCGCGGCCCTGCTGCCCCATCTTGTAGCCGTCGATACAAGTCACCACTGAGGATGACTCGCCCGGAAGATTGACCAGAATCGCGGTGGTGGAACCGCCGTAGCTCGCGCCGTAATAAATACCAGCCAGCATGATGAGCGCTGGAATCGGTGGCAGATTAAAGGTAATCGGCAGCAACATTGCGATGGTAGCCACCGGACCGATGCCGGGCAGCACACCGATCAGCGTGCCGAGGAAGCAACCGATAAAGCAGTACCACAAATTGGTCCAGCTCAGGGCGACCGAAAATCCCAGGATCAGGTTTTTGAACAGGCCGGGATCTTTAAAGTCAGCGGGTTTGCCTGTGGCTTGGGCAAATGCAAACGATGCCAGCATCAGGCCCGCTACAACCGCACATCCGAGTATGGTTTTTTTCATGGTATCTCCAGAATTCTTCAATTTTTCCATGGAATCACGGTTTTCTGATCAGGACCACGGGAACAACCGGAATGGCAGGCCCAGTCCCCAAACGAACGAGGCCCAACACACCACTATCAGGACGATGGCCTCGGTAATCGCTTCTTTCCATTTGAACTCGTAGCCGCCAAGGGCGCAGATGATGACCGAGACCACCACAGCGCCGACAAAACCGATTTTTAAAGGATCAACCAGCAGCCCAAATACGACTGCCGCACCATTGATCAACAGCAACGGCCTCCAGTTGATGGGACGGGGATCTTCGTCGGGAACGGTAAACCCTCGGATAAAAATGATCAGGCCAAGTGAGGCCGTCAGCCAACCCAGAATGGTGGGGAAGTAGGCAGGCCCCATCCGTACCGCGGTGCCCATAGGGTAGTTTAGCGCCCACAAGGCAAAAAACACGCCGATCGCGATGAACATGATCCCCGCGTACAAGTCTTTCTTGCTCTTAATCATTCAATTCTCCAACGTGAATATAAGGAATGATGGCCACGAAATGCGGCACGATCTGCCTGTGCCCCTCCTCGGGGATTTCAGTTTGAACCACTTGCATCCGGAAACCGCACGACCTTGTTTTATTGTGAAATCGTGTGTCAAGCGGTTTCGCCGCGTCGGGATTATGCCATCACAAATCGCGACTGTCGCGCATTTTGTTGCGGGATGCTTTCGCGAGCCTTACCTGTGAGATTTTGGGTGTACGAAAAGTGCTGATACGCCGGTAACACATGGCCATTTTGGGGCATTCGCCGGACGATGCGGACGGGTTCAGGCGTTTCTGGAATTTCCCCTTTGTTTCATGCGCCTTCGTACTGTCAAATTAAGTGAAGTTATTTGACAGCACCAGTAAACAAAACGATAATAGGCGGTTTCGTTCGGAGGGGTGCCCGAGTGGTTAAAGGGGGCAGACTGTAAATCTGTTGGCCTTGCGCCTACGTTGGTTCGAATCCAACCTCCTCCACCACCCAGGATCGTAGCAATGGTCTAATTTTATTTAAATAGAATCAATTGGTTAAGTGTGGCTTGTGGTGGGAGTGGTTACTTTGTAAAGAGTCAGGCGGGTGTAGCTCAATGGTAGAGCAGAAGCCTTCCAAGCTTACGACGAGGGTTCGATTCCCTTCACCCGCTCCAAAAATGGCGTGTGCACCGGGTGGATAGGCGCTGGGATAGTGGTTTTTCTTGGTCAGGATTCTATTTTTAAGGGTAATTTTAAGAGAGAACCGCAGCCCATGTAGCTCAGTGGCAGAGCACTCCCTTGGTAAGGGAGAGGTCGCGCGTTCAATCCGCGCCATGGGCACCAGAATTGTGCATCAGGTGAAGTGGCATCGGTTCCGTCGTGATGTTTCGTTGTAATTTTAGTGAGCTTTTAATAAAGTTATTTTAAAACAATTAGTTATAACGTATAGCAAGGACTGACTATGGCCAAGGGTAAATTTGAGCGTACGAAGCCGCACGTGAACGTGGGGACGATAGGGCACGTGGACCACGGCAAGACGACGCTGACAGCGGCGATGACGCACGTGCTGGCGAAGAAAT